>NZ_JBHSKT010000006.1:0-284094 GCF_042657365.1 Adhaeribacter terreus | reverse complement strand
TGACCTGAAAGGGTTTGTAAAAAAGCTGTGGGGCTGGTGCTGGCAGGTGGTTTTAAGAAACGATGATCAGAAAGGGTTTAAGGTATTACCCTGGAGATGGGTGGTAGAAAGAACATTTGCCTGGATGCTGCATGCAAGGCGTCTGAATAAAGATTATGAGAAGAACAGAATGAACAGCCAATCGATGGTATATATAGCAATGATCTCAGTAATGCTTAAACGTTGCTAATGGCTTTTAAAACAGTTTCTAAGATCTGAGACGCAAGACCAAAGATTGAAGACTTTTTCTTGCTGAAACCATACCGTTTTTAAAAAGAAAGCCCTGCAACATTGCGGGGCTTTTTTGTTAGTTTTACTTCTTCAGAACCTGAACTTATGAACCTGATAAATACCGAAGCCGAACTGAACGCTTTCTTCGAGCAAAATGAGCAAGCCGTAATTACTTATTTTCTGGAAACCGATTGCGAAGGCTGCGAAGAACTGTTGCCGCTTTTTGAAGAAATTTCTGAAGAAACGGAATTGGAGAAAATAAGCTTCGGTTTGATGCAGGCGCAGCCCGGTTCTATTGCCGAAAATCTGGTAAAACAACGCGAAGTACCTTTTGTAGCCATTTATAAAAACGGCGAAATGATAAAATGCGGCTCGGTTAATTCGGAGAAGGAATTCCGGAAAATGCTGCGGAAGTTTTAGAAATTTACCATTCAGTTTTATTAGTTTAAGGCGGTTGCAATGGCTTTTGGTAGCGGTTTCTTTCTTAGTTTTTAAGGCACAAACCCTACCGTTTTATAAGTGAGAACGTAAATATTGCAACAATAATATTTTAAAATTCAGAGCCAAACGTTAAACATTTCTAAAAGTTATTGGTTTCTTTTTCAGCATAATTCTCATTTATACGTAAAGGCTTGGTACAAATACTTTTTCCTGCCTTTATGCCTAAATACAAAACTGCGGGCTTTGTATTTAGAATAAATGGCGTTGAATGTATTAAAATCTCAATCTTACTTCAAACTTGCCTATATGCCTGTTAAACAAACCAACGATGTTGAATTGCTGGTAGAAACCGCCAAAAACGCCTGCGTAATTCTAAAGTATCACACCGATGAATGCGGAGAGCCCTGTTTGAAGTTGGTGCCGGTATATGAAAATCTTTCAGACAATCCGAAGTACCATGATATTGTTTTTCTGCGCATAAACGCCGATAATAACCCGGTAGCCAAAAATTTTATTATAAACAAAAGGGCGCCCATTGTAACCATATACCATAATGGCCGCCTGCTGGAAAGCCGTACTGCCGATAATGAAGAAGAAATGATCCAAATGCTGGATATGTTGCTGAATGAACGCGCCAAATTATAAATACCTGCCCGAAATAATGGTCTGATATAAAAAAAGCCCGATTCGCATAAGGCAAAAGCGGGCTTTTTCTTTGGGTTGAAGTGTGATTTAAAACATAACCTTACAAAAATCTTCCCGCGCAGCTAAAAACTCCTGCCACATTTCGCGCACAATTTCGCCGGCAGGCTGGATCTTTTTTACGGCTGCTGCCACTTGTCCAATTTCCAGTTCGCCTTCTTCCAGATCGCCTTCAAACATGCCTTTTTTAGAGCGCCGTGAACCTAAAAGCTGGGCTAATTCTTCGGATGAAGCGCCGCGCATTTCAGCAGCTTTTACTTCGTGGTAGAATTTATTTTTGAGCAAACGTACTGGCGTAAGTTGCTTTAAACTCAGTTCGGTATCGCCTTCTTTCGCTTCTACCACTTTGGCTTTAAAGTTCGGGTGCGCCGAAGATTCTTCCGAAGCCACAAACCGGCTACCAACCTGCACGCCATCAGCTCCCAGAGCCATAGCTCCAAAAATCCCGCGACCGGTTCCAATGCCGCCGGCAGCAATTAAAGGCAGTTTTACGGCTTCACGCACCAGCGGAATTAAGGTGAAGGTAGTGGTTTCTTCGCGGCCGTTGTGGCCACCGGCTTCAAACCCTTCGGCTACAATGGCATCTACGCCGGCTTCTTCGCATTTCAGGGCAAATTTTACGTTGCTTACCACGTGTCCCACCGTTATGCCGGCATCTTTCAAGGTCTTCGTCCAGGTTTTCGGGTTTCCGGCGGAAGTGAACACTACCGGCACTTTTTCTTCCAGAATGATCTGCATGAGCTGGTCAATATCCGGGTACAAAAGCGGTACGTTTACGCCAAATGGTTTGGAGGTAGCGGCTTTGCATTTCTGGATGTGCGTGCGCAGAATATCCGGGTACATGGAGCCTGCCCCGATCAAACCTAGTCCACCGGCGTTGCTCACGGCACTGGCCAGTTCCCAGCCGCTGCACCAGATCATACCAGCCTGAATAATGGGGAATTCTATCTTGAAAAGTTCGGTAATACGGTTCATTTGGTTAATGTGCTAATGTTTTTAATGTGCTATTTTCGGCTAGGAAAACGATAGGGTTTTTGCCTGAAAAAGTCGGTTTTTCGTCCCCCTTTGGAGGGGGTTGGGGGAGGACCTACGCATTCCTGATCAACTAATGTAAAAATCGAATAATGTAAAAATCCTCCCCCAACCCCCTCCAAAGGGGGACTTGCTTCGCAAATGTACATTGAAAACGCTATGCCTTCGGCCGAAAAAAGTCATTCTTCTTTTATCTTCCTCTATCTCAAAACTTTCATGGTAACGTAGATCGGTTTTATGGGGCGGTCTTCGGGGTTTACGGGGTAATTGGCAATTTTATCGAGCACTTTCAGGCCTTCGGTTACTTCGCCGAAAACGGTGTATTGTTCGTCTAGCGTGGGCGCGCCTCCAACTTTGGGGTAAAGTTTTTTCTGCTCTTCGGTTAAGGTTAATTTCTTTTGTTCAGCAATGTCTTCCAACTCGGGAATGCTGACGGGTACGCCCTGCACGATGTAAAAATTATGGCCGGAAGATTCGCGGTTGGGGTTTATATTGTCGTCGTAACGGGCCATGGCTAAAGCGCCTTTTTTGTGGAAATGATGGCGGTGAATTTCGGCGGGAACGGTGTATTGGTCGGGCGTATTGTCGAGTTCGTTGGCGTGGCCGCCCTGGATCATGAAACCGCGCAGAATCCGGTAGAAAACGGTATTATCGTAGTAGCCGCCTTTCACCAGCCGTATGAAATTGGCGCGGTGCAGCGGCGTATCTTCATAGAGTTTCACCTTCATTTTGCCGAGGCTGGTAGAAATGAGCACTTCGGTTTCGGGATTTTTCTTGCCGTATTCAGTTAAAAATGCGCGCACGTTGGCTTTCGGAACTTCGGCTTCCAGTTCGTGGCGCAGCTTTTTCTGATCTTCGGGAGTAAGTTTTTCGCGGCAACCGCAAATCAGCAGCAGCAAAAACAAGCCGTAAAATATTCGGTTCATGTTCAAAGATAAAAAATTGCGGCCATAGCGTAGTTTTAAATTCAAACGTATAACTTACTTTCCTTAAAACGCTATCATTTTTCGTATGAAAACCCTGAAATTCAAAACCAATATTAACTGCGGCAACTGCCTGGCCACGGCCAAACCTTTCCTCGATAAAATTAAAAATGTGCAGGGCTGGAACGTAAATACCAACGATCCGGAGAAAATTTTAACCGTGGAAGGCGATAACGTAGAAGCCGAAAACGTGGTGGAAATGGTGCAGATGGCCGGTTACAAAGCAGAACAAAAGAAGGGTTTAATGGATAAGCTTTTCGGCTGAAAACGGTAGCGTTTTTCCGGAAAAAAGTATCGGATTTCCGGGGTTTATGCCGAACTTTACCGCATTCTTAAATAAGATTGCTTACATCAATCCCGAAATTTATGGAGAATCCATGCTTTAAAATACACCAGTTCGAAGACAAAGGGCTGGCCCATTATTCTTACGCCATTCTGAGTGAAGGCGAAATTGCGCTGGTAGACCCGGCCCGCGATCCGCAGCCGTATTACGAGTTTGCGCTGGTACACGATGCCCGCATTGTAGCCGTAATAGAAACGCACCCGCACGCCGATTTTGTGAGCTCGCACCTGGAAATTGCCACCGGAAAAGAAGCGAAAATTTACGTGAGCAAACTTTTAGGCGCAACATACGAGCACGAAACTTTCGACGACGGCGATTTCTTCCAGATCGGAAAAGTTACGCTGCACGCCATCAATACGCCCGGCCACTCGCCCGACAGCATCACCGTTTTATTAAAAGACGAAAACCAGAAAGAAGTTGCTGCTTTTACCGGCGATACGCTGTTTATTGGCGATGTAGGCCGCCCGGATCTGCGCGAAAACGTGGGTAATTTAACCGCCAAACGCGATGATCTGGCTCGCCAGATGTACCACAGCACCCGCGAAAAACTGATGAAACTGCCCGATGATGTATTGGTTTATCCAAGCCACGGCGCCGGTTCACTTTGCGGAAAAGGTTTAAGCAGCGCCAACGTAAGCACCATCGGCGCCGAAAAACTGAGTAACTCCGCCTTGCAGGAAATGACCGAAGAACAATTCGTAAAATTCCTGACCTCAGACCAGCCATTTGTGCCGAAATACTTTGGTTACGATGTGGAACTGAACAAAAAAGGCGCCCCGGATTATAAACCGAGCGTAAGAGAAGTGCCGCGTTACGAAGCGGATTGCGATTTCGAAAAGAATTGCCTTATTATTGATGCGCGGCCTCAGACCTGCTTCCGGAAAGGTCATTTGCCGGGCGCTATTAATTTAATGGACGGCCTGAAATTTGAAACCTGGCTTGGTTCGATCGTTGGTCCGGAAGAGCAGTTTTACATTATTGCCGAAACCGCCGAAACGCTGGAAAAACTCATTGCCAAGGCAGCCAAAATTGGGTACGAACTGAACCTGAAAGGCGGAATCGTAGCAAAAGAAATTGGCGAAGAAACTTCCCCGGAAACTGATCTGAGCGCTTTCGAACAAAACCCGGACAGTTTTACCATTGTAGATATCCGGAACACCGGCGAAGTAAAAACGCGCCAGATCTTCCCGAACGCCATTGCTATTCCACTGCCTGAACTTCGCGAGCGCGCCAACGAAATTCCGACCGATAAACCAATTATGGTGCATTGCGCAGGCGGTTATCGTTCGGCGGCCGGCGCCAGCATTATTCAGCAGGAAGTGAAAGATCAGCCGGTTTACGACCTGAGCGACGCGATCACGAAATTCTAGTTTTTACCTTCAAAATGATATCGTTTTGAAGGTAAAAAGTAAAAGCCGTTCTGAAGTTTTCGGAGCGGCTTTTTTATTTTCATGTCGCAAGTTTAGGCACAGCCGTAACTTGTGACTTTTAATGTTAGCAAGTTTATAAATTGCGGAAGCATTGCGACTTTTTTGCTTCGAAAGCATATCGTTTTATAGCTGGCTTTGTGTTTGCCTTACAGGCAAGGCCAGTTGCAAACTGACCAAATGGAAGCCCACAAATTGCGCTGCGCTAAACTTGCGGGATGAGAGGTTTCTGAAACATGCATTTAAAGCTGGGAACGTTAAAACCACAGTTTTACATTTCGAAGCAACCTAATTCAATGCAAACCGGTATCTTTCTTTTCCGAAACTCCGGAAATTTCCGGAACTTCAATATTCTAAACGATACTTAAAACCCTGAAAAAACTATGATACCAACCAAAGGATATGCTGCGCCCAGTGCTACCGAAGACCTGAAACCCTTCAGCTTCGAGCGCCGAGAAGTAGGTGAACACGATGTGCTCATCGATATTTTATATTGCGGTGTTTGCCATTCCGATATTCACCAGGCGCGAAATGAGTGGGGTGGCTCTATTTACCCCATGGTTCCCGGCCACGAAATTGTAGGCAAGATCAGCAAAGTAGGTAGCGCAGTTACCAAATTCAAAGTAGGCGATCTGGCAGGTGTGGGCTGCTTCGTAGATTCGTGCCGCACCTGCGAAAGCTGTAAGGAAGGTCTGGAGCAGTATTGTGAAGTCCACAACGTAGGCACCTACAACAGCCTGGAAATGGACAACAAAACGGTTACGTACGGTGGTTATTCTTCGCAAATTGTGGTAGATGAAAATTACACTTTAAAAGTTTCCGAAAAGCTCGATCCGAAACGCGTAGCTCCGTTGCTCTGCGCCGGCATTACTACTTATTCGCCGATCATGCACTGGAAAATGGGTAAAGGCCATAAAGTTGCTGTTGTCGGTTTGGGTGGTCTGGGCCACATGGCCGTAAAACTGGCTGCTTCTTTGGGTGCTGATGTAACGGTACTGAGCACTTCGCCAAGCAAAGAAAAAGATGCGTTTGATTTAGGTGCCCATAATTTTGCGGTAACCAAAGATCCGGAGCAGGTTAAAAAACTGAAGAATACGTTTCATTTTATTATCGATACCGTTTCGGCGCCGCACGATTATAATCTGTACCTAAGCATGCTGAAACGCGACGGAACCATGGTGCTTCTCGGTGCGCCGCCAGAACCAACACCGGTAGCTGCTTTCAACCTCATTTCCAAACGCAAACGTCTGGTAGGTTCTATGATTGGGGGAATTAAAGAAACCCAGGATATGCTGGATTACTGCGCCGAGCACAACATTATGAGTGATGTAGAGGTGATTCCGATCCAGAAAATTAATGAAGCTTATGAACGGACTTTGAAGAGTGATGTGCGGTATCGGTTTGTGATTGATATGGCGAGTTTGAATAAGGATTAATGTTTAATGGGAAAGCTAGTCTGTGAAGGCTGGCTTTTTCTTTTTCATGGTTTTTGGGGTCGAAAGCATAGCGTTTTTTATTCGTCATCTCGACGTCAGGAGAGATCTCATCAAGTTGGTAGTTTGTTTACTATTGACTTTTTAAGCCTGAAATGATACCGTTTTTTATAGCTGGCTTCAGCTATAAATTAATAACTTTTTTCTTTCATCGTTAGCTTTCTCCCTCAAGCCGGGAGGCTTCGTTTCTGCTCCAAAGCCTTTGGAGGCAAACTGGCCTCAGGCGGCCTGCCTTCTGCGAAGGCACCGTATTCCTCCAAAGTCTTTGGAACAGAAACTGGTGTCGGTTGACTTCGTAGTCAGCTTTCTTTTATTTTAGTTTCTTTCATAACGTGATTTTCAGGATACGCTGCGCTGGCGATATGCGTGGATATTTGATAAATAAGGAATTCTGAAAATTCTAAAATTCTATTAATTCTGATTCAGACAAAATTCATTGCCGTCTGCTTTAGCTGACGGATTCAAAGCTCCTCTCCTTATCAAGGTGGGCTTGGGGCAATGCTGTCAATTTAAGAGATTGAATTAAAAAAAAATTGCTGTTTTGGACATTTTTGTCCGAAACTAAACCTGCTGCCGACATCCTTGTCCGTGTGGTTGGATACGGGGACACAGATGTCCCCTGGCAGATTGCTTCCAGACACAGATGTCTGGAAGAGCGAATGCTCCCCGCCTTTTCAAGGAGGGGTTGGGGTGGTTGAATTTAATTCTGAATTCAACAATTCAACCATTTCTAAAACGGCGCGCTTTCCAGGAATTCGCGGTTTTGGGCTACTGTTTCTGTTGAAATGATTTCTAATTGCGGGTTTGGTTTGGAGAGGTTGAGTAGGTAGCCGGGCATGAAATGCAGGTTGTGCAGATCGTGGGTGATGCAGAGCACGGTTTTATGGTTTTCCTGCACCCAACTGGCTAAAAGTTTGAACACTTTCTTTTTATGGTACACGTCCAGCTGTTGGGTGGGTTCGTCCAAGAGACACAATTGAGCATCCTGAAGCATGAGTTGGGCTAGCCAGACCATTTGTTGTTCGCCGCCGCTCAGGTCGGGGAAATTGCGTTCGGCGAGGTGGCTGATCTGGAGTTTTTCGAGTAAAAAGCGTACCGTTTCGTAATCTTCCTGGGTGTAATTTTCGAAGAAGCTTTTTTTGCGGTATGCGCCCATTACTACCAGGTCTTTTACTTTTACCGGGAAGGTAACCACGTTTTTTTGCGGTAAATGAGCCAGAATTCCTTGCGCAGCCGGATTAGGGATTTTCTTTATATCCTGGCCTTTTATGGAGATAGAACCGGAATAATCGATTTGCTGGATAAAGGTTTTGAAGAACGTGCTTTTGCCGCAGCCGTTATGGCCGATTATGGCAACAAACGCCGGTTCGGGAACAGAAAAAAAAAGGTTGCGGATAAGCTTCTGCTCATAACCCGCAACCAGATCTTTTACTTCTAAAATCAATGCTTTCTTAATTAGAAATTCAAAATTAGAAATTAGAAATGAAAACTGTTCAGAAAAAGCAATTCCTAATTTCTAATTCATAATTTCTAATTGAAAATATTAGTATTCGTCTTCGTTGAACATGAAGTCTTCTTTGGTAGGATAATCCGGCCAGATCTCTTCAATGTTTTCATATGGCTGACCATCGTCTTCCAGGGCCTGCAGGTTTTCTACCACTTCCATTGGGGCGCCGGAGCGAATTGAGTAGTCGATCAGCTCGTCTTTTGTGGCCGGCCAAGGCGCATCTTCCAGGTAGGAGGCAAGTTCCAGTGTCCAATACATAGTAATTCGGTTTAAATGAATATCGGGGTTTAAAAATGGTTTGCAAAAATAAAATTTTCCTTGAAAAAACCAACCTATTGGCGTAAATAACCTGCCGGCCGATTTTTTTTAACTCACAACGGAGAAAGGTTTACAAATGTTAGGTTGTTGTAGAAAAAAACGCCGCTTTTTATAAAAACCAGTGGATTCCGGCGTGTAAGCCACCCGTTACGTTGTATCGAAGCGTAAATTTATCGAGGTCGTTCGGGCTGGCTTGTACTTCTTCGGCGCGAATATCTTTAAAGCCATAAGCCAGACGCAGGCCTAATGAAAAATAAGAATTTTCTGAAAGCTCGTGTTCCATACCAATATCGGCTACCACGTTAAAATCTTTTTTGTTGAATTTGCCGGTTTCCGGAGTTTCTTTGTCGGCATCGGTGGTGGCTAATAAGTAAGTGCCCTGGGTGTAAGCGCGCGGACCGCCGGTGTAGCTGTTTTCTATGGTGCCGCTCTTGTCGAAAGTGTTTTCTTCGGTACCGCTGAGCAGGAAAGCCATCTGGCCGCCTATCTGGAACGCAAAACGGGTTTCGCCGGCGCCGGTGTATTTAATGAGCAAAGGAACCACCAGATAATCAAGTTTTATTTCCTTTTCGCCAATTTTGCTGCCGCCATCATTGCCATCGGTCAGGTCGAATTTGGCACCCTGGCGGGAATAGAAACCTTCGAGCATAATGCTGGCGCTTTCGGTAAATTTAAGGCCAACAGAAGCGCCGCCCAACGGTTTTATCATGAACTGGTGGTTGTGGTGCTCGTTATTCTGCAGTTCGTTATCTATTACGATCCAGGTGTTATTAATGCCGGCTTTCAGGCCTACTTCAAACCGGTTGGTGGTGCTTGGGGTGTAATCTGCCTGCGCAAAGCCGAGGGCACTGTAGCAAAATGTACTGAATAAAAGTAAATATTTTTTCATAGTTGTACGCAATTAGGTTTTGGAAATGAATTATTCCTATGGTACTACTATGGCGTAAAATGGTTTACGAACGACTTATTTTTTGCAGGAAACGCTATGGTTTTGGCCTTCAAAACTACCGCATAAAAAAGTCCGGCTTGCGGGCCGGACTTTTTGAGCATAAAAGCATAGCGTTTTTTACAGATCGAAACGGTAATGCAGGCCAATTTGGAAACCGCCGGTTACGTTGTTGCGTGAATCGTAGTATCCACGGCTTTCTTCCATTTCTACCCATTTATCACTCCGAATATCTTTAAAGCCGTAGTAAAACCGCAGATTGGCGCTGAGGTATAAATTGCTTACAATATCAGCTTCCATACCTAAACCAACAGCGGCACCAATATCCGTTGAATTGAAGTTTTCCTTTTTGCCGCTTACGTAAGTAATATTATCCGGGCGGTTATATGTTCCGGCAGCCAGCACTACGCTTTTGGTTGGAATTTCAACATCTATTGCTGAAGCAGGAGCTCCGCCATACAGTGCCACATCGGCGGCCGTAAAATCGGTGCTGCTCAGGTTGGCGTTTAAAGTGGTGCGTTCGTTTATCTGGTTTACTTCCGAACCTTCGCTTAAGAAATTGAACTGCGGACCGAAGTGGAAATTGAAACGTACTTTTTCGCCGGAAGTAAATTTATAGAGGATCGGCACAGAAGTATATTTCAGTTCTATCCGCTTTTCGCCTACGGTTTTCTTTTCGCCGGCAAACGTATCGCTTCCCTTAATGTCGAATTCCGCACCCATGTTGTTTTTAAAAACCTCTATCTGGAAGCTGGAGCTTGGGTTAACTTTATAACCGATAACCGCGCCAAAAGGAGCAGAATTCCAGGTTGAGCGGCTATCATAGTTTGGATCGTCAAAAAGTTTCTGATCTAAAACCCAGGTAGAATTGTAACCAGATACAATGCCAAGGTACGGGCCAGTCTGGGCGTTGGCCGACAGAAAGCCGCAGCTTAAAAGTGCTCCGGCTAAGAGAGATTTCAATTTCATAGAAGTGTAATCGGAAAAAGGCTTATTTTTTAAGATTTAGAATTATTCGGGAGAATTAGCAGCGTTCTGAGAAGCATTTTCCGGACTAGGAACTTCGGTTTTAGCCGCCGATGTTTCAGGGTTCAGGCGTTGCTTCAGGAAATCGATCAGCTCGGTTTTGGTAGTAATTTTCCGGTTGAAATTGCGGATCTTACCCTGCAGCATTGTCCGGAACGTTTCGTTGTTCGGGATCGGGCTTAGTTTACCCAGGTTGCCTTCCAGCACTTCAATTTCCTGCTTATCGTATTTAATAAAATCTTTCAGGGCGTTTATGCGCGCGTGGGTCTGGTCGGCAAGGGTGTTTTTTTCGGCCGGAAGTGGTTTTTTGCGCATGTAATGTTCCAGGCTGCTCATTTCAAATACCTTATCGCAGGCAATCATGAAACGCTCCCAGGTATAATCGCTTTCAGCACCTTTGGCCGGGCCCACTTTTTTCCAGGCGGCCTGTAGTTCTTTGGCTTTGGTAGTGGCTTCCTGCATGTTCTGCAGTTTCAACAGCGCTTCGGCTTCCACCACCAGTTGCTTTTTCTTGTTCAGGTTTTCTTCCATGAACTTGTCTTTGCTCTCTACCTTGGTTTCGGTAATGCGGTTTTTCAGACGTTCGAAGAAATAGTTATGTGCGGCGCGGAATTTAGCCCAGAGTTCGTTAGACATTTTGCGCGGCAGGTCGCCGCCCACTTCTTTCCACTGGGTTTGCAGGTCTTTCAGTTTTTTGGTAGTGCCTTCAAAATCTTCCGAATTCTTCAGCGTTTCCGATTGCTCGATCAGGGCTTTGTATTTATCCAAAGTCCGGTTCAGCATGGCGTGTTTATCTTCGAAGAATTCTTTTTTGCGATTGAAGAAATGCTCTACCGCGGTGCGGAAACGCTCTTCAATTTCGTCGTTCAGCGCTTTTTCTACCGGGCCGGTTTTTATCCAGTTCTGGCGCAGCTCTTTCAGGCGTTCGGCGGTTGGTTTCCAGTCAATGCTTTCCCGCAGGCCTTCAGCCTCGGTGATCATGGCAATTTTGGTGCTCAGGTTTTTGTCGCGGTTGCGGCTGATGGCGGCTTTGATCTCATTTTCGGCGTCGCTCAGTTTTTTGTGCAGCACTTCGAAATCGCCGAGTGCATCGTACTTGCCGATCTGTTCTTTCAGGTGCAGCACTTTCATCAGGAACGAACCCTTGTTTTCAGACTCGTTGATCTTGCTGATCAGGCCGTCCACTTTTTCGCGGAACTGGGTGAACCGGTGCGCAAAATACTGCAGCGATTCATCTTCCACCTCTTTAACCTCGCCCACTTTTCTTTCCGGATAATCCATGAAAGCCTTGAGCCACACCTGGTTGTCCCGGACGAAGCCGAATTTTTTCGCTTCTTCCAACAGATCGTTGTTTTCCATTTACTGGATAGCTATATAGTTTAGAATAAAATTTTTACAAGATTATTATTTTCCGGTTATTTTCATAACCAAATGCCTATTATAATTTCCGATATTTGCCTTTTATTTGGGTATGAGGAATAAATAGCGCCGGGTTTTTGCATACGAATGCTGCCGTTTTTAGATACTCTGAAATAAAAATGGCATCAGGAAATGTACCACAGAGCCTTTTAAATGGGTTTTTTACCCGAAAACCATAGCGTTTTTAACTAGTGATTAATGAATAATGATTAATGATTAGTAGAAGGACAGGTTGACTTTTTAGGCCCGAAAGCATAGCGTTTTTTTGAACGCATATTGCGAAAGTCTCCATTTGGAGGGGATAAGGGGAGGACAGGAGATTTATCTAAATTTCTTTTGAACTGATAACGTAAAAATCATCCCCCCTTCAAAGGGGGACAAAGATCTGAATAACGAACAACGACAAACGAACAACGAAAATATGAGCAACGAAACCATTATTTTTTCGATGGCCGGGGTAAGCAAGATCTACCCGCCTCAAAAACAAGTGCTTAAGAACATTTACCTTTCTTTTTTCTACGGCGCTAAAATTGGCGTTTTAGGTCTGAACGGTTCGGGTAAGTCTTCTTTGCTGAAAATTATTGCCGGCGTAGATAAGCAGTACCAGGGCGAAGTAGCTTCTTCTAAAGAATACAGCGTGGGTTATTTGGAGCAGGAGCCGCAGCTGGACCCAACCAAAACGGTAAAAGATATTATAGAAGAAGGCGTGGCCGAAACGGTTGCTTTGCTGAAAGAATTCGACCAGATAAACGAAGCTTTCGGCTATGAAAATGCGGACTTTGATAAGTTGCTGGCGCGCCAAGGCGAAGTGCAGGAAAAACTGGATCACTTAGGCGCCTGGGAACTCGATAACAAACTGGAACGCGCGATGGATGCCTTACGCACGCCGCCTTCTGAAGCTATAATTGGCAACCTTTCCGGGGGAGAAAAACGCCGCGTAGCTTTGTGCCGTTTGCTTTTACAGGAACCGGACGTTTTGCTTTTAGATGAACCTACCAACCACTTAGACGCAGAAAGCGTGTTGTGGCTGGAGCAGCATTTGCAGAACTACAAAGGAACCGTAATTGCCGTAACCCACGATCGTTATTTCCTGGATAACGTGGCCGGCTGGATCTTAGAATTAGATAGAGGTGAAGGTATTCCGTGGAAAGGCAATTACTCGAGCTGGCTGGAGCAGAAAAGCAACCGTTTAGCGCAGGAAGAAAAAACCGAAAGTAAACGCCAGAAAACCTTAGCGCGCGAATTAGAGTGGGCCCGCATGAGCCCGAAAGCGCGTCAGGCAAAATCGAAAGCGCGTTTGGGCAGCTACGAGAAAATGGTGAGCGAAGACGTGAAGGAAAAAGAACAGAAATTAGAACTGTTTATCCCGAACGGTCCGCGTTTGGGTAACCAGGTAATTGAAGTAGAAAACCTGACCAAATCTTTCGGCGATAAACTGCTCTTCGAAAACCTGACATTCAACCTGCCGCCGGCGGGTATTGTAGGAATTATCGGGCCCAACGGCGCAGGTAAATCTACTTTGTTCCGTTTAATTACCGGCCGCGAAAAACCGGATGCCGGCACCATTACCGTGGGCCCAACCGTAGAAGTTGCCTACGTAGATCAGCAGCACGAAAGTCTCGATCCAAATAAATCGGTTTTCGAAACCATTTCCGGCGGAACGGAAAATATGCTTTTAGCTGGCCGCCCGATCAACTCCCGCGCGTACGTAAGCAAATTCAACTTTACCGGAGCGGATCAGGAGAAAAAAGTAGGCGTACTTTCCGGCGGGGAACGTAACCGCGTGCACTTGGCCATGACCTTAAAGCAAGGCGCTAACTTACTCTTACTCGATGAGCCAACCAACGACCTGGACGTGAACGCGATCCGCGCGCTGGAAGATGCCCTGGAAGATTTTGCCGGTTGCGCCGTAGTTATTTCCCACGACCGCTGGTTCCTGGACCGTATTGCCACCCACATTTTGGCGTTTGAAGGCGAAAGCCAGGTAGTTTGGTTTGAAGGTAACTTCTCCGACTACGAAGAAGCCAAAAAGAAACGCCTCGGCGATGTAGAACCGAAACGGATCCGCTATAAGAAACTGGTTTAGTTTTTTAACGGAAAACGGTAGCGTTTTTAGCAGAAAAACAAAAAGGCAGCTTCAGAAATGGAGCTGCCTTTTTTATTTTCTTTGCATTTTGGCAGAAGTGCTACAATGCGATCCTGTTCCCTGAATTTTAATCTACCGGTTGAATTTCCGGGAATTGCCACATTCCTTCCAGAAGTTCTTTGCGGGGCCGATACAAGCGAACCGTGTAGTTCCAGCCTGGCATAACAGGAAGGCAATTGTCTGCTCCTATTTCACAGTTTCCGAAACGAATGGTGATAGATCCGTCCGGGTTTGGTTTGGCAGTAAGGTTATTTAAAGTATAAGCATTCAGGTCATTTTTTTCGAAAAAGCCTTTGCTATTATAAACACTCACCGACCAGAACCCATCTACAGGCACTTCTTTTACGGTTAACGTATAAGCTTTAAGGGGTTCATTCTGATCCGGATAAACGCTGAAATACATAGCTGCATAATTCGGGTTTCCGCCCCAGCCAATGGCTGTTCCGATGAGATGATGCACAGGATTAATTTCTTCCCGGGTGCCAAACTTGTCAGGAATTTCTCCAAATGAACCCAGTACGGCTAAGGCGTCGCGTATCTTACCCTGTGAAACCAGATCCCAGTCCGGAATTTCAAAAGTACCGGCACTTTTTTGCTCAACTTTAATAGCGTTTTGAACCTGATGGGCAGCTTCCAGATCAACATGGTTTTCAGGGTTAGCCAAAGTACGGATAACGATGAAAACGTAGCGCGTGCCTACTTTCTCTTGGGGATAATTATAGGAACCCGGTTTGTAAACTACTTCAATGGTGAAATGATCCTGGGAAATAATTTGCATGGACAAAAACCGTTTACCGGCATCCG
Source organism: Adhaeribacter terreus (assembly GCF_042657365.1). Lineage (NCBI taxonomy): Bacteria > Pseudomonadati > Bacteroidota > Cytophagia > Cytophagales > Hymenobacteraceae > Adhaeribacter > Adhaeribacter terreus. Next base: position 269,237 of record NZ_JBHSKT010000006.1, on the reverse strand, counting down.
GGAGCGTAATTTTTAACGGGCCAGCCTGAAGATCGAATACGCCTGAAGAATAGAGTGTATCGCGGTTCATGCGTACCACCGTTTGCTTATCAACGTCCGTCATTTGTCGTTCATGGATCAACTTTCCGAAACCACCCTGCTTTACTTTGCTTAAGAAATACCTGTCGGTTTCAGCCCGTACAAAATTATTGACGTTTACGGGTATGATTCGGGCTTCTTTCGCTTCTGCTTCCATCGGCTAATTTTTTTTGAGATTGCTTTTGCCTCCCACGTCTTTCTTCCTACCCATTTCCAGGGCCGTTTCTTCTTCAAAGGCTTTGCGTTTGCCGGCAATGAAACGGCGGTAGCCTTCCGGATCGATCCAGGCTTTTATTTCTTCGGTTGCTGCACGTTTCTTTTTATTTTCTAAGTCGAAATATTCAGTGTGGTGCCCGCCCCATATATCCGGTTTTAAGCTTTCCAGAAAAGTAAGTGTTTTCCGATAGTCCTGATTGATGCCGGGATATTCTTCCGGATTTGCAATCTGGTAACCGGGGTTAAAGCCGGCGCCATCCGGAAATACGACTTTGTATTGCTTACCGCCTTCCATTAAGGTGGTAACCCAGGTTGTGGATCCTTTGGTATGGCCGGGCGTAAGGTGGGCAGTCAGCGAAACCTCGCCTAATTTTACTATGTCGCCGTCGTGAAGAATGCGATCTACCTTTACCGGCGGCTGCCCCATAATTTTATAGTCTTTGCCGTAATGAAAGTCACTTTTTCCGCCATCTTCGATCATGGCCACGTCCGGTTCCATAATGGCGATCTGGGCGCCCGTAAGCTTTTTCATATATGCAAAAGCGCCGGCGTGATCTGAATGTCCGTGGCCGTTGATGATGATTTTAATGTCTTCCGGCTTAAAACCAAGTTTTCTGATTGATTCAACGATCATTGGGCCGGATCTTGGCGTGCCGGTATTCAGTAGAATGTTTCCTTCAGAAGTTACAAAAAGCCAGGAGCTGAGCCCGCGCGTACCTACAAAGTAAAGCGGACCTACTACATGAGCCGGCTCGGTGGGTTCATCCCAATGCAGGTGTTTGTTTGCCAACTCGATAAAAAGCTTGTTGTTTTTGGCAAGCTCTTCTTTGGTGGGCATTTTCTTCGCGGGCAATTCCTGTCCGAAAACATGCATGCTGGGGAATGTAAATATCAGGAAGCAGCCCAGATAGAGAGCCAGCCTGCTGGTTGGGTTGTTAATCATGGTTCACCAGTTACTATTAAACAGAACTTTATTATAGAACAGGGCATCAAATGAAAAGTTTTTCAGCTTGTTACTGAGATAAAAGACAAGTAAGCCAGAGATGTCTTGCCGGTTTAAACTTTTTTCTAATATCCATTTTAAAAGCGCACAAATAACTGCCCATACCGTTCGGACGCGAACATATAGTAAATCCGTACTGTTCGGAAGCGGACATATTGCATTTTTGGTCAATTCACAAAGCTCTATAAATCAATTAAATAAAAACGCTATCAGTTTTTGGCACAAAAGTAGAATAACCGCTGGCGAAACAATTCACCTGCTAAAATTCTACCTTATGAAAAATAGTTACCTGTTGGTTTTCGCTTTGGTGTTCAGTTTGGTCTTGCCAGCCTTTGCCCAGGAAACCGGAATGCTGAAGGGCGTTTTGAAAGACAGCAAAAATGCTCCGATCGGGTTTGCCAACGTGGCGTTGGTTCAGAAAGAAACCGGAACTGCCAAAACCGGGACCACAACCGATGAAAAAGGAAATTTTCAGTTGAAAGCTCCGGCGCCGGGCACGTATTTTTTGCGCTGCACTTTTATCGGCTTCCAGCCTACTGTTTCGGAAAGTTTTCTGGTAACCAGCGCGGATTTCAGTAAAGATTTTGGCGTGCTGGTTTTGAAGGAAGATGCCCAGACCCTGAAAGAAGTAACCGTGCAAACCATGCGGCCAACGATTACGAACCACCCGGATAAAATGGTGATGAGCGTGGAAGGAACGGCCATGGCGGCGGGCAGCAGCGCGTACGATATTCTGACGAAAGCACCGGGGGTTTGGCTTGATCAGGATGGTAATATTCAGCTGAATGGCAAGGCGGGCGTGCGGGTAATGATAGATGGAAAACTAACGTATTTGAGCGGCAAAGAACTGCAAACGTTCCTGGAAGGCATGTCGGCGGATAATATCAAAGACCTGGAAATTATTACGAATCCTTCGGCGAAATACGATGCGGAAGGTTCTGCGGGTATTATTAACCTGAATCTGAAAAAGAACAGTTTATCGGGCTTTAATGGTAGCGTTTACGCGGGTTACCAGAACAATACCATGCACGGGTATGCCAACGGTGGGAATTTGAATTACAAGAAAGGTAAGTGGAGTTCTACGGCCATGCTCGATGTTTCCAGAAGAACCCGCGTACGCACCAATACCATGGACCGCGCTTTTAACGAAGGCGGCCACATAACTACTTTAACGCAGAAAGGCCGTGAAAACGGCGCCACTTTTATACCAAACCTGCGCCTGAGTACCGATTACGAAATTTCGGCAAAACACAGCATTGGCATGATGGCCAACCTGACGTACCAGGACCAGGAAACGGACTTTAATACCGATTCTTACCTGCTCACCGGCACCCCGGAAAATGATCTGTTCATTCAGGCGCGTAACCATACCGAAAAGAAATTCGGCAACGGTACATTCAACCTGCATTATGCTGGAAAGTTAGATACCCTGGGAAGCACGCTTTCGGCCGACCTCGATTATGCCGATCTGATCTTTAAAGGCAACGGCGATTTCCGGAACTTTTACCAGCCAGCCGATTTTTCCGCACCCGCTTATTTAGACCAGTTGGGCAGCGATAATCCTTCCGGTTACCAGATCTGGTCGGTGAAAACCGATTATGCGCGCCCGGTTTTGAAGAACGGTAAACTGGAATTAGGCGCCAAAGCCAGCCACGTGGTTTCTGATAATGATCTGCAGTTTTTCTTCGTGCGCGATAACCAAAAAGTAGCCGATCCTTTGCGCAGCAGCCACTTTATTTACACCGAAAACATTTACGCGGCATACGCGAACTTCAATAAGGCGCTGTCGGAAAAGATACAGGTGCAAGGCGGTTTGCGCGCTGAACAAACTGTAGCCGAAGGTCATTCCGTAACCATGAACCAGACCAATCCGCGCCAGTATTTTGGTTTGTTTCCGAGTGTATTTGTGCAGCATAAAGTAAGCAGCAATTACCAGCTGAATTACAATTTCAGCCGTCGCCTGGACCGCCCGAGTTACCACAACCTGAACCCGTTTATTTTCTACCTAGACCCGTATAGCTGGGCCAAAGGAAACCCTGATCTGAAACCGCAATACACCAATTCGTTTCAGCTTACCCAAACCTATAAAGATGCTTATACCCTGATTTTGGGTTATGCGAATACGGCCGGTTTTATGGCTGAAATTCCGTTGCAGAACAATGAGAATAAAACCACGGAATTCCAGACCCGCAACGTCGATAATTTCGAGAACGTGAACGCTAACCTGGTTTTGCCGGTAAAAATTTCGCCGAAATGGGAGGTAAGCAACAATCTGAGCCTGGAATACCAGAACTACACCATGTACCTGGCCGATAAGAACCGGCAGAACGAGCAGGTTTTCTTCTTTGCTCAGTCGAACCATAATATACAGCTACCGAAAAATATCCGGATGGAAGTGAATGCCGGTTACCAGGGGCCGTCGGCATACGGCTTATATAAAATTGAGCAGAACTGGTGGGTAGATGCCGGCCTGAAACGCAGCTTTATGAAAAACCAGCTGGACCTTTCGGTAAACATAACCGATATTTTCAAAACCCGCAAAGTAATCGGCGCAGCTAATTTCGACGGTAACATCAACGCATTCGACCAGTATTTCGGCATGCAAAGTTTCCGGGTAAACCTGCGCTACCGATTCAGCCGCGGCGAAAAATTTGAACTGAAACGCCGCAATACGAACCTGGAAGAATTACGCCGGACCGGGAATTGAGTTTTGGCAGGTAAAACGATAGCGTTTTGAGGTGAAAAAGTAAAAGGCAGCTTCTGGAGGGAGCTGCCTTTTTTTAATAAAAGTTATTGGTTTATTTACTAGCTGAAGGAAGTAGTCTAAGTATGAAAGTAGCAGCTGCCTTAAAGAATGGCAAAAAAGGAATGAGTTTCTTTAAAAAGTTATTTTCTTTTTTCGGTGGTGCCGCTAGCACAGGCTTGTTTCATGAATACTTTGCAGTCATCCATCGGAAGACAACAAAGAGCGGAAAGTTAATTCTTTTAAGCGTAATTTTGCAGTACCTAGATTATGCTTTTCCCTTCATCCAACTTCTTCCAGACCAAACGCAGTATTTCCGAAATAAAAGCGGAGCTGTTGCCGGCGTATTTTCAGGTTTGGGCGGAAATGGTGGCTACAGAAGAATTGGTTTTAGTTGATCTGAATGCAGGCAGCGGCTACGAAGCGGATGGCGAAAAAGTGGCGGCATTGCAAATACTGGAAACTTTTCAGGAAGCTGAAAACGCTAGGGAAAACGAGGCAAAAACTCTGCAATTATTCCTGAGCGATGCTTCTAAAACCAACCTCGAAAAGCTGAAGCAAAACCTGCAAAATGTTTCGGAAGAAGGCGAAATAACACCGCAGCTGCCGGAAAATATAAATCTCCTAAACGAACCTGAAACGGCAAAAACGCTATTAGGATTGCTCCAAAAAGTGCCGGGTTTGGTTGTCGCTGATCCGTTCAGTTACGCGCAGGCGCAGGAAATTTTAGCGCAAACGCTGACTGAAAAAAATGATGATCTGTTCGTGCTTTTCGATTACAAAAAACTGGAGAAGACTTTTCTGGCCGAAAACCCTACCGTTTTTTTAGCCCAACTTTTCGGCGAAGCACTTCCGGAAATAAAAGCAAAGTTCCAGCTGCAGCAAAGCCCGAAACGGAAAGAACAACTCCTGCTGGAGCAACTCGAAAATGCTTTTCAGGAACAAGAATTTTACCCGCTGAGTTTTAAAATAAATCCGCCTGGAAAAGCCGGAAACGCCGTTTATTTATTTTTAGCCGGCAAAAGCATAGCACATTATTTCCGGGCAAAAGAATGGCTGCAAACGTTTTCAGAATTTCAGGAAGATGGCGTGCCTTTGTTTGGCGTGAACTTAAATTACCAGCCCGCAGCCATTCCCGGTTTTTCCAATTTCCTGAACAAATTCAGCCTGGAAAATTTAACGCAGGAACTGGCCGGAAAGAAAGCTGATTTTCACTACCAGACCATTCGGGAGATATACGAAACGCACAGCTTTGGTACGAACTATATTCTGGCGAATTATGTGGCGGCTTTCCGACAATTGCAGAAGGCTGAAAAAGTGAATCTGGTTGATGCTAGCAATAAAAAAGTGCTGAAAATTACGCCTGAAGCCGTGGTGTTTTATCGGCTGCACAATAAGTAGAAGTAGGAAAGTCCCCCTTTGGAGGGGGTAGGGAGAGGACAGGCGAATTATTGAAGTTTCGTATTGCGAAGATTCTCCCCTTGAGGACAAGCCAAACGAGAGATTGAGCTTGCGAGCGGAGCTCATAGAGGGTGTTTTCTAACCGTGATTACTCCCGCTCCCCTCAAGGGGAGAGAATCTGCTAATGTGAAGTCCTCCCCCTACCCCCTCCAAAGGGGGACAAAAAGACCGAAGCAATTTCTTTTTAAAAATCATCCGGATAAAACCCCTTTCCCTTCGATGCGCGTATGCAGGGCAAACTTTTCTGCATGAAATTCTTTTTGCTTTTTCTGCTGTTTTTCCTACCGTTTCTGGCTTCGGCACAAGGCCGGTTGCAAGGCAGAATTTTGGATTCGCAAACGCAGCGCCCTTTAGTTGGGGTGGCAATCAGCTTGCTTGGTAATACTGCCGGAACGGTAAGTGATGCTGAGGGGGATTTTACTTTGACTTTTGAGGATGAAAAGGATAGCGTATTGGTGAGTCTGGTGGGTTACCAATCGCAGCGATTGCCGATTGCGGGTTCATTTCTGGAAGTTTGGTTGCAGCCGGTGGTTAAGGCTTTGCAGGAAGTGGTGGTGCGGGGGTATGAAACGGATAAGCCTCTTTTGAAAACGGCTGGCAGCATTGGTTTGCTTACTCCGAAGGAATTGGAACGTTTTAATCAGAATTCGTTGGTGCCGGCCATGAATACGTTGCCGGGCGTGCGCATGGAAGAACGGGCGACGGCGAGTTACCGCATTTCTATTAGAGGCAGTAGTTTGCGGGCGCCGTTTGGCGTGCGGAACGTGAAGGTTTATTTAAACGAAATTCCGCTGGTGGAAGCGAACGGAACTTTGCCTTTGAATTTACTGGAGGCGGCTACTATTGGCCGGATTGAAGTGCTGAAAGGTCCGGCGGGCAGCGTTTATGGGGCGGGAACCGGCGGTACGATCTTGTTCGAAACGGTTAAGCCTGAACCGAATGAAAGCAGCGATGCGGCACAGGTTACTATCGGTTCTTTCGGCTTGCAGAAATATGCGTTTCAGACGGTGGCTTCTAATAAAAGATCTAGCATTCTGGTGCGCTACGATAAGCAGAAACTGGATGGATACCGCGAGCAAAGTGCAATGAACCGCGATGTGGTTTTGCTTTCCGGAAACTTAAAGCCAACCGAAAAACAGACCTTCAATTTTCACGCGTATTATTCCAAATTGTATTACGAATTGCCCGGTGCTTTAACCAAAGAGCAGTTCGATGAAAATCCGCGGCAGGCAAGGCAAGTGAACAAAGATCAAAATGCGTCGCTGAATCTGAACGGGCTGAATATCGGGTTGAACCACAACTATACGTTCAACGAAAACTGGAGCAATGCTACTTCAATTTTCGGCGTTTTCAGTTTTCTGGACCACCCGTTTACTACCGATTACGAACGCAACACGAACCAGGCTTTTGGCGGCCGCACGCGTACTACGTATCAAACCAATTTCGGGGAAGTGCATGTGCGTTTTAGTTTAGGCGCTGAAGCGCAGCGCAGTTTTGTGAGTTCGCGGCATTACCAGAATATAAAAGGTGCGGCTGGCAATCTGAATTTCGACGATGAGGTTACGGCGCAGCAGGGTTTTGTTTTTGCGAAGGCCGAAGCCGATCTGCCGGGAAATATTACTGCTACGTTGGGCGGCAGTTTTTCGGGTTTGCAATATGAACTGAACCGGCTTTCGGATGTCACGCAAACGAATGTAGGCAAGCATGAGCGGAGCTTTGAACCGCAGTTTTCGCCGCGGCTGGCTTTGAATAAATTGCTTTCGGAGAAAATAGCGGTGCATGGCAGCATCAGCCAGGGATTTTCGGCGCCGACGGAAGCGGAAATTCGTCCTTCAGATGGCAGTTTTAATACGGCTTTGCAACCCGAGCGCGGCACGAATTACGAACTCGGTTTCCGGGGAAATGCATTAAAAGACAAGCTGTTTTTTGATGTGGCGGGTTTCTGGTTTAAGCTGCAGGAAACCATTGTGAGCCGCAGTACCGAAAACGGCACCGTGGTTTTTCAGAATGCAGGCGCAACGAAGCAGCAAGGTTTGGAAACCAGTTTAAGCTACGAATTTCTGAACGATGAAAAACGCTATGTTTCCGGGCTGAAGATCTGGAGCAATTACGCGTACAATCATTTCCGCTTTCAGAATTACCGGCAAAACGATCAGGACTTCTCAGGCAACAAACTTACGGGTACACCGCGACAAACCCTCGTTTCGGGCCTCGATCTGGAGACGCGCGCGGGTTTTTACCTCAATATTACTACCGTTTTTACCGATGAAGTTCCGCTGAACGATGCCAATATGGTTTATTCCGAAAGCTATTTTGTAGCGAGCGCCAGAACCGGTTTCCGGAGAACGTTTTTTCAGAAACTGGAAACCGAAATTTATGCCGGTGTAGAAAATGCGACTGATAAAAAATACAGTTTGGGGCACGATCTGAACGGTTTTGGGAACCGGTATTTTAACGCGGCGCCGGGAAGGAATTTTTACGGCGGGCTGCAAGCAAAATGGCTGTTTCAGCCATAAGCAGGTTTTGTTCGCGGGCGCTTTAAAAAGCTTTCCGTATCTTAGTTTTTTAATCAGAATTCATACCGTTTTTCGTTTATGCAGCTTAGTCAGAATTTTCGCCAGAAATACGAAGCCCTGAAACGCCTGCGGAAAAAGCTGCTGAACATTGCCGGTTATGCGTTCTTTTTTCTGAGTTTGCTTTCGTTTCTGCTCATGATCTACGATCTGGGATTTAAATACGACGCCGAAACCGAAGCCACCATTCATCACCTGAACTCGTATTTGCTGATCATTTTTTTTGTGGCGTTGCTCAACCGTTTTCTGGCCATTGTGATCTGGAAAGCCAAAGAAAGCAAAAGTCGCCTGACTGAAACGCTGGTGTTGCTTTTCTTTGTAATAGCGCTCAGCATGCGGTTTTTTATGCGTCACGAACAGCTGGCCGCTATTCCCTGGATCAGTTTTTTTAACGGGGCGGTGTTTACGTACATGGTTTTTGTGTACGTTTTTGTGCTGGAAGTTTCGCGGCGCACGTTCAAAATTTACCATTCGCGTTACAGCCCGGCGCTTTTATTTATTTACTCGTTCCTGATCCTGATCTTTGCCGGGGCCGGTTTGTTATTACTGCCGAAAGCTTCTTACCAGGGAATTGGTCCGGTAGATGCGCTTTTTACCGCTACCAGTGCTGTGTGCGTAACCGGCCTTACTGTGGTAGATACGGCTACCCATTTTACGCCCTTCGGCAAAAAGATCATTATTCTGCTTATTCAGCTGGGCGGTTTGGGTATTATGACCTTTACCAGTTTTTTTGCGTTGCTCTTCCAGAAAACGTCTTCCTTTCAGAACCAGCTTTTTATGCAAAACCTGGTAAACGAAGACAAGATCGGCGAAACCTTCCGGACCATTATTAAAATTGTGCTTATTACGCTTTCTATTGAAGCCGCGGGCGCCATTTTCCTGTTCAACAGCCTGAACCCCGAAACCTTTAACGGCGATACTGCGCAGCAATGGGGTTTTGCAGTTTTTCATGCTATTTCCGCTTTTTGTAATGCCGGTTTCAGTTTGTTTACCGATGGGCTTTATGATGTGAACCTGCGCTTCAATTATTATTTTCAGCTTATAATTGCCGGCCTGATTATTTTTGGCGGGCTGGGTTTTCCGGTATTCTTTAACCTGTATAAATATGCAGAAGACCGGCTGAAGAACGTTTATTTCCGGTTTTTCCGGAAGCACCGCTACAAACATGCGCCGCGGCTTTTAATGCTGAATTCCAAGATCGTGCTGGTTACTACCGCTTTTTTACTCGTAATTGGTACCATTTTATTTGCCATTACCGAGTATAATTATTCGTTGCAGGAGCACACTGGTTTTGGCAAAGTAGTAACGGCATTTTTCGGTTCGGTTACGCCGCGCACGGCCGGTTTCAATACCGTAAATATGGCCACGCTGGCGCCCACTACGGTTTTAGTTTACTTATTTCTGATGTGGATCGGGGCGGCGCCGGCATCTACGGGCGGCGGTATAAAAGTTACCACATTTGCGGTAGCTTTCCTCAACATCATCAGCATTGGTAAAGGCCGCGAAAACCTGGAAATTCTGAACCGGGAGGTTCCGAACGAATCTTTGAAAAGAGCTTTTGGCGTCGTTTTCCTGTCGATCATGATCATTGGCCTGAACATTTTTCTGATCATGCTTTTAGACCCGGGCCACGAACCGCTGGCAGTAGCTTTCGAAGTTATTTCGGCCTTTGGTACGGTGGGTTTAAGCCTGAACCTTACTGCTTCCTTAAGTACTTTCAGCAAGGCCGTTATCATGATCACCATGTTCCTGGGGCGGGTAGGGATCATTACCTTTATTATTGGTTTTATTACCAGCCACAAAACCAAACGCTATCAGTATCCGTCCGAAAACATTATTATCAGCTAAACAAAAAACAAGATGCAGTACATTATAGTTGGGTTAGGCAATTTCGGTTCTACGCTGGGCATGCAGCTTACTGCCATGGGCCACGAAGTAATTGGCGTAGACAGCAGCATGGAAAAAGTAGATGCTTTTAAAAACGAAATAACCCACACCATCTGCCTCGATGCCACCGAACTTCCCGCACTAAAAACCCTGCCCCTTCAGGATACCGATATTGTGGTGATTGGCATCGGCGAACATTTCGGCGCTTCGGTAATGACTACGGCTTTGTTTAAGCAACTGGGCGTAAAACGCATTATTGCGCGCGCCATTTCGCCCATTCACCAGAAGGTTTTAGAAGCTTTAGGCGTAGACCAGATCGTGCGGCCGGAACAGGAAAGCGCCGAGCGTTTAGCCAAAAAACTGGAGCTGAAAGGCGTGATCGATTCCTTCGGGCTTTCGGAAGATTACAACATTGTAGAAGCGCTGGCCCCGGTGCGGTACGTAGGAAAAACCATTCGCGACGCTAATATCCGGAACGAATATAACGTGAACGTACTGACTATTTTACGCCCGAACGAAAGCCGCAAATTCTGGAGCAACACTTCACCCAGCAAAACCGTTATCGGGGTGGTTTCCGCGGAAACGGTTATTGAAGCGGGTGATGTGCTTGTAATTTACGGGTTGATCAAGGATATTGAGCGGTTGCTGCACGGGGAGTAATATCCCCTAAAATAACGGGAACCGTCAGCTAAAGCAGACGGCAATGAAAGCAGTATGTTTCTGTGACTTTTGGGACTTAAAAGGATACCGTTTTTTGCGCCATCATAAATTTTGTTGAATAGTTTTGTTGCCGGAAAGCGATATTGACTTTTTAACACTAAAACCATAGCGTTTTCTTTGACTTTTTTGTGCCTGAACCATAGCATTTTCCGCTGACTTTTTGGTGCCAAAACCATAGCATTTTTTTAGTTGTGCACTCTGTTTCTAACTTCCTGTGCCGGCATATTCAGGAATATTTTTCTTCTGCAGAGCGGCTTTTTATTTCCAGTATATCCTTCTTTTAAATTTCGGAAAAATAATCTGTTATTTTTTTGAACGTCAGGCAACCGTCAGAAAATAAATGTTGTCTATCGCCAGGAATAACATTGCTTATTTAGTTTTTGCCGGCCTGCTGTCCTGAATATTCTGGCCCGTTTCCGGAGTTGCATCTGAACGAAGAAGAAATAAAAACCGCTATATTATGAAGAATAAGCTGCTTTTGCTTTTTGCAACGGTTGTCTGGTTACTGTTTTCTGGCAAAGCCTTTTCCCAGAATTGCCAGGTAAACATTACGGCTTCCGCCACTACCATTCACTTGGGCGAATCTGTTTCGTTAACGGCCAGCGGTGCAGCGCGCTACGTATGGGCGCCATCGCAGGAACTGAGCAGCAGTAAAAATGCTACCGTAACGGCTTCGCCCGCAGCCACTACCACTTTTGTAGTAATAGGTACCTGCAGCGACAGCACCACTTCCAGCCAGGCCGTTACCATTACGGTTTTACCGCCTAAGTTGCCTTATTTCCAAAGCTTCGAACAAAATATTATCGGCTGGACCACCGGCGGCACGAATTCCAGTTGGGCTTGGGGCACGCCGGCTAAAATGGTGATAAATGGCGCAGCCACCGGTACGAAAGCCTGGACGAACGGCGGTTTAACCGGGCAATATAACGCCAACGAAAATTCCTGGCTGCAAAGTCCGGCTTTTGATTTCACGTATCTCTACGATCCGCAGCTGGAAATGAGAGTCTGGTGGGATACCGAAACCGATATGGATGGCGCCATTCTGCAAAGTTCGGTAGCTGGCGGCACCTGGCAACTGGTAGGTAATATTGGTCCGGATTGGTATAACAGTAGCAACCTGAACAGTCGCCCTGCAAACCAGACCACCGGCTGGAGCGGAAATGGTACCAGCGGCAGCAACGGCTGGGATACGGTAAGAGTCAGTATTCCGGGTTTGGCAGGCTTGAACAATGTGCGCTTCCGCATCCTCTTCAGATCGAACGGTTCTGCACAACACGACGGTTTTGCCATAGATGATTTTACCATAAAAGGCCAGCCTGATATTGCTGTAGCCAGTTTAAGCAACCCTTTGCAGGCTTGTAATCCGGTGAATACCATTTCGGTAAAGATCCAGAATCGCAGCATAGAAGATGTAGATCTGACTAAAACGCCGATTAATGTGCAGGTTGCTTTGAGCGGTGCAAAAACCGGGAATTACACCACCACTTTAAATACTGGCATCCTGAAAGGCAACGCTTTTATTATAGCCACGCTTCCTTCGGCCGGTTTGAAAATGGATGTAACAGGAGCATATAATTTTAACATTTCCGCTACCATGGCCGGCGATGTGCGCTTAACGAATAATACATTGGCACAAACTATAAACGTTACCGGTACCCCGCCAGCGCCTTTGCCAGCTCCTTATTTTCAGGATTTCAACAATGCCAATGCTTTCTCAGATCCACTGGGAGCTATCGGCTGGGCCCCGAATAATGGCTCTTATACCGGTACTCCCTACTATGGCAACAGCAAAGCGGCAAGAGTTGGGGGCGGCTTAGCGCCAGGCATAAACTATTGGTATACCCATTCTCCAAAAATTAACGGCATTACTCCAAACACCTACGTAGTGTTCGATTACCGGCTGGATAATGGCAACCGAACCACCACCAGTATTGGCTCAAATAAGATTTACGTTCAGGTGCAGCTCGATTGCGACACCGCCTATCATACCATCATGCAACTGGATAGCTCCAATACGCAATTCTTTACCAATGATGGCGCTTCCCCTGAATTTTATAAATCTGTTTTCCTGTCTTTGGGCCAATACCAGGGGCATGATGTAAAAGTACGGTTTATGGTAAGAAGCATAGGCGGCGTAGGTGCTACTGCGGTAAGTTTCTTTATCGACAATTTCGGGATAAGGGAAGTACGCCCGGTAGATATTGCTTTAACCGGAGCAGGTCCTAACAACACCAATGTGAAATGTGGAGGCAACCAGGGAATTAGCGTGAAGCTGAGTAATGCGGGCCTGGAAGTGCTGAACCTGGCGGTAAATAAAGTGCAGGTAACTGTTAGAACCACAGATCCGACCGGCAACAAGCAAACCTTTACCAAACTACTGAATAAAGGCGTTATCCCGATAAACGGCGATTCTGTTTTTGTAATTGATCCTTCCGGTTTCAACATGCACGCGCATGGCACGTACCAGTACGAAGCCTACGGAAAACTTCTCATAGTCGGCATCGATAATAAACCAGCCACCGATACTATTCGCACTACTTCCGAGGTAAAAAATATTCCGGGCACCCCTTATTATATTAAATCGGAAGTTATTGCGGCTAATAATACGCCCTGGCAAACTGATTTTACATATAAATACATCCGGTTAACAGCAATTCATGCGAATAACCGCACTTATCAGGATTACCAGGCCATTCTTGTGGGGCAGCTTCACCGCGACAAAAATACAGCTTCCCTCACTTCCGTTCCTATCGGGCAGATCAAACCAAACGATCACCTGTTCTTCGATTATGCTTTCCGCAACCCAGACAGCACCATGGCCAACGTTACCCAGGCCCAGGCTTACATAAATGTCCTGGTTTCGGAAGACTGCGGCGTTACTTTTACTTCTGTGGGCAGTATGAATGCGGCAAACCATGTAGCCACTTCCGGTTTCCGGAAACTCTATTTTGACCTTTCTGCTTATGCCGGGAAAAATATTCTGGTAAAAATAGTAGCCGGCAGCCTGAACAACAGCAATCTGACCGTGCAGCTTGATAATTTTGAAATAAAGCCCGGCGGTCTGGATGCCAGCATCCAAAAGATCGTACTTCCTGCAGCGCTGTGCTCCGGTTTCAATGGAGCTTCAGCGCTGGCGGTAAAACTGCATAACCGCGGTACCTTGCCTATCAATTTTGCGACTACTCCGGCTACCGTTACGCTTAAAGAAACCAATATATCGTTTTCAACTTACGCTGCTACCGTTAGCTCCGGCATCCTGCCCGTAGATTCCGTGATCACCGTAACGGTTACTGCCAGCCATAATTTTAACCTCGGTGGCATGCACGATTTTAAGGCTTACACCACCCTGGCCGGCAATGTTGCTCATGCCCGCGATACAATCAGGGCTTTTATAAAAGCTGACCAAGGTAAAACCCTGCCTTATTTCGAGGATTTCGGTGTTTACGCGCAGGATGATTGGCAGATAGAGCCGGGCGAAAGTCATATAGATATGTATACGTCCAGCCTCAGGCCAGACACCCGGTATTTCGATCAAAATCAGGCTTACAAAAAACGTAAAAACCGGCAAACGATCCTTTCTCCCCCGGTTCAGGGTATAACTCCCAATACCCGGTTGATCTTCGACTTACATGATTACCTCAGCAATAACTTGTTTAGCGCCCCAGCGCAGCAATTCAGCGGAATGCCTTCGCCGTCGCATCCTTTTGCCGGTTCTAAGCATAAACTGGAGGTGCAGGCGTTGATCAACTGCGGACAGTCTGCTGTTTCTTTATGGACGCTGGACAGCTCTAATTACCGCCCCATTGGAAATGTCTACAAAGCTTACATAGACCTCACTCCGGTAGCAGGGCACCAGAATGTGAAGTTCCGGTTTGTTCTGCACATAGATACGCTGGCAACTTACTACCCGCATTTCACGATCAGTAAACTGGAAGTTAAAAATACCGGGCCGGTAGATCTTACCATGCAGGAATTAGTAGTGCCGTCAAGCGGCTGCGCCGGAAACAACCGGGTAAAGATCGTGGTTAAAAATGTAGGCACCGTGCCAGTAAATGCCATTCCGGTTTCCTATACTTTAACGAATCAATTGCCGGTTTCCGAAACCATTCAGCGCATTCTGCAACCTCAGGATACGTTGCATTATTACTTCCAGACGCCGGCTAACCTGTTTGGTAATTTTAAACACTACTTTACAGGCGCAGTAAATCACCCGCAGGACCAGAACGTGGTAAACAATCAGGAAACTCTGCCTAATTACGTAGAAAGAAAAGCGTCTTTTACGGCCCCTTATTCCAATAATTTTAACGGAATAATAGATCCGGAATTGGTTTTCTCAGTTCATCATGGGCACGTACTGAAAGGCCAGCCGCCGTTTGCTGATGTTTATATTTCCGGCGGTTCCGTGAATTTTACAAACGATGGCCAGCGGCAATGGGCTGGTTTTGAACCGCGTATAGCCTGGAAAAAGACCGGGCCGAACGGAACTGCTACCCCTTACGATGCCTGGGAACTGAATAAATCGTACATCGTTTCGGCTTCTATGTGCGTGGATGCAACAAATCTTAGCCGGCCGGAATTGATTTTCAGTTTGAAACAAACGTACTGCAACCTGCCGGAGGATAGCTGGTTCCGGGTATTGGTGAACGGTGTGCAGGTTAGCCGCAATTTTAACCCGGTTACTGCTTCCAGCGATCCTTCTGCTTCACATACCTTAGACTTGTCGGCTTATGGCGGAACCGTTTTCACCCTTACCTTCCAGTCTTCCACCGCCAACCGGGCTTATAGCAGCAGCATAGCTACTTGCGTCGGCGATAATGCTATTTTAGACAATCTGACCATCCGGCAAAAAGTGAATACGACCCTGGATCTTAGCGTACTGGCGGTTCGTTATTCCCCGGATACGTATTGCAACCAAAGCAGTAAAGCCACGGCCGAGATCAAAAACATGAATACGACCAACATTGATTTTTCGGTGAACCCGCTTACTTTAATTCTGAATGTATCCGGCGGCTTAAATAAAAAAGATACTCTGGTAATTAACAGTGGCATTTTACAGGCTCAGGCCACCCAGGTTTTCCGGTTTGCGGAACCACTGGATCTTTCGGCGCCAGGCACGTACAATTTTGCAGTAAATCTGCAGATGCCGGGCGATGCCATAGCTTCTAACAATCAGAAAACGCAAAGTATAACTATTGCAAATGCGCTGGCGACTCCTTACCTGGAGAACTTCAACAATTTTAACGCTACGGGCTATACCAATTCTGCCGGTTTTACAGTTTCAAACCAATATTCGCCGCTGGCCACCAACAAGTACGCTTCCTTTAAAAACCGGTACGATACCTGGAATGTAGAGAATTACCTCATTACGCCTAAGCTCGGGAACATAACCGCGAATACGGCCTTGCTTTTCGATTTCCGGCACTACAGCGGCATAAGCGGCGGCAGCGCAGGGTTTCAACTATTGAACGGACCTTTTAAAGACAGCGTTTACGTGCAGGTTTCAGATGATTGTGGCTACAGTTTTACAACCTTGTATGCCTTCGATAACACTTCGGTTCTGCCTTCGCTGCCATTCCGGAAAATGCAGTTCAGTCTGGGCGCTTTTGCCGGGAAAAACATTCGAGTGCGCTTACTGGTGAAAATGCTGCAGCGGGATCATTATGTGAATATCGATAACCTGGAAGTGAGAGAACTGCCAAGTCCGCTGGCTATAACGGCCCTTTATGAGCCGCAGACAGGATGCTCTACCGCAGAAAAAATAATCTTGATAGTTAAGAATAACGGAGCAACTGCTTACGATCTGAGTCAGAATCCACTCACGCTAAATGCTATAGTTTCAGGCCCGAATCCGCAGAACTATACTTTGCCGTTAACAGCCGGAAATATTGCCGCTTTTGCGGAAAAGAAGTTTACCGTTGCTACTAACTTTGCCATGAACCTGCAGGGAACGTACAACTTTAAAACCTTCCTGAAACAGGGCAATAACGTGGTTTCCGATACGGCGAGGTTTAGCAGACAACGGAATACACCACTGGCGCTGCCTTACAAAGAAACGTTTAGTGTACCGCTCATCGATTCCCTGAAAACCTGGAAACACTCCGTATTTAAAATTTCGGGCAGCACTTCCGGAGGCTTCGTTAATTTTTACGGCACCGGAGCTGATACCGCGACCTTGCAATCGCCGGTTATTCAGCTGCCGCAAAACACTACCTTCCTGAAATTCGACTACAGGCTAACTGAATACATGCCGGGCGTTGGTTACTTTACCTTCAATCCGGGAAGTTCTACCAGCCGTTTGGAAGTACAGGTTTCTACTGATTGCGGCACTACATTTACTACCGTCCAGAGTCTGAATACCGGCAAAGCTGCTTATGGTGATCCATGGCCGGCACCAGCCTGGGTTTCGCTTCTTCCTTATGCAGGCCAGGCTGTTAGCGTGCGTTTTGTAGCTTTCCGCGATAACCGCACCTTCTGGGTAGAGCTGGATAACGTAGAAATTGTGGAAATGACGGGCCTGGATGCGCAAGTACTTGCCATTATGGAGCCGGAATTCAATAGCTGTACCGATCCGCTGCAACCTGTTAAAGTTGTGGTTCGCAATAACGGGCCAATGCCTTTCACCAATATGCTGCTGAACGTGGATGTGAACCAGGATACTACCTTAACGCAGTTGATCAGCATTCCGGCCTTTACTACCGATACCATTAATTTTAACGGTTTCAGCACCATGGCTGGGGGAAGTTTCGATTTGAAAGCTACGGCCGTTTTAACGGGTGATATGAAGCCGAATGATAACAGCCGCAGTGCCGTGGTGCAGATCATGCAAAGACCGGTTGTAAATTTAGGTGGCGATGATTGCGTGGAAATGGGTGGAAGTAAAATACTGGTGGCCGGCAAACCGAACATGATCTATTTGTGGAATACCGGGGCGACTACCAATTCCATAACCGTGAGCACTACCGGCACTTACAGCGTTACCGTCTGGGATCCGAATACCGGTTGCGATGCTTCCGACCAGGTGATGATACGCGTAGGTCAGAATCCGGCTGTAAACCTGGGGCCTGACCGGACCAGTTGCGGCGAACCGGTGGTGCTGGATGCCGGACCGGGCCTGAATTACCTCTGGTCTACCGGCGCTACCTCGCAAACCATAAGCGTTACGAATTCTGATACGGTAATTGCGCGCGTGTTCAACCCAATTACCGGTTGCAGCTCGCAGGATACGGTAGTAGTAAAATTTAACCCGCTGCCAATTGTAAACCTTGGTGCCGATAAAAACATTTGCGCCGGCGATTCTATTGTTCTGAATGCCTATGACCAAACCGGTTTTACCTACGAATGGCGGGATTTAAGCGGAACTTTACTGAGCACTGATTCTGCGTTGACTATGCGTACGGCGGGCGTTTATACCGTGAAGAAAACCAGTTTGATGGGTTGTGAGAAAACGGATACGGTAGCGGTAAATGTGCATAACCTGCCAATTGCAAACCTGGGCAATGATACAACTTTCTGTACCGGCAGTCAGGTGGTTTTAAATGCGCCGCAGGGAATTGGTTATACTTATCGCTGGCTGAAAAACGGTATGGTTATATACGGAAAAACTGCTGATAGCCTTCAGGTGGATGCCATTGGGAATTATGCGGTTGAAATAACGAATGCAAACGGCTGTCTGACCACTTCGGCGGCTATTCAGGTAGCTGAAGTGCCGTTGCCAAATCCGCTTATTTCCAGCACGGGTGGTTACACTTTCTGCGCCGGAGACTCGGTAACGTTAAAAGTGCCGCGCAATTTTGGCAACACCTACCAATGGCAGCGAAACGGTATGGATTTGACCGGAAAAACTGATACCAGCCTGATAGTTACGTTAACCGGAAATTATACCGTGCGGGAAATAAATGCCGGCGGTTGCGATAAAATTTCAGCAGTTGCGCAGGTTCAGGTGAATGGCCGTCCGGTGCCGGTGATCAATGCTTTGGGTGCGACCAATGTATGCCAGGGTCAGAGTGTAGCGTTGTTTACCACCACTTCGGGCACGTACCAATGGCGCTTTAACGGAGCAGATATCAGCGGAGCAAACCAACCTACTTTCATTGCCAGCCAGACCGGTAAATATCAGTTAAGCGTAACCAATGCTTCCGGCTGTACCGATACTTCGCAAGCCATAAACGTTAACGTGTACGCGCTGCCGGTTGCAACCATTTCGCACGCCAATCCAACTACATTCTGCGCAGGCGATTCGCTGGAATTAACGGCCGGAAGCGGCGCAGGCTGGAATTACCAGTGGTCGCATAACGGAATTGATATTGCGGGCGCCACAGTTGCTACTTTTATGGCTAAACAAGCCGGTAATTACCGGGTAGAAGTAAGCGTAAACGGTTCATGCCAACAGATTTCTGCGCCAACGGTACTCACTGCATTGCCAAAACCGGTGGCCACCATTACCCAAACCGGAAATACGCTGACTGCCTCCGCCGGAACAGCTTACCAGTGGTATCTGAACGGAGCTGCGCTGCCGGGGGCTACTACCCAAACGTATCAGCCAATTGCTGGCGGCTTGTATCAAGTGGAAGTTACGGATAGCATTTGCAGCGATATTTCACAGGAATTGCAGGTAACCTTAACCGGAATTGCTTCTGAATGGGCAGCTGCAAGCATAAAAGTTTACCCGAACCCGGGCAGCGGCATGTTTAACCTGGAAATTACCGATGCTAAAACCGGCGATGTGAATTTACTGGTTCGTGATATTACCGGGAAGCAGATCCGCCGGGAAACGGTGAAAAAGTCGGAGAACAAATTAAGCTACAAGCTTGATCTGAATAACTTACCGGCGGGCATGTATCTGCTGGAAATGAACCGGAACGGAAGTCTGAAAATGGAGAAACTGATCATTGAAAAATAATCAGGCTACGGCTTTGCAGTGCTTACTTTACTCCTGAAAACAGGTTTGAAATTTGAAATAAGCACTGCAAAACTAGTTCTTCCTTCGTGCTTTTTCTCCTTAAAACCATAGCGTTTTACCGATTCATCTTCGGTAAAACGCTATGGTTTTTTGTTTGAAAAGTGCCGGTTTATTTATTCCTGGCTACTTTTTTAGCTTCGTCTTTCCAGCTGAAATAAAGGTTGATAAGGGCTAAACCGGCAGCAGTAGTCAAAAGCAATTGTTCGTTATAGATCCGGGCTTTATTAAAAAAGATGTAAGCTTTATCTGCCAGGCAAAGAAAACCATAGGCGAAGAAAAACGACAATATGTATTTTTTGAAATATTTCAGCATTGGAATTTTATTGATTTCTTTCAGCCAAACTTAGCTAAAAGATTTAATTGCTGAAAAAAGCTGGCTTTAATGAAACGCGCAACTTAGAAATAAACTTTCGGCGTGGGCAGGTACAGGCGTGGCTCTGGGAATAGAAGCTTCCGGCCGTACAGGTAAAACGATTTGTTGCGGTTTGGGTTCTTCTTTCAGATTTTGTAATTCTTTTTCGGAAATTCCAGCCATTTTATTGAGGTCAGGTTGGCCGGCATCTACCCAGCAGGTATACCAGAAGCTGCCGGTAAGTGCAATGGCATAGCGCATTTGCCGTTCAACTTGTCCGTTTAATTTGCGGTGGTAATCTTCGCAGAAATCTCTGGAGTAAACTCTTGTATTTACACCGTTGCGATCTTCGAAACTGTATTTCCGGTCTTCGTCGAAGTCTTCAGTTACTTTTTTCTCGAAACTTAATACCGAATCTAAAGCTAAATGCGAACGCGTAACAGCATCCCAGGCGCGGTATTGCGGGTTTTCAATATAGGCGGCGCGACCTACGAAGAAATCGTAGTTGCTGGCTAATAATTCCGGCAGGCGACTTTCCCAAAGGCCGTGAATGCCGCGTTGGTTGGTGAGTTGGCCGTTGTAGTTTTGGGTGGTGTGCAGCGGTACGCAGGCATCGGCAATGTAGTGGCCCATTTCGCTGGAAAGGCGCAAAATCTTATCGGTATCACGGGCTTTAAAAGCTTCTGTGAGCTGGTATTTCATGAAGTTGATGTGCCAGGGAACAATACCGTAAGCCATCAATGTGTCTTCGGTATATTTTGCTACGGCATCTTTCCAGAAACGAGGCAATTTGTAAACCGCGCTGTCGCCGTACACATCTATGTCGATGTAATGCTTCGGGGCTTCGCCGGGTACGAGGGTGCGGCGGCTATCGGGTTTGGTGGCGGTTTCGGTGATATACACGATGTGCTTTTTGTAGAAACCGATCATTTCCGGCGGAAGCGTGAAAACGGCCAGGCGGTCGATTCTTCGATGCGCGTAAAAGCCCCAAGCCTGACTTTTAAGGGGCAAAAGCATAGCGTTTATAAACACGAAAAGCAGCAAACGTTTCATGTTGGCTGCTTACGGAATTTGCTTTGGTTTAGGTTTTATGGCGCGATTCGTAACTGAAAAAGCTTTGCAATATCTATTTCAGGATGTTGAATTTGAAGCGCAGTTTTTTCTTTTCCAGCAGCGTACGCCAATCGGCAAAAAGCAGGAACGCTACCAATAAAATTCCCAGAATAGTATAAATAATGAATTGCGGACTGAACAGGTGTTGCAATGCTGCTTTCGGGTCTTTGCTTACGTATTCGCTGGCTTTTAAAACGAGCCAATCGCTGATGAGTTTGCCGATGAAAAAGGCTGGAAGCGCTTTGGCGGCACTGATGCGGGCCATGCCAATGGCGGTAAATAAAGCGGTGGTAGAAAGCGGTGTAAGCGTGTAAAGAAAGATAAACAGGCGCGATTGCCAGCCATGGGTTTCCAGTTTCCGGCCAATAAAAGCCAGGTCCTGCGCTTTTTCTTCGGTGAGGAACTTCCCGGAAACCTGGAAAATAAACCGGCTCATAAAGTAGCGGCCCAGCGTGGAAGCAATTACGCCCAAAATTAGAACCGGCCAGACTTTCAGCTTAAAAACTACCAGGCAGAATACCATTACCGTCCAGGCGGGCGGACCGGCAAACGGAATAAGATCTACCAGAAAGGCCAACACAAAAACCAGCAAATAACCCCAAAAATCCATGCGCAAACGAAAGTGCAAAAATAGCGCTTTCCGGGTTAGTTGGCTTAAAGATTTTCAGACTTCGGGATTTGCGCGGATGTGACTTTTTATGCAGGAATGCCTGGCGTTTTTAATGATTAATGTTTAATGAATAATGAATAATAAAGCTGGAATGATAAATTTCTGTCATCCTGAGCGGTAGCGAAGGACCTTGTCGGCTTTATGTAGCAACGCAAACTAAAAGCACTTTACGCTTTCAGGAAATCCCAATTTGGGTTAAGCGTTGCGATTAAAGTTTCTTTCTTTGCCAGTGTTCAGCCTTTGATCTCTTTTTCTCTGCTAATTGCCTGTTCAATGCCGGAAAATATTTCATAGTAAAGCAATTTGTAGCAATGATATTTTCCTGTAAAAGTAGCTTTGTCACCACGGTTTTGATAATGTTGTTCTAAGCGAACGGTAAGATCGTTGGTAACGCCAGTATATAAAACTGTTTTGTTGGGGTTGGTTACGATGTACACAAAGTAATGCAGCCCTTTCATTTTTCGTTGTAGGTAACGTTTCTGCTGTTCGCCGACAAGTTCCTTCGCTATCGCTCAGGATGACAGGTGTATTTTTAGTTAGCTATGTAGATGTAGGTAATACTAAGCAACCTTTTCAGTAAAGCCCGAGCTCACATTAAAAACTGCTGGTATTCCGGGTGGGTTTGCAGGAATTTGGAGACGGCTTCGCAACCGGGAAGTACTTTTAACTTGTTTTCTTGGGCGTAAGCAAAACCGTGTTTTATTAGTTTTTCGGCCAGGCCCTGGTTGCGGTGGTTTTCCGGTACGAAGGTGTGGGTGAAGGAAATAACGTCGTCGGAAGGTTTGGAGTAGGCCAGTTCGGCTTCGTCGCCGTCGGGACAAACTAACGTAAATTGCTGGTATTTTTCGTCGTGGGTTATGGTCATGTTATTGAAATTTAAACCCGCTGGTACGCAGTTTATACGCGACGGTTTTGTTGGACTTTCGGTGAGAACCGGCTCAGGCTTTGCTTTTTGCCAGGATAGGTTCTTTGCTAATGGCCAGCCGTAAACTGAACAAGGCGAGCAGCAACGTTGCGGGCGTGAAAATGGCTTTCTCCAACGCGTTTACCGATAATAAATTGCCGATGGTGTTTAAGAGGAAAAGCGCCATCATGCCCCAGAGCAAACCCCGAAGAAACGTGCGGTTTACTTTTAGATTCAGGAGCCCGGAATAAACTGCTACAACCAGCACCATGAGCAGGTTCATGCTTACGGAAACCAGCTCGAAAGAAACCATTTGCTCATGCGTTTTCAGCCTGCCACCCCAAACAATGTTGAAAGGAATTACACCCGTAAGGATAAGCAAATGAAACCCGATCATGAGGGTTTGGATGGCTAATAACCCAATGGCAGCAACGCGTTCAGAAAAGAGGTTTTTCATAGGAACCTTTTAAGTTTTGGAAGGCGGAAGAATTAAATTTCTGGATCTGGCAAGGCAAGTGCAAATCTAACCAATGCTAATAGAATTCCGAACGAAGTTTTACAACCAGTTCACAGGCTTAATTTTTCCAGGCGATGAAGATGAGATGCGTGGAAATGGTGCCTTCAGCTTTGGGCAGTTTTTTGCGGAAAAAATGTACCGTTTTGAAGTTATTTTGCTGGAGTTGCATTTGTAAAAAGCTTTCCGGGTAGTAATAAACGTACATTTTATCGCCCGCGCTGTTGGCTTCGTAACCCGATTGCTCGTAGTTTCCTTCTATGGCGCTGCAATAGAAAATGCCGCCGGTTTGTAGCAAAGCGGCGCAATCTTTAATCAGTTTGGAGCAGTCGGGTTGGGAAAGGTAGGGCATGGCGAAACCGCACATAATTCCGTCGAATTTTTGGTATATGGTGTCGATTTCGCGGCAGTCCATTTGCCTGAAGTTAGCGCCTGGGTTATTCTTTTTGGCCAGTTCCAGCATGTTCGGCGCTACGTCAATCGCTTCGATCCGGAAATCCGGCCTTTTGGCTAACAGGTACTTTGTGATGTTTCCCGGACCGCAACCAATTTCAAAAATGCGGGCATTTTGATTTTCGATTAAGCTAAAGAAAGCGTCGTAGGTATCGTCGTATAGATCCAGATCCATGAATTTTTCCTGGTAGGCGGAGGCTACTTTGTTCCAGGTTTCGAAGGTGGTTTGGTAGGGGCTCATGGGTAATTTAGCCATTAATTCAGGGCTTCTTTTTTCTAATTAATTAAGCATGTTTCTGACGTTTTTCTCCGCCTCAGTTAGTTTTTTATCAAATTCAACTTCGCTTAAATCAAGATACTTTTTCAAGTCAAGCGAGTGCACCTTTTCCCATATCAAATGTTCCTCTATGCTTAAATGTGACTTTAGATACCTAAAGTTAGCCCAATTAAACCGGTGAAGTTTGCATCGATTTCGCAACTTATTAACATCTTTAATGCTTTCATCCGATTTATAAACTTTTACTTTGCCAAAGCCTTTTCTTTTAACCAGGTAATAGTCTTTTTTTGCAAAAACTAAAATGCTATCGTCCGTTGATTTGTAAGTCGGTTTGGTAGAAGAGCTTTCCAAGCCATGCACAAGCTTTTTAGCAGGAATATAGTCGAAGATCTGGCCGCTTTTCTGATAAAAATACTCTACCTGAATTGTTGAGTCGTTGTAAGTTAGGTAGCAAATCTCGAAGGGCAGTTTTTGCCCTTTATAAATACCTTTTCCAAATGCCTGAGCAAATGAAATTCCGGGCAACCCCAGAAGAATTGCCATTAATAATTTAATCCGCATTTACCTGCTCAAATGTTTTAAAGCTTGGGATTCAACTAACTACTTCTTCAGAATCCCTTTTTCTACGCTTTCGTTAATGAGTTTTTCGGCGTAATTCCATATCGTTTCGGAGCCTTCTTTCATGATGCTTTTCTTGGCGTACACCTTGCTGTAATCTACCCCGAATTCGTTCCAGGTGCCGCCGTTGTTGGAGGTGTTTTGCAACAGCGGTTCCAGGCGGTCCATGGTGCGGGCAAATTTGGCTTCGGAGGTTTGGCCGGCTTCAAATTCTTCCCAGATGGCAATAAGTTCGCGGGCTTGGGCTTCGGGCAATAAACCGAAAATGCGGTTGGCGGCCAGGCGTTCTTCGTCGGCGTTGGAATGGTTTTTCTGGGTGTCGTAAATGAAGGTGTCGCCGGCGTCTATTTCTACAATGTCGTGGATCAAGACCATTTTCACTACCTTCAGGATATCGATCGGTTCGTTGGCGTGTTCGGCTAACACGAGGGCCATCATGGCCAGGTGCCAGCTGTGCTCGGCGTCGTTTTCGTTGCGGTCGGAGTTAAATAACCGGGTTTTCCGCTGTATGTATTTGAGCTTGTCTATTTCTTTGATGAAGGCAATTTGTTGGATGAGGCTTTCGGGAAGCATGGTGGGGTTTGGGTTTGATTATAACGGATTTGGCTAAGGCTCGCGCCAGTGTGCTTTAGTTGTGGTTACTTTTTGTTATTCTAATAAAGCCCTACCATTAAGTTTGCCTTTTATTTTGGCATTAAAAAACTTTAGTAAAGCCTCCATATTTTGGTTTGCTTTAAGCATTTTTTCAGTTCCATAATAACTGCATTCAAAATATTCTTCAATCACAGGAGCATTAAAATTAAACTCTGCGTAACCCAACGTATATTTTTCTATTCTCTCATTATCATAATTTCTTTTCCTGCATTTAATTCTCTTTATGATACTATAAACTGAGTCTCTTTCTTGGGGTGAAAGAAAAAAAGGTATCCGGAATTGTCTACTATAAGGATAAGAATTTAATGGATCAATATTCACTTTAGGGTTAATATAATAAGCAGAGTCCCAATCTGATTCCATACTTATAATTTGTAATGGATTCCCTTGAGGACCATACGTTCTAAGGTCAAAACTCCAGCTTTCTGGAATTCTTCCTGCTTTTTTAGGTTCCACCTTACTGGTACAGCCAATTAAAAAAATGCTTGTTATTAACAACATTAATGATAACGAAGGATTCTTCATCTATTTTAATTCATTGTAACTACTGTATTTGCCGAACTTATTCGGTTTATCCTACCACCCTTAGTGGATAAACGGAAGTTTCTCAAAAGTAACAAAATAAAAGCAGCTAAAAACGCTATCCTTTTCGGCCTGAAAACTAATGGAAATGGTCGTGGTCTTCCGGCTCCGGAAGTTCCTGGGCGGCTTTCGGAAGTAAGGCGGTGGGCACTTTGGGGTAGGTGTGGTGCAGGTGGTGAAACGCGAAAGAAGCCAGAATGGGCGTCCAGAAGCGGGCAGCCTGGGCACCGGCCAAACGAGCGGGATTGCGGCTGGCCATTTTATGTGGAATATACGAAGCCCAGAGCGGCATAAGCGCACTCAGCACAAACGCCACCGCCCAGTAAACCAAACCAATTACCGAGCCCCAAACCAAATAAAAGGCTATGAAAATGACGAGCAAAAGTGCCGTAGCCGCCGTTTCGGCCAGTTGCCTGTTGCGGGTTTTGGGCGCAATGCGCAACGAAGCAAACCGCAAGGCAAAAATATGGTACGGCCCGTTCAGGAAAACTTGTTTCAGCGTCCATTTGGCGGGTTCGCCTTCGGGGTCGTCGTCGGAAAGGCATTGGCCGTGGTGCCGCAGGTGGGTAACTTTCAGGGCGTGGCCGCTTTTCAGCAAAAGCAAAGCGCTTAACGTTAGCAGCCGGCCGTGGCCTTTTTTAGAAAGCCCCAGCGCGTTATGAATGGAATCGTGAAGCTGCACAAACGCCGCCAGACAGGTTGCCAAAGCGGCCGGAACCGCCAGCCACCAGATCCCGTAAAAGGCAAACGCTATGTAAAACGCCAGCAAAACCCAGGGCCGCAAAATCTCGATGGTTCGCTGCCCTTTGCTTAACCTGAAATCCGATTGTTTTGCCCGTGCTTCCTTCATATCGCCTTCAACCTAAATGACTTATGCAAGTTACGCTTTATTCCCGGTTTTCTTCGCGCAGCGGTCTGGCGTACGCCGGAATTTCTTCGGGCTTTACCTGTTTGAATTCCGCTTTGAAATAACCGTTGTAGCCAAAAATATCGCCGAAGGTCTGGTTGCTCACTTTCACGCTGATCCGGAAAAGATCCGCCGCTTCGTCGTAAAACTCGTTCACTTCCGCATTGCCCGAAAACATCTCCGGAAACTTAAACGCCGCCGGACCTTCGTAAAACCGCTGGTCTCCCGATTGAATGGTAACGCTGCCATCCGGATTCACTTTCATATCAATATCTACGGCCAGGTGCTGTTTGTTGCCCAGGTAATCTACAATGCGGTTTTCCTTTTCGCTGAAGATCATGGTGGCATCGAAATGCCGTTTCTTTTTAGCAAAATGAAATTGCCGGATCCAGGTTACCGTTTCCCGCCCAAACCGGTCTTTATACGCGTAATTCTCAATAGAAAACGGAATATTTTTCCCGCTTTCCGGAAACATGATATTGCGCCGCGTACCAAAATGCAGGAAAGGTAACACATGAAAACCGGCGTTCCAGATGCGGTCCATCTTGCCGGTTCCGATCATGGCCAGCCCGTTTTCAGAACTCATGCTGAAGCGCTGCTGCATTTTCGGGTGCAGTTTCTCAAAATCGCTTCCCAGGTATTTTTTATAGATCGACATGGTGAATTCGTTAGTTTTTTTGTCCCCCTTTGGAGGGGGTAAGGGGGAGGATTTACGTTATTGTGTCATTCCGAACGAAGCCGAGGGAACTTATAAAGCCAGAATCCGAAATCGGCCCCATAAGTTTCCTCGACAGGCTCGGAATGACCGGGTAAAAAGCTCCCCTCCTGGACAGGAGGGCAGGGGTGGTTGATTACTCTGACAGAAAAAATCCTCCCCCTTACCCCCTCCAAAGGGGGACTTTCTTCAATACTTTCACTACCACACATCGGTCTGTGGCGCACAGACTGATGCAGTATCGTTTAATATTCAGCAGCTAAAACAGCAGCATGGTGGCCGGTGCGCCACAGGCCACGGTGAATTAACTGCCAGCTTCAAGCTTTTTACTTCCTCCCCGGTTTTCGTTTACAATGCGCCGCGCTCGGAATATACTTCAGCAAACTCAGCACAATTACCGACAAACCAATAACGCCAAAACTGGTAGTAGCCGGATTAAAAGGTGCCAGATACACTTCGTATTTCGCAAACAGCGCAATGATTCCTAAAGCCAGCAAAGCCACAATATTCAGCCAGTGCAAAAGCCGCCACCTGCCGAAAAACAGAAACGCCAGTCCGAAGAGAATTTCAGCAATACCTGCCGCGTAAACGCCTTCTTTTTCGAAACCGGTAAACATTCCTGAAGCCGTGAGCATTTCCAGTTCGCCGGTTTCCATGTACATGAGTTTGGGCACAATGCCGTGGTAAAGCCAGGTAAGCGCAATCAGAAAATTACTGAGGAGCAAAACGAGCAAAAGTTTTTTGCTCAGCCGCGGATGTTGCCCACGCTCCAGCCACATTTTCAGCGCATCGAAACTCCAGGCGGTGGCCCAGCCAATAAGCGGACGAAACAAAAATTTATCGGTGAGTTGGCCGAAAAAGCCGTGGCGGGTCTGGTAATCGTACCAGGTCAGGAATTTTACGCCACCGTTTTCGGGAATGTATTTCCAGTAGCCGGAGCCGGTTTTTATAAGCGAGACAGGTTCGTCGCTCCAGAATTTAAGCGCGGAAGTGCTTTCGCCGGTTTCTTTGCTGTGCGTGCCGGTGCTTTTTCCTTTCCCCGAAACCCTGACGCCAAACCCGATCTGCGTTTCGTAGAGAAAATGCTGCGGCGCGTCTTCGGTTTCCTTCGGCAAATATTCGATCCGGTTAAAACGCAGGTCCCATTCCTGGTGCATTTCGGGCGTCTGGGTAAATTCCCAAACCCGCTCCAGGCTGGTGTGCATTTTGGTTTCTACGTAGATCGGATCGCGTTTCATAACGGTATCCAAGTTAGGCAAAAAAGTGCAGCATTAACATTTTCTGCTATTGGCCGAAGCGGAATTTCACCCGAAATTTTTACGCGCTGCGCAGGATCTTTTCCATTTTTTTGCCTTTCGCCAATTCATCTATCAGTTTATCTAAATATCTTGCCTTTTGCGTTAACGGATTGTCGATCTCCTCCACGCGATAGCCGCAAATTACGCCAGTTATCAGGTGCGCGTTCGGGTTCAGGTTGGCTTGCTGAAAGAAGGTTTCGAATGTGGCTTTTTCGGCGATCAGTTCTTCCAGTTTTTTATCGTCGAACCCAGTTAGCCATTCTATTACTTGATGCAACTCTTCTTTTGTCCGGCCTTTCTTTTCCACTTTGGTTACGTAGTGCGGGTACACCGAGCCGAAGGTCATTTTGGCGATGCGTTCGTTGTGTTCGGGCGTTATTTTCATGGCTTTGAGTTGAAGGTAAATCGTTATTTCAGGCGCTCTAACTGGCCTTTGCGTTTCACAATATTTTTGTAGTCCCACTGAATTTCGCGGGCTTTTTGCAGCCATCTTTTCAGATCGGCAATTTCGATCTGCTCAGGCGAGGTGTAGCGGAATTCGGCGGCTTTGAATTTGCCTTCCGGCTGTAGTTTTGCTTCTTCAAAGGTCTGTCCGCTCCAGAAAAGTAACCGCACGCTGTCTTTAAGTTTGCTGTAACCCGCCACCGGATTGCCGTCTAAAAACCACACCGGATGCGCGTGCCAGATCTTGCTTTCCGCTTCAGGAAGTTCAGTGTTTATGGTATTAGCCAGTTGGTCACAGATTTCTTTGTCGGTTGGAACCTGTTTGTTATTGTATTCCTGAATTGCTGGGTGCATTTTCACTTTATCTGAACTAGTTCGTTTGATAGATTCCTGATAATAAAAATTTTATCGAAGCAGCTGGTAAAGTTTTCGAAATTAACTTTTTCAATTTTGTCAAACCATGAATAAGGAGGGATTCCTTCTACCAAAAGTAAAATTAAATCATCCGCTTGCTTCCTGTAAGATGGAGCTTTTTTCTCTTTGTCTATTATAGCAGTTTTGATTTGCTCTTGCGATAAATTGGGCAAAAACATGGATTTGCCGGAGTACCAAACGCTTTCGTTTATTTCCGGAAAAAAATAACCAGAAATTTTATTTAGCTCTTTTGGTAAATCTTCTTCAATAGAAAAATTAAAATGTTCATTCAAGGATTTGTTCTTAGTATGTTCCTCAATTATTGAACAAAATTTAATTGCTGGTATTGAGATTTGATCTTTGGAAAGTTTGAATTCATTGACAAAATCAAATCTTATATTAAGAGGAATATTATTTCGGGAATTGAATATTTGTTGAGTTTTTTCAATAATCTGGTTCTCAAAACTATATTTCTCTACTAAGGAGTATTTCTCATTTGTGGCTTTCTCAATACAAATTTGTCTTACTTCAACTCCGACCAAATTATCTTTGGTTTTAACTAAAAAGTCGGGAGCTTCAGCTTTTATAGTTTCAGTAATGGAATTCCGAAAATAAAGATCAGAGAACCTTTTAAAGAAATGATTTTCAATTATATATTTTTCTTCTGCCTTTTTTGATTTCATAACCTTCTGTTAATAGATTCAAATTAACAACAAAAATACAACTCGCAAAAAAGCCTGCTACAAAACGCTACCCTTTTTCACCCCAAAACTGCCCTGCCTTAATAGTATCAAATCAATACTATCATCAATCGAAAAACAAAAAAAAAGCCCACCGCAAAAACGGTAGGCTTTTCAGGTTAAAAAGTGCTTTACTCGTGCTTAAGCTGTTTGCTTCGTACCAGAATTAATAGCTGGTGCAGTTTTAGAGTTTAATGTCAGGCTGCGTTTTTTGCCCCAAACCATAAAGGGCTTTTCAATAAATGTGAACCCTAGAAAGCTTACCAGAACTAACACAGGCGTAATTCCAAAAACCAGCAGACTGTAAGCTGCAGGAGAAAGTGCTTTAGCCTGATCTAAGCCCAGCCCGAAATAAAACGTGGTGAACAAAACGAGGCCATGCAGCAGATAAATACTGTAACTCATGTCGCCGAGTAGTTTTAGAACCGGACTTTTCAGCAGCCCGAACACCGCGTTACCCATAGCAATCAAGGTAAATACCATGCTGATCAATAGAAAGCTTACCAGATTATTAGCAGTGTGAAACAAACCAAGCAGGTAAAGACAAATTAAAATAAAGGTGTTGCCGTAAAGCGCGTTAATTTTTTCTTTAATGGAAGAGAACTTCAGAATAAACGGAGCGATCGAGCCACCCAGAAATGCCAGAAGATAATAAGGTTCTATGCCATGTATAAAATAAAAAGCCACGAGTATAGCCCCGCATAAGGCAAGTAATTGCTTCGGAGGTTTGCTCTTTATCAGGGCCAGGGAAATAAAAGGCAGCGCAAAGTAGAAAAGCCATTCATAAGGCAGCGACCAGGTTACGCCGGTTACCAGAAATGTGTATTCCGAGTTGTTAACCGGCAATTTAATGATTGTGAAAAGCAGCCAGTCGGCGATCCATTTAAACAATTCAGCATATCCGGTTTGTAGCTGCCAGTTGCTTATCGTCATTACAGAAACAACGGTAAGCAGGGCCGTAAAGTAATACATCGGGACTATTCTGAATGCCCGGGAAAGGAAAAAGCTGCGCCAGTTAAAGCTTGTAATTCCATGATTCAATAACCGGCTAACGAACAAAAAACTGGTGATCATGAAAAAGAGGCAAACGCTTGTCTGCCCCAAATGGTTATACAGGTTCGATTGCGGCGCAGTCCATTTTCCGGTTTGCAGAAATTGGTGCCAGATGTGTGCGTGATGAATAAATACCCCCAGCGCCAGTAAGCCTCTAAGGCCATCGATGGTTTCGTACCTGTTGGTTGTAAAAGGGTGCTTATAACACTTATGCAGCAGGAAACCCGTAGCAAAAGCGATCAGATAAATGACCAGGGCAAACAACGGCGTATGAACATTCATGGGAAATTGTCTGCCTAAGCTATTGGTGTATATGCGTTTAAAATAATAGCATCAGCACTATAGTTTACCGCCCTTTTACTCCAAAGAACTTCATTCTGTAATCCGCATCCACATCGCCTTTAGAAATCTTAGTTAAGCGGGCTTTGATCAAACGGCGTTTCAACGGACTTAAATGATCGGTAAAAAGTACGCCTTCCAGGTGGTCGTATTCGTGCTGAATTACGCGGGCGGTCATGCCATCGAATTTTTCTTCGTGCGTGTTAAAATCTTCGTCCTGGTAGCGTAGCGTTACAATGGGTTTGCGGTACACGTTCTCTCTGATTCCCGGAATACTCAGGCAGCCTTCGTTAAAACCCCATTCTTCGCCTTCTTCAGCAATGATCTGCGGATTGATGAACGCGCGTTTCAGGCCCGGTTTCGGGGTGATCGGGTTGCCTTTTTCGTCTTCATCGTCTTCCATGGGGGCAGAATCGATCACGAACAAACGAATGCCTTTGCCAATTTGCGGCGCTGCCAGTCCTACGCCGTGCGCATAATACATGGTATCGAACATGTCGGCTACCAGCTTTTTCAGGTCCGGATCATCTTTCGGAATTTCAACGGTTTTGGCTTTTAAGATCGGGTCGCCGTAGCCAACAATCGGGTATATCATAATGCTTTGCTTTCTAAATAACTCTGTAAAATAATGGTAGCGCTCACCATATCTACGGTGGCTTTGTTTTGCCGGGCTTTCTTTTTCAGGCCGCCGGCCAGCATGGTCTGAAAAGCAATTTTAGAAGTAAACCGTTCGTCCACTAAATGAATTTGCTGCGCCGGGAATTCAGTTTTCAGCTTGCGTACCAGGCCTGTAACTGCTGCCGTGGTATCGGTGGGCGTATTGTCCAGGCGTTTCGGCATACCCACTACAATGGCTTCCACGTTTTCCTTCTGAATGTAATTTTTCAGGTACGTAAGCAGCGTGTGCGTGGGTACGGTTTCCAGGCCGTTGGCAATAATTTGCAGCGGATCGGTAACGGCCAGGCCGGTGCGTTTATTGCCGTAATCTATTGCCAGGATGCGTGCCACGTAGGTTTCAGGTTAAATGCTCGAAGCTGCAAAATTACGGATTTTTCCGGGAGAATGTAGTGGAGGAGTTTTTGCGGGCAAAACCGTAGCGTTTTTAATGCAAAAAGTCAGTGAAAGTGAACATTGCCCTTGAGAGATTTGCGAGGTTTCTGAAAATAAAAAAACGCTATGGTTTTTGGCTGAAAAAGTGAATTTTCGTGGCATATTCAGCTCTTCTAAAACCACCGCAAACAACAGGAATGAAACTGAAAAAGGCGGAAACGAGTTAAAAAAGAAATGCTGCCGATTTTGCCGTTTTTTGCATAGCTTTGTTTATGCCTGCAAATGCCGGCTTTTCTTCTAAACAACCAAGCCGCTTCCGTATGGCTGATGAAATAAAAAACTCGAAGTTCCAGGTGCGTTTGCCCTTACTGGTAGCGGCGGCGATGGCTTTTGGCATGCTCATTGGCGCCAATTCTTTTAAGCCGACCAACAGCAACAACGCTGCTTCCATTTCCAAAGCGTATCTCAAATTCCGCGATATTCTGAGTTACATAGACCGCGATTACGTAGATTCGGTAAACACCGACGATCTTTCGGATTACGCGATCAGCAAAATGCTCGAGAAACTCGACCCGCACACGGCTTATATTCCGGCCGCCGAAATGCAGCTGGCTAATTCTTACCTGGAAGGCGATTTCGATGGCATTGGCGTAGAATTCAATATTTTTCAGGATACCATTTACGTGATTGCACCCATTAGCGGCGGTCCTTCGGAATCTGCAGGTTTGCAGGCCGGCGATAAAATTGTAAAAGTAGACGGCGTAAACGTGGCCGGCATTAATATCTCAAATCAAGGCGTTTTTGAAAAGCTGCGTGGCCCGAAAGGCACCAAAGTTACGCTTACCATTCTGCGCAAAGAAGCTAAAAAACCGCTTACTTATACCATTACCCGCAATAAAATTCCTACCACGTCGGTAGATGTGAGTTACATGATCGATGCGGTTACGGGCTACATCAAGATCAACCGTTTTTCGGCCAACACTTTCGATGAATTCCGCAGCGCTATAACCGCTCTGCGCAAAAAAGGCATGAAACAATTGGTGCTCGATCTGCGCGATAATCCGGGCGGATACATGGACCGTGCCACTAAAATTGCCGACGAATTTTTGAGCGGTAACAAGAAAATTGTGTACACCGACGGCAAAGGCGATAAATACGATTCAGAAACCTACTCGCAGCACCGCGGCGATTTTGAACAGGGTGCTTTAGTAGTCATGATAAACGAAGGCAGCGCGTCCGCTTCCGAAATTCTGGCCGGTGCTTTACAGGATAATGACCGCGCTTTGATCGTTGGTCGCCGCTCTTTTGGTAAAGGTCTGGTACAAATGCCCATTCCGCTGAACGATGGTTCGGAGTTGCGTTTAACCATTTCGCGGTATTATACGCCAAGCGGCCGTTCCATTCAGAAATCGTATAAAAACGGCATGGAAGATTACGAATCAGATCTGATGAACCGCTTCCAGCACGGCGAAATTTTTAACCCCGACAGCATTCATTTCGACGATTCGCTGAAGTTTAAAACCCGTCGCGGAAGAGTGGTTTACGGCGGCGGCGGTATTATGCCCGATGTTTTTGTGGCACCCGATACTTCCGAAAATTCCCGTTACCTTACCGAGCTTTACAGCAAGAACGTGATCCGTGAATTTGCCCTGAACTATTACCGCGACCACCGCAAGAACTTCAAAAAAATGTCTTTTGCTGAATTTCAGCGCAGCTTTACAGTAACCGATAAAATGCTGAAAGACTTTATTAAAGAAGCGGAGCAGGCCAAAATTCCTTATGT
The DNA here is from genome assembly GCF_042657365.1 of Adhaeribacter terreus. Taxonomy (NCBI): domain Bacteria; kingdom Pseudomonadati; phylum Bacteroidota; class Cytophagia; order Cytophagales; family Hymenobacteraceae; genus Adhaeribacter; species Adhaeribacter terreus. The sequence goes on along the minus strand of NZ_JBHSKT010000006.1, from coordinate 234,717 downwards.
AGAGAAAGATTTCAAGCGCTCGAAAAACCTGATCGTGAATAACATTAAGGCTTCCATTGCGCGCAGCGTGTACGGCCCGGTCGGTTTCTTCCCGATCTTCCACGAAAAGGATCCGGAATTGCAGGAGGCGCTCAAGCGTTTTACCGAAGCAGAGTTATTGAATAAAGGGCAGTTGCAGGGTTTAGGGGTTAAGAATTAATGATTTAATACCTGCGGTAAGCAGTTTTTTAGTTTGAAAGCATAGCGTTTTTTTCTGTCATCCTGAGCACAATTGAGCGCGGGAGCTCTAAGATTGCGAGCGTAGCTCTGAAGGACCTCATCGTCGGGCAGCAGTTTTTGGGCTACAAAGGATAGCGTTTTTGAAACACCTTTTCTGCTAAACATCTAGCTTCTTGCTTTTATCGGCAATTGTCTCCCTCAAGCCGGGCGGCTTCGTTTCTGCGTTCGCGTCTCACCCTTTCCTAGCCGCAGGCGGCTTTTCTGACGAAACCGGAAAGTGCGGAGGCCGCGCACTTAGAAACTGGGAGCTTCTTTCCTTCGTAATTAGCTTCTCTTTAGTTTAGCTATCTTGATAACGTGATTTTCAGGAAACGCTGCGCTGGCGGAATATGTGAAATAATAGTTTAGGGAATCAAAAGAATCAAATAAATCACAGTTCAGACCAATTTCATTGCCGTCTACTTCACCTGACGGATTACACCTGCGAAGAAAAGTCCTCCCCTGAATTAGGGGAGGATTTAGGTGGGGTCTTTTCATCCTGAAAATCCTGATCCCTGGAGTGGCTTGTTGATTATAAATTGGTTACAAAGGGAGGATGACGAATATTTCTGCATTTTTGGTTTTTCGTCATTCCTTTTTCTGAAATTTAGCCGTACTTTTAAGGGCAGAAATGCTACCGTTTTTCAGGGTTGATTTTCCTTCCTGAAAACGATACCGTTTTTTATCTTTTGGCTTAAACCTTTCTATTATGCCTTTTTACCATAAATTAGGAAGCATTCCGCAGAAACGACATACGCAATTCCGGAAGCCGGACGGCAGCTTGTATGCCGAACAGCTGGTGGGTACGCTGGGTTTCAGCGGGGTTTCTTCGTTGCTTTATCATAAAAATCCGCCCACCAAAATTGAGCGCATCGGCGAGCCGGTTCCGTTTAGTTATAAGCTGGCCAAGGAAGCAAAATATGCGCCGAGCCACTTAAGAACGCTGGGTGAAAAAACTACCGGAACCGATTACCTGAAAGCGCGCCGCACCATGATGGCGAATAACGACTGCGCGATCAGTATCTGTAACCCGAGCGAAAAGGAAATGGCATATTTCTACAAAAATTCCATTGCTGACGAGGTGGTTTTTGTGCACGAAGGTTCGGGCGATTTGCTTACCCAGATGGGAAAGATCGAATTCCGGCCGGGCGATTACCTGGTAATTCCGCGTACCGTTATTCATAAATTCCGGTTCAACGAAGGGCAGGTACGTTTGCTCGTTATTGAATCTTTCAGCCCGGTAGAAACGCCGCGCCGTTACCGCAATCATTTTGGCCAGCTGCTGGAGCATTCGCCGTTTTGCGAGCGCGATATGCGGGCGCCAAGCGAACTGGTGCAGGAAGATGAAAAAGGCGAATACCTGGTGCAGATCAAGCGCGAAGGGTTTTTACACCAGTATTACTACGATTTCAGTCCGCTGGACGTGGTGGGTTGGGATGGTTATTTCTTCCCGTACGCGTTCTCCATTCACGATTTTGAACCCATAACCGGCCGCATTCACCAGCCACCTCCCGTACATCAGACCTTCGAGGCGCATAACTTTGTGATCTGCTCGTTCGTGCCGCGTTTATACGATTATCACCCGCAGGCAATTCCGGCGCCGTATAACCACTCCAACGTAGATTCCGACGAGGTTTTATATTACGTGGAAGGTAACTTTATGAGCCGCAAAGGCATTGATATCGCTTCGTTCACGATCCACCCGAGCGGTATTACGCACGGTCCGCACCCGGGCACCATAGAGGCCAGCATTGGCAAAGTGGCTACCGAAGAACTGGCCGTGATGATCGATACGTTCAAGCCGCTTTACATTACCGAAGAGGCCATGCAGTATCTGGACCCTAACTACCCGATGAGCTGGAAAGATGGCCACACAGACCCGCCGCGGGCTGCCGATATGATGGATTAGTAAACAAAACGCTATAACTTTTGTTGAAAAACTTGGAAGCGGAGTTGGATATGTTTATATTTAACTCCGCTTTCTTTTATTTTAAACGTTTCATTTTAAGCGCTATATGAAAAAGTCGTACTATTTATTGTTGCTGCTGGTGGTGGCCGTATTTTCAGGTTGTAAGAAAGAAGAGGAAGATCCGGTAGATAAACTTTTCAGCTTCGATATTAAGAATGAAAAAGGCTTTGTAGCTACCAAAGACGAAATAAATGCGGCGTATGCGGCTTCGGCCAACGGGTTTAACTTTCCATTGCCGGTAAGCGGCGTGGCCGGCGATACGGAAGCGAGTTTCCAAAAGAACAACACCAGCACCAGCCTGGTGACGGAAGTAAAAGTGCGCGAAGTGTACTTAACCATGCCCGATAATGCTACCGAAGATTTCAGTTTCCTGGAAAAAGTAGACATTTATATTGCTACTGATGTGAATGATCCGAACCCGTTGCTGATGGCTTATAACCGCGCAATTCCGACGAATGTGGGCAAGAAACTGGTGTTTACCCCAACCGATGCCAGCGTAGCCAAATACGTGAAAGCCGGTACGTATGCCCTGATCCTGAAAGATTATAAAATGGCCCGGCAGGTAACCAGCGATCTGAGTATTACGGCCCGCATTACTTATACCGTTACGGCCAATCCGCTGAAATAATCTGCTAAACCCTGCGCGGCAGGTTTTGCGTATGAGAAGTCTTTTCCGGCACCAGATTTGTCTGGCAGCAGGGGAAGACTTTTTTACGTTAAAACCCTACCATTTTTCTTATGAAAACTATTCTTGTGTATCTGACCTTTCTGTTGGGAATTAGTTTAACCGCCTGCGATAAAGTAGATAAGTTGCTCACCTTTTACATAGAAGACGAACAAACCATCGAAATTCCGTCGCAGCTTAGTAACGGTTTTCCGTTAGGCACGCTTATTCCGCTTTCGCCGGTGGCCGTAAATACTAATTCTGAGAGTGAATTTGCGAATAACGATACGCGCGCCGACCTGGTAAAAGATGTAAGCCTGGATAAACTGAAACTTTCGTTAACCGACCCAAACCAGAATTTCGATTTCCTGAAAGATATTGATATTTACATTTCCAACGATGCCAACGAAGAGCTGCGCATTGCTTATTACAACGATATTCCGCTAGGCCAGAATACTATTGAACTGGTTTCTACGGGTGCCAAACTGGATAAATACATCAAGGCTCCGAGTTATAAAGTAATTATCAAAGCGCGCCTCCGCAAAGCCATTGCCGATGATATTACTATTAAGGCAAATATGCGCTTTAAAGTTACCGCCGATCCGCTGTAAGTACCGTTTTTTTCTTCCTAAAACGCTATGCTTTTGGGCTTAAAAACTCATGTAAAGCAAAATAAGCGTTATCATGCCGAAGCAGCCAGCAATTATGCCGGCATTCATGCGGGCCTGCCACCGCATCTTTTTACTTAACCCGGCAGCCGCCGCGGCCATTTGCAGCAACAGTAGAATAAAGAAGTTGTGATACACCGTGCCTTTGTTTACCGGGAATTTTTCGCCGGTGCCTTTTAGGTGCGTGATCTGGTAAAATAACGGGGTGCGCCATAAAGTAACCACCTGTCCGGTAGATAGGTAATTGCCCTTAAGGTCGCGGAAATTGATGCGGAAGCGGGTGTTTTTGGTGTTTATGTAAACCGGCGATTCGCTGCTGGTATCAGTTAAAGACATCTCTACGCGGGTAATGATTTCGTTCTCTAAACGGTGGGCTAGGAATTTATCGGCTACGATCAGGATGCTAACCAAAAATATGATCTGGCACACGCGGCGCAAAATTGGTTCGTATTCCTGGTAAGTTGGGCGGGCGTAATTCTGGTAATGTTGCCGGAAATGCGGCGGTGGTTGAGGTGGCCGGTAGGTTGCCTGCGGTCTTCTTGCCTGGGTTTGATTTGGCCGGTTAAAAGGTTGCGGGCCAGGTGTGGTGGCTTTCGGCTGATTTTTATAAGTAACCCAGCGGTAATGGTAAATTTCGCGTTTGCTTTTGTCGCCCAGAATTTCGTAGGCCTCGTTTATTTCCAGGAATTTGTGGTGGTGCGCGGCGTTTGGGTTTTTATCCGGGTGATATTGTTTGGCCAGTTTGTAAAAAGCTTTCCGGATCTCGGTTTGCGTAGCATTTCCGGGAACGGATAAAATCTGGTAATAATCTTTCAAATTCGGGGAAACTTAAATTAAACGGTGGCTTTCGCGGGCTTCGGCGGGCAGATTTTGGTAGCGGCGGTCGGCCAGGTAACCGCCCAGGGTAGCTGCTAAAAATTTCCCAACTAAAACAAGAACATCGGTTAAATCGAAATCGGCTTTGGGCTTGGCAAAAATAGCCAGATCTAATAGTACAATAAAAGCGCCGGTAAGCAAACCATGCAATAAACGAGAGTTAGTAAGTTTGCGGGCAGCCCAGAAACCCATACCCAAAGCAGCCAGCATTCCGGCAATTGGCCCGATATAAAGCCCGGCTTTCCCAGCAAATGCCTCCAATGCAGCTTTGTCCTGCGCCGGGGTGGCAATATAACCATAGGCCGTTACGGCTATTATGAGAATAACCAGCGGAATGAGTTCGGCCAGAAGCGCGGCAATGGTTATGCGTAATAAGCGGATCTTTGGTTTTGATTCTTCCATAGTTTCAGGCTAAAGCAAAGCAGGGTTTGTTCTTTAACGGGTATTTGCGGTTAAAAAGGTACGGTTTTTTCGGGGTTTGAGGAAAATTTTGAGTTTTTAAATAGAAAAGGATAGCGTTTTTTTATCGTCATCTCGACGATAGGAGAGATCTTTTCGGGTTTGTAGCATGCTGACTTTTTTAGCTATAAAGAATACCGTTTTTCATAGTTGGTATTTTCTCTTTTATCAGTTAGCTTTTTTTTCATAATGAGCTTTCGTGTTCTTTTTGTCTTGACACAAATAAAGAGGGCCCCTACCCCCAGAACCAAAAAAGTCAAGTTAAGCGCAAACTCGCTGACCGCTCAAACAGTGCGCTTGACAAAAGGCCACCGTGGTACATTTCTTCTTTGTAGTAAACTGGACAGTGCCTGGATAGTGAGCATCAGTGGCTAGGCAAGCAGCAAAATTTGCTGCCGTAAGCGCAAATTTTGCTTGAAGTTCTTCGGTTTCGTTGATCGTACTCCGCTCCGCGTTTGAGTGAAATTACTGAATTGAGCAGGAATGTAAAAGCTCCCCTCCTTAATAAGGAGGGGTTGGGGTGGTTGATCTGCTGTGTTGCTTACTTTAAAGGATAAAGTTTGTTCAAAGAGAAAACAAACCCATCCCGATAATCCTGAAAATCCATTAATCTGACGAATCCAAATTCAGACAAATTAGTTGTGGGGAACATTTTACCACTTCTGGCAGAAATAAAAAAAAGTCAGCCCTGCAGGTTTGTGGAGCTGACTTTTTTGCCTGAAGGCATAGCGTTTTTTAGCCGTTCATCTTTTTCAGGTACTGTGCAAATTCCTTCGCGAAATAAGTAAGAATGATATCGGCGCCGGCGCGTTTGAAGCTTAATAAAACTTCGGCCATTGCTTTTTCGCCGTCGATCCAGCCGTTGGCAGCCGCAGCTTTTACCATAGCGTACTCGCCGGAAATGTTGTAGGCGGCAATTGGTAAATGCGAGTTGTCGCGGAGGCTTTTGATGATGTCTAAGTACGGTAAGCCGGGTTTTACCATTAAATAGTCGGCGCCTTCCAACGTGTCTAGTTCAGCTTCCAGAAGCGCTTCGCGGGAGTTGGCGGGGTTCATCTGGTAAGTTTTTTTATCGCCGAATTTCGGGGCCGAATCCAGGGCTTCGCGGAACGGGCCGTAGAAGGCGCTGGCGTATTTGGCGGTGTAGCTCATGATGGCCACGTTGCTGAAACCGTTCTTGTCTAAATGCTCCCGGATAAAACCTACGCGGCCGTCCATCATATCACTTGGGCCGATGATGTCGGCGCCGGCGCGGGCTTGCTCCAGGGCCATTTTTGCCAGGATATCCAGCGTTGCATCGTTCAGAATTTCGCCGTTATCTACAATGCCGTCGTGGCCGTCGGAGGAATAAGGGTCCATGGCTACGTCGGTCATGAGCACTACATCGGGGAAGTTCTTTTTTACTTCGGCAATGAACTGCGGGAAAAGGCCTTCTTTGTTGTAGCTTTCCATGGCGAAGCGGTCTTTTTTATCTTCGGAAATAACCGGGAAAGGGGCAAAGGCTTTTACGCCAAGTTCTACGCAGCTGGCAATTTCGTCCAGCATTCTATCAGTGCTGAAGCGGGAAATGCCCGGCATAGAAGTAATGGGAATAGCCTGATTCTGGCCTTCTACAACAAATATGGGAAAGATAAGATCGTTTACGGTTACAAAGTTTTCCTGAACCATGTTCCGGATCACTTCGGATTTGCGGTTGCGGCGCGGCCGGCGGGTTAAATTCATAATACTATGCATTTAAGTTTAAACTGCTGCAAAGGTACGGCTAATGCCCGGGGAATGAAATGATTATTGGCAGTTTTTGGAGCCAAAGGGATAGCGTTTTTAACCGCTAATGATCAGGATGAAAATGATTACTTAGATTTTTGCCGGCTATTTAATTTTTTCGTAATGGAAAGTATATTTGTCATTATGGAAAATAAACTTGCTATGTAAAATGAAAAAGAGAGACCCGCAATTCAATCTTATTCCTCACAGATTTAAATTTATTGGCTTGGGGATTGCCGTTTTAGCGGCGCTGTTTCTAATAGGAATGAAAGAAGCCTGGTTTGGTCTTGCGCCGGAACAATTAGAACCAGCCAAAACCTACGGCCTGAATTTCTTTATTTTAGGTCTCCTATTTATTGCGCTGGCCAAAGAGAAAGTAGAAGATGAGCGAACCTTTACCTCTAAAACTAAAGCCTTTGCTGGTGGATTTGTGGGGGCGGTGATCAGCGCCATCATCTGGTCTTCGTGGAACCTGTTGTTTAAAGAAAGTTCCTTGCAACCGTTAACGGGTCAGGGTTTAGCCATGCTCATGCTCTTTACTTATTTAGCTACCTTTTACCTTCAGAAGCTTACCGGCGAAGAAGCATGAAAAATTCGCTGAAAGTGGAGCGCGCCAAACTGAATTTAACCCAGCAACAACTGGCAGATAAAGTGGGCGTTTCGCGGCAAACTATTAACTCCATTGAAGCCGAGCGTTACGTGCCTTCTACAGTGCTGGCTATTAAAATTTCGGAAGTTTTTGATACAACGGTAAACGCAATTTTTATGCTGGAAACGGATGATTGAGTTTTTCAGCCGAAACCCATAGCGTTTTTAAGCCTGCTTTTTAGCAATGCAATACGTGCTTACGCCAATCGGTAAATTGATGTATTTCAGGAGTTTGTTTTCGGAATTGATCAGGTTGTAGAACAAGCTGTTGAATTTCATTTCGTCTTCCAGATCGCCGGTTTTGCCTTTTTTGAAGAGGTTCAGGCGGCTTAAAAGGCGAACGGCGTAAATGGGCAGGAACAGGAAAAAATTCCAGTAGCTGGCTTTGCTGATCTGAAAGCCGTTCTGCTTCAGTTTGGTTTCGAGTTCGGTTTTGGTGTAGCGCCGGAAGTGCATGTTTTCTACGTCGTGCTCGCTCCATAATGCCATTAAAGCCGGCACAAAAACCAATAACGTGCCGTCTGCTTTCAGTAAACTATTCCAGTTCTTCAGCGCTTTTTCATCGTCTTTTAAATGCTCCAGGCAATCGGAAGCAATTATGATGTCGAATTTTTGTTCCAGCGTAATGTTTTGCGCATCCATTACAAACGCATTCTGAATACCGTTTTCCTTGCAATTCCGGATCGCATTCGCGCTGATATCCACGCCATAAAGATTGCTGCGCTCGAAACCCATTTCGGCCAGTTCGTTCAGTAAAATACCGGAAGAACTGCCAATATCCAGGATGCGGCTGTTGCGGGGACAATTCTTTAAATATTGCAGAATATACTGTCTTCTTGCTTTAAACCAGAAATGGTTTTTCTCTATTTCGTGATACTTTTTTTCGAAGGATTCTTTCATGGTATTGCGGCCGGCAATCGGCGTGTGGTTTCCACAATTCTGTTTGGCCAAGGCCTCGGAATAAGCAGGAAACCGTATTTTTTTTTTTCAAAGGTAACTAAATTTAGATTGGCTCGTGTTCCCGGGCGCAGTTTGCGGGTTTAACGGCCCAGCAAAGCAACCATCGAAAAAATAAAGCCGGTCAGAAATAAACCGCCGCCGATCCAGGCTACAACACCTGCCCCGGAAGTTCCGGCAATTACCAGACCCAGCGCAATCAATAATAGTATGGTGCCGGCCGCCAGAAAAATACCGGAAAGCGTACGGCCACGCACTTTTTCGGGTTCATCCTGGGTTTTAACTGTTAGCGCTTTGTCAGGTTTTTCCGGGAGCAGTTTTTGGCCTGGGAAATTTGTTGGTTGGTCGGGTTGAACTAATGCGAAAATTGGTTTTGGTTGACTTATTCGGGATGCTGGAAGCACTTTTTCGGCCGGAATTGCTACCGTTTTGGGTTCCGGGATTTGTATGGTTGCAGCCGCATATAGTTCATTCTCTGAAGGCAAATGAGCGGGTTGCGATGTAAGCGGAACAGTGTTGCCGGAGACGAAAAGTGGCGGTTTGGAGCTTTGGCAACTACCGAAAAGCAGATTGAGAAAAATTAGCCAGGAAAGGAAGGATATCTGAGAAGTTTTCATGCAGCAGATTTGCTCAAAAATAGAAAAAGCCAGCGAAATATTTTTGTAAAATCGCGGGCTTATGAAATGCAGAAATTAGGGTTTAGGTGAAGTTCGTACTTTTTTAGCCTGTTTTCTTAGCGTTTTTGGTTTGATTGAAGGCTGCGAAATTGTGATCAAGCCGGACGTTTTTTGCTGAATGTTACAAGTTGTTTAGCCATGGTTTCGGCAGCGGAAGCATAATCCTGTTCGTATTTTTGCATGAGTTCTGCGCGGCTGGTGTTTTTGTCTTTGGCCTGGCCTTTCCATAAAACCGAAAGCGTGGCGTAAGGCGGCAGCAGCAAACCAATGGCGTTGTAGAAATTGCTGAGGTTGGCAATAATGCTTTGCGCGCCGTCCGAATCGCCGGTGATGACGATGCCGCCAACTTTGCCTTCCAGCCTTGAGGTTTTTCCGGCCAGAATTTCGTCGTGCAGTTCGTCGAGCCGTTCAATTACCCGCTGCATTTCCGACGATTGGTTGTTCCACCAAATGGGCGTTGCAAAAATGATGATATCGGCGGCTAAAAGTTGCTCCAGAATTTGCGGCCAAGCATCGCCGGCGCCCATGTTGCTGTAAGTTCCCGCCAGAATGTTGTGCTCTACCAGTTTAATGATGCTGCTTTCTATCTGCTGTTCCTTTAGGTGTTTTTGGAGGAATTCGCATAGCGTTTGCGTGTTGGAAATGCCTTCTTTTTTAAGAGTTGCGAGGAGGATCACGGCTTTCATATCGGGCTTTTAGTGGTGGTAAGCCTTATAGTTGAAAAGACGAGGTTTGGTTGTGGGTGATGGGAGAATAACGTACTTGGCTAAACGACGGCGTAGCTGACGTTTAGGTGTGGTTAGCTCTTGTTTTTCTTTTTTATTTCATAAGCAGCTTGGTCGAGGGGTATTTCCTGCTTTTTAGATTTAGTAATTCTACCAGTTACAGTTCCATTTTGAATTGGAAAAACTGTGAATCCGCAACTGACTAAACTTTTATCTTTTGTAAGGAGAACCAAGTATTGAGTATTTTTATTTAATTCATTTAGATTGTACAAGCAATCTACTCCATTGCCACCTTTTATTTCTAGTGTATCTTGCTCTAGAACTCCTTTAATTCTTTTTGAAACTACAAATTTTCCTTTCAAACCAAAAGATTTGTCAGGACTTGTAGTAGAATCGACTTTTGTAACTTTGATTAGCTGCCCTACCATTATATAATCATAAGCTTTAGATGCTTCTATCAAATGCTTGTAAGAAACACATTTACAAGCGTAAGATGAACCACTTGCCCAAAGGAGAATAATAATTATTAAGAGCTTCTTCATTTTTAAAATTTTAAATTTGGGCTAACTACAGTATATCCGTAATAACTCCGTTTATCCCACCAATATAAGCAGATAACCGTAGTTTTTAACAACGTTAAATAAAAAAGCAAGCGCTCCGGTTTTACCCGAAACGCTTGCTTTTAAAATGGTTCAGCTGAAAATGATTAATCCAGTTCTTCCGGGGCTTCTACCGGGCTGGAGAATTGCAGCATGGTTTGCTCAATAATGTCGCAGCACTCATGCAGTTGTTCTTCGGTAATTACCAGTGGTGGCGCAAAACGGATGATATCGCCGTGCGTTGGTTTGGCCAGTAAACCGTTTTCTTTCAGGGCAACGCAAACATCCCAGGCGGTTCGGCCGTCGGCGGTTGGTTTAATAATTACGGCGTTCAAAAGGCCTTTGCCGCGCACCAGCGTAATTAGTTCAGGGTGGTTTTGCTGAATGCGGCGCATGCGTTCGCGGAAAATTTCGCCCATAATGCGGGCATTTTCGGTCAGGTTTTCGTCTTCAATTACCTGAAGTGCAGCCATGGCAACTACGCAGGCCAGCGGGTTGCCGCCAAACGTAGAACCGTGTTCGCCTGGCTTGATGCAAAGCATAATTTCATCGTTGCAAAGTGCTGCTGAAACCGGTAAAACTCCACCTGATAATGCTTTTCCCAGGATCAGGATATCGGCTTTTACGCCTTCGTAGCAGGTTGCCAGTAGTTGTCCGGTCCTGGCGATTCCGGTCTGAATTTCGTCGGCAATGAAGAGGACGTTGTGCTGTTCGCAGAGGGCTTTGGCTTTGCTTAAATATCCTTCGGAAGGTACATAAACGCCGGCTTCGCCCTGAATTGGTTCTACTAAAAAGGCGCAAACGTGCGGGTTCTGAACGGCTTCTTCCAGGGCTTCCAGGTCGTCGTAAGGAATTACTTTGTAGCCCGGCATGTACGGACCAAAACCGCCGGTAGAATCCGGGTCGGTTGAGAAGGAAATAATACCCGTGGTACGTCCGTGAAAATTCGATTCCACTACAATTATTTCTGCTTCGTTAGGAGCAATGCCTTTTTGTTTGTAGCCCCATTTGCGCGCCAGTTTAATGGCAGTTTCTACGGCTTCGGCTCCGGAATTCATCATTAAAACCTTGTCGTAGCCAAAATATTCGGCAATGTATTTTTCAGCTACACCCAGTTTGTCGTTGTAAAAAGCACGGCTGGTTAAAGTGAGTTGCTGCGCCTGCTCTACCAGTGCACCAATAATTTTGGGGTGGCAGTGGCCTTGGTTCACGGCGCTGTAAGCTGAAAGAAAATCGTAGTAGCGTTTGCCTTCCACATCCCAGAGGTGCACGCCTTCGCCGCGCGTTAAAACCACCGGCAGCGGATGATAGTTGTGGGCGCCGTATTTATCTTCGAGTTCTATGGCCTGCTGGCTGGAGGTAATGGTAGCAGTATGCATCGTTTTATTTTGTTTTATTCGGTTGGAAATAGATTCTCTTTCAGACTTTTCAGTACGGAAATGATAGCGTTTTTGCTGTGCTTTAAGCAAATTGCTTCGGGGTAAAGTTAAGGATTTTGGTGGAAGGTGGGAATTTATTGAAGTGAGGAATGGATTTGCTGAGTTTTTATGCTGAAAAGCATACCGTTTTTTTTCTGTCATCCTGAGCACAATTGAGCGCGGGAGCGCGAAGATTACGAGCGTAGCTCTGAAGGACCTCATCGGCGGGCAGTAGTTTTTTAACTAAAAGTGCTAGCGTTTTTGAATCCCCTTTTCTGCTAAACAGCTGACTTCTAACTTTCATCGGCAATTTTCACCCTCAAGCCGGGCGGGCTTCGTTTCTGCGTTCGCGGCTGCACCCTTTCCTTTGCTTGCGCAATTTTGCTAAAGCAAAAGTCGGAAAGTGCGGAGGCCGCTCTCACAGAAACTGGGATCATTCACCTTCGTAGTTAGCTTCTTTTTTAGTTTAGCTTTCTTGATAACGTGGTTGTCGAAGGACGCTGCGCTGGCGAAAGGCGTGAATTCGTAATGGAGAAAAGCGCCCCTCCTTGAAAAGGAGGGGCAGGGGTGGTTGAATCCTTTAATCCCTAAATCTGACAAATCCCAATTCAGACAATTTGAAAATTCATCCCTAAAATCGAGTCCAACCTTTACCGTTACTTGCTTTTCCTATCACATTTCAGCATTCACTTATTTCAGAATACCGGCATAAAAAAACAGCATTTCTGCTGGCGGTGCTTTGCCAGCGGAAATGCTGTTGGTAAGTTTTCCGGGTTGCCGGAGATTTAAGCCATGCCGGGTTTGCTTTTGTGTACTTTATTAAAAATGCTGGCAAATTCGGCGGCGTTGTATTGGGCATACGTATCGAGCATAATGCCCATTACGTGGTCCTGGGTTTCAACGGCAAAAACTTCGTGGGTGTTGGCAGCGTCCGCTTCCGGGCCGTCTATGTGGTGCTGTTCTACAATGGTCAGGTCTTCGGGAGCTACTTCTTTTGAAAGTTCGGGGCAATAAATACCGTTGTCCTGAATGTTGAAGGTATGAATAAAGCCGCGGTCCCGGAGGTCTTGCACAACTTTAAATATTGGATCGTTTGTGTTCATAGCGCGAAAAAGTTTGTAGTAAAAATTTTAATTAAGTCCTTCTTTTTACGACTGTTACGTTTTGTAGTTTGCTATATTTCAGTAAGTTAATATATTTTTGCGCTTCAGATTTACCAGCTGAAGTAAAAGATATTATCCTGCTTCGTTTTGGCTGAAAGGCCGCTCTGGGGCCGGTTTATGGCTGAAAGCGGGAGCTTTTAAATGCAGAGTAAAGAATTGGTTTTAAATAAATTGCGGCCGGAGTGTATAAGTACAAGTTTAATTTCCTACTTTTGCAGCCTGAAAGCATAGCAAAGTTTACTGTTTTGAATAAACCGTTGCCACCTTTAGAACCCGGAGATTATTATTTTAATGAACAGGGTTTAATGGTTTTTACGGCTCAATACCACCTGAAGCGCGGTTATTGTTGCAAGAGTGGGTGTAAGCATTGCCCTTATGGTTTCAGAAAAGCGCAGGAAAGTAAGCCAAAGCCTTGAAGTAAAAACGCGGCAGAACGGCTTTAAGCAGTGAAACTCAAATAATTTTAGATTTGGGGTTGACTTTTTGTTTCTTTCTTCCGATATTTGCAACCCTTTAGAATAAAACTGATAAAACGAAATGGCACGAGTTTGTGATTTAACCGGCAAAAGACCTCAGGTAGGAAATAACGTTTCCCACGCCAACAATAAAACCAAACGTAAGTTCTACCCGAATTTACAGAAAAAGCGTTTCTACATCCCGGAAGAGGATGCCTGGATCACGCTGAAAGTTTCTACTACAGCTTTGCGCGCTATCAACAAGAATGGTATTGCCGCAGTGTTGAAAAAAGCACACCGCGAAGGTTTTATCAGCTACTAAATAAAAGCGCATAAGCCCGGTTCCTGTTGCGAAAACAGTAGCGCCGGCGGGCTGAAAAGTAAATACAAGGCGGAAGACGCAGGTTTTCCGGGGCTTTGATTTTATTTTTAAGCGCTTTAGTTGTTATTCCGAAAGGTGAATAGTAAATTTGCAAAGATTTTTAAAAGATAGTTGAGATGGCTAAAAAAGGTAACCGCGTACAAGTAATTATGGAGTGCACCGAGCAGAAGAACTCTGGTGTTCCAGGTACTTCCCGCTACATCACTACCAAGAACAGAAAAAATACCCCTGAGCGTCTGGAAATGAAGAAATTCAATGCCAACCTGAGAAAAGTAACTGTACACAAAGAAATTAAATAACGATGGCTAAGAAAGTAGTTGCAACCCTCAAAACTTCTACCGGTAAAGACTGGGCAAAAGTAATTAAGGCTGTAAAATCCGAAAAAACCGGTGCTTACACCTTCAGAGAAGAAATGGTGCCTGTAGATAAAGTACAGGAGTTTTTAGCCGCTAAATAATTGCGCTGATCTCATTCAGTTAAAAAAGTCCCTCACGCACGTGTCGGGACTTTTTTAGTTTATTCTTTTTCCGGTATTTTTAACCGATTTTTATTTTCACTTACAGCTTCCGCCCCTATGGGATTATTTGACTTCTTCAAGAAAGAACAGAAAGAATCGCTCGATAAAGGACTTGAGAAAACCAAAACCAGCTTTTTCGACCAGCTTAGCAAAGCCGTGGTTGGCAAAGCCAAGGTAGATGAAGAGGTGCTCGACGATCTCGAAGAAATGCTGGTGCATTCTGACGTGGGCGTTGGAACCACGATCAAGATCATTAAACGCATTGAAGAACGCGTAGCCCGCGATAAATATGTGAGCACTTCGGAGCTTGATAAAATTCTGCGCGAGGAAGTAGCCGCTTTGCTGGAAGAAAATAATTCAGGAAAAGGTACCCAAATATCGCTTCCGGCCGGAATTAAGCCATACGTAATTATGGTGGTGGGCGTAAATGGGGTAGGCAAAACTACTACTATTGGTAAGCTTGCTGCGCAATTTCATAAAGCCGGTAAAAAAGTGGTACTTGGTGCTGCCGATACTTTCCGGGCGGCTGCCGTAGATCAGCTGATCATCTGGGGAGAGCGTGTTGGCGTGCCGGTAATTTCGCACGGTATGAACACGGACCCGGCTTCTGTAGCGTTCGATGCAGTAAAAAAAGGCGTGGAAATGGGTGCTGATGTGGTGATTATAGATACTGCCGGCCGTTTGCACAACAAAGTTGGTTTAATGAACGAGCTTTCGAAGATAAAACGGGTAATGCAGAAGTTCATTGAAGAAGCGCCGCACGAAGTTTTATTGGTGTTAGATGGTTCTACTGGCCAGAATGCCGTTTTGCAGGCCACCGAGTTTACCAAAGCTACCGACGTAACGGCCCTGGCCATTACCAAGCTGGATGGTACGGCCAAAGGTGGGGTGGTGATCGGTATTTCCGACGAATTTAAAATTCCGGTAAAATATATTGGCGTAGGCGAAAAGATCGAGGACTTGCAGATCTTTAATAAATACGAGTTTGTAGATTCGCTTTTCAGCAGAAAGAAATAAAGATAAGCAGTTTTTCTGCACAAAACCGTAGCGTTTTCAGCATGAGTTTTTATGCCGGAAACGCTACGGTTTTTTTATGACCAGACTAAGGGTTGCAGGTTTTGTGATTGTCTTTCAGGTGGTTGCACGGCATTTGATGGTTTTTGGCTTAAGTAAAATAGGGTTTAACATTATATAATTTCAATTTGAGCTTTAAAATCCTTAAATTTTCGCTTAAATAATTATTTGCCAGAAACCCGGTTGTTCTCTTGCGTTGCAGTTTAAAAAAATAGATGAGAAAAATAGTTTTACTTGCCCTTTGCTTCTGGTGTATTTCTTTAGCTTTCGCATTGCAGGCGCAGGATAAAAAGCCGGTAACTATTACTGCCACTTTTACCAATAAACCACTCGTTGAGGCCCTGAAAGAAATTGAAACGAGGTTTAACATAAAGATCTTTTATAAACCCGAATGGTTCAGCAATAAACGCGTTTCGGCGGTGCTAACCAACCAGGATTTAGATAATACCCTGAAAACTGTTTTAAGCAAGACGGAACTGAATTTCGTGGTTTATGATGCCGCCAATGTTGTTCTGGTACCTGAAATATCCGGAAGAATGGCTGGAAATATTCCCCGCGCAAAACCTGGGGTTGCCAGACAGAAAGTCGAAGTGATTGGTGGCCCGAAGCCTGCTCCCCGCAACCAGAAACTTAGTTTAAGCGGGAATGTGAAAGATGGCAAACGCAATGAGCCTGCCATTGGTGCCAACATCCGGATCGAAAAGCTGGGAATTGGAACGGTTGCTGATATTAATGGCCGCTATGAATTAAAGTTACTGCCCGGCATATATGAAATTACGATCAGTTCTATTGGGCTTGAAACCCAAACCCGCCTGATTCAGCTTAACGGTAACGGAACTTTAGATGCCGAATTGCTGGATAAAGCCTTTGACCTTAGCGAGGTACATGTGGAAATAGAAAGTAAGAACAATAACGTATCTGGCAGCCAGATTGGGGTTAATAAGCTTTCTATAATGGAAATGAAGAAAATGCCGGCGCTGCTGGGAGAAGTTGATGTTGTGAAAAGCGTGCAGATGCTTCCGGGGGTAACTTCAGTAGGCGAAGCAGCAGTTGGTTTTAACGTGCGCGGCGGCAATACCGACCAGAATCTGATCCTTTTGGATAATGTCCCGGTTTTTAATCCAATGCACTTGTTCGGTTTTTTTTCAGTGTTTAACCCAGATGTGGTGCAGGAGGTAACTTTTTACCGGGGCGCTATACCGGCACAATTGGGTGGGCGGCTTTCCTCAATTCTGGATGTGAAACAAAAAGAAGGAAGTTATGAAAAGGTTCAGGGAAGCGGCGGAATTGGAATTGTGTCAGGAAGATTGGCTGTAGAAGGGCCGGTATTAAATAAAAAAGGATCGTTTTTGCTGGCTGGCAGAAGTAGTTATTCGGACTGGATCTTTAAAAAGCTTCCGAATGCATCCTTACGCGACGACAAGGCATCTTTTTACGATGGTACCATTAAATTCAGCGCCTTGCTTTCAGAAAAAACCAAGGTAATTGCTTCGGGTTACCGCAGCCACGATAGTTTTGGCTTCTCCGCCGATACCGTTTACTCAAGTTCTACCAGTAATGCCAGCGTAAGTTTAAATCATATTTTCTCAGAAAAGCTTATCCTGAATGCCACGGGATTTTCGGGTGATTACGCCATGAACCTCGATTTTAATGCGCCGGGCAACGAAGCGCAATATACCAGTGGTATCAGGCAGCAAGGCTTTAATGCCGACCTACTAATACGCCAGGGAAAGCAAAAAATGAATATTGGTGGCAGGGGCACTTTTTATAATTATGAACAAGGGGAACTAAAACCAACAGCCGAAGACTCCAATATTAACCCAGAAACATTGCCCGATGATCGTGCACTGGAAACGGCTGTTTATGTGAACGATGAAATTGAATTAAGCCCGTTGCTTTCTTTTGGCGTTGGCCTGCGCTATTCTTTATATCAGAATTATGGCAATGGGGTAGTGTATAATTACCAGTCTGGTGCGCCTAAAAATGAGTTCACGTTAACAGATTCCACTTTTTATGGTGAAAACGATATCGTTCAGCGTTATCAGGGCGCCGAGCCCCGGTTTTTCGTAAAATATGCTTTCGATGAAAAGAGTTCTGTAAAAGCCGGGTATTCGCGTACCCGCCAATACATGCATGTTGTTTCCAATACGCTTACCATTTCACCGGTAGATATCTGGAAAACCAGTAACAGCCACATCAAGCCGCAGATCGGCGACCAAGTTTCGGTGGGTTATTTCAGGAACCTGAGACAGAATGCCATAGAAACTTCGGTAGAGGTTTACTATAAGCAAATTCAAAATCAGCTCGATTACAAAGAAGGCGCAGACCTGTTTCTGAATAAAAACCTGGAAACCGAACTTATAGCAACAACCGGGAAAGCGTATGGCGTGGAGTTGCTGGTGAATAAAAAAGGAGGCCGGCTTACCGGTTGGGGAAGTTATGCATACTCAAGGTCGTGGTTGCAAACCAACAGCGCTTTTGCTGAAGAACAGATCAATAACAATAATAAATACCCTACTAACTACGATAAGCCGCATAACCTGAACCTGGTAATGAATTACCAGATCACCCGCCGCTTAAGCGCTTCGGCTAATTTTAATTACAGCACCGGTCGGCCGTTTACAGCTTCCACCGCCTTTTATGTAATAGAAGGCAACGTAGTTCCTTATTATGGGAACCGGAATCAATACCGTATTCCCGATTACCACCGCCTGGATGTTTCTTTGACCTTGCTCACCAACCTGCGGAAAAATAAGAAATGGGAAGGCAACTGGAACCTGGCGGTATATAACGTTTATGCCCGCGATAATGCTTATTCGGTTTTCTATCGCCATACTTATGGCACGCAACCGAAGGTTTTCAGACTGGCTGTAATTGGCACGGCTATTCCTTCTATCAGTTATAACTTTAAATTTTAAGCATATGCATGCTGCTTATAAATACATATTAATTGTCTTGCCGTTCCTTCTATCAGGGTGCATTAAACCTTTAGATTTTGAGGCAGAGGAACCTGCAAAAATGCTGGTGGTAAGTGGCATGATAACCGATGAACCCGGGCCTTATACTGTAAACCTGACCACCACTTTTAAGTATGGCAGCTATTTCAGCGATATTGAGCCCAGCGTGCGAAATGCGGAAGTAACAATTTCTGATGAGAATGGCAAAACTGTAACACTCAAAGAAACGCATCCGGGCGTTTATGAAACCGATTCGGCGGCTATTCGCGGACGGGTTGGCGGCAAGTATACTTTGCGTGTAAAGCTGCGCGATGGCAAGCAATACGTTTCGGAAACCGAAGAGCTGCGCGCTGCCCAACCAATAGACCGCGTATATGCGCGCCTGAAACCGGTGGTGATCGTGAATGAAAAGAATGATCAGGTAACTGTAAACTATGTATCAATTCTGGTAGATACCAAAGATCCCGGCAATGAACGCAATTTCTACCGTTGGATCTTTAATAATACTTACGAAGTAACTACCCAGCCTGAAAATTTTATGGGTGTAGATCATAACGGCAAACCGGTTCCTGCTCCTAAAGATTGCTGCCATCAATGTTGGGTCAGTGAAAAAAGCAGCGTTGTGAATGTTCGGGAAGACCTGCAATTTAACGGGAATGCCTTGGTAGGGCAGGAAGTTTCGAAGATCCCTTTTAAACCAAGATATTTTCAGAATAAGCATTTTGTAGAGGTTCGGCAATTCGCAATTTCTGAGGGCGCTTATAGGTTCTGGAAAACGCTGGACGATCAGATTGCCGGAACCGGCTCCGTGCAGGAACCCGCGCCCGCTAATGCAGTGAGCAATATTAAAAACGAAGCGAATCCGCAGGAACAGGTTCTGGGCTATTTTAGTGCGGCAGGCGTAAGCAAGAAATCCTTTTTTATTCAGCCTTTCGATTTTGGTATTTATGCCGGCACATTTGTTTTTCCTGACGATTGCCGGATAATAAGTGGTGCTACAACTAAACGGCCTAGCTTTTGGTAATAATGTTGTATACAAGAATCTTAAGACCCGGAACGCTCCTGTGCATTTTTACAACCTGTGCACTTTTAATTAACGTTCATTTGGCTAATGCCCAACTGGTTAGTGGAGTAAACTGGCAAGACAAGCTGGTAAGCGATGTAAAACAATTTACACAAACCTTTGTTCCGCAGAAGGTACATTTACACACTGCCAGCAGTTTTTATGCTCCATACGATACCGTTTGGTTTAAAGCTTATCTGGTAGATGTTGCATCTTTATTTCCGGTGAATGGTTACGAAATAGTAACAGTAAGTCTAATTTCTACAGGCAAAACGGCGGTAATAACCCAACAAATTTCTGCGTTTAACGGCTTGGCGGCCGGGCAACTGGTATTGCCAGATTCACTTTTGCCGGGTAATTATACGCTGGTGGCTTATACGCACTGGATGCGCAATTTCAGTCCGGAGTTTTTTTATAAAAAATCTCTGACGGTAATTGGAACGGCTACGGGCAAATCTGCGGGTGCACAAAAGCAAACGCTGGCTGCGCTGAACTTTTTTCCGGAAAGCGGAAACCTGGTTGCCGGCCTGAAAAGCAAAGTAGGGTTCAAGGCGCTTGATACGCAGGGTTTGGGTTTACCGGTAGAAGGACAAATCTTAGATGAAGCTGGTAAAACAGTTGTTCAGTTTAAAAGTTTGCAGGCTGGTATGGGAAGCTTTACGTTTACCCCGGCTGCCGGGAAAAAATATAGCGCCCAGATAACGTTAGCTAATAAACAGAAGCAAACCTTTGCTTTGCCGCAGGTTATGAGCAGTGGTTTGGTTTTAACTGTTGCAGAGTATACCAATAACAGTTCCCATATAAGCCTGGCGGTTTCACCTGATCGGGTGAAGGAAAAATTTTATGTAGTGGTGCAAAGTCGCGGATTTATACTGTTTCTGGAAGAAATGAAGGCCGGAAACCGCATGATAATCGACAAAAGCGAACTTCGCGATGGCATTGCGCAGGTAACGGTATTTAATGAAACGGGTAAGCCCGAAGCTGAACGGTTGTTCTTTGTGAATAATCAGCGCCGTTTTCATATTCAGCTCACGCCCGAACAAGATATTTATAACCGACGCGAAAAAGTAAAGGTGAATGTAAAAGTAACCGACGAAAGCGGCGCACCTTTGCAAACCGAAATTTCCCTTGCGGTTTCGGACCTGAAGCAAACAGGCTCTATTAATTTGCAGCAAACCATCTTTTCTAACTTATTATTGACATCAGATCTTGCTGGCAATATCGAAAATCCGGGGTTTTATTTTAATAACAATCTACCCGAGACTCGCGAAGCACTCGATAATTTATTGCTGACTCAGGGCTGGCGGCGCTTTACCTGGACCCAGATTGCCGATGCCGGAAAAGCCAGACCAACATTTAAGCACGAGCCGGAAATGGTTTTACGGGGCACCGTAGAGAATAATAATTACCCGCTGGCGCAGGCCGTAATTTACTTGCTCGATCATAAAACCGGCGAATCGGAAGTAGTAATATCTGATGAAGAGGGGAAATTCAGCATTCATTCCGATGGCAATAAAGCTACCCAACGGTATGCTTACCAGGTGTGGCAGAACGACAGTTTTATTCGTAACGCGCAGATAAAAACAGACAAGGAAACAGAAATTGTTTGGCCCGATTTCTTTGCTGTTAATACTTCGGATACCCTGTTGTTTCAAAAAAATATTATGCGCAGCCAGATAGAAAAAGCGTATGGTTTAAAAGCGGAAAAGTCTGAAACAACGCCAGTTGAAACTAAAAAGTGGTTAATAACCGCGCCTGATAAAACTTACGTGCTGGAAAAATACGAAGCGCTGAAAGATTTTGAAGAAGTTCTGAAAGAAATTGTGCCCGATGTGCGGGTTCTGACTGCCACCGCAGAGCCGGAAACGCGCATGATAAGTAAAGATAAGCGCGATTTTTTTAAACATCCGCCCATGTATTTTATAGATGGCCGGCCAACCTGGAACGATGACTTAATTCTGCGGCTGAACGCTGATCTGATTAAAGAAGTGAGCATTTATAATTCTTCCAAAACCCTGCGGCAATTCGGCTCAATAGGTAACCAGGGGGTAATTGCAATTCAAACGAAAGCCGGTAATTTTAATTCGCCGGAACTAGATGATAAATACCAGATCACGGTTCCGGGCGTTGCGATGGCCCGCGAATTTTACGTGCCGCCAATAGTCAATACACAATCGCAGATTCCAGATTTCCGGCCGCTTTTATACTGGAACCCAAGCCTGAAAACAGATGCCAGCGGAAATGCAGAAGTTACTTTCCCAACGTCTGATGCGGTGAGCAATTTCAGGATCTATGCAGAAGGAATTTCCGGTTCTGGTGTAATAGGAAATGGCAGTGCAGCATTTAGAACCGCACCGGCGGAATAAAAACGCTATGCTTTCTGCCTGAAAAACTGCTTTTGCTGAATCTTTATGCCTTCCGGATTGTTACCCGCGAATGTAATGCAATTCTGGATTCCGGTAATGCGCTATAAAATTGTTACCTTTGCAGGATTTTCCGGCAGTAAATAAAAGTAGGAAGTGAAAGTAAGAAGCTTAAAGAAAGACAAATACAACGTAATTACCCTGGGTTGTTCTAAAAACCTGGTAGATTCGGAAGTGTTGATGGGGCAGTTGCGCGGCAACGATTTTGATGTGGCGCACGAATCGGAGAAGGATGATGCCAACATTATTATTGTGAATACCTGCGGGTTTATTGATAATGCCAAGCAGGAATCTATTGATACCATTCTGCAATACGCCGATGCCAAAGAAGCCGGCCAGATCGATAAACTGTACGTAACGGGTTGCTTGTCGCAGCGCTATAAAGATTCCCTGGAAGTTGAAATTCCGCAGGTAGATGCCTATTTCGGAACGCTGGAATTGCCTCAACTGCTGAAAACTTTAGACGCTGATTACAAGCACGAACTCATTGGCGAACGCCTTTTAACCACACCCAAACATTACGCTTACTTTAAGATTGCCGAAGGCTGCAACCGTCCTTGTTCGTTCTGCGCCATTCCGTTAATGCGCGGTAAACACGTAGACCGTTCTATTGAAGAGCTGGTAGGCGAGGCGAAGAAACTGGTTGCTTCCGGTACCAAAGAACTTGTTTTAATTGCCCAGGATTTAACCTATTACGGTCTCGAGAAATACGGCGAACGCAAACTGGCTGATCTGGTTAGAAATCTGTCTGACGTTCCCGGCGTGGAATGGATAAGAATGCAATACGCTTACCCGAGCCAGTTTCCGATGGAAGTGTTGGATGTAATGGCCGAGCGCGAAAATGTTTGCAAGTATTTAGACATGCCGCTGCAGCACATTTCCGACAACATGCTGAAAACCATGCGCCGCGGAATTTCTAAGCGTAGAACTATTGAGCTGGTAGATCAGATCCGTCAAAGAGTGCCGGAAATCGCTTTGCGCACCACCCTAATTGCTGGTCATCCGGGTGAAACGCAGCAGGATTTTGAAGAACTTTACCGCTTTGTGGAAGATACAAAATTCGAACGTCTGGGTATTTTTACCTATTCGCACGAAGACAACACGCACGCTTATACATTAGAAGACAATGTGCCGGCGGAAGTGAAACAGCAGCGCGCCGATGATATAATGGAGCTGCAGCAAGGCATTTCCATGGAACTGAACGAAGCAAAAGTGGGCCAGACCTATAAAGTTTTATTCGACCGGAAAGAAAGCGGCTATTTCGTAGGCCGTACGCAGTTCGATTCGCCGGAAGTGGATAACGAAGTTTTGGTGCCAGCCACCGATACCTACGTTCGCATCGGCGATTTTGCCAACGTAAAAATTACCGATAATACCGATTTCGACCTTTACGGCGAAGTAGTGAAATAAGACTTTTTCCGCCGGAAACCCTACCGTTTTTAACCTTGCAGTTTGCTAAAAGCTGCAAGGTTTTTTTATGCCCGAAATTGCCGTTACTTTGTACAAAGGAATTTCTGAAAGCACGTATTCCCGAAAGTCCCCCTTTGGAGGGGGTAGGGGAGGATTTTTACGTTTTGTCATCTCGACGTTAGGAGAGATCTCACCAAGTTAGTAGTAACTTTTATTCTGGCTTTTCTACCAGCCCGAAGAGATCCCTCCTGTCGTCGGGATGACCTGATAATGTAAATCCT
The DNA here is from genome assembly GCF_042657365.1 of Adhaeribacter terreus. NCBI lineage: Bacteria > Pseudomonadati > Bacteroidota > Cytophagia > Cytophagales > Hymenobacteraceae > Adhaeribacter > Adhaeribacter terreus. Next base: position 211,310 of record NZ_JBHSKT010000006.1, on the reverse strand, counting down.
CCCCCCAACCCCCTCCAAAGGGGGACAATCGAAATACGTGAATTTATAAAAAGTAAATCTCAGACTTCCGTATAATTGCATTTCTTATCTTTTTCGCATGAAAATTACTACGCTTCCATATACCGCCACGCATTCATTTTCGAAACTCGTTACCGATTATGTGGCTGAAGAACCGCATGTAAAACCGTTTCTGAACCGTTTTCCGACGCTGGAAAATTTTGGCGAACAGATAAAAGAACGCCGCAATTTCCCGGTGGCGCAACGCCAGACGCTCGTTAATGCGCTGGAAAAACAGTACGGAAATGTAGAGAAAAACCCGGCCGTAGAACTGAACATGGCGCTGCTGCAGCAGGAGAAAACGTTTACTATAACTACCGGCCATCAGCTCAATATTTTTACCGGTCCGCTTTACTTCGTTTACAAAATTGTGAGCGCCATAAAAACCTGCCGGGAACTGAAAAAAGCCTACCCCGAAAATGAATTTGTGCCAGTTTACTGGATGGCCACCGAAGACCACGATTTTGCCGAGATCAATCATTTTAACCTGTTCGGGAAAAAGTACGAATGGCCTTCGGAACAAAAAGGGGCGGTAGGCAGCATGAAACCGGATGGCCTGGAAAAAGTGCTGGACGCACTACCGGAAAAATTCCCGGTTTTTGAAAAAGCTTACCTCGAAAGCCAGACCTTAGCCGAAGCAACACGCAAAATTGTGAACGAGCTTTTCGGCGAATACGGCTTGCTGATTGTTGACGGCGACGATCCGGAATTGAAAAAAACGCTTATTCCGGTTATTCTGAATGAGCTTTTAGCTAATACGTCTTTCCGTTTGGTAAACCAGACCAACGAAACGCTGGCCGCTTATTACAAACCGCAGGTGCTGGCGCGCGAAATAAACCTTTTTTACCTGGATGCCAATTGCCGCGAACGCATTGTGCAGGAAGGCGATCGGTTTAAAGTGTTGAACACCGACCTGGCATTCAGTACCGAAGAAATTAAAAGCATGGCGCAGGCTTATCCGGAAAAATTCAGCCCGAACGTAATTCTGCGGCCACTTTACCAGGAAATGCTGTTGCCGGATCTGGCTTACATTGGCGGCGGTGCGGAGGTGGCTTACTGGTTACAACTGAAAGCAGTTTTTGAGCATTACAACATACCGTTTCCAATCGTAATGCTGCGGAATTCGGCCATGTATATTAATAAAAGCAACGCCTCGCGGCTGCAGAAATTAGGGCTGAAAGCGGAAGATCTGTTTGAAGATCTGCAAGCTTTGAAAAAGCAGGTAAGCGAAAAGCTGGATCTGCCGGTAATTAGTTTGGAAGCTCAAAAGCATAGCATTTCTGAAGCTTTTGCATCAGTTGAAAACCTGGCTAAAACCATTGAACCGACGCTGGAAAAAACGGTAGCCGCGGAAGCTCAAAAAGTGCAGAACGTATTGCAGATGCTGGAAAAGAAAATTGCCAAAGCCCAGGAAACGAAGCATGAAACCGTTTTTAAGCAACTTGCAGTCCTGAAAGAAAAGCTGTTTCCCGGCGATGGTTTGCAGGAACGCAGCGATAATTTACTTTCGTTCCAAAGTAATAATCCCAATTTTATTGCCGATCTGATGCACGCTTTTGAGCCATTCAATAACCAATTCGTGATTCTGGAGGAGGAAGTTTAATGGATAAAAAAGCCCTCCGGAAACTGATGCTGGCCGAACGCAGACAATTCAGTTTGAACGAAGCCGAAAAACTTAGCCAGCGGGTTTGCGATCTTTTTTTTGAAGGATTCGCGCCCACAAAACCACAGGTTATTCACGTTTTTTTGCCGATCCTGAAAAACCGGGAGATCAATACCTGGCCCATTATTCACAGAATCTGGCGGGAGTTTCCGGCGTGCAGAATTGCGGTGCCGGTTACTAATTTTCAGACCCAGGAATTAGAGCACTACGAGATCTTACCAGAAACGGAAATTGCTGAAAATCATTGGGGAATTCCGGAGCCGGTAAACGCCCTGCGGGTTTTTGAAGCCGAAATAGATACCGTTTTAATGCCACTTTTAGCGTTCGATGCAAACGGAAACCGAATCGGTTACGGCAAAGGCTTTTACGATCAGTTTCTGCAGCATTGCCGCGCTTCGGTGCTTAAAATCGGCTTGTCGCTGTTGCCGCCTGTGCCGCACCAGATTCCTGCCGACGATTGGGATGTGCCTTTAGATCATTGCCTTACGCCAAAAGGACGCTATGATTTTGGGCTGAAAAAGTAAAGCTTTCATTACCTTTTCTGCTCAGATTTTCAACTCTAATATTTAGTCATAAAAAAAGCCCCCGAAATATTTCGGGGGCTTTTTGGTTTTAACCGAAGCGGTTAATTATTGTTTCACAATGCGGTTGGTTACTGTGAAGTTATCAGAAGAAACTGTGTACAGATAAACGCCGTTTGCGAAGTTGCTCATGTCTACAGAAATAGTGTTTTTGCCAGTAGCTAATTTGCCAGCTTCTACAGAAGCAACTTCCTGACCCATGATGTTAGTAACGCGAACTTTTACGTTAGCAGATTTTTTCAGGTCAACGTTAATAGCAATTTTGCCGGAAGTTGGGTTAGGATAAGCTTTGATCTCGTTTACGAATGCAGCCATATCTTTCTTTCTGCCTAACAGTTCTTCAACTTTCATAGCCATATACATGATGCTGTTTTCCTTTTCAGGGTCTTCATCACGGCCTAAAGTCATACCTGGCTTATCGTCAGACATCCAAGAAACGTGCAGTAAACCATCAGTATCTACGAAGTGGTGAACAGATGGGAATACGCTTTCTTCAAGCTGCTCAGCAGTACTGGATGAATCGCCGTAGATATCAAGTTTACGGGCAATGTTGGTCACTCTGTCAGCTGCAATCCAGGAGTTAGTAGATGCAGTGAATTTAGTCAGGTATAGGTCACGGAAAGGCTGACCGGTTGAATCTGAAGTGTGAGACGTGCCTAACATAACCCCAGAGTATACTAAGTAAACGTTACCTTGAGCGTCGTAAGCAGCATTTGGCATAGAAAGTAAACCTACCTGGCCATAAGGAGCAATACCGCCACCGTTTTTACCAGTAGGAATTGTCCATGAAATTGGCTTGCGAGGTTCTTCCAGTTCAGCGATCAGAGTAGGTGTAGTTGGAGCACCTGCTTTATCAGTCCAGTGCAGAATACCTGCGCCTGAATTCGGGAACCATGTACCGTTGGTAACTGGTCTCAGTGAACCTAAAGTATCTCTTACAGCAACACGAATTTCACCAGCGAAAACGTGTACGTTACCTGCGTTGTCAATTGTTAATGCGTGCGCATTATCGTTTGTAAATGCAGTATAGAAAGTATCTACAGAACCTGCGGCGTTAGGCGAAATGATTGTGTTGCCAACAGTGTCAGCTGGTACTACTGAGCTCATTACGGTGCGGGTAAAGTTGTCACCGTTGTCAGTAGATTTCCACAAAGTCCAAGGATCACCTGCGCTACCTGTTACAATTGCTACATTTTGTCCGTTTACAGCAAGAGCGTAAGCATCACCGCCAATACGGTCATAACCGTTTGCGTAAGTCAAGCCTGGAAGCTGAATGTTTTGTTTATCCCAGGTATTACCACCGTCAGTTGAGCGGCTGTAAACTACCATACCAGATACACCATTAATAACCGGAAGTGGCGTATTGTTGATGGTATAGATCATGTGGATGTTATTGCCATCGGCAATTACTCTTGGCCAGGTACCGTTGTTGCCGGTTACGCCGCCAATGTTTTGCGTGAAAGCAAGGTCAGTAGTCTGACCCCAGGTAGTGATACCAGTTGCGCCTTTTGCAGGGCGTTTTGTTACACTAATACCTACATCGTGCGTGAATACCATTTCGTTACCACCAACGGAAACGATCTCTGGCCATCCAACACGTTTAGAAGCAATACCGAAGTTAGCTTGGGCAGCTGGATAACCGCAAGTACCCTGGAATTCACCTGGTCTTGAAGTAGCACCTTCTTTCCAGGTTGTGCCATCGAAGTAGTTGTAACCTACACCACGGCTGGCAAAGTTTGGTGATTGCGGGCCGAAGCAGGTTTCTGTCCAAACAACAGAAACTGTACCATCGCTGTGGCGTAAAGTACGGTTCGCTACAGAAGAGTTAGAAGGCAGATCGTAGTAAGATTTACCCACTTTTGTACCAAAAGAACCCGTAACGTTTGTTTTCTGGTTGCTGCCAGGTCTGTCTTTAGCAGTGCTGTTGCCAGATGTGCCGGTTTTGCCATCGCGGTCGGCTTTCATTAATGCTACCGGGCCTGTTTTGGCAACAATCTGACGAGCTTTTTGAGCGCTGCTCACCCCTACCGAAGCAGAGAAGGCAAGGCCCAGAAAAAGTAATTTTTTCATCATGTATTAATTTGGTTTTGAAGAATGTTTTGTCAATTTCAAATCTATGTAATAAAAAAATAAATTCCAATAGGATATTAAAAAACTTATCAAACACTTTTTGAGTGAACGGCCTTGTTTAATTAGTTTTGGTTGCGCGGGTCATTTCGCGTTTACCTGGCGGGCCGGGTAAAGCTTCTACCGTTAAACCTGCGCTTTTCAGGCCGCGTTTAAAAATTCCTTTGGCGCAATAGCTCACCAGAAAACCGCCCGGTTTTAAAGCGCCAGCCATTTTCCGGAAGATCTCGTCGGTCCATAAATGCGGTTGTTTTTCCGGGGCAAAGGCATCGAAATAGATCAGGTCGTAATAATTATCCGGGAACGTTTGCGTTTCCAGGTCGGTGTGCATTTTCTGCAGGTTGAAATTCGGCGTTATAGCTATCGTTTCGTTCCAGGGCGCGGCGTGCAGTTTATGAAAGTAGTCGAGCAATTCAGGGTTCAGAATAAAATTCCCGAACTGCAATTCTTTAATAAGGTTTTCCGGCAACGGATATTTCTCCAGTGTATCGTAAAAAACGCTATGGTTTTGGGTTAAAAAAGTCTGTAACGTTAAAATAGCATTAAGGCCCGTGCCGAAACCAATTTCCAGCAACCGGATCGGTTCCGTAGCTTTTTCCAGCGTTGGCTCTAAACCATATTTAATAAATACGTGCAGCGCTTCCTGCAAAGCCCCGTGAATAGAATGATAATGCTCGTTCAGCTCCGGCACAAAAAGCGTGTTTGAGCCATCGTTGGTTTGTTTTACTTCCACTTTCATAATACACGAAGGTACCGTATTTCATTGACAACCAAAATGCCCCGAACGTTGCACGGGTATTTATAATTATTGAAGCTTAGAATGATTGAATGCGAGCATTTGAAAAGTCCTGAATGCGTGCATAAATAACGTCTGGTGCTTGCAGTCTAAAGAACGGTATGGTTTTCAGCCGAAAAACTAAAATTCGTACCTTCGTTTTCTTCCACGCTTAATTCACAAACTCACTCATTCTCTCGTTCAAAAATATTTATGCGCATTCAGCTTCAGCTTCCCGATACTTTTTCTTTCCAGACCGATATTCCGGTACGGATTACCGATATTAATTACGGCAACCATTTGGGCAACGACGCTATTCTGAGCATGATGCATGAAGCACGCGTACAGTTCCTGCAAAACCTGGGCTATACAGAATTAGAAATGGAAGGCGCCGGCCTGATCATGAGCGACACAGCTATTATATATAAAGGCGAAGGTTTTTACGGAGATATTTTAACGGTAAAAGTTACAGCAGTAGATCTGACTAAATACGGCTTCGATCTGATGTACCTTTTTATAAATCAGCACGGAAAAGAAATTGCACATGCTAAAACCGGCATGCTCTGCTTTAATTACGCCACCCGCAAACTCATGGCCCTACCCGAAAAAGCTGCTGAGAAACTGAAAAACGGTAGGGAAAACAGCTGAAAAAGTGCCTGCTATTTCCTGGAGGCTGTTACGAAACTAAAGCGCAGTAAATTTTGTATCTTTGCGGTATGGAATTGATTGCTGACATTGAGATCTTAAATAAAAAGGACATCCGGAAGTTAAAACTGGATGACCTGAAAGCCTGGATGACTGAAAACGGCGAAAAACCGTTCCGCGCCAAGCAGGTGTACGAGTGGCTTTGGAAGAATTCTGCGCAAACCTTTGCGGAGATGAACAACATTGCTTTGCCGCTCCGCGAAAAACTCGATGCACATTTCACCATCAATGCCGTGCAGGTAGCTACCAAACAACTTAGCAACGACGGCACCATTAAATCTGCTTTCAAACTTTACGACAGCAATATTGTAGAAGGCGTTTTAATTCCGCACGAACAGCGCATGACGGCCTGCGTTTCGAGCCAGGTTGGTTGCTCACTTACCTGTAAATTCTGCGCCACCGGCACCATGGACCGCATCCGGAATTTAGATGCCGCCGAAATCTACGACCAGGTGGTGCGCATTAACGAACAATGCCAGCAGCAATACGGCACGCCGCTTACCAATATTGTGTACATGGGCATGGGCGAACCAATGTTGAATTACGCCAACGTGATGAAATCCATCGAAATGATAACTTCTACCGATGGTCTGAACATGGCTGCGCGCCGCATTACCGTTAGTACCGCCGGCATTGCCAAAATGATTAAGAAAATGGCCGACGATGGCATTAAAGCGAATTTAGCTTTGAGTCTTCACGCTGCCAACGATATTAAACGCAACGAAATTATGCCGATCAACGAAACCAATTCGCTTTCGGCTATAAAAGAAGCGCTGCTTTATTACCACGAGCATACCGGCCGCAAAGTAACCTACGAATACATTTTGCTCAGCGGCTTTAACGATACCCTGGAAGACGCCAAAGAACTTTTAGCTTTCTCGAAACTTATTCCGTGCAAGATCAATATTCTGGAATATAACCCGATCGAGAGCGCCAGTTTTGAACGCGCCGAAGATGAAACGCTGGAACCATTCCTTCGCTATTTAGCAGACAGAGGGGTGCAGGTAAACGTGCGCCGCAGTCGCGGAAAAGACATTGATGCTGCCTGCGGACAGTTGGCCATTAAAGAGAAATAAGCACTTTTCAAGCTTAAAACGCTACCGTTTTTACCACAAAAATTCGAAAGCCGTTCTGAAATTATTTCGGAACGGCTTTCGACTTTTTAGCTTTAAAAGCATAGCGTTTTTTTAATCATGCTTCCGGAAACTGCCTTCTGATTTTGGCCGGCCGGCTTTTTTATCGGCGGGGTTTTCAGTGGGGAGTTCCAGTATGGTGTAGCTTACGGCGTACCTTTTCGGCCTGATCTCTACCCCGAACCTTTTGGCATATTCCTGGGTGAATTCGGCGCCGTAAAAAACGATAAGGGAAGAATAATAGATCCAGACCAGGATAATGATAATGGAACCCGCCACGCCGTAAGCCGAACCAACATCCGAAACGCTCAGGTACCAGCCTATAAGCATTTTGCCGATCACAAATAAAAATGCCGTAATTCCGCCGCCGGCCCACACATCTTTCCAGCGAATAATAGCATCGGGCAGAAATTTATAGATCAGGGCAAATAAGAGCGTAATTACGCCCACCGAAACCACAAAATCGACCAGCTTTAGCAGGTAAACAGCAATGTCCGGGAAAACTTCTTTCAGATAATCGGTAAAGAAACTGAGCGCGGCGCTGATTACAAACGAAATTAGCATGAGTAAAGCAATGCTCAGGATCATGCCAAAGGAAAGGAAACGGGCTTTTACCATTTGCAGCATCCCGTTTTTAGGTTTAGGTTTTATGTTCCAGATGGCGTTGAGACTTTCCTGCAGGGTTACAAAAAACGTAGTGGCGGCAAAGAACAGCGTGCCAAATCCGATCAGTTTAGCCACTCCGTGGGTTTCCTGTTTATTCAGGTTCTGGATCATGGTTTGGATCTGGGCCGCGGCTTCTTCGCCCAACGCAGCTTTACTTTGGTTATACAATTCGCCCGACATAGCTGCTTCTCCGAAAAATGCGCCGGCGGCCATTAAAATAATGAACAAAAGCGGCGGCAACGAGAAAATAGTGTTGTAAGCCAGGGCAGCAGCCAAACGCAACGAATTGTTTTTCATAAATTCGGTTGCCGAATTTTTAGCCAGATACCAGACAGCGTTCGGGGTTTTGGAGTTCATAGTTTTGAAAAAAGGGGCGTGGCGTGGATTAATTGCGTTTCAGATACGGCTTTCAGGAAAGTTAAGTTGAACCGGGAATTACAACCCGTTTTCGGAAAAATGAAAAAAATGCCTTTTCTTTAAGTTTCGAAGCATACTTTTAGCCGTTTTTTACGACCTGTTAATAATAGAAAGATTTTACTGAAATAAGCCACATTTTTAAAATTATGATCCACTCTGAATTGCGCCTGAAACCAGCGCGCCTCCTGCAACTTCTAAGCGTTTTTACTTTTCTGTTTCTGGCGGGCTGCAGCGGCGGCGGTTCCAGCTCTGGATCCGGTTCTGGAGAAGTGTATCCGGCGCAACCGGGTTTTAACGAAAAAGGATCCGATAAAAAAGCCATTGAAGTTGCCGATAAAATGATGGAAGCCATGGGCGGTTACGATGCCTGGCAAAATTCCCGCTACATAGCCTGGACCTTTTTCGGGCAGTATAACATCTGGGATAAGAAAGAAAGCCTCTTCCGTCACGAAAAAGGCAAAACGGTTTCAATTCTGGCGATGAGCAAAGGCGGCGGCCGGGTTTTTGATAACGGCGTAGAAGAAACTGATACCGTGCTGCTTTACAACAAACTCAGTACCGCTTACACGCATTTTGTATCGAATACTTATTTCCTGTTCATGCCTTATAAAATGAAAGACCAGGGCGTAACGCTGAAATACCGTTTCGAAGCCAAAGGTCCGGATGGCAAACCAGCCGATGTGGTGCGCTTAACCTTCGATAGAGTGGGCGTTAGCCCGGATAATATGCACGATGTATGGATCGATAAAGAAACGCATTTGCCGGTGCTTTGGGCATTTTATGGTTCAAAAGAAGACAAAGACCCGGCGTTCATCCGGAAATGGGCCGATTACAAAGAATTTAACGGCATGAAACTGGCTCTGAACCGCGATTCGCAAATGGATACGTTAAGAATTTCGCATCTGAAAGTGGTTGAAACCGTGCCTAAAGATCTGTTCCTGAGCCCAACCCCGATCGATAAAAGCAAGATCAAATAATTAACGATAGGGTTTTCGGCTGAGAAAGTATATCCAGATTTTATTTAGCTTAGGCTACAAAACAGGAGGAAAGTCCCCCTTTGGAGGGGGTAGGGGGAGGAAAAGAGAATTATCTGATTTTTAATTTATCTGATAATTCTCTTGTCCTCCCCCTACCCCCTCCAAAGGGGACAAAACCCTTCTGCTAAATACTTCCTTCTGCTATAAAATATTACGTATTTAGAATAACCGTAATAAAAAAGCCTGCTTCCGGTTTCAGAAGCAGGCTTTTAGTTTTTTAGCCCGAAAGCATAGCGTTTTTTACAGTTTGTCGATGTCTACCATAATGTTGCCTTTTGCGTTTACAACAGCTTTAATGGCAGTTGGGGTCAGGTAAATATTATCCGGAACTATATCGGTTACTTTGCCTTTAAGCATTACGCTTTCGTGCACGCGGCCTTGTTCGTTCAGCGCTTTCTGGATCTGCTTTTTGGTGTCTTCCAACTGGTTTTTCAGCGGGAAATTGATCTGCTCCTGGATCATGGTGCGGAATTTATTTTTAGCCAGCCAGCTTGCCGAAGAAAGCAGTTTGTCGCGGGTTTCGAGGTTGTAATCTACGTCGCGCACTTTTATGGCGCCAGATTCGGCATCGTAATACGGAATGGCTTGTAAAAATACTTTGCCTTTGATTTTCTTGGTAATGAAGCCCGCTTTGGTTTTGCCGTCCACGTCCAGCATCAGCATCAGTTTGTCGCCGCTCGGGCTAATGGCCGCATCTTTTATGGTTACTTCGTCGGAGCCTTCAAATTTAAATGTCTGGCCGGCCAGCTGTTCTTTCAGTAATTTGGTAGCGTAATCGTAAGAAATTTCGCCGCTTAAGCCTATCTGCACATCATCCGGAATACGGCTGTCAGTAATTAATTTCGGCAGGGTGGGGTTTGCTTTGAAAGCTGGTTTGCCGTTGGTAAACGTTTCGATGTACGAGTTCATGCCAATGCGCATGCTGATCTCGCCGTTGCGGGCTACGAGCGGCGAAACCCGGATGGCGGTTGGCGTAATTTTCAGCCAGGCATCGTAGGTATCGTCTATTTTAATGGGTTGCTGCACCTGCAGCCAGGCTTGCTGAATGTATTGTTTTATGTTTACGCGCGCCTGAATTTCCTGGTCCAGCATTTTGGTAAGTTCGCTCATCTGGCTACGCAAAGCCGGTTCTACAAAACGCGCCAGGCCAATTTTCATCGGGCCAAGTTCCAGCACAGGTTTGGTGTCGCCCCAGGCAAAATCGCCTACGGTAGTGGTTTTTACTTTGTAATCTTCGGTAAACGCTAAAGCGCTTTCACTTTTAGCCACAAAATCGAACTCGGTAGCTTCCGATTTTTCGAGCGTTGGGCACATGTCACAGGCTTTCCATTTATACTGGCCTTTTACCCAGATGTGCAGCGGAATGGTGAAGTAGATTTTATTGTTTTCCGCTTTCACGCCTACGTCGCCTTTTTTCCAGACTTTTACCGCTACGTTGTCGTCGTTCAGGTTTTCGTCGTTGTAAAGCAGGCCTTTAAATTCCTGGTTCAGCTTGTTTTGTAGCGTAGTTACTTTAAATGAAACCGGAACATTAATGGTAGAAAGTTTGCGTTCGAATTTCGGGGCCGGCGCGGCTTCGGCGGCAGGCGTGGTGGTGTTAAGCGAAGTAGTGCTTTTGCAGGCCGGTAAAATAGAAAATGCGCTGCAAAACAGCGCAACTGAGGCAAGGTTGGTAAATCGTTTCACTTGAAGTTATCGGTTTTTTTAAAAACGGCGCAAGTTACGATTTTTTCCGGCCGGTGGTGTTTGCCCGCAAAGGTTTACAGCAATTCGTTCAGTAGTTCTTCCAGTTCATTTTCGTTGGAAATGAGATTGCAGGTAGCTAGTACGCCGTTTTTATAAATGGCAAAGAAAGGCGTGCCGGTTAAATGTACTTCCTGGCTCGAAACCGGGTTTTCGGAAGCATCCATGAGTAGAAAAATAATATCTTTATAACGGGCCTGATCCGAAAGTTTTAAATACGTTTTGCTCATGCGTTCGCAGATCGGGCAATCGGTTTTGGTAAACTTTACACTTACTTTGGGGTTTTCGAAAATGAGTTTGCGGAGTTCTTTGTCGGTGGCGTTTTTTATGGGCATTGTAGTGAATAAATAATATCAGCTTAAACAAACGCATGGCGGGTAAGTTTGTTGTCAACAGTAAAATTCCGGGTATAAAAAAGTCCCGGCAGTTTATCCGCCGGGACTTTTGGAGCCTGAAATGATACCGTTTTTTAGAACACAAAACCTACCCGAATGCCGTTGCGCACGTTCGGGCCAAAGCTGAATGCGCTGTCGCCATCGGTTGTGGTGGTAAGTACGGTGCCGTCGCTTGCAGTAGTAATGGTTTCAACTTCGGAGAAAGAACGGTTCGAGAGTTCCATGCTTAATTCATACCCAACAAACAGGTGGCGCGCAATGTAAAAATCGCAACCTCCTACTGCGCCCAAACCAACCAGGAAATAACCGCGGTTTGCGTTACCCGGACCAATGTTTCCTTTTATTTCAACGCTGGAATTACCAGGACCATCTATTTCAGCATGTGCCGAACGCAGCCCGATCAGTAATTCTGCCGCTACATAAGGCGAAAGGCGGTTGGTGCCGGCAAAGTGTTTTTCCAGACCCGGCGCAATGCTGAATTCAATGGTGCGGGTTTTGGTATCCGGATCAGGGGTAGTGGTGTTGAAGCTTAAATGAGTACCTAAACGCAAAGCCATATCATCGCTCAGGAAATAACGGCCGCGAATCTGGTTCAGTGAGTTGCTTAAATTAACGCCGCCACTCAAAATATTGACATTGGCTTCCAGGGTTATGTCGCCGCTGGTTGCTTTAATATCGCCGCCATTGGTGCTTTGCGCACGCTGTGAAAAACCGCCCGAAGTGCTGGCGCTGGTTTCCTGCGTAGTACCTGTATTGTTTTCCTGTTTAATAGTAGTGGTAGTGGTGCCGGCCGATGTTTTGGTTGTGGTAGTAGTTTTACCAGTCTGAGCCGATGCATTCCAGAAAAAGCCGCCAAGAAGAGCAGCCGTTAAAAGGATCTTTTTCATAGTGTTTTAAGAATGAAAATTTAAAAAATGACAACCATATTAGCTGCCGGATAATGCGGTGCAAAAGTACGCTTTAAATATTAAAATAAATAGATATTAGCCCGCCTTTAAAAGCTGTAAACCTCTCGGAAAAGCATTTGCGTTAACGTTTAAAGCTTCAAAAGAAGGCAATGTCTCCATGACAATAAAAAAACCTTGCACCCTAAGGCAGCAAGGTTTTTTTATTAAAAACGGTATGGTTTCAGGCTGAAAAACTAGGCCGGTACTTCCTGCATTTTCTTCAGGTTCTCCAGCATGTCTTTGGTCATTTCGTCCAGGCCGTATTGCGGTTTCCAGCTCCAGTCTTCGCGGGCAGCACTGTCATCAATGCTCATTGGCCACGAATCGGCAATTTGCTGGCGTGAATCCGGTTTGTAAGAAATGCTGAAATCCGGAATATGTTTCTGAATGCTTTCGGTAATTTCTTTCGGCGAGAAACTCATGGCGCTCAGGTTATATGAGGAACGCACTTTTACCTGTTCCGCCGGCGCATGCATTAGATCCAGCGTTGCTTTCAGCGCATCAGGCATGTACATCATCGGCAAATACGTGTTTTCAGAAAGGAAACATTCGTAGCTTTTGCTGGCCAGCGCCTGGTGATAAATATCTACGGCGTAATCGGTAGTTCCGCCGCCTGGCAGCGCTTTGTAGCCAATTAAACCCGGGTAACGCAGGCTGCGCACATCCAGACCATATTTTTCGAAATAATATTCGCACCAGCGTTCGCCGGCTTGTTTCGAAATTCCATAAACCGTATTCGGGTCCATGATGGTGTGTTGCGGCGTATTTTCGCGCGGCGTGTTCGGGCCGAAAACGGCAATGGAGCTTGGCCAGTAAACTTTTTTAACCTTGTGTTCAATGGCGGCATCCAGCACATGAAACAAGCCGTCCATGTTCAGTTTCCAGGCGAATTTCGGGTTTTTCTCGCCGGTGGCAGAAAGCACAGCTGCTAAATGATAAATCTGCTTGAATTTGTATTTGCTGTAAAGCTCGCCGAGGCGGTTCTTGTCCAGCACATCCAGCGTTTCAAAAGGACCGGATTCGCGCAGTTCTTCGCTTTTCGGAATTTGAATATCGGAAGCTACCACGTTGGCATCGCCATACATTTTGCGGAGTTCCATGGTGAGTTCGGAGCCCAGCTGACCGCCGGCGCCTACTACTAAAATCGTATCAGATGTATTCGTCATTTCGGAATCGGAAATTTGTGCAATTTAACCATTTATGCGCAAAACCTAAAAATTAAACGCCAAAGAAACGCCGCTTTTAATATCTTTGTACGAGCGCATGGCCGCCGTTTTTGCCTATGACCTTCGAGGAATTCCTGACCAAACGCCGCGTAAATGTGGCCGCTTTTGCCGCCGGCGAGCCCCTGCGCTTTGCCGAATGGCAGAACTGGTTTGGCCAGATGCACCCCGAAAGTTTCTACCAAATGGTTAAAATGGTGCTCAACGATGTGCGTAGAAATTACTGGCTAGCCGAAGTTCCGAAACCAGCTGCGGCACCTGAAACGGCTACCACAACCCGGCCTGCCACCAGAAGAGCTGCCATTTCAAAGCCAGCAGCTCCGGTTGCAGAAACTGCCAAACCTGAAATTCCGACTAAAGATGTTGCAAAGCCTGCAGCTGAAATTTCGGAAACCAAACCAACAGAAGTGGGAACTTCGGAAGAAACAACTGCAAAACCGGCCCGTCCAGTTTTCAAGCCAAGAGCCGTAATAAAGAAACCAGTAGCTCCGTCAGAAAATCAGGGAACTGAAAAACCAGCTCAGGAAAAGCCGGCAGAAACGAAAAATCCGGGAGAGACTAAAACAACGGAAACTGAAAAATCTGCAACTGAAACTCCTGAAACCGCACCAGCAAAACCGGCTCGGCCGCGCGCAGTAATTAAACGCCCGGCAGCTTTAAGTAAAGCAGCAGAAAACCCGGAAAAAACCGCTGCTGAAAATCCTGAAACGGTAGGAAATGCTGAGCAAAAAGTCAAAGCACAGGATCCTCCGGAAGCACTAAAACCCGCCAGGCCAAGACCGGTTTTCAAACGCCCGACTACAGCCGCAACTTCAGAAACTGAAAAAACGGTAGCAGATCAGGCCGAAAAAGTCGTGAATCCTGTTGCTATTCCTGGTCAGGAAGGTGCATCGGAAACAAAAGCAATTTCGGAAGAAATTCAGCAGGATCCGGAAGCAGCCAAAGCCGCTGAGGAAGTTTCAGCTGCAGTCGGCCACGTTCCCAAGCCACCCCGACCGCGACCGGTTTTTAAACGACCAATTCCCGCTACAAATGCACCGGAAGATGTTGCTGCTGAATCTGAAAAAACGGTATCGGAAACGGCGCAAAAACCCGAAGCAACGGCAAAAGAAATTACTTCTGAAAAGCCTGCAGAAACGGTAGGGGATTCTGACCAAAAACCGGAAAATAAAACGGTAGGAAGTTCAGATGAAAAAGTCGAGAAACCCACGGCGAAACCACCGAGGCCAAGACCCATTTTCAAACGGCCGGCCAAACCGGAAAGTGATGATAAGAATTCGCAGCATTTGTAGCGTAAGGTTTAAACCCTACGCTACGAATAGCTGCTAAAGAAATTTTAATAATTTTGAACCGAACAACGATAAACGAACAACGAGACCATGTACGATACTTTAAAACCCGTTTTAGAAAAAGAGCTAGCTGAGATCAAAGAAGCCGGTTTATTCAAGAAAGAACGCATCATCATCACCCCACAGGGCGCCGATATTAAAACCGACGAAGCCGGTGAAGTGATCAATTTTTGCGCGAACAACTACTTAGGTTTAGCTTCAGATTCCCGCGTAATTGAAGCTGCGAAAAAAACTTTAGATACGCACGGTTACGGCATGAGCTCGGTACGTTTCATTTGCGGTACCCAGGATATTCACAAAGAGCTGGAGCGTAAAATTGCGAGTTTTTTAGGCACCGAAGATACCATTTTATACGCGGCGGCTTTCGATGCGAACGGCGGCGTGTTCGAACCGCTTTTAGGCGAAGATTCAGCCATTATTTCCGATGCTTTGAACCACGCTTCCATTATTGACGGCGTGCGTTTGTGTAAGGCCCAGCGCTACCGCTATGAGCATAACAACATGGCCGATCTGGAAGCTAAACTGCAGGAAAGCCAGCACCTGAAACATCGCATTATCGTTACTGACGGTTCTTTCTCTATGGATGGAACCATTGCGCAGCTTGATAAAATCTGCGACCTGGCCGATAAATATAAAGCGCTGGTAATGGTTGACGAATCGCATTCTTCGGGCTTTATTGGCAAAACCGGCCGTGGCACGCACGAGCATTGCGGTGTAATGGGCCGCGTAGATATCATTACTGGTACATTGGGTAAAGCTTTGGGTGGGGCCATGGGTGGTTTTACGTCCGGCCGCAAAGAGATCATTGAAATGCTGCGTCAGCGTTCGCGTCCGTATCTGTTCTCGAACTCTTTGATGCCAGCCATTGTAGGCGCTTCCATTGCGGTGCTGGATTTCCTTTCCGATACCACCGAACTGCGCGACCGCCTGGAGAAAAATACCATGTACTTCCGCGAAAAAATGACCGCCGCCGGTTTCGATATCAAGCCAGGCGTTCACCCGATCGTACCGATCATGCTTTACGATGCGAAACTGAGCCAGGATTTTGCCGCGAAACTGCTGGAAAAAGGTATTTACGTAATTGGTTTCTATTATCCGGTAGTTGCCAAAGGCCAGGCGCGTATCCGCGTACAGCTTTCTGCGGCGCACAAGCAGGAGCATTTGGATAAAGCCATTGCCGCTTTCACGGAAGTTGGTAAAGAACTGGGTGTTTTGAAGGGGTAACCACTCTCAACCCCTTTCCTCCTTTGTCGAGACAAGCTCTTGAAAAGGAGGGGAGCTTTTTTTAGTCATCCCGCGCACAAGTGAGCGCGAGGTAGCGCGAAACTTGCGAGCGTAGTTCTTAGGAAACTTATCAGGCCAAAGTCAGAAATGCGGTTTTATAAGTTCTCTCGGCTTCGCTCGGGATGACGCAATAATTTGGAAAATTGAAGGGCTAGAGTTCATTCAATAATTCAATAATGCTCTCATTCAATCATTAAAAAAATGAAACGCATACTTTTTTACCTTTTACCCATACTATTTTTAGCGGCCTGCAACAAAGGTTCCGATAAAGCAAAGCTTACGCCGCGCGAAGCCGCCGTGCAGAAAATAGACAGCCTGGAAAATCAGATAAAAGCTTCTATTCAGAAACAGGAAAATCCGGATGTAACGCTGGCCATGCACACCATTAAAAATTACCAGTTCTTTGCCAACGATTTTCCGAAGGATACTTTGAGCCCGATCTATCTTTTCAAGGCCGGGCAGTTGTACGAAGGCGTGCTGCGCGATTTTCCGAAAGCGGCTGAAATGTATGGGCAGGCATATGAAGATTATCCGGAGTTTAAGAATCGCCCGATGATGCTGTTTCACGAAGGAAATGCGTACGCCGAAGCTCAGGATACGGCGCGCGCTTCTTTAAAATTGAAAGAATTTATCCGAACGTACCAGGATCACCCGTTTAACGACGATGCACAGGGATTGTTGAAACTTATGCATATGAACGAAGCGCAGATGCAGGAATTTCTGAATGGCAAAACGGCGGAACCAGGAAATTTATCGGCGGAAAAACGGTAGGCTTTCTTGCTTAAAAAGTATAAAAAGATAGTAGAACGGCGCAGCCTGAACGGGTTGCGCCATTTTTTATTGTGCTTGCGAGCTTAAAACCTTTGTAGCAATTTTGAGTTGTACTTTGGCAGTGAAACGGTTTGCTGCTTTTAAAATATAAACTAAATGGCTTTACAATTAGGCGACATTGCTCCGGATTTTACCGCCGAAACCACTGAAGGCTTTATTGAATTTCACCAATGGCTTGGCAATAGCTGGGGCGTTTTATTTTCACATCCAGCCGATTTTACGCCGGTTTGCACTACTGAACTTGGCGCAGTTGCGAAGCTGAAAAGTGAATTCGACAAACGGAATACAAAGGTAATTGCCGTAAGTGTAGATAACGTGGAATCGCATAAAAGCTGGATCTCCGATATCAACGAAACGCAAAACACCAGCATGAATTTTCCGATCATCGGCGACGAAGATAAGAAAGTGGCGAACCTCTACGGCATGATCCACCCGAAGGCGAACGATACGTTAACGGTGCGTTCAGTTTTTATTATCGGTCCGGATAAAAAAATAAAACTGATGCTGACGTACCCGGCTTCTACCGGTCGTAATTTCCAGGAAATTCTGCGCGTTTTAGATTCGTTGCAGTTAAGCGCCAAATACAGCGTAGCCACGCCCGCCGACTGGAAAGATGGCGAAGATGTGGTAATTTCCAATGCTATTAAAAACGAAGATATTCCGGCCAAATTCCCAAAAGGTCACCGCGAAATTAAGCCGTATTTAAGAATGACGCCGCAGCCGAATAAGTAGATCTGAAGATCTGGGAATTTGAAGATTTGAAAATGGTCTTTAGAATTTCAGAGTTCTTTTAAACGAAAAACGCTATACTTTTTTGAGCAGAAAAGTATAGCGTTTTTTTATTGCCAGAATTCATTTTTATTTCCAGAATTCAGCCATAAGATCATCATTATTTACATAGATCAACCGGATCTTTTGATTGCCGGATTTGGCAGTATTCTGCTGTACGGATTGAATGAGGCGTTTGCTTTGGCGGCCCATTACGCGGCTCCAGAAAACTACCACCGTATAATCATCAGCAAGTACGGTAATTGGTTTTGTGCCGGAAAGCGGTTTCAGATAGCGGCTCAGCGTCTGGTAACTTACCAAAGTATCTACCGGAGCTTGTGGTTTAGGCGGAAAGGTCTCGAAGTTGCCGTTCCGGTTCCATTGCATATTCGGGAAACCGCCGGCATAGCAGTTAATATGAAAGTTTTGAAGCTGGCCATGTTTATCGAAATACAAGGCCTGTAACGGTTGATAGTGGTTTTTCACCTGCTCGCGATACTGAATGGTGTCGAAAGATTTCAGATACCCGAAGAAAAAAGTGATGTCCAGCTCGAAAGAATTTTCCGCCGGAATATTATACTTCCTGGCCTGATCTGCTATTTGATCTGAATTCAGCTTTTTCGGGCTTTTAAAACCATATGCAGTGCTAAACAAATACGTACAACCACTGCAAAGCAGACAAAGGCACAAGAAAAGCACAAGAATGATTCGAAGCATAGAAAGAAGTTTTTAACAAAGTAAAACTTCTTTCTGAAACGGCAAAACTTGTTGAGTTTTTAAGCTGAAAAAGATAGCGTTTATAATTAGCTAAAGGATTAAATCAATCAACAATTAGCAATCAATAATTAACAATCAATTTAAACAACCGGCTGGCCGATCTTTTCAAAAGCAGGTTTGTTGTGGCGACCTTCGAAGAGGAACTGGTTGAGTTTGGAACGCAGGTCGGAGGAAGAGAGGTTGCGGTAAACAGTGCCTTCGTTCACAATGCTGATCTGACCGGTTTCTTCCGAAACTACTAAAATTACGGAGTCGGTAACTTCGGAAAGGCCGATGGCGGCGCGGTGGCGCAAACCTAATGAGGCCGGAACATCTTCGCTTTCGGTAACGGGTAAAATGCAGCGCGCGGCTTTAATGCGGTTGGAGGCAATAATTACGGCGCCGTCATGCAACGGACTGGTTTTGTTGAAAATGGAAAGCAGCAAACGCTTGGAAATAGCCGCATCCAGGAAATCGCCGGAATCGGCGTAGAATTGCAATTCGGAACTTTTGGCAAAAACGATCAGGGCGCCTGTATTTTTGCCGGCTAAGCTTTTGGCCGCTTCAATAAACGGCGTCAGGTTCATGCGGTCAGTGGTTTCTTCTCTTCGCCACGGAAAACCCCGGAACAATTTTTCGTTGTTGAAAGCCGTGGTTTTGCCAATGAGGAGCAGGAATTTGCGGATCTCCTGCTGAAAAAGGATGATACCGGCAATAACGCCTACGCCCATAAACTGGCCCAGAATAGCGGTTAGCAATTCCATGCCGGCGGCTTTTACAATTAAATAAGTAAGGTAAATAGAAAGGAAACCAACGAAAATTTTCAGGGCTACACTACCCGTCATGAGTTTATAAAGCTGATACAATAATATGGTAACCAGCAGCACATCGAGCACGTCGATCCAGCCGATATCCATAAAACCGATCGTAAACAGCTTTATCACGCGTTTGTAGTTTTTAAGTATAGTTTCACGGTCTGCACAGCTTCTTTTACGTCGTGCACCCGCAGTATTTTTGCGCCTTTGGTAAGGGCCAGCATATTTAAAGCCGTAGTACCATTCAAAGCTTCTTCCGGCCCGATATTCAGGGTTTTATAAGTCATCGATTTTCGCGACATACCGGCCAGAACCGGCAATTCCAGCATCCGGAAAACTTCCAGCTGGCGGAGCACTTCGTAATTCTGTTCTACCGTTTTGGCAAAACCGAAACCCGGATCGATGATAATATCATTTACGCCTAATTGGCGCAGTGCGTCCACTTTTTCAGCAAAATACCTTAGCATTTCCGGAAGTAAATCCTGGTACTGCGTTAAGGTTTGCATGGTTTGCGGCGTGCCGCGCATGTGCATTAAAATGTACGGAACCTGCAGCGCGGCTGTTGTAGCAAACATCCTGCCATCTATGGTTCCGCCCGAAATATCGTTAATAATGGCAGCGCCGGCTTCTATGGCAGCTTGTGCTACATCGGCCCGAAACGTGTCTACTGAAATAACGGCATCAGGAAATTCCTGCTTCAGACTTTTTATGGCCGGAACGATACGGTTTTGCTCTTCTTCCGGAGAAATATCTATTGCGCCGGGCCTGCTGCTGTAACCGCCAATGTCTAAAATGGCAGCGCCTTCGGTAAGCAGTTTTTCAGCTCTTTCGAGTACCGTTTTTTCGGAAGTGGTGCGGCTGCCGGCAAAGAAAGAATCGGGCGTTACGTTCAGAATTCCCATCACTACGGGCTCGTGCAGACTCAGGATTTTTCCCTGGCAGTTAAGCGTAGTTTTAGTAGAAAAAAATGTATCTTTCGCGTTCAAAACCGGTATTTTGGTTCAATTGTTTTAAAAGTAAGATTAAAAACTTGATAAATCAAACCCTTCAGGAATATAATAAAGTAATTGCCTTCTGCCGCGATACTTTCGTGAAAAAAACGCAGGATTACGGCACCGCCTGGCGTGTGTTGCGTCTGCCGAGCATTACCGATCAGATCTTCATCAAAGCCCAGCGCATCCGCTCCATCCAGGAAAAAGGCGTACAGAAAGTAGACGAAGACATTACCGGCGAATTTGTGGCCATCGTGAATTACTGCGTGATCGCACTTATGCAGATCAAGCTGATGCAACAGAACGATCCGGAAATGACGCTTTCGGCCGAGAAGGTAGAGGAAATGTACAATGCCGAAATTGCCGAAACCTTAGCGCTGCTGGAAAACAAAAACCACGATTACGATGAAGCCTGGCGCGACATGCGGGTAACTTCCATTACGGATATTATCCTGATGAAACTCTACCGTACCAAGCAGATAGAAGACAACCAGGGCCAAACCTTAATTTCCGAAGGAGTGGAAGCAAATTACCGGGATATGATAAATTACGCCGTTTTCGTTTTGATTAAGTTGGGGTTCGGGCAGGAAAATTAACCACCCCCAACCCCTCCTTGAAAAGGAGGGGAGCTATCGGGAATGCGTAGACCGTCAGCTGAAGCAGACGGCAATGAAGTTAGGATTGTGTGTTGACTTTTTTAGCCTGAAAGCATAGCGTTTTAGGCTTGCTATAGAAACGTGAACTGTAAATAACCACTGCCAGAAAAAAGCTCCCCTCCTTACAAAGGAGGGGTTCGGGGGTGGTTGAAAAACTACAACGTAAGAAACTAAATTAAGAACTGCCGCCAGAAATTCTTTCCTGCAAAGGAGGAAATTCAGGCGGAGTAAACTACAAGCTTATGAAATGGATAACGCGTTTTTGCTGGATCTTCGTCGGGGTGCTTTTCATCTTTTCCGGCCTGATCAAGATCAACGACCCGGCGGGTACGGCCATTAAACTGGAAGAATATTTCGAAGTTTTCGGCCATGATTTCGGTTCGTTCTTTTTAGCTTTCAAGCCTTTTAGTTTGCCGCTGGCTATTTTTCTGAACGTGCTGGAAATTGTGCTGGGTGTGGCGTTGCTCATGCGCTGGCATTTAAAAACGGTGCTGAATTTCCTGCTGGCGCTCATCATTTTCTTCACCTTTCTTACGTTCTATTCGGCCTATTTCAACAAAGTAACCGACTGCGGCTGCTTCGGCGATGCCATTAAGCTTACCCCTTGGGAATCGTTCACTAAGGATGTGGTTCTGCTGGTCATGATCGTGATTCTGCTGGCTACCAAACGCTATATTCCGGGGCAGAAAAACTACAGTGCCGGTGCGCTGGTAACCGGTATTGCTACTATTTTTTCGCTGGCCGTTGGTTTTTACGCCATTCTGCACGAACCGATCATCGATTTCCGGGCTTACAAAATTGGCAACAACATTCCGGCGTTAATGAAACCATCGGAGCCGCTTCGCTATAAATATGTAATGGAAAAGAATGGCGAAGAAAAAGAGTTTGAAGTTTACCCGACCGATACTACCTGGGTTTACAAAGAAATGGTTGCCCTGAACCCGGAAGCCGGTCCAAGAATTACCGATTTCAGTGTTTGGAACGACGACGGTACGTTTACCGACGAAGTTTTCACGGGAAATAAACTTTTGATCCTGGTGCATGCCGTAGAAAAAACCGATAAAGATGCTTTTGCTGAGATCAATAAACTGGTGGAAGGTCTGCAAGCGGCGCCGGTAAAATCCTGGGCCTTAACCTCCAGCAGCAAACAGGCTTTCGACGTTTTCCGCCACGAACAGAATTTAGCCGTGCCTTTCTTCTTTACCGATGCTACCGTTCTTAAAACCATGATGCGCTCCAACCCGGGAATTATGCTGCTGAAAGATGGCGTAGTAGTTGGCAAATGGAGCAGAAATGATGTGCCTACGGCGGAGGAAGTGAAATCGAAATTGTAAGCAGAAAAGCTTGCTGATCTGTCATCCTGAGCGCTAGCGAAGGACCTTGTCCGAAGTTCGGAGAAACGTTTTTTCTGGGAGCCGACAAGTTCCTTCGCTAGCGCTCAGGATGACAAATCTTTAAAGCCTAGATCACCAACAATCAACAACTACCAACAAACAACCAACTTGAAAACGGTATCCTTTTTAATAAAAAGACTCGCGCACGGCCTGCTTATTTTGCTGGGTGTGGTGGTAACCGTTTTCTTTTTGTTCAATGTGTTGCCCGGCGATCCGGTGGCTATGCTGGCCGGTCAGCGTTCCGATCTTTCTACCCGCGAAGCAATTACCAAAGAACTTGGTTTAGATAAGCCGCTTCCGGTGCAACTTATATATTATGTAAACGATATTTCGCCGCTGGGTATTCACGCTACCGATTCGATTACGCAAGCTAAATACGGTTATACCAAAATCGTAGGGTTTCCGGGCGAAAAAGTGCTGGCCTGGAAAACGCCTTACCTGCGCCGCTCTTTTCAAAGTAACAAAAACGTAACCGATATACTTTTAGATCATTTCTCAGGAACGCTCTGGCTGGCCGCCGCGGCTATGCTCATCGCTTCGGTTATCGGCGTTTTGTTCGGGATATTTGCAGCGCTGAAACCACATTCCTGGCTCGACCACGCGTTAATTTCAACTTCGATTTTAGGAATTTCAGTGCCTAGCTTTGTCGCAGCTATCTTAATTGCCATGACGTTCGGGTTTTACTGGAGCCACGTTACCGGCCTGAACTTAACCGGACAGCTTTTCGAAATCGATCCGTTTGAAGGCCGGCAACTGGAACTGAAGAATTTAATTCTGCCGGCGTTTGCTTTAGGAATTCGTCCGCTGGCCATCATTACGCAATTAACCCGCAGCTCGATGGTAGATGTTTTGAGCCAGGATTATATCCGGACGGCGCGCGCCAAAGGACTTTCCAAACGGAAGATCATTCAGAAACACGCTCTCAAAAACGCATTGAACCCGGTTATTACGGCGGTTTCGGGTTGGCTGGCTTCGCTTATGGCCGGTGCATTCTTCATCGAATATATTTTCAATTGGAAAGGCCTGGGTTCGGTAACGCTGCGCGCGGTAGAAAACCTCGATTTTCCGGTGGTAATGGGCGCTACCTTGTTCATTGCTTTCCTGTTCATTCTCATCAACATCCTCGTCGATCTGCTTTACACAGTGCTCGACCCGCGGGTGAAACTCAGCTAACCATGCACATTTATTTAATTGGTATGCCCGGCGCCGGAAAAAGTACCCTGGGCCGGGCTTTGGCTGCTCATTTAAACCGGAAATTCATAGACCTTGATAAAGTTATTGAAGAGAATTCCGGCCAAACCATTCCTGGGATTTTCGAAGAAAAAGGTGAACGTTATTTCCGGGAACTGGAAGCAGAGGCCCTGAAAACGGTATCCTTTTCAGGGGAAAAGCTCATGATAGCTACCGGCGGTGGCACACCTTGCTTTTATGAAAATATGGCGTTTATGAACACGCATGGCCTGACGATTTATCTGAAAACTTCGCCGGAGATTTTGGCAGACCGCCTGATTCAAACCGATCTGGCAGAGCGCCCACTTTTAAAAAATAAATCTAAGTCCTTAATAATAAATTATTTACAGGAAACACTGCATAAGCGCGCAACTTTTTACGGGCAGGCTGGTATTATTTTTGAGAGCCGGTGGTCAACTGCTTCAGTTGCCCGGGACACAGATGCACTGGTTGACTTTATCCGCCGCTACGAGCAAACTGCCTGAAAATTTTGAAGCTGGAATAATACCTGCAATCTCTAACCTTAATATACCACTATGAAACCAAATCATAAAGGCAGTGCCCAGATCTTTCAGAATCCGTATCTGGAGCGCCTCACCAAAACCCACATTGCTGTTCCGATCTCGATCTTTATTATAATTGCCATCGGGCTTATCATCTACGGCTTCCAGAATGGCTTCCTGAATGTGTTGTCTGCCATCGGTTTATTCTTTGTCGGCTGGCTTATTTTCTCCCTGATTGAATACATGGCGCACCGGCATTTGTTCCACATGGAGCCGACCAACGAATTCAAGAAAAATATTCAGTATACTTTCCACGGAAACCACCACGACTACCCGAAAGACAAGGACCGCCTGGCTATGCCTCCCATTGTAAGTTTGTTCATTGCGTCGTTCCTGTTCTTTACTTTTAAACTGATCTTCGGGCCGTTTGTGTTTGGCATTGTAGCGGGTTTGCTATTTGGGTATGCGCTTTATTTATTTGTGCACTATGCGGTACACGCGTACGCGCCACCAAAGAATTTCCTGAAAACTCTCTGGATCCACCACAGCATTCACCATTACAAAGATCCGAACCGTGCTTACGGCGTTTCTACCCCGCTCTGGGACTGGGTATTTGGCACCATGCCGGAAAAGAAAAAATAATCCAAAATTTACTCGCCATTAAAAGGGAAGCTTCAATCAGGCTTCCCTTTTTTTATGCCAACTTAAACGAAAGAAAAACGCAGCTCAAAGCCGGTCAGTTTTCTGAGTAAATTGTTAGGAGGGAATTTCGGTATAATGTTTTAAAGAAATATTTATTTAGACCAAAACCGCGCTTCTGAAAATTGTCTTGAAAAAATGAAGCTTGCCTTTCGAGGCGTAATATTGTAAATGCTTTATATTTAAAGGGTTCTCCAGAAATGTATAACTGTTGAATACGGATATATTGTTATTGGTAAAACAATAAAATATATTTTGTCTGTTATAAATTAATGTTAAAAATTTAACATTAATAATTATCATTATAAAATATTAAATACAAGGGCTAGTTTTGCACTGAAAAATAAGACTTCAATTCCATAGTCATATTGCAGATCTCCCAATGAAAACCAAAAGTTCTTTTACCAAGCTTTTTCGTTCAATTTTTTTAGCTGCTTCTTTATTTAGTATTGCGCAGGTTTCGGAGGCACAGGTAAATATTACGAGTCTGGCTCCTTATAAGCAGAATTTCGATGGCATGCCGCAAAGCGGCTCGTTTACCGATAACGTAACACTTCCGGGCTGGTCGGTGAGTTATACCGGCGCTAAAACCATTACAGGAGGCGATGGCAGTAATACAGCAACCGGCTTGCGAAGCTTTGGCAAAAATAATGAAACCGACCGGGCTTTAGGTGGAGTAACCAATAGCACTACGGGAGATATTCTTTATGATCTAAAGTTAAAGAATACTACCGGCTCAGACATAAACACCTTTATTGTTTCCTACACGCTGGAAGAATGGAGAGGCATGAAGAAAGAGCCCTTTGAATTTTGGGGAGTTATTTGGTGGTATACTGCTGTTTATGGCAACATGACTTTCGAGTATAAAGTGGGTTCTGGTTCCTGGGTGTCGGTAGCAGATCTGAATGTAACCGGTGGCGTTAGCGGAGCTGATACCGAAGATTTACCGGTTGATGGTGAACTGAATAAAACTACCTTAAATGCTGTCATTAAACTTTCTTCGGGCCTCGGCAATAACAGTGAAATTACGTACCGGTGGAAAAGACCCGATAACAATGCCGGAAATTATATGGCGATTGATGACGTATCTATTACGCCGGTTGCCGGTAATGTCTATTTCAGCAGCAGCTCCGGGACTTTAACAAATACCGGTACCTGGGGCACGAACGCCAATGGTTCTGGTACTCGTCCTTCTGCAATGAATATTGCAAATGCCACTTTTATTTATGTAAACCGAAGCGCAAATACCAATTTGCCTGCTAACTGGAGTTTGGGGAATAACAGTAAATTGATTGTGGCAGAAGGTGCGTTAAGCATTCCCTCAAACCGGCAACTTACCGGAACCATAGATGTTAGCGACAATGCTACCTTGAATATTCAGACAAGCAACCTGCCTGTTTTAGGCACTCTGGGAGATTACAGCACCATAAATTTTAACAATTCCGGAACAACTTTACCCAACCGTAACTATGGTAATTTAATTGTGAATGGCGGCAAAAAGAATCTGAGCGGCAACGTTAAAGTAAAAAGCAAGCTTACCCTGAACAGTAAAATTGAGCTCGGTAATTTCGACCTGGCATTAGAAGACGGCGCCTCGATCGAAAATGCTTCCGCTACCAATTACATTGTGGCAAAAGGCAACGGCCGGCTAAAAATGAAAGTGAAAAACAACAACCAGGATGTCGTTTTTCCGGTTGGTACCGATACCCGGTATTTACCGATCAGCCTGAAGCAAACCGATGCTGCCGTTACCGATAATTTCAGCGTAAAAGTTATTGACGGGGTTTATTCTGCATACGATGCAAACAATAACCCAACCGGTGCGCTGCTAACCGAAAACGGCATCAATAAAACCTGGATCATAGACGAGGAAGTTATCGGTAATGCAAATGTTTCGGTAAGTATTCCGGTTAGCCTTACCAGCCTGGCAACCGATCTTTTAGTCGGTTTCGATATTTCCGAGGCCAGCATTTCTCACTTCGAAAATAACCATTGGGATGATGTGCCAGCCGGAAAAGGCTTGATCAATACAATTAATGCGGCGCTGGGGCAATATGAGATCGTTCGCAGCAATATTACTTCTTTCTCGCCCTTCTACGTAAAGTCAGGCGTGCCCATTCCGCTGCCGGTAGAACTGGTAAGCTTTGCCGCAAAACGCACTGAAAACGGTATTGTTTGTAGCTGGAAAACTGCGCAGGAACTGAACAATAACTTCTTTACAGTTGAAAGAAGCGCTGACGGTCTGGAATTTATTGAAGCTGGTACCGTAAAAGGTAAAGGAACTACCAGCCAGCCTTCTTCTTACTCCTTTACAGAACTTAATGCACCCGCTAGCCTTACTTACTACCGCCTGAAACAAACCGATTTCGATGGCACCGTTTCTTATTCTAAAATTGTAAGTGTAGCTTCTGCCAATAAAACAACAATAGCCTTCGAACTGTATCCAAATCCATCAGCAGGTCGGGCTGTTTTACAAACCCCTGCAGAACTGACAACCCTTGCCAAAGTAAGTATTCTGAATGCGCAGGGCCAATTGGTAAAAGAGCAGAATGTAACTGCCACGGAACTCAGAAAAGGTTTTGCAATAGATCTGGCGCAGGAACCGGCCGGCATATATACCATCAGAATTGTAGCTGAAAACAAAGCCACTTTTTTACGTATGGCGAAGCAATAACAAAACGCTATCCTTTTGACAGTAAAAAGTCAGTTAGTGAGGAGCCTAAGTTTTTACTGCCAAAAGGATAACGTTTTTGTAGCTCCATAACAGTTGCCGACTTCTGGATTTCTGTTAACTGGAAGAGTAAAATTGGCCGGTTGTGAAATTTTTTTGAATTTCTGAGTAGGTTTCATGTTGTCAGAAAAACCCTGTTTAGTTTGTTACAGTAGTTCTGGGGTAAAAATTTTTACTGGATTTTTTCAGGAATTTTTTGGCGATCTATATTTCGTTTTTGCTATACGTTTCGAATTGAGTATAATATTTTGTTCAAAAAGTGCAGGTTCTGGCTGATTAGGTTTTGTTTTCAGTAAAAGTTGGTTTTCAGGAAGTTGTAAGGAAATTTGGTGCAATTTTTTCGGTGAAATTTCTTATTTAAATTTTTTGCAAGTTGAATAATTCCAATTTTTTTCTGTGTTAATTGCTTCCTTGTTAAAAAAAATAGTGAAATTAAATATTTAAAAAATATTGCATAAATAAGATTAGTGTTATTAGTTCTTGAAGATGTTATATTAATTGAAATCTTTAGTTTAATTTTGTGCCGATGATATTTCGAGTTAAAACGAAGTGTTTCAATCAAAAAAACAAAACCCATGAATCGCAAATCTTTACTCCTCACTTCCGGTAAAACATTTTTAGCTGCTTTGCTTTGCTTTGGTGGTTTGGGTACCGCTAAAGCGCAGGTGCTATTATCTGGTTCTTATTCCGAAGACTTCAATACGCTGCTAAAAAGCGGTTCTGGTTCTTTTACTGATAATTCTACCCTTACTGGCTGGTATGTAAAACATAACACTACCGGCGCGGGTAATACAACTGCAATTTCTGCTGATAATGGTTCTGATCAGACTTCTGGTATAAGAAGTTACGGTTTAACTACATCTGATGCAGAGCGGGCGCTTGGTGGTGTTAGAGCAGTTGTTAGCGGAACAACGCAAAACACTTATTATGGCCTGCGCCTGAAAAATAATACAGGCGGCAACATAAATTCTTTTACCATTAAATATTCTGCAGAAGAATGGCGAAGAGTAAATGGTAATAAAAACCTTACTTTTCAGTTTGCTTATAGTACCAGCCAGGCTTCCTTTACCGATTTAACACACAATTCTTTCGGTGCGCTGGCAGCAGGAGACTTAACCTGGGGTTCTAACCCGCAAGGCAGCGGCGGTGCTTCAGATGGTAATACTGTGAAGAATACACATACTTTTGTGTTAAACCTTGGTTCGCCTTTGGCTCCAAACCAGGAAATTATGCTGCGCTGGACCGACATTAGTTCTAACCAGGCAAACTGCATTCTGGCTTTAGACGACATTAACGTAACGCCTAGTGTATCTACCATTGCACCTGTTTATTATTCTAAAGCGAGCGCCACAGATCTAACCGCAACCGGTAGCTGGGGAACCAGCTCCGATGGAAATGGTACCAGACCATCTGATTTTAATTCCGGTATGTTTGTGGTAGCCAATAAAACTGCCGCCACTATTACTACTAACTGGGCTTTATCTGCATCAGCAAAAGTTTTGATTGCTGAAGGTACTTTCACTTTACCAGCCAACGCTGCTATCAATAATGCCACTGTAGATGTAGCTGATAATGCAACGTTAAAGATTGAGGGCTCGGTACCGGTCCTTGGCTCAATGGGGAATAACAGCACGGTGATTTTCAATGGAGCCGGTGTTCAGGACGTTCCGGGTAAAACCTATGGTAACCTGACTATTTCGGGCTCTGGTACGAAACTTTTAAATGGAAAAACTACTGTAAATGGTACGCTGAATTTCTTAAACAGCGATCTACAGGCTGATGCAACTGATACGCTTTTCTTAGGTACAAATGCTACCGTAAACGAAACGACCGGTTTTTACTTTAAAGGCAAACTGTTAAAACCGGTAACGATCAACGGAACAGGACAAAGAACCTTTGGTGGCATGGGACTGTCATTTGATAATACTGGTGGTGGAAACTGGGGCCTGGTAAAAGTAACCCGTACTACCGATGCCGCTATTATTAACCCGAAAGACAATACCAAAGAAAGCATTATGCGTTCATGGCATATCGTTCCGGAAATTCAGGCAGGAACAGATGTGAGCATGACCTTTAAATGGCTTGCTACTGAAGATAACGGACAGAATTTTCCTACTACTGGTCAAGCGCAGGTTCAGGCTTGGAAAAGCACGGACAAAGGTTTAACCTGGAAGCCAGTAGGAAGCGTAATATCTTTCGATGCAAGTGGCGCTGAGCGTACCGTAGGTTTAACTACTAACTCTTTCTCCATCTGGACTTTCTCTGGTCCAGGCAATCCGCTGCCGGTTAGCTGGTTATCTTTTAAAGGTAAAGCAACAAGCAACGGTAACGAACTGAACTGGGCTACTGCTTCGGAGAAAAATGCGGCAGCTTTCGTAGTAGAGCGTTCGGCAGATGGCAAGAATTTTGAAACGATTGGTAGCGTAAAAGCAGCCGGAAACAGCAACCAGATCCTGGCTTACAACTTCACCGATAAGCAACCATTAGCTACTGCAACTGCTTATTACCGCCTGAAACAAACCGATAACGATGGCGCTTTCGAATATTCTTCGATCATTGCCATTGCTAAAAACGACCGTTTTGCAAAACTGGTAAACGCTTATCCGAACCCATTCGGCCAGACACTGAACCTGCAGCTAGCACCAAACCACACGACTAAAAAAGTTGTGTTGTTAAGCCTGGAAGGCAAAGAAGTTTATAGCAGAAACCTGACTTCAGCTTCAGAAACCCAACTCAACGATCTGCCAAATCTGAAAGCGGGTGTTTACTTCCTGCAACTGATCGGTGATACTGAAACCACTACTTTAAAAGTAATGCGCCAGTAAAAAACGCTATGTTTTAAACACAAAAAAGTCTGCCCTGGAAATAAGGCAGACTTTTTTGTGTTGTAGCAAATTTACTTTCAAAAGCGGGTTTCATCATCAAAGCGTTCGCTTCTAATTTCTAGCCAAAAATGGTAGGGTTTTCAGTCTGAAAAGTAAAGGAAGCCTTAGTAGTTAAAACCGGCTCTAAATAAATTATGGTCTGGGTCCCCGGCCACGGATCATGCGCAATAGCCACATAATAATCAGTATCACAATCACGATCAGGATCACAGCAGTCCACATACCGGCTTTAAAAATATCGCCGATCAGCTCGCAACTCGATAAGGTAAACGTAAGCAGCACGAGAAGCGCCACAAAATAAGCTTTTAGATCTTTCATAGTTTTATCAGGTTGGTTAAATAAACAAGTCCGCGGGCAATATTACCGCCCAAATATATATTGCACGTTTACTGCTTCGGCATGAAAAGGTTGAAAAATGGGCCGCTTTGTTTTTGATTTTGTTATTCCTTTAATAAAGTAACTAGCGGCTAATGCTTTGGAAAACGTTATGCTTTTGAAGCGAAAAAGTAATAATGTTAATGCTTTGATAAACAGCTGGTAATATTGCTGCGTTGGTTTTGACTTATGCGGTAATAATTTTAAACCTGCAGCCTTTTGCGGGCACAATTATATTTAGGAATGAAATTGAAAGCTGAGGAATAAGGCAGTTTTTAGGGCTAAAACCATACCGTTTTCCCGAAAAAGTGATACTGCTAAAATGAAAAAGAGCCGGCTTAAAAAACCGGCTCTTTTTGATTCGGACAGCTGCTAAAACAGTTAAAAACTGTTCTCAACCCCTTTTCGCTTTAGCAGCTGCGTGGTACTTTTATCTGTTTATCACTATTTGTTTCTGAACGAATTTGCCTTCCAGCTGGCACTTTAAAATGTAAATGCCGGCCGGCAAATTTTGCACCGGAACAAACAGGCGCGAACCATGAACCTCGGCCCGGTAAACCTGCTGCCCCAGCGTGTTGAGTAATTCCAGGGTGGCGGTTTGCGGTTTGTTGTTTTGTCCTATGGTTACATTCAGGGTAGTCTGCGCCGGGTTCGGGAACACCGATACATTAAAAGCGGCTTTTTCTTCTTTGGTACCCAAGGCCGTCTGAATGCGGAAAGCTTCCGTAAAACCACAACCAAAATCGCCGTTGAAATAACCTTTCAGTGGGAAATTGCCACTATTGCCCTGCGATGACACAGTAAGAGAACCGGTGCCTTCGTTCTGCGCTGCCCACCACGAAAGTCCGTTGCAGCCGGTATCGGTTACTTCCAGGCGATAGCAACCAGACTGCAGTAGAATAGAGTCGTTGTAAGTTTTGTTGCTGGAAGTGCTTAAACGCGATTTTACTACATTACCGGCGGCATCGTAAATGCGCCATTTCGTTTGCGCGCCCGATGCGTTGGTGCTTAGCCTTACTACAAGATCGTTCGGCCAAACCGGCATTGGGGTAAATTCGGTTTGCATTTCGTTGTTTAGCGTGTTCAGATCTGTAGTGCCGTTTACTTTTGAAATGCGCGCTACGAATTTCGCTTTATTATTGCCCATGGTTATGAATTCGGAATTTCCCGGCAGAATAATTTCTTCGGTAGTTTCCGGCTGAATGGCAACCGTTAGTGGAAGTGTATGTAGCGTGCCACCAAGCAGGCCATAGGTTATTTCCAGGGACGTAATAACAGTGCTGCCCGTATTCTTTACCTGTATTTTAGCTTCCTCGCAGGTTGGGTTGGAGCGGAAATAGCCTTCATAATTATTCGGCGAAATAATAGCTTCCAGCGCGGCATCGGTGGTGTAATTGAAAGCGCCGTAGTAAATAATTTGTCCTTCCACGATGTAAGAAGCCTGCGAATTGGCTACGTTATAAGGCTGAAAATCTACATCTACGTTGTAATTATTGCCGGGCGTTAAGCCGAATAACGGGTGAAAATTGGCTTGTACAACATCGCCGGGGCACCAGTTGGCACGGTCATAAACCCAGGTTCCGGTCTGCGGATAAAGATTGTTCAATCCGCAGTTGTCGCGCCAGATATTTTTCTGTGCGATCATGGCGCCGTTCAGGTTTACGCGGTAATACTTGCTGCAGAATTCCGAGCAATAATCGCCGGGGTTGGAGCCGTGGCCCGTTACGTTGAATTTTAAAACCGCAGCTTGGGCGTTTGCCGGCATTGGTTTGGTGCGGGCATTCATATAGGTTTCTATTGAAGTTGGGTTGCCATAGCCAAAGCTGCCCCGCCAGAGCCGGTCTATTTTTACCACGTTGCGGGGCGGCGTGCCTTCAATGAATGCGAATTTCACGTTAGCCGTAAATCCACCCGAATAACCGCTGTAATGGATCCGGATGGTGGTATTACCTTTCAGGTATTGAGCATAATCAGTTACATCGAACTTATAGCGGTGTTGCCAGGAAAGCGGATATTGCGCAGTAGTGGTGGCATAAGGCGTTATCATGCGGCCGATCTCGAAAGTATCGGTTGGAGTTATGAGATAGATCTGAACGGTATAATCCCAGCTGCCGCAGTATTGCGGGTTGCCCGGGCAGGAATATTTACCCAGGGTAAAGGTCATGGTAATGTCGCGGTAGGTAGTGCTGGTGGTTGGGAAAACAGCCGGGGCATCGTAATCTCCGTAGTTGGCCAGCTGGGTAAGCGTATGCGATTGCACCATGGTGGTATCGCCGGGAGCAGCTTTTGCACTGCAAAGCATTAAAAAGAAAAAGAAAAAAAGTAAGTAACCGTGTTTCATACTGAATTGGGATTGAGTGTTGGTTTTGGAGCTGGCTGCAGGTTATTATTCCGTTGCTGAAGTTGTTTTCCGGTCAGGCTGCTTGCAGTATTTTATTTCCTGCGAGTTCCCGACTTTTTAGCGGTAAAAGCATAGCGTTTTGCGTTTTCAGTTTTAAAAAAGTCCCGCCGCTTTTTACAACGGGACTTTTTGAGGTGAAAAGGATAGCGTTTTAAGTTTATTCTACCACCAGTTTTCGCGTACCAGTTTTGCCTTCACTTACAATTTGTAACAGGTAAATGCCTTTGGCTGCCTGGCTCAGGTTGAGTTGCGCATGCTGGCTTTTCACGGTTTGCTGTTGCAGTACTTTGCCGGTCAGGTCGGTTACCATTAACTGATAAGGCTGGTTTTCAGGGAAAGTAAGGTTGAAAATGCCAGCCGAAGGGTTTGGATAAACGGCCAGGTTCAGACTCATTTCAGCTTCGTTCATACCGGTGTTCAGAATTGTAACCGCATTGGAAGCCGCAGAGCTGCAACCACTGGTAGTTACAATGGTAGTATAAACGCCGTTTGCCGTGGTAATGTAAGTAGCATTGGTTGCGCCGGTGATCGGGGTGCCGTCTTTATGCCATTGGTTGCCGGTTGCGCTGCTGGAAGTTAACGTAAAGCCGGAACGAGTTATGGTAGGAGTTGCAGGAAGTGCATTAACCGTTACCGTAGTAGCCGCAGAAGTAGCTTCACAACCGCCAGCAGTTGCAGTAACAGTATAAGTGCCCGGTGAATTAGCCGTGTATGTTGCAGCAGTTGCACCGGTGATCGGCGTACCATTCAGCGACCAGGAATACGTAGCACCGGTAGTTGCAGAAGCGGCCGTTAACGTAACCGAACCGCCGGTACAGAAAGTGGTGGCGCCGCCAGCTGTAATAGTTGGTACTGCCGGAGCTGCATTTACGGTTACCGTGGTTGCTGCAGAAGCAGCACTTGGGCAACCATTGGCTGTAGCTACTGCAGTATAGTTACCAGTGGTTGTTGCTGAATAAGTGGCAGATGTTGCACCCGTAATTAAAGTGCCATCTTTAAACCAGGTATAAGAAGCGCCGGTAGTGGTTGAAGCAGCTGTTAATGTAACTGAGTTGCCTGTGCAAATAGTTGTTGCACCGGCTGCAGTAATAGTTGGTACGGCAGCAACCGGATTTACGGTAACTACTGTGGCTGTTGAAGTTGCAGAACATCCTCCGGCCGTTGCAGTTACTGTAAAGCTTCCGGAAGTATTTGCGGTATAAGTAGCTGTAGTAGCCCCGGAAATTGCGTTTCCGTTCTCGAACCATTGGAAAGTAGCTCCGGTAGTGGTAGAAGCTGCCGTTAGAGTTACCGAACCGCCGGTGCAGAATGAAACCGGACCACCAGCCGTAATAGTTGGCACCGCAGGGGCAGCATTAACCGTTACCGTTGTAGCTAAAGATGCTGCGCTCGGGCAATTATTTGTAGAAGCCACTGCTGTGTAATTGCCATTGGCAGTTGCAGAATAAGTAGCCGAAGTTGCACCGGTAATGGCTACGCCGTCTTTAAACCAGGTATAAGTAGCACCAGGAGTAGTGGAAGCAGCCGTTAAAACTACTGAACCACCGGCACAGAAAGTAGTAGGTCCGCCAGCCGTAATAGTAGGAATAGCTGCTGGCGCTGAAGAAACAACTACTTTGGTAAAGCTATTGTTGTTGGAAATAGTATCGCCGTTTAAACTGGCGCTGGCTACAATGCTGTAAGAACCCGGAGCGCTTAAATTCGCTGTTACCGTGAAAGAATAAGTTGCCGTTGCGCCCGGAGCAATTGGTCCGGCTACAATTTCATTTACGGCAGTTCCTCCGTTTATAGTGTACGAAACCGGAATATTGCTTAAGTTGGCTGTTCCGAAGTTGTTTACCGTAATGGTTACTATTTCCGTGGCAGTTAAGCTGCAACCCGAATTCGGAGTTGTAATGGCTGAAACGCCCGCATCGTTAGGAGCCAGGGAAAATGCTCCTATTTCATAAGCCCCCGGATCTGGGGTAAGTGGGTTGCGGAGTGCGCCGGTAATATCGTCGGTAACGGCTGGTAAAACGGGCAAGCCAATATTATTAACCGCCGTTGCAGTAGGCAGGAAGTTGCCGGTAGCCACACTCGTGAAAAGCGGATCGGTGGCAACGCTGCTGGTATCATCGCCGCTGGCCGTTCTCCAGTCAATAATGCTTACTTTGTTTGCAGAACCCCACGAACCAATACCACTGGTGCTGGCTCCGCCGGTTACGTAAAGCACGTTGTTGTCCGACTCGATATCCGTAGCAATTGTAGCTGAAGTAACGGTAGCCAGATAAATAGCGTGTTTGGCGCCACTGGCTCCGCTTGCAATATTTACAATATTATTTTTGAAGCGGATATTATTGGCGGCAGTGGTCTGGTTAAAACCGCGCACCGTACCGGTATGAGAAGTATTGTCCAGGTTGATGGTATTATGGTAATAGTAAATACCGTTGCTGCCAACATTATGAATGCCGTAAACAGTACCGCTCGTGCCAATATTATAGATCAGGTTATTCTTTACAATGTTTTCCGAACCTGCTGGGGCATCGTTGGAATTAGAATAAATGCCATATACCGTTCCCGTTGTAGCCGCACCATGGCTGGTATGAATGCGGTTTTTGCTGATTATGCTGCCTTTGGTGCTTCCGTTTAAGTTCACCATTTCGGTAGTGCTGCTTGCAGGAGTCCGGTTAGGGCGGCTAATATCGTTTCCTTCTACCAAGGTGCCGTTCACGGTTCCAAGTTCAATACCAGAAGCATAAAAGTTTTTAATGGTGTTATTCATAATCTGGTTGTTGCCCGTGCTGGCAGCCAGACCATAGAGACCAATACCTTTATAACCGCCATCTATTGTGTTGCCGATTATAATGTTATTGTTGCCATTGTTTCCGGTGGAAGTAGTAGAAGTGGAGGAATTAGAGAATACAATACCGGCTGAATTGCCGGATAAGGTACTGGTAGGGCTAATACCGATAATGTTGTTGCTGATGGTATTGTTATCAGCGCCATTTATGAAATGAATTCCCCAGCCGTAAGTTGAAGTACCGGTTCCGGTGGCTAATATTTTGAAGTTGTTGATCGTAACGTAATCAGCGCCGTTCAGCTTAATGATATGGCGGGCCGCACTGGCCGGGTTTGCCTGAATGGTATCACCGTTACCGTTAAAAGTAATGGTATTGGTAGCGCTTACGCCGTTGATCTGCGGAATTTCGATCTGTTCGTTATAAGGGCCGGAGCCGGCTACCACGTTAAACGTTATAGGGCCGCTGATGCCACAATTATTTAAGCTGTTTATCGCATCAGTCAGGCTCAGAAAGTTAGTAGCCGATGCCGGAATACCTTTATTGATTGTGAAAGCTCCGGCCAGCGAAGTGCAGATAGTCAGTGCTTTACAATCGTCTGCTGGGTTGCCATCTGTTACGCCATTGGGGCTGGTTGTGCACGCATTAATGGTATGGCTGCCGGGCGAAAAAGTAAAGTTGCCAAGCGTTACGGCAGCTGTCTGGTTCATGGCAAGGTTGCCGGTCCAGGAATAGTTTGTTTGCGCAACGCCATCTACGGTCCAGGTAATAGTTGCTGCTGTCAGGTTGCTTGTTCCATAGTTTACCAGCGTTACTTCCACCGGTTGGCTGGTGTTCGCCTGAATTGGAGCAACCGGCGTTACATAAGCCTGGATACCAGCATCGTTTGGTGTTGGCGGCGCTTTAATTGTAATGCCCATTACATTCAGCACATTTCCGGTATTACTGAAATCGATGCTTTGTATGGGTTTTGTGATATTCGCTGTACTAATAGTCAGTTCAAACTGGTATAAACGCGGATTGCTGGCATCGTTATCTATGGTGTTGTCAGTGCGGTTTGCCCGCCCCAGAGCATTTTTTGCATAATTGGTTCCGTTATACCAGTCATTTACTGAAATGGCCGGAAAAGCCTGGGTTGTGGCATCGGAAAACGTTACGGTAATGGTTGTATTGCTCACGCCACTACCGGAGGTAGCCAGTACATAAACTTTTTCGGCCGCGGTAGCCGTTGCAAAAGTAAGTGTACCGGTTCCTGTTCCATTTATGCGCAGGGAATTGTTGGCTGTATAAGGCGCTAATTGGAATGTTAATCCGGGAGTAGCGCTAACGGCACTTGTAATAAGGCCGCCGGTCGGTAATCCGCGGGTAGTGGTTACATTGCTCGGGTTGGTATAACCTTGCGCCATAAAAGTATAGTTCACCCCATCCACATCGTTCGTAGTGGAGGCCGATACGGCGCCTGTTCCATCTGCTACCACATCGGCGTTATAGCCCGAAACGACTACCGGCGTGTACGATTGAGCTTTGATTCCCGAGCTGATTGCCAGGGCAAAAGCCATAAAAAAGAGTTTTTTCATTTGTGATCGGTGATGTTTATAATGAAAGTTTAAATAGTGATTCAAACGCGGTGTGTGCTTTGGCAAAGTGGATAAATGAATAGCCGTAAAATCTGTTTTTAACCGGAGCGGCCACTTTTTGCATGTAAAACCATAGCGTTTTGTGTAGGGTGAGAAAAAGCTCTGCCAGGGAAATGGCAGAACTTTTTCAGGGGAAGAGCAATAATAATTTTGAATGCTTTAAGCGTACTTATTCCACGATCAGCTTCCGGATAGCAGTACCGGTTTCCGTTTTAAATTGCAGCAGGTAAATGCCTTTAGCTGCGTGGCTCAGGTTTAATTGTGTGGTTTTGGAATGCAATGTTTTTTGCTGAATGAGTTTTCCTGCCAGATCTGATACCGTTATTTCCACGCTTTTCCCTTCTGGTAAGATCAGGTTGAATACACCCGTAGACGGATTCGGGAACACCGTAATTGGCAAGTTGCTTTCATCATCGGAAATGCCGGTATTAGTAATGGTTACCGCATTCGATGCATCGGAGGTACAGCCATTGGACGTAACTTTTGCGGTATAAGTACCATTGGAAGAAGCATTCAGCGTTTGGGCTGTTGCTCCCGGGATGGCTGTTCCATTTTTAAACCACTGGTTACCGGTGCTGCTGCTAGAATGAAGCAAGTTTCCGGTTTGGGTAATAGTTGGTTGCGTTGGTTTTTGCTTTACAGTTACCGTAGTGCTTAATGAGGCCGGGCTGCTGCAACCGTTCGATGTGGCAGAAGCCGAATAGCTGCCTGCGGCGGTAGCAGTATAAGTTGCTGAAGTAGCACCCGGAATTACGTTGCCATTCAGAAACCAGGTAAAAGTAGCACCCGAAATAGCAGAAACAGCTGTTAAGTTCACGGAACCGCCGGTGCAGAACGTTGTTGGTCCGCCTGCATTTACGCCCGGAGCCGGTGGCGTGGTATTCATCGTAATTACAGTAGCCGCCGATGCTGCACTGCTGCAACCGGTAAGGTCGGCAACAACGGTATAGCTGCCTGCTGCTGTTGCATTATAAGTGGCCGCCGTTGCGTTTGGAATAGCAGTACCATTGTTGAACCACTGGTAAGTAACGCCCGAAGTTGAAGAAGCTGCCGTTAATGTAACCGAACCGCCGGTACATATGGTGGTAGATCCGCTGGCGGTAATGGTTGCAACAGCAGGCGCCGCTGATAATACGATCGAACGGTTCATTGCGTCATTGGTGGGGGCAAGGTCACCGGTCAGATTTGTGCGTACTTCCAGGCTATAAGTGCCTAAAGTGCTCAGATTTGCTTTGGTAGTAAAGGAATAATTTGAAGTCGAGTTAGGGGCAATCGGGCCGGGTATTACTTCATTAACCGGCGTGCCGTTGTTGATCTTATATGAAACCGGAATATTGCTTTGCGCAGTTGTACCGTGGTTTTTCACCGTTACCGTTATCGTTTCCTGGTTGGTAAGCACGCAACCGGAATTTGGAGCTGTAATGCCAATAATGCCTGCGTCGGTAGCCAGCGTAGAAGCAACGGTACGAATAGAAACACCCATTACATTCAATACTCCAGTTGTAGAAGTTTTATTA
The DNA here is from genome assembly GCF_042657365.1 of Adhaeribacter terreus. NCBI lineage: Bacteria > Pseudomonadati > Bacteroidota > Cytophagia > Cytophagales > Hymenobacteraceae > Adhaeribacter > Adhaeribacter terreus. Next base: position 172,241 of record NZ_JBHSKT010000006.1, on the reverse strand, counting down.
AACGTTATGCTTTGAATGGTTTTCCCCGCATTTGCCGCCGATAAAGTAAGCAAGGTTTGATACAAACGCGGATTGATGGTAGAATTCTCGATCTGGTCGGTAGCGCGGCTAACCCGGCTTATTCCCTGAATGGCATATCCGCTGCCGCTAAACCAATCGCTGATGGAAAGGCCGGAAAAAGCCTGTGAGGTAGCATCTGTAAAATTAACCGTGGCAGTTAATGTGCTGATGCCGCTGCCCGAAGTAAGCAATAAGAACACCTGGTCGGCAGATTGGGGTGTGGCAAACGTGAGTGTGCCGGTGCCCGGGGTGCTTATGCGCAATGAATTGTTACCCGTATAAGGCGCCAATTGGTAAGTTAGGCCCGGGGTAGAAGTAACTGCGCTGGTAATAATGCCACTGTTTGGTAGTGCGCTGGAAGGAGACTGACCGGATGGATTAATAAAGTTCTGCGCAACAAAATTAAAGCTGGCGCCATCCATATCTATTGAAGTGGAAGATGCCACCGTGCCGGACCCGTTTGCCACTACATCGGCGGTGAAACCGGTGAGGGAAACAGGCGCGTACGTTTGGGAAAATCCTTTAAAACCAAGGGCAAAAGCGCAGGCCAGGAGTAAAGTTTTTTTCATGTAATAAGCGTTTATCGGGTTATAGAAAGATTGAAAAGGGATGTTCTTATTCTTGTAAAAAAGCTGTTCTGTTGTTCTATTTTATAAGCTCTACCCAGCTTTTGAAAGTGCGCTGAGCTCCGGTACAATCGGCAAAACGCACCAGGTAATAGTAAATTCCGGCTGAGTTTTCTGCTCCGGTCCAGCCTTTGGCTGCATCGGTGGTTTCCCAGATCAAAGAACCCCAGCGATTATAAACCCGCATGTTGTAACTGGTCAGGTCTGGTACTTTCACCAGCAGGCCTTCATTTTTATCATCACCATTTGCCGTTATTATATTCGGGCAAACGATTTCCGGACTTCCTGTAATTACAATTTCCGTAGTAGCTTTTTCTACACAAGGGGGCGCGGTACTATAAGTAATAACGTGTTTGCCAAGGGTAGAACTTACGAGGTCTATGATGCCGGTTTTAGGGTTTATTGCCAAGCCATCGCTTCCGGAAAAAGCGCCTCCCGCCGGAACTGCAACAGGTGCTTCGGTTAAGCCCATCTGGCAGTAAGCTTCATTTTTATAGGCTACTTCGGGCGTTAAAAGCGTTAATGTAACCGTTACCGGTGCAGATGTTCCGGTTTGTTTGGCGCAGCTTATTTTGGCCCGGTATTGTGTGGTAGTAGTTGGTGTAGCTGTAAAGGTTGCGTGAATAGCCCCATTCAGATCGTTCCAGGTATTGCCGTTATCTGTCGATTCCTGCCATTGATAAGTAAGATCGGTATCGGTAGCAGCGCCATCTAGGGAAAGGTTTATACTGGTTGGGCCGCAAATATTGGTAAGGCTGGCAACGGCTTTACCGGCAGCCGGCGGCGCAGGACAGCCAGTTCCCGCGCTTACAGCCAGTACATTAAGTGTACCATAAGCGCCGGGTTTATTTATAGTAATAGAACGGATCAGTTTCCCATAATTAGCCGGTAATAAGGCAAGCCGTTTCTGGTAAAGCGATGGGTTGGTGGTGCTGTTCTCGATAACGTTCGTATCGTAATTTACGCGGCTAACGCCTTGCAAAGCAACTACATCCAGCAAGCCAAACCAGTCCATGAAATACTGATTGGTAAATACTTGGCTGGTGCCGTCCGTAAAATTTATGGTAGCTATGAAATTGGTAGGGCCTTGTTGCGAATTTCCCGAACCACCTAGTAAAAAAATAGTACGCGCCGCCTGCGGTGTATTAAACGTAAGGGTGCCTGTGCCCACGCCGTGAATGCGCAGTGTATTATTCGCATTATAATCGGCTAATTGAAAAGTAAGGCCGAGTGTGGAACGTTCTATGCTGGTGAAAAAACCGCTGGCAGGCAGATACGTTACCGGGGCGGCACCGCTGGGGTTTCTATAGCTCTGGGTAACAAAACAATAGCGGGTAGGAGCGTTACCGCCGTCCATATCGTTCGTGGCAGATAAGTTTGCGGCGCCGGGTAAATTAGCAACAACATCGTCTGTAAACCCCGAAACAGGAACGGTATTATAAACGGTTTGCGCCTGCAAAAAATGGGCAGACACCAAGCCGGATGTAATCAATAAAAGCCTGAAGATATTAACTGAAAAGCTTCTCATTTTATGCGTTGTTTTTACAGTTGTATTAGTATGTTTCAAGCGGAGCTTGCTGCTTGTTTCGCAGCAAACCGTTCCTGAAAGATCAGTTCTTGTTCCTGCTCATGAGCCTCGAAAAACCCGTAAGGAATTACCCGAACTTCATAAAGCATTTAAAGCTGTAACATATTAAAGGTAAGCGCAAAAAAACGGCGTTTCAAAAACGTTTCAATTTGAAATATTTTGTATAAAGTGTTGATTTATAGTGTGATGTATTTGATTGAAGAAAGGCGGAGATTTTCCTGGAAAACGGTATGGTTTCAGGCTCCAAAAGTGCTTTTGTGAAAATTTTACTGAAGCTTAAGCCAGGATTTGAGTAAAATTGATTTCGTTTTGCAGAAAGTATCGGGCAGGAGTAGCTAAGTTTTTCTGGTTGGAAGTGCTAAGAGTAACCAAAGAAAAAGAAGTAATTCGGGGAAGAGAAAATTAAATAAACAGCGTGCTTTTTCAGCCGGAAAACGCTATGCTTTTCGGGTAAAAAAGTGCGTGGATGCAGTTCGGAAAACCGAGGAGAAGATCAGATAGATTTGATAAGTTGCTCCAGCGTTTTATCGTCGGTAATGCTGAGCTTTTTGCGAAGCCGGTGGCGGTACAACCTGATGGCATCCGGACGCACACCCAGCATAGATGCCATTTCTTTAGAGGTGAGGTTCAGTTTGCTCAGTACAATGTAGCGGGTATCGGCCGGGCTTAATACAGGAAGTTTTTCGCGCAGCCGCAGTAAATAGCCGCCGTGCACCTTGTCAAAAACGTGGCGGAATTCTTCCCACTGGTCATCGGTAAGAATGGTGGCCTGCAATAATTTATCGCGGGCTTCCTTGCTGGCTTCCAATTCAGGTGCATCGGCCAAATGTTTATGCTTTTCAATTTCCGCCGAAAACTGTTCAATAAGTTTGTTCTTTTCCCGGATATGGTTCGTGAAATCGCTCAGTTGCCGGGTAGCCATTTCCAGCTCCGATTCTATCACTTCCTTTTCGCTTTGCAGTTTTTGTTCTTTCTGGCGGTGTAAAATGCGCTGCCGGTTAATAATAAGTGCAGCAATGATCAGGAGTAAAAAAATGCCCATTATCAGGCTGTTGCGCAGCGTAGCCTGTAACGCATCTTCGGCTTCGAGGCGCTGCATTTCCGCGCGGTGTTTTTCCAGTTCAATTTTCCGTTCCGCCATGGTAGTCATCATGCTGCTGCGGCGGGCGTGTAGGCTGTCTTTTACAAAATGCGCCGAATCGGCATAAAGATAAGCCCGCCCCGAATCTCCTTTGGTGGCAGAAAGGCTGGCCAGAAGCGGATATAATTCTCGTAAATGTTTGTAAAGATCGGTGGTTTCGGGCAGCATTTTTTTTACCTGCCTGATCTGCGCCTGGGTTTCCGGAAGGTTATTTTTTTGCAGGCTTATCTTACTTAAAATGATCAGCGAAGTTACAGCGTTATCGAATTCATGGGCTTTTATACTTTCCCGCACGTCTATTTTAAGCAACGGAATAGCCTCATCGTACTTCTTCTGCAGGTAAAAATTAATGCCGATGTTGCCGGCCGCAATCCCCATCCAGGTGCTGTCGTTCAGTTTTTCAGCCATCCGGTAGGTTTTCCAAAGGTAAAACGCAGCCGAATCGAATTTGTGTTCTTCGCGGTAGATCAGCCCCAAGGTATTGGTAAGGTGAATGGGCAGGCGCTTTTTATAAGAAGGTGCGGTCTGAAAAGCTTCGGTCAGGAATTTGCGGGCATTAATATTATCGCCGAACTTGTAATAAGCCGTGCCAATGTTTGCGATCATTTCCTGCTTGTCCGGCAATTCTTTTTCCGGCATGTTTTTCATGAACTGGTACGATTGCAGGTAATTTTCGAAGCCGAGCCCATATTTATGTTGCGCCGAAAAATAAAAATAAGCCAGTTTTTGCCGGGTTCTGATCTGAAGATACCGGATATTTTTCTGGTCGGCCAAAGCCCGCAGCGCCAGCATCCGGGTTTCGAACAAGCGGTGATTGATCAGTTTGCCGAACAGATAATATTCGCAGCGCAGCATTTGGGATTCCAGCTGTAATTCCTCGTCGTCGGCCTGCAAAGCTGTTTCCTGCAGTTTCTCCAGTTCCCAGAAAAGGTAAACCGAATCGCGGCCCAGATATCTGCTGTTGTAAAAGGCTTTTTCTAATGCCAGGTAGCGCTGCGCGTAGGTTTTATGCACCAAATGCTGATATTGCGCCTGGCTGGCAAACCCCGAAAGCAATAAAAAAACAAATAAAAAGATGCGGGCCACCATTTAACGTAAGTGTCTAATCTTCTCAAAGTTAACAAATGCTCTCAGATTACAAACAGCCGCCGGCTTTACAATGAGTGAAAGCCCGTTTTTTGCATGTGAATGGTAGTGTTCGGTTTAAGTGGTAAAGATAGTTCGTAGCGAAAGGCTCAGGATAAAAGCTGAAAAACGGTATCCTTTTGGTCCTCAAAAGTCAGGTGTTGCACGTAAAGGAACAGGCTGAAAAAAGCCTGAATTTGCCGGATGGGTCTGCTAAAATGCAGTTATGTGGCATTAATTTGGTTTCATCTGGCTTTCAGCAGGAAGAATGCTTCTCCGGTCGTACTTTATTCGCGTTGGGCTGGTAATGGATTGAATGAAACACTTATGCTGGTTCTGGTTTATAGCCGAAATAACACCTTTGCCGTAGGAAATACCGAAGCACATGGAGCTACCTCATAAAAATTACCTGGCTATGGAAATTAAAGATAATCCAGATAAAAATCGTTTTGAGACCACGCAGGACGGCCTGACCGCTTTTATTGAATATAAGCTGCAGCCCGGCGTCATAACCGTGTTGCACACCGAAGTGCCTAAGGAACTGGAAGGCCGGGGTATAGCCAGTGCAATGACCCGGTATGCGCTGGTAAGTATTGCGGCCAGAAATCTGGCATTAGTGCCTCTGTGCCCGTATATGAGAGGTTATTTGAAAAAGCACCCAGAGTACCAATACTTGATTCGCTCCAATATACGCCTGTAAATGATCGCTGGCCGGGTTTATCGTGTGGTATCAAGTTAACCTTTCATGAATTTCCCAGATTGCCCGCCCGGTTGCCAATTATAGATTTGTGATTGACATTTAAGAGTACTGTAAAAACAAAAAGCCACTCAGATTTCTCTAAGTGGCTTTTCTTTTGCTCCCCCTCTTGGGCTCGAACCAAGGACCCCATGATTAACAGTCATGTGCTCTAACCGACTGAGCTAAGGAGGAATTTTTTCTTCAGTTTCGCTGCTGCGTTGCTGAATTATGATGCAATATTACAGGGTTTTTAAATGCTGCGCAAGTGCTGGTAGTAATTTTTTTTTAAGTTTTTTGTAAAATGCTGAAAGCCAAAGGAAAAATTTAATTCGAAATGATCAGCGTATTGCCTGAAAGGGCCGTTTGGTACTGTTTCAGCGGAAAACGCGCCGGACCGGAAATTACTGCGCCTTCAAAATCGAACTGCGAACCACAACATTTGTCTTTCATGAACAACCGCGAATCATCTACTTTTACTACGGCGCAGGTATCGGTAGGCTGGTACGTGCAGGTTTGCTCGAAAGCTAGATAACGGTTTGCATTCTGCCGGATCACAATAATACCCCGCGCGCCGGCATTCAGATAAACAAACCCTCTATCTAGTTTCAGGTCTTTATATTGAATATTGGTCAGGTTCAGTTGCTGGTTCACGTACACATCCCGAATGTATGGCCGCTGCTCGTCTTTGTCATCGGAGCAAGCGGCCAGAAACGGTAGGGTAAAGAGTAAAAAAAGTCTAAGCCGTGTAATCATAAAATCCTTTGCCGGTTTTTCTGCCATGGTGACCGGCTTCCACTTTCTGCTGTTGTATACGGTTCGGGCGGAACTTCGGGTCGTAATGAAACGCTTCGAACATGGATGAAGTAACTGAGAAGTTCGTATCCACGCCAATCAGGTCCATAAGCTGGAAAGGTCCCATTTTAAAGCCGCTGCTCTGCACCAGTTTGTCTATAGTTTCCAGGTCGGCTACTTTTTCTTCCAGAATTTTCAGGCCTTCTACGTAAAAATGACGCGCTACCCGGTTTACAATAAAGCCCGGCGCATCGGCCGCGTGTACCGCAACTTTACCGAGTTTTTCGGCCAGTTTATATACCGTTTCGGCCACTTCCGGCGCCGTAGCTACCCCCGAAATCACTTCCACCAGCTTCATAATGTGGGCTGGGTTAAAAAAGTGCATGCCTACCACGCGCGCCGGGTTTTGAATTTTAGCCGCAATGCGCGTGATCGGAATAGACGAGGTATTAGATGCCAGAATCGTTTCGGAACTGTTTATCATGGCAAGTTCCTGGAAAATGCTGTGTTTTACTTCCAAACGTTCTACTACCGCTTCTATTATAATGTCGGCGTGCACATCGTTCATGCTGCCGGTAAAAAGCAAACGCGCAATAGCTTCCTGTTTCCCGGTTTCAGAAAGTTTGCCGCGTTCTACGGCTTTCTGCAGATTGCTTTCGGTGGTCTGGCGGGCTTTCTCTAAAACCGGCGCGTTAATATCGAATAAAATGGTCTGGTAACCGGCCTGCGCGCAAATTTGGGCAATGCCTTGACCCATGGTGCCGGCGCCAACCACCCCAATGGTTTTAATGTTTTCGAAAGCGATCATAGCAAAAAATGGTATGGTTTAGAAGCAAAAAACTAATTATGGCGGTAAAAATAAAGATAATTTGGGGATTTGAAGTTTTGAAAATGAGAGAATGGTTGAATGAGAGAATTAGGGAATGAGTGATTGAATGGACGAATGACAGGATCTGAAATTTCATGGTCACTTACCTGATAATGCATAGTCTTTACTTTTTCGCGCCCAAACCCTACCATTTTCACAATAAACCTTATTCTCTCATTCAATCACTCATTCCCTAATTCCCTCATTCAACTAATAAATGGCTTTTGCGTTGAAAAACGGAGGAACAACGTTGCGATCAATGAATTCACCGGAAGGTTTACGGCATATTTTTCTGGTGCGGCACTACGAGCCCGATGTGGAGCGCAGTGGCTTTTTTAATTGTGAAGAAGCCTCCCGGTTTATTTCCGATTACGATGCAGCCAACCTGGTGAAAACCGCTTTTACCCGCCCTGCCGGCCTGCCCGAAAAATTACCAAAAGTATATTGCAGTGCTTTGCCGCGTGCGAAACAAACTGCCCGGCTGCTTTACGGCGAGACAACGGAATTGGTAGAAAATGCCGATTTCAACGAGTTTCAGCGCAAAATATTCCAGTTGCCGTTGTTTAAATTTCCAATAGAAGTGTGGCTGGCCGCAGCGCGTTTTTCCTGGATGTTAGGGCTGAACAGTCGCGGCATCGAAAGTTTCCGGAAAGCCCGGCAGCGTGCCATGTGTTGTGCCGAAACGTTGGCCCGCTATGCCGAAACGGAAGAAGAAGTAGTGTTGGTGGCGCACGGTTTTCTGAATGCGTTTATCCGGCAGGCACTAAAAAAACTGGGCTGGCGCATTGTGCGGCACGATGGTAATTCTTATCTGGGTGTAACGCAACTGGTGAAGCCGCATAGTTTGCAGGTACCCGAAAATATTGCCGCCATTATGGCCGAAAAATCTGTTAAGCGCTGAAATTTTCCGGAAACACAACCCTGTTCGAACTTTTTGAGTTTCGGGAGAAGAATTGAATACCGCCGTCCACTTTTTTTATGAAATATCTCTTTTATCTGAGTTTAATTTTAACGGTTTGTGCCTGCAGTAGCCGCGAGCCTACGGCTTTTCCGGTGGTAAAATATGCGGGCGCCATGCGCAACGTAACCGAAAATAACGATACCACCAATCATATTTTTTTAGATACCATCAATCCGCACAGGCGTTTGTATGGTTTGGGGCCGCTGCAAGGCATGACCGGGGAAATCATGGTCATCGACGGCCGTCCGTACGCTTCTAAAATAAATTCGAAAGGGCTGAACCGTATCCGGCAGACGTTCGATGTGGGCTCGCCGTATTTTGTGTACACGCACGTAAAAGCCTGGGATCCGGCCGAGCTGCCCGAAGACAGCATTCTGGATAACCGGAAATTGGGTATGTATCTCGAAAAGCTGGCTAAAGAAAAAGGCATTGATGTAGAAAAACCGTTCCCTTTTATGCTGCGCGGCGATTTTCGGAAAATGGTTTATCATATTTCGTACATGCCTAAAAAGAAAAAGAAGCGCACGCCGCCCAAATCTTTTACTGTAGAAAATGCAGATGTGATCATAATCGGATTTTTCTCGAAGCACCACCAGGGAATTTTTACCGAACCGGGCTCTAACGTAGTAATGAGTTTCATGACAACTTCGGCCTCGCATATCGGACAAATTGACCAACTTACGCTCAAAGGAAAAAGGGTACAATTACTGCTACCGGAATTTCCGTGATCCGTTTTGCGGCAGGGAGTTTTCGGGCCCGAAACGGTAGCGTTTTCACCCTAAAAACCATTGCCTGTGACTGCAGCTTTTTCTCGCTTTATACATGATCCGGTGCAGGAAGACGGAAATCGTTTGCGCCGCAGTTTCTTACCAGGGCTGCTTTTTGCGGGTTTAATGTGGCTGGTTTTTGTTCCGGCATTTTTCCTCGATCTGGATCTGGGGCATTACGGCTTGTATCCGCGTCGTAGCTTTGGCTTGCTGGGTATTTTAACCGCTCCGCTTTTACACGCCGATTGGGCGCATTTACTTTCCAATACTTTCCCGTTAATGCTCCTGGCGGCCATGGTTTTTTACATGTTTCCGCGCAATTCCGGCTGGATCATGCTGTTGCTTTACCTGGCTTCCGGAAGTCTGGCCTGGCTGATGGCGCGACCCGGTTATCACATAGGAGCCAGCGGTGTGGTTTATGCATTAGCCAGTTTTATCTTTTTTGGCGGTATGTTTCGCCGCGACCGCAATGCCGTTATGTTTTCGGTGGTTATTTTCTTTCTTTACGGTGGCCTGCTTTACGGTATTTTCCCTTCCGAAGGCCGCGTTTCCTGGGAGTCGCATCTGGCGGGGGGTATTGCCGGTTTGTTTTTAGCTTTTTTCTTCCGCCATACCGAATTACCGCCACCGGAACCAAAACCACAAATTCGCACCGAATACGAATTTCCTGAAACCATAACCAACCCGCCGGCTATAAATGCTTCTTTTACCGGCCAGCCGCAACTGGTAATTCGCTATACTTTTGTTCCGAAAAAGTCTGAGGAAGCACCAACGGAACAACCTGATACAAAACCTGAAATGCCCGGCGAAAGATCAGGTTAATGAAAAGCAAAACGCTATACTTTTCAGCTTAAAAAGTATAGCGTTTTGCATGAAGTCTGCTTATTTGTTTTCCTGAAGGATCCGGAGAATTTGTTCCCAAAGCGCTTCGTAAGGGATGATCTCGATCTCCGCATAGGCATCACCGGGGGCGGGAGTGTCTGCTAATTTGTCCGCCAAAGCCCGGCCTTTCCGGCGCACCCTCGTTGGGTCCAGGTCTTCTTTTACCACCAGCATCAGTAATTTGAAAAAATACTGGGTCCGGAGGCTGAACGTGTCTTTTAAATGGCGCCCCGAATATTTTTTCAGACTTTCTATCCGGTATAAAAGCGCTTCCACTTCCTTCGATTTCAGGTAATGCAGGTATTGCAGGATCAGGATCGCCACGTTAAAGCCCTGTTTATCTTTGCTGTATTCCGGCACTGCCATTATAAAAGACTGGTAACTGAATTGTCGCTTCGAATGGCCATCCGGGAAAATAAAGTACAGATAAGCGCGGTAAAGTTGCCAGCGTTCCTGGGCTGCGCGGGTAATTTTCTGAATGAACAGGTTGTTGTAAACTTCCTCTATCAGTTTGGTGGCTTCGTTGTAATTGCCCGCGTGCATGGCCAGCAGGAAATAGTTTTCCATAAACGCGAACCAGTTATTGGAAGAGCGGTTAAAGCTATCTACAGCTTTGGCGGCAAAGGCCAGACCTTGCGTAAACTGCTTGTCGCGGAGGTGGGCGTAAACGTTAATGTATTTGTTGTACCGGTCGTCGAAGCGTTTAGGGTTTATCTTTTTGTTTTGAAGCATGCGCTCCGCTTCCGAAGTTATTTTTACAATATCGGTGAAGTTATTGGTGAGTTCCTGGTACCAGATATTGGTTTTGTAATAGGCTTCGAACAAGCCAAAAGACTTATATTTCCCCCAAAGTTCTTTTAAATACTGAATATTGTCGAGCAGTGTAGGCAGGTATTTTTTCTTTGCACTTACCGACCGGTTTATTTCCAGTTTGGCCGTGTTGTAAATGCTTTCTGCTTCCAGTTCTTTCTGCAATAATTCCTGATGGCCCGGAATAAGCTTCACTAAAGCCTTAAACCGGACGGCATTGCCGGTTTGAGAATAAATAAACTGAAGTAACTGTATAGAGTTAAGTACAGAAGCAGTAAGTTCGCTATCCAGGGCTAGCTTAAGCGATTTGCGGAGTAATTTTTCCGATATTTGGTATTCGCCTTCTCTTATTAAAATATGGGCTTCGTAAATCAGGTTAAGGCATTCCTGTTCGTGCCGGTACGAGATCTTTAAAAAAGGATCATTGAAATTCAGGAAATGCAGGTGGTTAAGCAGTTTCCGGCGCAGGCGGGCTCTTGTCATGCGCAGTTCTGCTGAGTCTGGTTTTTTCTTTTTATTTTTAGGAATAGTTATTTCCCCTTGTTGGTAGGCCCGGAAAAGCGAAAGCTCTTTGCCTGGTTTTTTCTCAGTAAAGTTTAGTAAAGGCGCGTTTTTTTGATGCCTTTTTGTTACAATTTGCACCAATTTTTCCAGTTCTTTCATTTTGGCAGGCGCGTAAGTGATTGATTTACAATATGTATTGTAAATTTTGGAACGCAGAGAAGATTAAAATAGGGTGTTGCTTTTAAGGGTGTTTTTTCCTTTTATACGCTCTTTATTTATTCTTCCTTTGTAAAAGGGATTTCAGGCTTATTTGTTACAAATAAGCAAATTTTTGTTCAAACGAAAAAATAAAATCGCTTTAATTTTGAAGTAATAGCGTGATTTGATGGTGGGAAATTAGTTTGGTGCAATAGCGTAGCGTAAAAATTATTGTTACATTTAAGGGCATTGTTTCCTTTTATGCGGCTCTTTATTGGCTCACCTTTGCATAAACAATTAAACAACTCCAAGCCATGATCGAACTATTAATCGCCGCCCTTATTCAAGTAGGTACTTTAACTACAACTCCAACTGAAACCGCACAGGCAACTGCTACTTCAACTACTACAACTACAACCACAACTACAGGTGGCGACGGTGGTACTGGTTCATGGGATGATAGCAACTAAGCTATTGTAAACTCCATACCTTTTTGTCAATTCTAAGACTTACGGGAAATTTTTTCTTACTTTGTTTCTGTGTCCTGATTATAGGTTGCTGAAGCGCATGAAGAAAATTAGTATTTACCTGTTTGTTCTAGTACTGATCATAGCGGGCTGCCGGCGTCCGCAACCAGCCGGCAACGAAGTGCGCATCCGTGTGGAGCAAGATCCGGAAAACCTGAACCCGGTGAGCTATCTCAGCAAAAATGCCGCGCAAATGATAAACCTGCTTTACCAGAGTTTGCTAACCGTAGACCTGGCCGATGGAAAACTGAAGCCTTTGCTGGCGGAAAGTATGCCAACGGTAGTGAAGCAGGATAGTGTTTCGTTTTTTACGTACCGTATTCGTCCGGAAGCAACCTGGGATAATGGTGCACCGGTAACGGCCTCCGATGTGGTTTTTTCGCTGAAAGTGATCAAATGCCCATTGGTAAATAACGAAAAGATCCGTCCTGATTTTGAATTCATTCAGGATATTCGGACAGATGCTGCCGACCCGAAAAAGTTTACGATAGTTTGTAAAGGCTTTACGCCCGAACACCTGCTAATGAGCGGCGAACGCTTTTTTGTAATGCCGGAATATATAGGCGACCCAAAGGGTTTACTGAAGCAATTTACTTTGCCGCAGCTTCAGAATAATTTCGATGCGTTAACGCAGGATCCGCAGATCGCGCAATTTGCGGAGCATTTCAATAGTGCTGATTTTACCCGAAACCCCGAAAAATTGCAGGGCAGCGCCGGTTATCAACTGGAAAACTGGACTACCGGTCAGCAAATACAGTTTAAGCGTAAGCCCGATTGGTGGGGAAATAAAACGCCGCAAACAATTGGTCATCTCACGGCTAATCCTGAAAAAATAACCTTCCGCATTGTGCCCGATAATGCTGCAGCTTTGGTGGCTTTGAAAAACGGACAACTGGATGTGTGGCAAAATGTGCCGGCAACGGTTTTTCAGCAACTTCGCCAGGATAAAACCCAGTCCGAAAAATTTCAATTCTTTACGCCGCAAACGTATTCCTTCGTTTATCTGGGCCTGAACGGGCAATCAGAAAAATTCAGCGATCCACGCACCCGTCGCGCCATTGCGCATTTATTAGATCTGGATGCTATTATCAAAACCACGCAGCAAAACCTGGCGGTAAAAACCGTTGGCCCGATCAGTCCTGCCGATAAACGCTTTTACAATTCCCAAATTCAGCCTTACACATATAATGTAACCCGCGCCACCGAATTGCTTTTACTGGCCGGCTGGCAAAAAAACGGTAGTGTTTGGCAACGAAAAACTAACGGCGAAATCATGCAGCTGAAACTGAATATCGGTTACAACGCCAGCAATTCTGAATACGAAAACATTGCACTTATTTTTCAGCAGGCAGCCGCAAAAGCCGGTATTCCGGTAACGTTACAACCGCTCGAGAATGGCGTGCTTTCCAAAGATCTGAAAACAGGGAACTTCGATTGTTTTATTCGTTCCTTAACCGGAAATCCGTTCGTATTCAACTTTAAGCCCATTTTGCATTCCGAAAGCGTAGGGCCTGATGGTCTGAATTATACTGGTTTTAGTACGCCGGAAAGTGACAGATTAATTGAAGCGTTGTACGCTAGTAATTCCGAAGCCGAAAAAGCGAAAATGCTGAAACGTTTGCAGGAAATTCTGCACGAGGAAAGTAATCTGATCTTTCTGTTTTTTCAGCAGGACCGCATTGTGGTAAACAAACGTTTCGGCAACCTGAAAATTTCGGGCATAAAACCGGGTTACGATGTAAGCGCCTTTACTTTGCAGGTAGATTAAACATGCTTAAAAAAGCCGGAAAACGTTTGTTGATCCTGTTGCCGGCTATCTGGCTGCTGGCTTCGGTGGTTTTTCTGTTGAGCAAAAGTATTCCCGGTTCGGCCTCAGAAATGCAGTTTGAGCAGGCCGCCGAAAGCGCGAACAGCAGCGCCAAAGCCGAAGCCCGGCAACGCGCTTACCGCCAGTTATTGCACCGCACCGGCGAAGATCTGCCGCTTTTTTACTTTCGCATAGGCACCGCCGCCGAACCCGATACACTGCACAAAATATTCCTGGCTAATCACCGCGCTGCCTTAAAAAACCTGGTATTCACCTATGGTAACTGGCCGGAAATTTCGGATTATTATCTGGCGCTTCAGCAATTTGAAAAAACAATTTCCGGGCCTGATCTTCCGCAGGAAACCAAACGGAAAAATTTAAAACTTACACGACAACTTTTAGCAACCTCCGCACCGGCAAAGGCAAATAAAATACTTTTGGAGTTCCAAAAAACGCTATGCTTTTCGGGTGAAAAAGTGCTTTGCAAAGATTTAGAAAACCTGCGGGCGAGTTTTGAAAAAGTAGTTGCGCATCAGCATTCTGCATTAAATTATCAGCCAACGTTTTTCTGGTACGGCACCCAAAACCAATATCATCGGTGGTTTGGAAATCTGCTACGCGGCGACCTGGGTTTTTCAAACCGCGACATGCGCCCCGTTTCTGAAATTATTGCCGAAGCGTTTGCTATTACCATCTGGCTGGCGCTGGCAACTTTTGTATTGGTGGCAATTTCGGGGCCTGCGATCGCTATGGTATTGAGCCGGAAAAGTATGGAGAGCAGTCGCGGTGCGGTTTTAGGTTTTCTTTATGCCCTGGAAAGTATTCCGCTTTTTATTATGGCGCTGGTTTTCTTGTCGGTAGCGGGCTATCTGGGTTGGTTTGGAAATTATCCGGAAGAAACGGGGATGGTGCTGGCAATTGCTGTTTTGGTACTGGTAAATCTGCCTTATTTCACGAGTCAGGCCTTTGTAGCGTTGCAAAGCGAGCTCCGCGAAAATTACGTGCTCACAGCTAAAGCCAAAGGTTTGTCCGAAAATAACGTGTTGCTGCGGCATGCTTTCCGGAATAGTTTGCTGCCGCTCATTACTTTGCTGGCCGATTTTTTCCCGGTATTGCTGGCGGGCACCGTAGTTTTAGAAGTTATTTTTTCGTTGCCAGGCATGGGGCGTTTGCTGGTCAGTTCCGTGCTGGCGCGCGATTACCATGTAATTGCCGGTCTGGTATTATTAACTGGTTTGCTGAAAATGCTTTCACATTTATTGGCCGATCTTTTTTATAACGTTGCTGATCCGCGGTTGCGGGCTTAAATCTGAAGAACTGAATGATCTGGCAGCGCTTAAAAAATGAATGGAAACGAACATGGGCTTTTAAACTCGCAACGGTTTTTCTGCTGCTTTTACTCGTTTGTATGCTTTTTGCACCGCTTTTGTCGGCCGGTTTTCACCCCAATTTCCTCGATCTTTCCCAAACCTATCAGGCGCCATTTTCCTTCAGTTCGCATTGGCTCGGCACCGACCAATTGGGGCGCGATGTGTGGGCAAATTTGCTGTATGGCAGCCGCACGGCTTTTTTAGTCGCTTTACCGGTTATGTCGCTGGCTTTGGTTTTAGGCACGGGTTTGGGAATGGCGGCCGCCTGGTTTGGTAATAAACGTTTGCATTTTAGCCTGGCTTCCGGAATTAGTTTTGTTTTGTGGCTTTTTGCGATTTGGTTCTACGTTTTTTACCGCTCGGGTTTTTCTTCCGAAGCCAATGAAAATGCCACCGGCTTGTTCTCGCGTTTGGTTTGGCTGGTTGTCATTTCGACGTTAGCAATTGTTCTAAAACGGCTGCTAAAAACGGTATCCTTTTTGGCTAAAAAAGTGCCTTTGCCGCTCGATGAACTGCTTTTGAAACTCATAGAAGTGTTAGCCTCGGTTCCCCGGTTAATTCTGGTGCTGAGTTTTGCCGCTTTACTTTCACCGGGAATTGCAAATGTGCTTTTATTGCTGAGTCTTACATACTGGATTGGTCCGGCCCGGTTGGCTCGCGCCGAAACCCTGAAAATTAAACACTTGCCTTTTATAGAGGCGGCTCAGGCGAGTGGCTTAACCGTTTGGCGAATATTAAGCCGACACGTTTTGCCGAATGCAGCTGCGCCTTTGGTTACGGCTTTCTGTTTTGGTTTAAGCGGGCTTTTAGGTCTGGAAGCAACTTTGTCTTTTCTCGGAATCGGTTTGCCGCCCGAAACACCAAGTCTGGGCAGAATGCTGGCTGGCGCGCGCCTGAATACTGAGGCCTGGTGGCTGGTTTTATTTCCGGCTGTGCTTTTGTGCCTTACCATTTTAGCTGTTCAAACCATTGGTCAGGCATTTAGAAGGGCGCTGGAAGTTAAAAAGTAAAATGTGTTAGCGTTGCTTTTGTATATTATTTCGCGCCAGTTTGTATTTAGTTTGTGAGCTGTTTCTAATGTTTGTATTTTGCTTAAATGCTGATATTTAGATGGTTGTGTTGTTTATGCGCAATTTTGTATACTCATTGCATACCGTTTTTATCTGAGTTTTTTGCTGTTACGTTGATAGTAGTATTGTCCTGTTTTTGTGAAACTTGCGGAGTTAATATTGTAGCATTATTGAAGTGTATTCCAGCACCACGATATATACAAAACATTCTCACCCAAATTTTACCAAAATGGAAAGTGTACAGATCCAAGGTCCGAATATCTTGAAAATGTTATTCGGAGGCATTAGCAAAACTCCTGCTGCTGATTTTAAAACAGTAGTCTGCACCACCGACGGCGACCTTATAAGCCAGGGTGCAATGGATGCCGCAGTAAGAAATGGCAAGGGTGTTATGATCGGTGGTTTTTTTGTCGGTTCAACGCACACTTCCGACCTCGACTTTGGATATTCTCTTTCAATCTGATGTAGCAATTATTTTAATATCTCACCCTTTAAAATTGTTACCTTTCTGCGAAAAAAAAGCCCTCGGAAATTTCCGGGGGCTTTTTTATTGGCGTTCATTATTTCAGCACAATTTTTCGGATCTCACTATAATCTTCTGCATCGAGCTTAATGTAGTATAAACCATTGGCCTGCTTGCTCAGGTCAATGCTTTTGTTCACGCGGCCGTCCACCGTAGGCAGAATTTCCTGATACACCACTGTGCCAATTACGTTCACTACCGAAAGGGTAGTCCGTTTGCCGTTAAAACCCGTAAGCGAAAGATTCACAATTCCGGTTGTTGGGTTTGGGTACACAGTCAGGTTTTTGTCATCGCTCTCCTGCACCCGGCCGACCTCAATACTTCTTTTAAGCTTGGTGGCGGCCGGCGGTTCCGTGGGTTTTACCTGGGCCCAACCATGGCTCATAAGCATAAAAGAAAACAAAACGAGTAAGTTTTTTTTCATAGATAATAAATTAATAGATTGGTAAGAATTAGTTTAACATTATAATAAACGGCCTTTCAGGGTTGTGGTTATTGTATTCTGAATAGATTCTGGTTCTGTATAGGGTATTATGGCTTTAATTTAATTGTACTTAAATAAGATAGCTGAAAAGTGCGAAATATATGGGTCAGGTAATCGTTATTGGCGGTGGATTGGCGGGCTTAAGCAGCGCTATTTTGCTGGCGCAAGCTGGCATTGTGGTAACGCTTATCGAGAAAAAAAACTACCCGTTTCACCGTGTTTGCGGCGAATATATTTCCAACGAAGTTCTTCCGTTTTTAGAAACTTTAGGAGCCGATATTGCTGCCTTAAAACCTGCCCGCATCAACCAGTTTCAACTTAGTTCGCCTTCCGGAAAAATGCTGAAAGCGCAACTTAGTCTGGGTGGCTTTGGCGTCAGTCGGTTTGTTTTAGATCATTACTTATACCAATTAGCGCAGCAGCAAGGCGTAACATTTAAATTGCAAACCAGCGTAGAAACGGTAGCGTTTTCAGACGAAAAATTCACGGTTACGCTTTCCGACGGTTCTGTTTTGCAAAGTGAAATGGTAGCCGGCGCTTTTGGAAAACGCAGCAATTTAGACCGCCAGCTGAACCGACCTTTTTTCGCCGCGCGTTCGCCTTATCTGGCCATAAAATATCATCTCAAAACCGATCTGCCTAAAAACGTAATTGCGCTGCATAACTTCCAGGACGGTTACGCCGGCATTTCTGCCATAGAAAACGACCGCTATTGTTTCTGCTATTTAACCACCCGTCAGAACCTGAAAATGCACAAAACGGTAGCTAAAATGGAGGAAAAAGTGCTGTGCCGGAATCCGCATCTGCAAAAGATCTTCCGCGAAAGTGAATTTCTGTACGAGCAACCCGAAGTGATAAATGAAATTTCTTTTGCCCCGAAATCTGCCGTAGTAGATCATGTGCTTTGCGCCGGCGATGCTGCCGGACTAATTACGCCACTTTGCGGCAACGGCATGGCCATGGCTTTTCATTCCGGAAAGATCATGGCCGAAGAAATTATCGCCTATTTTCAGCATCGAAGCCGTAGCCTTTTAGAAACGAACTACACCAAAGCCTGGCAAAACCAATTCGATACAAGATTGCGGGTCGGGCGTGCCGTACAGCAACTTTTCGGTAAAAAAATACTCTCCGAAATTGCCGTGGGCGCTTTGCAGAAAATACCTTTTGCCGTGCAACTCATCATAAAAAACACCCACGGTAAACCGTTTTGAATTTCGTTGTTCGTTGTTCGTTGTTCGTTGTTCGTTGTTCGTTGTTCGTTGTTCGTTGTTCGTTGTTCGTTGTTCGTTGTTCGTTGTTCGTTCAATTTTTGGGTTTACAAGTTACAGTGCCATTTCCAACTATTCACTAATCAATAATCATTAATCACTACAAGCTATCTCATAAATATACCTGTCATCCTGAACTTTAGTGAAGGACCTCGTTGGCGGCCAGTAGCAAAGATTTCCGCAATCCGCCGACGAGTTGTTTCGCTAACGCTCAACATGACAAACTCATTTATGAGATAGCTTCTAATCACTAAATAAAAATTATCTTTTGGAAAACGGCTGCGGCGAAAAACAAAAAGCGGTCGAATTACTTATAAGACTTCGATGAAAAGCTATATCTGTGCCATTGGCACTGCCAATCCCGCGCATAAAATTCCGCAAATGCAGATCGCCGGTTTCATGGCTAATGCCCTGCAATTCGATGCGGCCGATACCCGCAAACTGAACGCCCTTTACCGCATTTCCGGCATCGAAAATCGGTATACCGTGCTGGAAGATTACAGCCGCGCGAATGGTGAGTTTCAGTTTTTTCCGAATTCCGCCGGGCTCGAACCATTTCCGGTCATCAGCAAACGCATGCAGGCGTATCGGGAGCACGCTTTACCGCTTTCACTGGAGGCTGTGCGCAACTGTTTCGAACAAATTCAGGAAACCGATCCGCGCAGTAAAATCACGCACCTCATTACCGTTAGCTGCACGGGTATGTATGCGCCCGGCCTCGATATTGAACTGGTAGAAGCACTGGAATTGCCTTCGCATACAGAACGGACTTCGGTGAATTTTATGGGTTGCTATGCCGCTTTCAACGCTTTAAAACTCGCCGATAATATTTGCAAAGCCAATGCGAAAGCCAACGTTTTAGTGGTTTGTACGGAACTTTGTACGCTGCATTTTCAGAAATCTACAGAACACGATCACTTGGTTTCCAATGCGCTTTTCGGCGATGGTGCGGCAGCGGTTTGGCTCAGCAACCAGGCGCAGCCCGGTTTTAACCTGGAGCTCGAAGCGTTTCATTGTGAACTCGTTCCTTCCGGCAAAAAAGACATGGCCTGGCACATCGGCGATTTCGGCTTTGAAATGACCCTATCTGCTTACATTCCGGAACTTATAAAGAAAGGTATAAAACAGTTTGCGGAAAGAATACTGGAAAAAATGGCTCTGCAACCCGAAGCAATTAACTGGTTTGCCATTCACCCCGGCGGCCGCAAAATTCTGGAAGCCATTGAAAACGAACTTGGCATTTCTAAAGAAGATAACCGGTTTGCGTACCAGGTGCTGCGCGAATTCGGGAATATGAGTTCGGTAACGGTATTGTTTGTGCTGCAAAAACTCATAGCCGAACTGAAGCCGGAAAACCACGGCGAGCACGTACTCAGTTTTGCTTTCGGCCCGGGCCTTACCATGGAAGCCATGTTGCTTAAAATCTGCTATGTTTAAAAAACGTTCGGAAGAAGCTGAATTGATGGATGACCTGCAGCTGAGCAACGAAGCACTGCGGCAAAACCTCGACGAACTTGAAACCATTAATACCTGGCTGGGCGGCTACAATGTGGTTTTAAAAACGCTAGCCTTTCTGCAACCAAAACTCGAAAAATTGCCGCGCCCCATAACGGTTGCCGATTTAGGTTGCGGCGGCGGCGATACGTTGCGGCAAATGGCTCAATGGTTCCGGAAGCAAAACCTTGAAGTAAGTTTAAATGGCGTCGATGCAAACAAATTTATGTTGGAATACGCAGCTCCCAAAGCACAGCCTTTCCACGAAATTACGTTTCAGCAACAAGATATTTTTTCCGAAGAATTTAAGCGGCAGCGCTACGATATACTGGTTTGCAGTTTATTCTGCCACCATTTTCCGGATTACCTTTTGGTGCAGCTTTTAGAACAAATTTATGCGCAGGCTAACGTCGCCGTTATCATCAACGATCTGCACCGCCACCCGCTTGCTTATTACAGTATAAAAGGTTTAACGCAGGTTTTTTCGAAGTCTTATTTAGTGAAAAACGACGCACCGCTTTCTGTTTTAAGGGCTTTCCGAAGAAAGGAATTAGAAGTTATTTTAGCCGCCGCCGGTATTAAAAATTACCGCTTGAAATGGCAATGGGCGTTTCGCTGGCAACTGGTTCTAATAAAATGAGTTTTCCGGCTGAAAAGTATAGCGTTTTACTCCGGCCTTTTATACAAGATCATTTTCACCTGCCCTTTTTTCCAGCTTTTCACCACGTTCCATTGTGTTCGTAATTCCTCCAGTTCTTTATCTGTAAAACCATTAAAAATATTCGAATACAGCACGAATGTATTGTTTTCCAGATTTTTGCCTTGAAAGTGGCGGGTATCATTGTTCAGGTCAGTAACGCTGCCGGGAGCCAGGTTCGGATAATCGCTGCCAACAGTTTCTAAGGGAATATTTTTTACGTCCAGAAATGCGATGGCTTCGCGGCGCAGTTCGAAATAAGGCTTGTGCGCGAGGGTAGCATCCCAGCCTTTGGCAACGGAATCGGGGTAGATCCAGAAATGGCCGGTGAGCAAACCTAGGAGCATAAAACCGTAGGTAATTCTTCGGAAAAACCGGTTAGGAACGTGCGTTAGTAAATAGTAAACCGGTAAAGCCAGCAACAGAAAAACTACCAGGTAATACCGGTGCCCGATCGGGTTGGTATAAGGCAGAAAAACCAGGCTGAATAAAAAAAACGGTATGGAAACCAGCGTAAAAAGTCGAAGTATTTCCGGTGGAAATTGAAGACGTTTGCGAACGTAATAAAGTAGTGTGAGCAGCAAACCAAAGCCAATGAATAACCGGCCAAAATCAACCAGTCGCCAGGTAATTAACACTGCGTTGCGCAGCATCCCTTTCAGGCCGGCAAATTGCGCCAGCGTGCCCCACTCCGAATCGGGGTTGTAGCCGATCCACCCGAAATGCCGGAAATGTAAAATCTGCCAGATAATTACGAGTAAACCGGCCGGTACGTAAGTCATAAAAAGTCCTGCAAAATGCTTCAGCGTGCGGTTTTCTTTCTTCTCAAATATAAACAAACAGGTATCGGTCAGGAAAAGCGCAAACGCAGCAATGGTGCCCCTTGGGCTCAGTAAACCCAGAAAAATAAGGCTGAAGATCAGAAGCAGACGGCGTTTTTCGAGGATTCTATTCAGGCTGAAAAGGTAGAAGAAAACGAGTAAAACGTCGGGCGCAACTTGTGTGCATTGTGCTAAAAGGGTAGGGTCCGCGAGTAAAAGTAGTGCCGCCCAACTAGCAATATTTTCCGGTAGAAACTTCCGGCATAGTTGTAAAATCTGGCGCACAATTCCTAAAGCAAAAGGCAGGATCAGTAAATGGCTTACGAGTAAATTTTTGCCGAAAATTTTCCAGAGAAAAGCCAGCAACATTCCGAAAAGCGGCGGATAACCGGCTATGTTTTCGGGCACGAAAAGCGTACTGAAATTGCTGTCGAAATACCATTGTCCGTAGCGCGAAGCAAGCAAAATACTGTCCCAGAAAAAGCCGTTGTTTACCGATAAGATCACCAGCAGCGCATAACCAAAATACAGCAATCCCGGCAGGGTTCGTGCTGCCCAATGCTGCTTTTTTTCTGCTGAAACGGGAGTGTGAATGATTGCAGGCATGGAATTATTTTAATAAAACGCTGGCAATATTTCGGGAAAAGCTAATAAGCAAGGGGCAAGATTTAAGCATATTCCGGCAGTATAATTCAGGCTGATAACGTAGCAGCGGCTAAAATACGCATTTACATTGAACCAGGCTCGTTTTAAGTTAAACAGGGGTTATAGCAGGGTGAAACATTATTAGGGGGCGGAAGTATAAGAGGCAAAAGAACCTTGAATTTTGGTTACGAAACAACAACGCACTAATTACCAGAATAAATCTATGAAAAAAATCTTCTTACTATTCGCGGGCCTTTCTTTAAGTATTTGTACCATGGCTCAGAATACCAACGTTACAACCCGTTTGCCCCAAAATCACAACCTGGAAGGCGGCGGCGGAGATGTCGATAATTCGGGCTTCGGTATTAAAGGCGGCGTGAATTTTAACCAGCTGCGCGGCGGCGATAAAGACAATATCACGAATCTGAAAAACCTGACTACCTGGCACGCGGGTATTTACGGACAATTCCCGCTAGCCGGTTCCAGAGTGGTTTCCATTCAGCCCGAAATTTTGTTTAACCGCCGGGCTTTCGAAGCGCAGGATACCGTAGAGATGAAAATGGATTTCCTTGAAGTTCCGTTCCTATTCGTGTTTAACGTGCTCGATAATGTCAGCCTTCACATTGGCCCGCAAGCCGGCGTATTGTTAACGGTTCAGGAGAACGAACGTGAACTCGGCGAATCTACCAAGGAGCGGATGAATAATTTTGTTTACGGAGCTGTAGGGGGCGTGGAAGGCCGTATCAGCTTTGCCCGCATAGGCGCCCGTTACCACTTAGGCCTGAACGATATTTATAAAGAGCCAAGCACCATTGCCGGCAAAACGGTTCAGGACCTGAAAAACGGCCAGTTCCAGGTGTATGTAGGCGTAGGATTTTAGCAAACTAAAACTGTGAAAAAGCAAAAAGGAAGCTTCTGCAAAGAAGCTTCCTTTTTTTGTGGGCTGTGTACTGAAAACGCTATGCTTTCCACCTTAAAAACTAAAAAGCCCGGCATTGCTGCCAGGCTTTCTTATAAAAAACGGTACCGTTTTCGGCTCAAAAACTCAGCGATTATGGCGGCCTTCGGAAAATTCCTCGATCATCTTTTTATTGAACGCCGGAATATCGTCGGGTTTGCGGCTGGTTACTAAACCGTTGTCTACTACCACTTCTTCATCTACCCAGTTGGCGCCGGCATTTTTCAGGTCGGTTTTAATGCTTTCGTAGCTCGTCATTTTTTTGCCTTGCACCATACCGGTTTCCACCAGCGTCCACGGGCCGTGGCAAATAGCGGCTACCGGTTTCTTTTCGCGCATAAAAGCGGCCGCAAAATCTACCGCATCAGGGTTCATGCGCAGTTTATCGGGATTCATTACGCCGCCCGGCAGCAGCAAACCATCGTAATCCTGGGGTTGGGCATCGGCCAGTTTTACGTCTACTTTTACCTTGTCGCCCCAATCGGTGTGGTTCCAGCCTTTAATTTCGCCATCTTTCGGGGAAACTATGTGCGTGGTGGCACCTGCGTCTTCCAGCGCTTTTCGTGGGTCAAACAATTCTACCTGTTCAAAACCATCGGTAGCCAAAATGGCAATTTTCTTTCCTTCCAGTTTTTTGCTCATAATCTATAGCGTTTTATTTTTTTGTTTCGGGAAGGTTAATAAACGCATGGAAAGGAATTGGGTTAATAAAAAACGCACCGGCTTTTGCGAGGCGGTGCGTTCTGCTGTTTTTAGAGCAAAAAATTAATCGGTTTCTTTCAGTTGCTTGCTCAGGCGTTTAATGCGTTCCTGAAAACCATCCGGATCGAAAGAAATTTCATCGTCATCAAGTTCTTCCAGCAGGTCCATAATATCGTCGGAATGGTCGGTTGGTCTGCCGGTTTCTATGCCAATATAGCGGTACGTGGTCCAGAGCACAGATTTCAGTTTCGAGCGGTTTTCGTTCAGCATCACGCTTTCCACCACAATAGTAGAATTATCGAAATGAATGATGCGCGTTTGAATATGCACGGTTTCGCCGTGGTCGGCCGGACGAATGTAGGCGATCTGATGATTGGTAACGACCCAGGCCGTGCGGTGCTGTTTCAGCAATTGCATCAGGTTCAGGGCATAATATTTTAAAGTCTGTTCCTCGCGGGCGTTCAGAAAAATATCGAGGTAGCGTACGTTATTCAAATGCCCCAGCGGGTCGCAATCCTGAAACCGGATCACGTAAATGCTTTCGGGGTTTTTCGGCAGCGTTTGGTTGGTTTCCATTTTTTTACAGAAAAGGTGGTGCGCAAAGGTAAGGTTTTCCGGTGGCAAATTTGTTGTAGAGACGTTGCACTGCAACGTCTGCCAGTAGCAACATCACGCCTGCCAGATTCAATATCGCTTTTTGGAATTATTGTTCAGGTTGTGGTTTAAAACGTTGCGTTGCAATGTTTCTACGATTCATTTAACTCTTTTCCGGTTTATGTTTTTCCGAATCATGCACGGCCAGTCCGGCATTTTCGCGGCCTACGCGGCGGGCTTCGGCTTCAAATTTATTGTTGTAATATCCGTTCCGGCAGCTTTCAATTAAATATTTGCCCAGGAAACCTGCCAGGCCATGATCTTTATATTGCTGCACGTGGCAAAGCTCGTGTTCCACCCAATAGCGGTCTTTCAGAAAATCTTCTTTTTTTACGCCGCTCAGGTGAATTTGCCGGCCTAAAACCATGGCAACGTTCGGGGTTTTGAGCACCCAGCGGGCAATGCGCGCCAGCCATGAATGCTCTACAATGCGGGCGCCGGCTAACTGTATTTTGTGGTGCATAAAGTTTTGTTAAATTGGTTAAATCCTGTTTTTAATTGTACTGAAATTGGCGGAGAGAGTTTTGGATTTAATTGTTTAAAACAGCATTTAAAACAGAATAATGCCTTGGCGGGCAGCTAATTATTTGGTGGTTTGGAAAATCGTGTTTAATTTTACCCTAATGCCGGAGAACAATCATCTGGAAAATTGCTTTCTCTGGCCGTATTCGCAGGTTTCAAACCTCGGAAAAGTAATAAATAATAAACAAAACCGTTGGGCAGCAAAGCCCGAAACGGCATGTTTCACCTAAAAAGCTGAGAATGAAAAATATAATTTTGAGTTGTTTCGCGGTTGTAGCGCTGGGCCTTTCTTATTTTTATGAAGTAAAGCCCGCCGAAGCAAATCCCGAAACTCAGAATTTCACTTTCGAAAACGCTTCGCTGATTCCTTTTGCACCGGACGGCAACCATAACACCAACCCTTTCGAAAAAGCGGCCAATACGCTTACCTACAAAGATTCCCTTTTCTATAAATATTATTCCCAGAATTTCGCCGTAAAACTGGAGTACAACGAAGATAAGGAGCTGCTCGAAACTGTGAACGAATGGATCGGGACGCCTTATCGCAGCGGTTCCGCTTCTAAAAGAGGCACCGATTGCTCCGGATTTGTTACTTCCATTTATAAAGAAGTTTACGGCATAAATTTAAGCCGCAGTTCCCGCTCCATGTTTCAGGATGTGAAGCGCATAAAAAAAGACAGCGTGCAGACCGGCGATTTGGTTTTCTTCCGTCGTTCGCCCAAACAACCTATTTACCACGTAGGCATTTACCTGAAAAACGGCAAATTCGTGCATTCAGCTACCAACGGCGGCGTAATGATCAGCTCCCTGAAACAGGCATATTACCAGCGCAATTATTATGCGGCCGGCCGCGTAAATTAAATTTAGAAAACGCTATGGCTTTCCGGTATAAAAGTCCGGCTTGTTGCAGCAACAGGCCGGACTTTTTTGTTTCAGCTTAAACATAAAATTTTGCTAATATTTAGAAGAAGCTGCTTACTTTTACAAAACTATTTCTACAGGAAACAGTATATGAACAAGCACTGAAACCGGGTAAACACGCGGCGGAAATATTCTATTCAAGCAGGCTGTTTTTTGCAGCTTACATTTTCGGGCGTAGCCAGGCCATTCAGCTGTTCCGTTTATATACAAATTCAACCAGAACATGGAAAACCACGCAAACCAACAACAAGGCAAAACTGTTGCTTCTACTCCCTTATTTAAAGGTATTCTGAACCGCGCAGAAGGTTATTTGAAACAACCGATCCGGATTAAGCAATTACTCAACGACGCCTATAAAAAAGCCAGCGAGAAAAAAGATTTCGGCACCATTGCCCACGAGGTTTGGGAAAACCTGCAAATGCTTGGCCGCATGATCAAAGCCTCAGTAGCCGGCGATTACCACGGCGTGCCTACTTCTACGTTGGTTGGCGGCGTGGCGGTATTTCTGTATTTTCTTACGCCCATAGATTTTGTGCCCGATTTTATTCCGGTAGTAGGTTTACTCGACGATGTAAGTTTGTTGGCCTGGTTCATGACGAGCATTAAAGAAGAAATAAACAAGTTTGCCGACTGGGAAGCCGCCGGCAGCATTTCACACAACGTTTCCGGTTCCGGCAAAGCCCTTGCAGCTACGGCCACCGGTTCAGAAGCAGAAACCAAAACGGCTACTAAAAAGAAAACGGAAACGAAATCTGCCGAAGCTGAAGTAAAACACATTCCTGCCAAAAAGAACCCCATAGAAGAGCACCCAACCGAAGAGCACGCTACCAAACGTGCCGCGGCCTCAGGTTCCGGCGAACCGAATGTTCGCGCTTCTACCACTGACAGCACCCGCATTCCGAGCAAAAACCACGACGATTCTACAGCCGGCGGCAACGTACGGTAATTCAGATAAAAATTCGCTTTCAGAAGCCGGCTCCGTAAAAAGAGCCGGTTTTTTTGTGCCCGAAACCAATAAAAAACGCTATGGTTTCAGCACGAAAAAGTCGTGAATAGTTTAAATTTCATTTCTCCGGTCCCAACTACAAACTTCAAACAACCAATAACTAACCACTAAAAGCCGTATCTTTGCAGCCGGAAAGTTTAGAATTGTTGTGGCCGTTTCACCTGTATTAAAATCTGTTCAGTTGCACATAGAAGGCGTAGGCGCGGTGTTGCTCGAAAAAACACCGAAGGCCCGCTACATGCGCATCAGCATCCGTCCGGAAAAAGGAATCCGCGTTTCCTTGCCTTTGCGTGGCAGTTTCGATAAGGCCGAGGCTTTTGTGCATGAAAAACTCGACTGGATAAAACACCACCAGCAGAAAATTGCGCAGCAGGAAAACCGCCAGACCATTTTTACCGAAGAAACTGTTTTTCGTACTTTTTCCCACGAACTGAAGCTGGTTCCTACGGAAAAACCAGACGTAAAGGCTCGCCTGCACAACGGTTTTTTAGAGATCAGTTATCCCGCTTACCGGCCGGTTACGGAAGCTTCTTTGCAGCAAACCATCCGACATGCCATAGAAGAAACTTACCGCCACGAAGCCAAAGTTTTTCTGCCGCAAAGGGTAGCGTTTTTCGCCGCAAAATTCGGTTTGAAATTCGGGAAAGTAACCGTAAAAAAAGCCAGTTCGCGGTGGGGCAGCTGCTCGCATACAAATAATATTAATCTGAACCTGCATTTAATGCGCCTGCCGGAACGCCTTCGCGATTATGTTATTTTGCACGAACTGGCGCACATTACCCAGAAGAACCACGGCCCGCATTTCTGGGCTTTGCTCGAAAGTATGTGCCCAAGCTCCAGGCAGTTAGATAACGAAATGAAAACATATCGCATTGGTATTTTTTGAAATATTAGCCTTACCTTTGTGATGTTATTCATAAAGCTCTTTGTATGCCTGCTGTAAACTTATGTGCTGTCTTCGTAAAACTGCGCCGATTTCCGGAGGAATATTCTGTTAAAGCATCTACTTCTATTCTATAAGCAAATTTTTACTCTACTATGTTTTTCCGTGCTAAAATTACGCGCGCTTCGTCGCTGCTGAAGTTCATTTGCGCTTTTGTGTTTGCCTTCGCGGTAAGCCAGGCCCAGGCGCAGACCGATAACCTGATGATCGTAAAATACGTGGACTGGAATTCCGGTTCCGGCGTAGGCGTGGTGATCTGGAATCCGACTCCGAACGTGGTAAACCTGAGCAACTACGAGCTGCGCATTTATGGTAACGGCAGCAACACTGCAACAACTACTTCGCCGCTTTTAGGCACGTTGCAGCCCTGCGGCACTATTCTGGTAGGTAACGACGAATACATTAATACCAATTGCCGCAATACAGCCAGCATTGCCAATTTTACTTCTTTCGGTCCGGGTGTTAACGGCAACGATATTGTAGTGCTGGCGCAAACCAACGGGCAAATTGTAGATGCTATTGGCAGAATTGGTTACGATGCCGGTAATAATAACAGCCAGAAAGTAGCCAATACAAACGATGCCTTATATCAGCATACGCTGGAAAGAACTCCTGGCAATACGGCGCGTTACTCTTTAACTTCAGGCCAGTATAATCCGAACATTACCAACGCCGCCAATATCTGGCCGAACAACAAGACCACCAACGTTACCGGCTGGGTTGTTTCCAACGCAAACTGCATTACCAACAACTGGGCTTCAGCAACTGCTACCGCCGATGCCGGTCCGGATCTTACGCTGGCCTGTAAAACTATGACTCCTATTACGCTGACTGGTGCAACTGCAACCGGAAACAACGTAACCGTGCAGTGGAGCGGCGGAAAAGGCACATTCAGCAATCCGAATTCCCTGATTACTATTTATACACCAAGCCCGCAGGATCATTCTGGCATTAAGCTTACGTTGCGTGCCACCAGCGGCTGCCGCCAGGTTACCGATTCGCGCATGATCTTTAACGGCGACTCTACCCAGCACTTTTTAGGCCTTTCTTATTTGCCTCAGAACCCGGTAGCCGGCGATACCGTTATTTTTACGCTGCAAACCCAAACCCCAGCCCCGGTTATTTTTGGCAAATTCTATTTCGGTGATGGTTCGCCTATAGTAACTGGCAGATTGCAGGTGAAACACGTTTACCTGACAACAGGCACCTTCGATGTAAAAGTAGCCACAGAAAATAGCCTGGGTTGCCCACTCGATACCTTAACGGCCCGCGTGACTGTAGTTGAAAAACCAGTACCGGTAGAAGTTAAGATCCCGAATATTATTACGCCGAACAACGATAAACTGAACGATACCTTTAAGCCACAGCTACCGCCAACTACCACTTACGAACTCAAAATTTACAACCGTTGGGGCGTATTGGTATTCGAAAGCAACACTTTGGAAAAAGAGTGGGATGGTAAAAATGTTTCTGCCGGCGTTTATTTCGCGCACATGAAAGCAGTATTTGTTTCCGGCGAAAAACTCGAAAAAAAATTCCCGATCACCGTTATCAAGTAAAAAACGCTATCATTTTTGATACAGAAAGTCAGGTCGCTCCAGCAACCTGACTTTTTTGCTTTAAAACCCTACTGTTTTGTGCCAGGCGCTGGTAGGTAAAATAGAAAGCAATAGAGTTTTAACGCAATTTTGAATTGTCTGAATTGGGATTCGTCAGATTAGAGGATAGTCTGAACACGATTTTAAGGATTTTTGGGATGGTCAGGATTTTCTTTTGAAATAGGCTTCATTCTTTAATGTAAGCTGTACAGTAAATCAACCACCCCCAACCCCTCCTGTCCAGGCGAGGTGCTTTTTCTACCAATCTTCTACTTACACGCATATCTCCAGCGCAGCGTTGCCTGAAAACTACGTTATCAAGAAAGCTAAACTAAAGAGAAGCTGACTACGAAGGAAAATGATACCAGTTTCTGCGTGCGCGGCCTCCGCACTTTCCGGTTTCGTCAGAAAAGCCGCATGCGGCTAGGAAAGGGTGAGACGCGAACGCAGAAACGAAGCCGCCCGGCTTGAGGGAAAAAATTGCCGATGAAAGTTAAAAGTCAGATGTTTAGCAGGAAAGGTATTTCAAAACGCTATACTTTGTAGTGGAAAAACTGCTGCCCGCCGACAAGGTCCTTCAGAGCTACGCTCGCAATCTTCGCGCTCCCGCGCTCAATTGTGCTCAGGATGACAGAAATGGTAGGCTTTTCACGCCCAAAAACTCAATAGCAAACCAAATCACTTATAAAAAAAGCCTTCGAAATTAATCGAAGGCTTTTAAAAACAGAAAGCAAAACCTATTAGATCCAACTAAACCTGCGAGGCGTATGCGAAGAAACATACCGCACAAAATCTCCCACTGTGCTAAGCGGAACTTCATCCGGAATAGTGATCTGGAATTTCTTCTCAACTTCAAGAATAATATCCACCACATCCAGGTTATCGAAGCCAAAATCGCGGTTCAGGTTTGAATTTTCGCGCAAACGCGAAGATTTCAAGGCTTTGGTATTGCTGATGATCCGAATCACTTCCGAAGCGATCCGATCGGTTTTATGAGCTAGCATCATTTTTAAACAGTTAATTCTTTCACATTTACCGGCGTACCGTGCAAGTGTTTTCCTTCAATTTCAGAACGATTTTTATTGCCGGAAATTTTATTTTTCAGCTTCTCGTTCAATAAGTACATTACTGGAACAACCAATAAGGTAAGGAAGGTTGCAAAAGCCAGACCAAAAATGATCGTCCAGGCCAAAGGTCCCCAGAATACTGCACTTTCGCCACCCACGAACATGTGTGGGTCAAGTTCGCTGAACAAGGTAAAGAAGTTGATGTTCAAACCAATTGCCAGCGGAATAAGACCTAAAATCGCGGCTGTTGCGGTAAGAATTACCGGGTTCAGACGGGTTTTACCGCCCATCACGATCGCTTCTTTCAGTTCCAGGCCTTCGCTGCGCAGGTGGTCAGTAAATTCAACCAGCAGGATACCGTTTTTCACCACAATACCCGCCAGCGCAATAATACCGATACCCGTCATTACTACCGAAATATTCATGCCGAAGATTGAGAACCCTAAAAGCACTCCGATGATACTGAAAATGATTTCGGAAAGAATGATAACCGGCTTGGAAACGGAGTTGAACTGCGTAACCAGAATTAAGAAGATCAGGCCCAAAGAAGCCAATAAAGCCATTCCGAGGAAGTCGCCGGTTTCTTTCTGGTCTTCTTGCTCACCGCCCATTTTAATTTCGAAACCTTCCGGCGTATCGAATTTCTTCAGGGCTTTGTTGATGTTTCCAACCACTTCGTTTGCGTTGTAGCCGGCCAAAACGTTCGAACCAATAGTAATTACGCGCTTCAGGTTTTTCCGCTGAATACCACCATACGTGGTATTGTATTCAATTTTTGCTACCGAAGAAATTGGTACTTGACGCACCTGGCCTGTATTCATATCGCGGAACGTAATGCGCATATCCATCAGCGCGTCGATGTTTTTGCGGTAAGGCTCGGCGTAACGGATCTGGATCGGGTATTCGTCTTCGTTGCGTTTGAATTTGCTGGCTTCTACGCCGTAGATCGCGGTCCGGAGCTCTGAACCAATCTGGGCAGTGCTCAAGCCTTCGCGGTTCGCACGTACCCGGTCAATAGAAACAGTAAGTTCCGGGTTGCTGTCTTCTAAATTCGAACGCAGATCTTCAATACCGGCAATCTGCAATGAATCGATGTAGCGCTCTACGCGGTTCGAAAGCTTGATCAATCCAGGATAATCTTCGCCGGAAACTTCGATGGAAATTGGCTTACCAACCGGTGGACCATTTTGCTCCTGCTCCACCACAATTTCCGCCCCTGGAATACCTTTCACGGCTTCGCGGATCTGGTTCAGATAGGTGCTGGTAGCCGGACCGGTACGGTACTGGAATTCCTTAAACGCCACGCTCACTTTACCTTTTTGCGATTCGGCCTGGATCGATGGCTGGCTTGGATCGCCGGCGCCAATCGCTACGTTGGAAATAATAGATTCTACGTCCGGGTTATCGGCACCCACCACTTTCGTAACGCGCCGCTCCACAATGCGGGTAATGGAATCGGTAGCGGTCTGGTCGGTACCAACCGGCAGCACGATGTAGGTATAAATAAAGTTCGGGTCGCCTTTCGGGAAGAAATCTACTTTAGGCGCGCGGATTGCGGTAATTACCACCGAAAGGATTAATAAAACTACCATACCGATCATTACAAAGATAGGGCGGTAACCTTTCAGCAATGAACGCAACACGCGCTCGTAACCATTCATCATGGCTGGCAAAACGCGGTTCTGGAAACCGTTGATCCACTTGGTAAACACGTATTTATTCAGTGCCACGAAAAGCATAATAAATACAGTCAGGTTGGCTAAACCGATCCAGCCGGACAGGTAGCAGATTCCGGCAAAAACGGCCAGCACGATCATGGAATACACAAACGTTTTGCGGGCTTTCACCGGGTTCGGATTTTCATCTTTACCCATAAAGCTTACTGCAAAGATCGGGTTGATCAGGAACGCTACCAGCAACGACGCCATCAGGGTTAAGATAAGCGTGATTGGCAAGTAGAACATGAATTCCCCGATAATGCCCGGCCAGAAAAGCAGTGGTACGAATGGCGCAACAGTAGTTAAAGTACCCGCTAAAACCGGCACGAATACTTCGCCGGCGGCCGCTTTCGTAGATTTAATAATGTTCCAGTGGTACTGGTGGTGAATGCGGTGTGTGTTCTCAATTACCACAATGGCATCGTCTACCACAATACCCAAAGCCAGCAGGAACGCGAAAAGCACGATCATGTTCAGGGAGAAGGAAGAATCGGTGATGCCACCCACAACCGGCATTAAGAAGAAAGCCAAGAACATGGATAATGGTACCGATAAACCCACAAAAAGTGCGTTGGTTGTACCCATAAAAAACATCAGGATGAACGTTACCAGCACGAAACCGATAATAATGGTACCGATCAGGTCATTCAGCGTGTGACGCGTTTGGTTCGATTGATCGCCGGTAATGGTAACTTTCAGATCTTTCGGAAGCTGGGAAGTTTCCATTTCCTTCACGATTGTGTTGATTTTATCCGACGCTTCGATCAGATTTTCGCCGGAACGCTTGATCACGTTCAGGGTAATTACCGGCTTGTTATCTAAACGGGCAAAGCTTTCGCGCTCTTTAAAACCATCTACCACTTCTGCAATTTCGCGCAACGGAATATTGCCGCCACCCGCTGACTTAATCACGATGTTGCCAATTTCATTCGGATCGGTGTACTGTCCAACCACGCGCACGGCCCGTTTCATTTCGCCTACGGTTACGGTACCGCCGGAAACTGTCATGTTTTCCATGGCAATGGCCTGCTGAATATCGCGGAAACTGATCTTGGCGGCCTGCATTTTATACATATCCACGTTGATCTGCACTTCCTGATCCAGGGCTCCTACAATGTCTACGCGGTTAATTTCCGGCAGACCTTCAATTTTATCCTGCAGGTCTTCGGCGTATTTCTTCAGTCTTTCCGCGCTGTAATTTCCCGAAAGGTTCACGTACATGATCGGCATTTCGGAGAAGCTGATCTCCTGCACCCGCGGTTCTTCCAAAAGGTCGGTTGGCAGTTCCGGACGGGCTTTATCTACCGCATCTTTGGTTTTCTGCTTCGCGTCGGCTACATCAACATCGGTGTTGAATTCCACTGTAATTAAAGTGAAATCCTGGTTTGAAGAAGACGTAACTTTCTTCACCCCGTTCAGCGCCTTGATCTCTTTCTCGATCGGGCGGGTTACAAGGTTCTCCATATCCGAAGGCGATGTTCCCGGATAAATGGCCGAAACCATCATGGTCGGAATTACGATATCAGGGAAGTTTTCTTTCTGGAGTTTATTATAGGTGAAAATACCGGCCAGCGAAATGATCACCGTCATCACGTATACCGACGTTTTATTATCGACGGCCCAGCTGGTAAGCCAGAATTCTTTTATTTTTTCTTTCATAAAGCTCTAAATAATAACTGATCTTACGCATTTCTGATTTGGTCCCCCTTTGGAGGGGGTAGGGGGAGGACAGGAGAATTATCAGGATTGTATTTAATCAGATAATGTACAAATCCTCCCCCTACCCCCTCCAAAGGGGGACTTTCTCTCTTGATTGCGTAATCTCAGATATTGATAATTAATTTCTAATTAAAATGAAACCGGCTGGCCTTCGTTCAGGCTTTGGTAACCGGAGCTTACTACTTTGTCGTTCTCCGAAATGCCGCTCAGGATCTCGATTTTATCTTTGTAGCTCTGGCCGGTAGTTACCGTGCGGCGAATGGCAATTTTCTTGTCGCCTTTTTCTTCCACCACATACACGTAGCTCGATTTTTCGTCTTTCTGGATCAGGTTAAGCGGCAAAACGGTAGCGCTTTCCTGTGAGTAATCGTTGATCTTCACTACGGCAATCATATTCGGGTTCAGCGAAATACCTTTAGTATCTTTCAGGCCTAACTCAATCGTGAAAGCACGGGAATTTGGGTTGATAGCTGTACCAACCACGCGCACCGTAGCCGGCACTTCCTTGTTCATATCCGGGAAGAAAACTACCGCTTCGTCGCCTTTTCTGATCTTGGCGGCATAAGCTTCAGAAACCTCGGCAACTACTTTGGTACCTGCAGGGTTTACTACGCGAATGATACCCACACCCGGCGCTACAGCTTCTCCGCTTTTCGGCAATACTTCGTCCACTAAACCACTGATAGGCGCTTTAATATTGTACTGATCGCGTTGTTCCTCCAGGGTTTTCAGTTTGCTTTCCAGGCTTTCTTTGTTGTTTTTAGCCGTTAAAAACTGAATTTCAGTACCAATTTTCTGATCCCAGAGATTTTTCTGCTTGTTGTATACCGTTCTGGCTAAATCTACGCTCGACTTCAGTTCAGCAATGTTTAGGTCTAAAACCGAAGCATCGATGGTAGCCAGGATCTGGCCTTTGGAAACCCGGTCGCCGCGGTTTACGCGCAGGCTGGTTAGCACGCCCGGTACTCTGGCGCTCACCATTACGTTCTGCTCGAAATCTACTTTGCCCTGCACTTCTAAATAGTGCTTGAAATTTTCCGGCTTTACCGTGATCACGCCAACCGGCACTGCTTTTTCAGTTAATTCAGCACCTTTGCCGGCAACTTTCAGTTCGCCTTCCAGTGTGGCAATTTTAGCTTCAATTTCTGCTTGTTCTTTTTTTAGTTTTTCCAGTTGGGCTGTTTTATCGCCGCCGCCATCGCTGTTGCAGGCAGTAAAGCTTACTAAAAGTGCCAGGGAAAGTATGGTAATTGGATTTTTCATTTTATAGGGAGTTGCGGTTTTACTTTTTTAAGTGTTTTAGATAGCGTTTTGAATTACTTCTGAACCAGTGTGCCGGTAGCTACATCCAGATCTACTTTCGCAATAAGCGCATCGAATAGAGCTGCGTAGTAATTGGTTTGGGCAGTACGAAGGTCGGTTTCGGCGTTCACTACTTCCAGGTTAGAACCTACACCTTCCTGAAATTTGATTTTGGCTACGCGGGCAATGTCTTCGGCCAGCGCCATGTTCTGCTTCTGCGATTCTAACTGCTGCAGTGCGTTGGTAAGATTCGTAGATGAAGAATTCAGTTGTAGGTCGATGCTCTGTTTGGTCAGGTTCAGGCCGTGGTTGGCATTTTCAAGGCGCAGTTTAGCTTGTTGGGTTTGGTAGCTTTTGCTTAAGCCATCGAAAACCGGGATCTGCAGGCCAATGCCCACATAACCAAAGCTCAACCAGTTATCCGGTTTGGTAACAGCACTGAACAGGTTGTTTGCCATATTGCCGCCATACCGGGCATTCAAAGCCAGGCTCGGGTAATAGCCGGCCTTTATATTGCGGATATCGAGGGTGGCCAGATCGCGTTGCGTTTCCAGGATAGCATATTCGATCCGGTTAGCGTAGTTGAAATCTTTAGTATTCACCTTGTTCATGTCCACTTCCACATTGTCCAGTTTATCGGTTAGCGTAATAGCTTCCTGCT
Source organism: Adhaeribacter terreus (assembly GCF_042657365.1). Lineage (NCBI taxonomy): Bacteria > Pseudomonadati > Bacteroidota > Cytophagia > Cytophagales > Hymenobacteraceae > Adhaeribacter > Adhaeribacter terreus. Next base: position 136,703 of record NZ_JBHSKT010000006.1, on the reverse strand, counting down.
GGTTCATTCCCATCTGGAATTTCAGCAACGTTTCGCTTAGCTCGATAAGGCGGTCTGTTTTCTGCTGTTCAATTTTCAGGTTATTGTAAGTAACTGTCAGGCGGTCAACGTCCAGTTTCTCTACAAAACCATTCTTATGCATTTCTTTGGTTTGCTTTAGCAAAGTATCCAGGCGGCTTAAGTTGGCATCCAGTAATTCGCGGCGGGCGTGACTTACCAAAACGGTATAATAAGCTTTGGTAACCTGCTCCGTAGTCTGGATCTCGGTTTGAACCAACTGCTTGGCCGAAAGTTGAGAATACGTAGAAGCTGCCTTTAAACCGATTAAGTAAGAACCATTAAATAACAGCTGGCTGGCGGAAATGGCAGCGCTACCGGTAAATTTCGGCGTAAACTCAACCGGAAGGAATTCACCGGCCGGGCCACCAAAAATTTCGGCAGGTAAAAAGGTGCTTTGCGGAATAAAGTTATTGCCAACTTCTGCGCCAATATTAACCTGCGGCAAACCAATAGCCCGGATCTCACCAATTTTAGCGTTGGCAATTTTAGTTTCGTTCTGGGCAATTTTAAGGCGTTCCTGGTTCTGGAGGGCGTAATCTACAGCTTGCTTCAGGCTAAAGGCTTGCGGGGTATTCTGGGCCTGGCTTGCCGAAACGTTGAACGCGCTCAACAAAACCAGCAGAAAAAGTTTACTTATAGTTTTCATAAATGTGCGGTTATTATTCTTCTTCGGTAACGTGTTTATATTTATTGATCAGTTTGTGGCCTTTAAGCGTGGCAATGCCCAGCATATAATGTTCCAGGCAGGCAACCTGCACGCGCTGCTGATTGAATTGCGAAGGCGGAAAAGTTTCATTGTTAAAAACGATCCCGATCTGGGCCAGGCGCAGGCGGCTTATTATTTCAACATCCAGGTCGGCGCGGTACAGGCTTTCTTTTATGCCGCGGTTCATGTTGTTGATTATTTTAGAAAGCAGGAAGCTGGATTTATGTTTTTCGATCAGCTGCCAGGTTTTCGGGTGAAATTTCTGGATATCGAAAATAACCGAGGGGTGTATGCCGCCGAACATTTGCCGCAGCATATCCATGGTCTGGAAAAGCTCGTCTATGGCATTGGCAGATTGCTCGGCAAAGCAATTGCAGCGTTCTTCGGTAACTTTCAGGTAGTTTTCAATGGCAGCAAATACAATCGCATCTTTGTTTTCATACCATTTGTAGATCGTTTTTTTAGAGATAGCCATTTCCTGCGCAATGTCATCCATCGAGACGCTGCGGATGCCGCGTTTCAGGAACATTTCGAAGGCTACAGCCAGAATTTTATCTTTTAATTCCATCCGTTTTTGTAATTCCGGCGCAAAACTATGGAAACGTTTTTGGTTTCGAAAGTTTCCATTCGAAATAATTTTACTAGCAGGCGCGTTTAGTCGAATTTCCATAAAAAAGCCTGTTTTGGTTCGGATAATCCTGTTTTTGCCGGCTGAAGTTTGCAAGCCGGAGCAGAATTTCAGCGATGCAAACTTCTTCATTGCGCCTTTTTTGTTCAAACTTATTCCGTTGAACGGTAGATTTGGCCGGTTGAAATGCGGGTAAAATTTTATGACCCTACGTTTTGTCTGAATCAGGATTTCGGGATTTTGGGATTTTCAGGATTTTGATCAGATAATGTGAGAAACCACCCCCCCCAACCCCTTCTGTCTAGGCGGAGAGTTTTTTACCTGCAGTAGGAACAGGGCTTGATCTGTCCGCGTGCATTCCAGCATAAAATCATTGCCATCACAAAAATTAAAAGAATCAAAGTTCAGACAAAAGGTCCTCCCCTGAATTTACCTTTTAAGAGCGAAAAAACGATATGCTTTCAGGCCGGAAAAGTCAGGGAAAGGAAGAACAGCTGAAATCGTTCTCAAATCACCAAATCTTCAAATTTACAAATCCTAAAATCCGTATCTTTGCAACCTTATGAAAGAGAAGATTGAACAGGTAGCGCAGGAAATCCGCGCTTTTGTAATAGAAAATCCCGCGCAGCTCGAAGAATTCCGGATCGCATACATGGGCCGTAAAGGTCATATTGCCGATCTGTTCGAAGGGATGAAAACGGTACCGAATGAGGAGAAAAAACTCGTTGGGCAGCAACTGAATGGTTTAAAGCAACTGGCGCAGCAGCGTTTCGACGAAGCCCAGGAACAATTGGCCGGTTCGCAACCTTCTTCCGAAAAACTGAACATCGATTTTACGCTTCCTCCGGTTCCAAACACGCTGGGCACCCGCCATCCGCTTTCTTTGGTGCGCGAAGAGATCATCCGCATTTTTGCCCGTATCGGGTTTAATGTTTCCGAAGGTCCGGAAATTGAAGACGACTGGCACAACTTTACGGCCTTGAACTTCCCGGAAAACCACCCGGCCCGCGAAATGCAGGACACCTTCTTTGTGCAGAAAAACCCCGATTATCTGTTGAGAACGCATACTTCTACAGTGCAGGTGCGCGTAATGGAAAACAACCAACCGCCCATCCGTACCATTATGCCGGGCCGCGTTTTCCGCAACGAAGCCATTTCGGCGCGCGCGCATTGCATGTTCCACCAGGTAGAAGGCATTTTTATAGATAAAGACGTAAGCTTCGCCGATCTGAAACAAACCATTTATCACTTCGCCAAAGAAATGTTCGGGGCGCATACGCAGATCCGTTTCCGGCCGTCGTTTTTCCCGTTCACGGAGCCAAGCGCCGAAGTAGATATTACCTGCCTCATTTGCAAAGGCGAAGGCTGCAACATCTGTAAACACAGCGGCTGGGTAGAAATTGGCGGTTGCGGCATGATCGATCCGGCGGTTATGGAAAGCTCTAAGATCGATCCGGATAAATTTTCTGGCTTTGCGTTTGGTATGGGCATTGAGCGCATTACCATGCTGAAATACCAGATCAAAGACCTGCGTTTATTTACCGAAAATGATGTGCGTTTCCTGCGTCAGTTCGAAAGCGTAGTTTAGTTTTTCGGCCTGAAACCATAGCGTTTTTATACAGCATTTTTGCAAACCTCACAACACGTAAAGTTTTGTGAGGTTTTTTTATTTCCGGAAATTCAGAAAAAAGAAATCTGTAATTTCGTAGCCGCTTTTTGCTGTGCCCGATGATCAATTACAACCCCAAAGACTGGTTCATTTTCATATTCCGCGTAACCAAAGCCGATACGTTCCGGAAACTCCTGCCTTTAATGCTGGCTGTGAGTGTGTATGCGGGTTTAATTGCTTACCTGGAAACCAATTTCCTGGAAAAAGACGTGGCCGATAATGTTAAAAATCTGGGCCTAATGCACACCGTGCTGGGTTTTGTAATTTCGTTGCTGCTGGTTTTTCGCACCAATACGGCTTACGACCGCTGGTGGGAAGGGCGCAAGATCTGGGGTAGTTTAACCAACAGCGCGCGCAACCTGGCCATTAAGATCCGCGCATTTCTGCCCGAAGAGAACGACCGCAGGTTTTTCCGGCAAATGATCCCGAATTATGCTTTTGCGCTGAAAAATCTGCTGCGCGAAAACGAAGATTTCCACGAGATTGATTCGGTTTTGGATCTGAAACGCGACAAACATTTTCCGAACCAACTGGCGGCGGCCATTTTTCAGAAAGTAAGTGATCTGCATCTTGAAGGTAAAATTTCGGCGGCGCAATTATTATTACTGAACGAAGAAGTAAAATCGCTGACCGACGTTTGTGGCGCTTGCGAACGCATTAAAAATACGCCCATTCCGTTTACCTACAGCGTTTTTATTAAGAAGTTCGTGTTTCTCTACGTCATCACTTTGCCGTTCGGCTGGGTGTTTAGCCTGGGTTATTTTATTATTCCGGTGGTGGTTTTAATTATGTATGCGCTGGCCAGTTTAGAGCTTATTGCCGAAGAAATTGAAAACCCGTTTGGCTCAGATGAAAACGATTTGCCCATCGATCAGATCTGCCACAATATCCGGAAACACGTTGGCGAATTGCTGACGGAGGCGTAAAAGCTAAGAAATGCAGGAAAGTATAGCTTTAGCTGAATTTTCCTGAAAACCCTGCCGCGAAAAACCATAAGTTTGCAATTATAATCTTCGGGCAACCCTGGCTACTGGTTTTTCGTGAACAGGCAAGCACTTTTTCTTACCAAATCTATACCGTTGGGCCATGATCAGAAGTTTTTACCTCCAGAACGACGAGCTGCACTGGGAAAAAGATCCCGAAACTTTACGGCCGGCTGCGGGCAAAAATACCATCTGGATCGATCTGCAGGCGCCTTCCGAAGCAGAATTACAACGCGTTGAACAGGAATTTGGCATCGAGTTTTTCACTCCCCAGGAAGCTGCCGAAATTGAAAGCAGTTCGCGTTATTTCGAAGACAGCACCGGTTTTGAAGCCAACTCGGCGTTTGTGGTTTTAGACAAAGGCAACTACGAAACGCGCCAGATCTCTTTTATTCTGAAAGATGGTATTCTGTTCACGCTGCGCCGCACCGAAATGAAAGCCTTTGCCGAAACGGTGCGCAAAATGAAAACCTTTAAGAGCACCACCACCAAAGCTATTCAGATCTGGCTGCTGCTGCTCGAAACCCAGATCGATTTCGACGCCGACTTTATCGAGTTCCTGACCCGCACCACCAACAACGTGAGTAAAAAACTGGTGAAGGAACAATCTATTGAGGAAGAAGTGCTGATCCGGATCACCGAACTTCAGGAAAATACCATCCAGATCCGCGATAGTATTGTCGATAAACAGCGTTTGGTTTCGTCGCTGCTGCGGAGTTTTTCTGTTGCTGAACCCGAAAAAGACCGCCTGCGCATTATCATAAAAGATATTAACTCACTTTTGCAGCACGCTCAGTTTAGTTTCGAAAGGCTTGAGTATCTGCAGAATACGTTTTTGGGTTTGGTGAATATTGAGCAAAACCAGGTTATTAAGATCTTTACGGTAGTAACGGTGGTTTTTATGCCGCCTACGCTCATTGCCAGCATTTACGGCATGAATTTTAAAGTAATGCCCGAGCTCGAATGGGTGGCCGGTTATCCGTTTGCGCTTATATTAATGGTAGCCTCTTCCATGACTTTTCTGTGGTATTTTAAGCGTAAAAAGTGGCTGTAAACTTCTGAAAAACGCTATGCTTTTCGCCTGAAAAACTCAATTTGAAATTGCCGTTTACTTACCGGTTAATTGCAGCCGGCACGAAAGCGGATAATGGTCGGATAAGTCTTCTTCCATCACTTTAAAATCGGCGCTTTTCAGCTTTTTATCGTGCAGAATATAATCGATGCGCAAAAGCGGGATCAGGCCATTATACGTGTTGCCAAAACCGCGGCCGCTTTCTTCAAAAGCATCTTTTAAATTATTCCGGAGGCGGTTGTAGGTGTAAGAAGAAGGCGGATCGTTAAAATCGCCGCACAGAATTACCGGGTAAGGCGAATTTTCGATGTGCGCAGCTACTACATCTACTTGTTTAGAACGTTTTATGCTGCCGGTTTTTATGCGGTATAGAATATTGCGGGAAGCCAACCATTTTTCCTTTTTGTTCTTCGGGTTGCCCAGAAATTCATAATCTTCGCGCTGCAGCCGGTTGCTCTGGAAATGCGCGTTATATATCCGGATCGTATCGTCGTTTATTTTAATGTCGGTGTAAATGCAAAGGTTATTGGTGGTTTCGTTGAATAGAATATTGCCTTTCCGAACGATGGGAAAATTGCTGAAAGTGGCGATGCCCCAAAAGTCGCTGCCGCGTTTGGTATCGGTATAAGCCATGTGCACAAAAGGCTTTTTGCGGATGTTTTTCAGCGTTTCCAGGTTATCGAAACCGGGCCGCGTGCTGGAAGTATAAAACTCCTGGATGCACAGAATTTCCGGATCTTCGGCCTGTATCAGTTCAAAAATGCGCTTTTTCGTATCCGTTTTTTTCGACCATTCATATAGATCGAAAAGACGCGTATTGAAGCTCAGAACCTTGAAAGCTTTTTCCGGATCGAGTTTAGGTTTGGCATGCAGGTCGAGTTGCAGCTGGTTTTTCAGGTTGGAATAACCCAGTAAAATTATGGCCAGCGACAGCAGAAAAGCCTTGTCGCGAATAATCAGCCAGTAAAGCAGAAACAGAATATTGAGCACCAGAATATACGGGTACGCAATACCGAACAAGGCAATGATCCAGGCCACGGCCGGGCTCACGTACGAAGCCAGAACCGAAACCAACAGCAGCGATGCAGCCACAATATTCAGAAAAAACATGAGTTTTCTCCGCCACAGTTTTTTCCGTTTGTTTGTTCTGCTTGTAACCACTGCCGCCGCGCCTTTCTGGTTCTAAATTACGTATTATTTGCTTGCATGCAGCCTTTTTGCGGGTTTTGTTTCATCCTTTGGCGTCATGCTGAAAATTTAAAAACGGTATGCTTTTGCCCTGAAAAAGTCGGTCATTTTCCGAAAGCTGAAAACACTTCAACGCTAATATTGCAGAATCCGGCATTTATCCGAAAGAATATTTCTTATTATTAGCTGCTTTCAATACTTCCGTTTAAAAAACGCTATGGTTTTGAGCCGGATAACTAAAAACTACGGCAGTAGTATTCCAAAGTAAAACTTCCCGGAAAAACGCTATGCTCCCAAGCGAAAAAACTGCTGCACCCGATTTAAATGAACTGCTCCGCCAACGCCACATCCGCGCCCTTATTTTCGACCTGGATGGCGTAGTAACGCAAACCGCAAAACTGCACGCCGCCGCCTGGAAAAAAATGTTTGACGAATTTCTGCAAAACGCTACCCAAAATACCGGAAAAAGTCAGGCACCTTTCAATATCGAAAACGATTATCCGCGCTACCTCGATGGCATTTCCCGCACCGAAGGCATCCGCAATTTTTTAGCTTCCCGCAACCTCAAAATTCCACTGGGCAAACCGGAAGATACTTTTGAAAACCAAACCATCTGGGGATTAGGAAACCAAAAGAACGCCTATTACCAGGAAATCATGCGCCAGGGCGTTGATGTTTATGAAGATACCGTAGCCTGGATAAAACAAAAACGCGCAGAAGGTTTCCGGATCGCTATAATTTCGGCGAGTAAAAATTGCCGTGAAGTGCTGAGAATTGCTGGACTGGAAACGCTTTTCGAAGTGCAACTGGATGGCATAGAAGCTGAGAACCGCCTTTTAAAAACCAAACCCGAACCCGATATTTTCCTGGAAGCTGCCAAAGCATTGAACGTTCAGACTACAGAAGCTGCCGTTTTTGAAGATGCACGGGCCGGCGTACAAGCCGGAAAAGCCGGTAAATTCGGTCTGGTAGTGGGCGTAAACCGCAAAGATGCTTCCGCAGGAAAAGAACTTTTGGAACTTGGCGCCGACCTGGTAATAACCCAATTCCCGGCAGATGAGTAAAACAAGCAGACATTTGCCCGCCAGGTATGGAAACTGATAACTGGAAAATTGTTTACGAAAACTGGTTGCCCGAAGAACAGGCGCACCGCGAAGCCCTTTGTACGCTCGGAAACGGCTATTTTGCTGCCCGCGGCGCCGCCGAAGAAAGCAGCGCCGATGGCGTGCACTACCCCGGAACGTACCTGGCCGGCGGCTATAACCGCTTGCGTTCGGAAGTTGCCGGAAGAACGATAGAGAACGAAGACCTGGTAAACTGGCCAAACTGGCTTTCGCTCAATTTTCGGCACCCCAACGAAAACTGGTTCGGGCTGGCAGAAGTTACCATTATTTATTTCCGGAAGGAACTCGATCTGAAGAACGGTACTTTGCACCGACATCTGCGTTTCCGAGATCAAAACGGTAGGGAAACTTCCCTGAAAAGTACGCGGCTGGTAAGTATGGCACAACCGCATATCGCGGCCTTGCAATGGGAATTAACTCCCGAAAACTGGTCCGGCATTATCGAAATTTGTTCCGCGCTGGATGGTACGGTTAAAAATAAAGGCGTGGCCCGCTACCAGGCCCTCAACGATCAGCACCTCGAAATTACCGCTACCGGCAACGACGAAACGCAGCATTATATTTACCTCGAAGCCCGCACCAATCAGTCGGAGATAAGTATGGCGCAGGTTGCCCGCACCCGGTTTTACAGCGAATTTCCTGCACAATCTCCGCTTTACGCCCTGGAGCAGCGCGCAAATTATGTAGCCCACGCCTTCCAGATTCCCTGCGAAAACCAGAAAACGGTAAGAATTGAAAAGGTAGTGGTACTCTACACGTCCCGCGATTTTGCCATTTCAGAACCGCTGTTGGAAGCCCGCAGGGCCGTGGAACATGCACCCGATTTTTCAGAATTACTTGCCGCGCACAGCCTGGCCTGGCAGCACCTCTGGCACCGCTGCGATCTGGTTGTGGCCACCAACGACCGTACCCAGCAAATTCTGCGGCTGCATATTTTTCATTTGCTACAAACCGTTTCGCTGCACACCGCCGATCTGGACGTAGGTATTCCGGCGCGGGGTTGGCACGGCGAAGCGTATCGCGGGCATATTTTCTGGGATGAGCTTTTTATTTTTTCCTTCCTGAATTTACGCTTACCCGAACTGGCCCGCGAACTTTTAATGTACCGTTACCGCCGTTTGCCCGAAGCCCGTTTTGCTGCCCGCGGAGCCGGTTACCGCGGTGCCATGTTTCCGTGGCAGAGCGGCAGCAACGGCCGGGAAGAAAGCCAGGTTATTCACTTAAACCCGAAATCCGGAAACTGGCTGCCCGACGATACCTATTTGCAGCGGCACATCAATGCAGCAGTGGCTTACAATGTATGGCACTATTTTCAAACTACCGGCAACAGCGAATTTCTGAATTTATATGGGGCGGAAATGATCTTTGAGATTGCGCTTTTCTGGGCCAGCCTGGCTAGTTGGAGCGAAGAAAAACAGCGTTTCGAAATTAAAGGCGTGGTCGGCCCGGATGAATATCATACCCGTTACCCTGATGCTGAAACGCCCGGCCTGAACAATAATGCTTACACTAATTTTATGGCCGTTTGGGTGCTGGATGTGGCTTTGCAGTTGTCTGAAATTATAGGAGAAAAGCGCCAGGCCGAACTTTTTGAAAAGCTTAAAATTTCAGCAGCAGAACTCGAACGTTGGGAGCAGATAAGCCGGCAGATGTTTATTCCGTTCATTAACCATACCAAACAGGTTATAAGCCAGTTCGAAGGGTATGAAGCGTTGCAGGAACTGGATATAAGAAAATACCGTGAAACGGAAGGCAAAATGCTGCGCCTGGACCGGATACTGGAGAAAGAAGGACTGGATATTAACCGTTATAAAGCCAGCAAACAAGCCGATGTATTAATGTTGTTCTACCTTTTTTCCACCGAAAAACTGCTCGATATTTTTACCCGTTTAGGCTACGATTTTAAACCTGAACACATTTTCGCCAACATTATTTATTACGAAAAGCGCACTACGCACGGCTCCACTCTTAGTAAAATTGTATATTCCTGGGTGCTGGCCAGGTCTAACCGCAAACGCTGCTGGGGCGATTTTCAGACGGCATTGCTCAGCGACATCGAGGATATACAAGGAGGGACCACTTCAGAAGGAATACACCTGGGAGCCATGGCCGGTTCTGTAGACTTAGTTCAGCGTTGCTTTACCGGCCTGGTAATGAGTAATCACGAACTGCTGCTAAATCCCGTTTTGCCCGATAAGATCTACTACCTCGAACTTCGCCTGAAATACCTCGGCAACTGGTTATCTGTAAAACTAACGCAGCAAAAGCTGGTAGTAGCTGCAGACCCCGACTGGAAAAACGAAATATGCCTCAACTTCCGCGGCAAAATGCACACTTTAAGAGCCGGCGATGTGCAGGAAATAGATCTGTAATATGAAGACTATTGGTTGAAGATGTTTTATGGATTTGAGAAAGTCAGGATTATCAGTTGTCTGAATTAGGATTCGCCAGATTTAAGGATTAATAGATTTAACCACCCCTAACCCCTCCTTGAAAAGGAGGGGGGCTTTTCCTACGATTGTTTCAATTCCTGAATTTACACATTCCGCCAGCGCAGCGTTACCTGAAAATCACGTTAGCTCGAAAGCTAAACTAAAAAGAAGCTCACTACGAAGGAAAACTGACACCAGTTTCTGCGTGCGCGGCCTCCGCACTTTCCGGTTTCGTAAGAAAAGCCGCATGCGGCAAGGAAGAGTTGCAGACGCGAACGCAGAAACGAAGCCGCCCGGCTTGAGGGAGAAAAGCAAACTATAAAAGTTAAGAGTTGGCTATAAAAACGCTATCCTTTTTAGTTAAAAAACTACTTACCGCCGATGAGGTCCTTCGCTAACGCTCAGAATGACAGGAATGGTATGCTTTTCAGCCTGAAAACTTAATAGCAAACATTTCTACCATTCCGAAGAGACCTCTCCTCACATCAAGATGACAGCAAAAAAACGCTATGCTTTTCAAGCAAAAAACTCCTTACCGAACTAAACAACCCCGCTTTCATGTTTGCCTCCTGATTCCCTGCAAAAGCCAGATGCAAATTCTGCGGCAAACGGGGAAATTATGTAGTATCTTTGCGCGCTTATTCACAAAAGACATGATTTCAGTAGACGGTGTAACGGTTGAATTTAACGGTTCGGCCCTTTTCAGCAACATTGCTTTTAACATTAACGAAACCGACCGCATTGCCCTTATGGGGAAGAACGGCGCCGGAAAATCGACTTTGCTCAAAATTATTGCCGGGGTTGGAAAACCTACGCGCGGTAAAATTTCTGCGCCCAAAGATGCCGTAATTGCCTACCTGCCGCAGCATTTGCTTACCGACGATAACTGCACCGTTTTTGAGGAAGCCAGTAAGGCCTTTGCCAAAGTGCTGGACATGAAAAAGCGCATGGACGAACTGAACGCCCAGCTCGAAACCCGCACTGATTACGATTCTGATGATTATTACAAACTGATCGAGGAAGTTTCGGAGCTGGGTGAAAAATACTATTCCATTGAAGAAATAAACTACGATGCCGAAGTTGAAAAAACGCTGAAAGGCTTAGGCTTTATGCGCGAAGATTTTACCCGGCCGACCACCGAATTTTCCGGCGGCTGGCGCATGCGTATTGAGCTGGCCAAGATCCTGTTGCAGAAACCCGACCTGATCCTGCTCGATGAGCCAACAAACCACCTCGACATCGAATCCATTCAGTGGCTTGAAGATTTCCTGGTGAATAATGCCAAAGCGGTGATCGTGATTTCCCACGATAAAGCCTTCGTAGACAACATTACCAACCGCACCATAGAAGTTACCATGGGCCGGATCTACGATTACAAAGTGCCTTACTCACAATACCTGCAATTGCGTAAAGAGCGCCGCGAACAGCAGCAGAAACAATACGACGACCAGCAGAAAGAAATTGCCGATATTCAGGGCTTTATCGATCGTTTTAAAGGCACTTATTCCAAAACATTGCAGGTGCAAAGCCGCGTGAAAATGCTGGAAAAAATGGAGCTGATCGAGGTAGATGAAGTAGATACTTCAGCTTTGAGTCTGAAATTTCCGCCCGCGCCGCGCTCCGGAAATTACCCGGTTATTGCCGAAGAATTAGGCAAAACTTATGGCAACCACGTGGTGTTCAAAGATGCTTCGCTTACCATTGAACGCGGCGAAAAAATTGCACTGGTTGGTAAAAACGGCGAAGGAAAATCTACGTTCGTGAAAGCCATTATGAACGAAATTGATTTCGACGGAAAACTGACTTTGGGCCACAACGCCATGATCGGTTATTTTGCCCAGGACCAGGCTGCCAAACTCGACGGCGAACTCACCGTTTTCCAGACCATCGATCAGATTGCCGTAGGTGATGTGCGTACCAAGATCAAAGATATTCTGGGCGCGTTCATGTTCAGCGGCGAAACGGTTGAAAAGAAAGTGAAAATGCTTTCCGGCGGTGAAAGAACCCGTCTGGCCATGATCAAATTGCTTTTGCAACCAGTTAACCTGTTAATTCTCGATGAGCCAACTAACCACTTGGATATCAAAACTAAGGACATCCTGAAAGATGCCCTCAAAGCCTTCGACGGAACGTTAATTCTGGTTTCCCACGACCGCGATTTCCTGGATGGCCTGGCCGAAAAAGTATTCGAGTTCGGCAACAAACGTATCCGCGAGCACTTCGAAGATATCAACGGTTTCCTGCGCAACAAGAAGATGGATAACCTCCGCGAAATTGAAAGAACGGTAGCAAAATAAGCTTAAAAAGTATAAGTTATAGCTTCAGAAGAAGCAGCTAAAAAAGTAAAGCCGCCCCGATGTATTTCGGAGCGGCTTTTTTGTTTTCGCTTATTTTAATTCTCTGTCGGGGCAGGTGCCGGAGCTGGTTCGTTATCAATAGTACGGGCCGGGAAATCGAAGTTGAAGGTAATGCCGGCCATAAGCGTATGGTTGTGTTCGAAGCGGAAACCGTTACGTTGCGCCACGATCTGATTCAGGTAACCGAGTTCGAAAGCCAGTTCTTTGGTGTAGCGGTAACCAAATAAAAGCGAAGCGCGGTTCTGGTCGAAAATGTTGTTAGCTACGTTCTTACCGGCATTAATGAAAACTTCGTTGGCGGCGGCCACATAAAATTCCTTCGGATCGATGGTGGTGCCTTTGAAAGGATGCGAAGCCCGCAGGTTATACCGGAAACGGTTGGTGTACAGAAAATCTTTGCGGCCGGCGTGTTTGATCCAGCGTTGTTCGATGCGGTAGCGGTGCTGAAAGAAAAGCGAAGCTACGTTGCCTTTAAAGAAAAATTGCTGGTAACTGCGGTGTTCCGGAAAATCATCGGAAGCCGGAAATTCGCCATACGGGTAGGTATGCACGTACGCGTAACCGAGCGTAAGCATAATGTTTTTGCCAATGTTGTAATTCACGCCAACCCGCGGCATAACCTGCATGGGGTGCTTGTAAAGTTTATAGCGGCGCATTACAAATTCGGCGTGCAGGCCCCAGTTTCCCGATAAATTATGATCGCCGCTGTAGCTGAGCCAGCCGTTAAAATTCGGGTCGATAACGCGCGGCGGATTGCCCTGCGCCTGACTTTTTGAGCTCAAAACCATACCGTTTAACAGCAGGAAAAAAGCGAAGAAAATTTTCTTGTAAGGAAAAATTGCGGAAGGCATGAGCAAGAATAAACTTAAAGGTCTGAACTGGAAATTTCCGGGGTAGTTTCTGTGCGGTAAAGGTAATGCAGCCTGATTAAAACCAGATTAAAAAATAAATTTTACTTCCCATTTCTTTCCTGTTTTGCCGTATAGGTTTGTCAAACGAAACGCTTACAACAGTTAAACCGGAAAATATGTTATCAGAAAGTAATCCTGTTCCAATCCCGGAATATCATTTTTCAGCCCCAGGCACTAAGCTTCGGGTTGAAAGCAAAATCAAAGCAGTTTTTCTGCTTGTAGCCCTATCGTTTTTGCAGTGCTTTTCCGCTACCGCGCAAACCGTAAACCTGAACCAGGCTTTAGAAACAGGCAAAGCCAATTACCCCGGCCTGAAAGCCCGCCAGCACAACGTGAGAAGCGCCGAAAAGAAAGTGGCTTCCGCCCGCGCCAGTTATTTGCCCGATCTCAACCTGCAGCACCAATATACTTATGGCACGGGAAATAACGTGGTAGGTCCTTACTATTCAAACAACGGAACTACTATAAACCCCTCTGGCGGCGACCGCGAAGAAAACATTACCAAAGGTGCCTTCGGAACGCTTTCCACGGCTATTCTGGAGTGGGATGTGTTCAGTTTCGGAAGAGTGAAAGCCGATATAATCGCGGCCAAAGCCGAAGAGCAAACCGTGAACCTGGAGTACGAGAACGAGCTTTTTCAACACCAGATAAGAATTGCCGATGCGTATTTATTAGTGCTGATAAACCAACGCCTGAAAGAAACGCAACGCCATAATTTAGAACGCGCCGAAGCTTTTAAAAAGGCCATTGATGCAGCTACCATTTCGGGTTTGCGCGCCGGCGTAGATAGTTCGTTGGCCAATGCCGAAGTTGCCCGCGCCCGAATTCAACTATTAGAAGCCGAAAAAAACGAACGGTCGCAGCTTTATAAACTAGCCGAACTTACCGGCGAAGTGAAAGATCTAAACCTCGATTCCATGGTTTTTTTCAGCCGTTTGCCCAACCCGCAAAGCTATTTACAGAACGACATAACCCAAACGCCGCTGCTCCGGCTTTACCAATCGCAAACCGAACTGAGCAAGCAGCGTGCCATTGCCATTAAACGCACGTTCTACCCAACTTTCACTTTAATGGGAGCGGCCTGGGGACGGGGTTCGGGCGTTTCTAACAAGACCGGCGAATACCGAACGGACTTCAGCAGCGGCACGCAATACCAGGTTTACAATTACATGTTCGGGGCGGCGGTGCGCTGGAATATTGGCAATTATTTCCAGGTGCGAAGCGATTATTTAAGCCAGAATTTCCAGCAGAAACGCTACGAACAACTTTACAAAGAGCAGCAACTCAAACTCACGCGCCAACTCAGGGAATCGGATATGCAATTTCAGCTTTCCATGGAACAGGCCAAAGTCGCGCCGTTGCAATTGCAGGCTGCGCAGGCGGGTTTCCGGCAGGCCGAATCAAGGTACGCCAGTGGTTTGACTGATTTACCGACCTTCACGCAAAGCCTGGTAACGCTTAACCGCGCCGAAACCGACCGCTACATTGCCTACATAAATGCCTGGCGTTCGCTGCTGCAGGAAGCGGCCAGCACCGGCGATCTTTCCATCTTCCTGAACCAGGTTCAATAATTTTTTCAGCTTAAAAAACGCTATGTTTCAGATCATAAAAAGTGCTTTAAGAAAACCTATTTCCGTGCTGGTAGCAGTATTCGGGATCGTTTTCTTTGCCGTGCTTTCCCTTTTCCGCATTCCCGTAGATATTTTTCCGAGCCTCGATTTGCCCCGAATTTTCATTGTGCAAACTTACGGTGGTATGGCCGCCGACGAAATGGACGCCTTCGTGGCTACGAAATACCGCGACCACTTTTTGTACGTTTCCGGCATCAAGAACGTGGACATTAAAACCATTCAGGGCTTATGTTTAATGCGCCTCGATTTTTATCCCGGAACCGACATGGCGCAGGCCGCCTCCGAAGTTGCGAACAACGTGAACCGCGCCAAAGCTTACATGCCCGAAGGGATGCAGCCGCCGCAGGTAATTCGTTTCGACGTGAGTTCGGTGCCGGTGGGCCAGCTGGTGTTCCAGAGTAAAACGCGCAGTTTGGCGGAGTTGCAGGAAATGGCAAGTTCGCGTATCCGGCCCATGTTCTCTCAGATCGAAGGTTCGTCCAGTCCGCCGCCGTTCGGGGGTAACCAGCGTTCCATCGTCATAAAAATCGACCCGAAACTGGTGCGCAGCTACAAGCTTACCGCCGACGAAATTATTCAGGCCATTATTGCCAATAACCAGCCATCGCCGGCCGGTAACGTGCGCCTCGGCGACAAAGCCGTGATGACGCCCGTAAACGCTTTAATTGACAAACCCGAAGACTTCCTGAATATCCCGATTCGGACCGGTTCTGGCCCCACCGTTTTTGTGCGCGACGTAGGAACCGTGGAAGATGCCGCCGATATTACCGTAAGTTACGCCTTGGTGAACGGCCGCCGCGCGGTATACATTCCGGTAGTAAAAAAGTCCGATGCTTCTACGTTAGATGTGGTGGATGCCGTGAAAAAGGAACTCCCTAAATTCCAGAGTGCGCTGCCCGACGACGTAAAAATTTCCTACGAATTCGACCAGAGTACTTACGTTACCAACGCCCTGAAAAGCCTCGTAATTGAAGGTGCCTTGGGTGCGATCTTAACCGGTTTAATGGTGCTGCTTTTCCTACGCGATTGGCGAAGTGTGATCATCGTGGTTCTCACCATCCCGATCTCGTTGCTTTCCGCGGTAATCTTGCTGAATTTATTCGGGCAAACCATCAACATCATGACGCTTTCTGGTCTGGCGCTGGCAATTGGTATTCTCGTCGATCAGGCCACGGTTACCATCGAAAACATTCACCAGCACTTAGAACAAGGCAAGCCGAAAGTAATTGCCATTCGCGATGCTTGTAAGGAAATCGTGTTCCCGGAATTCCTTATTTTAATTTCCGTACTCGCCGTTTTTGCGCCTTCGTTCATCATGTCCGGCGTACCGAAATCCATGTTCTTACCGCTTTCCCTAGCCGTTGGTTTTGCCATGATCGCTTCGTTTTTACTTTCCCAAACCTTCGTTCCGGTATTGGCAAACTGGCTTTTAAAAGACCACAAACACGATGAAGATCACGACGCCAAAACGATAGGGAATTCCGGTGAAAAACCCGGTTGGATCCCTGCGGGAAGTTCCGGATTAACGTCAACCCAAACGGTAGCACTTTCCACCGAAAAAGTCGAAACCGATCCGGAGAAATTATTGCCGGCTTCAGTTGAAGATGAAGGAAAAACGATAGAGATATCGGGCGAAAAAGTCGAAGGAAATTCAGCAAAAACGATAGGGAATTCGACTGAAAAAGTCGGAAGTAAAGCTGAAAAAACCGTAGGAAAAAACGACAGGAAACCCTTCTTCGAGCGCTTTAAAGATAAGTACGAAGGCGTTTTAACGAACGTAACGCAACGCGCCAAACTTTGGACTACGGTTTATTTGCTGGCAGCTTTCGCGGTTATCGGCCTGAGTTTCTTCTTTATTGGCACCGATATTCTGCCGCGCGGAAATTCCCGCCAGTTCCAGTTGCGCATTAAAGCTCCGGACGGCACCCGCGTAGAACGCACCGAACAAGCCACGCTTAAAGTGTTGCAGGCAATAGAAAAAGAAGTGGGCGAAGGCAACGTGGAAATTTCTTCGGCCTTCGTAGGAACGGTTCCTTCCAGCTACGGTACGTCCAACATTTTCGTGTTCAACAGCGGTCCGCATGAAGCCGTAATGCAGGTGGCCATTGCCAAAGCTGCCAATGTTGAAATGGACTTGCTGAAAGAAAAACTTCGCGAAAACCTGAAGAAGAACGCGCCGGAACTTGCCATTTCCTTCGAGCCGATGGAGCTGGTAGATAAAATTATGAGCCTTGGTTCCAACACGCCGGTAGAGGTAAGCGTAGGTGCCCGCGATATTGAAGAAGCCGCGAAATTCGCCCGGAAAATAATGGCTGAAATGCAGAAAATACAATATCTGCGCGACGTACAGATTGCTCAGCCGCTGAATTACCCGGTGCTGAAAGTGGAAATTGATCGCGAACGTGCTGGCCAGATGGGTGTAACGTCCAGCCAGGTTGCGCAAAGTATGGTTGCCGCCACTTCGTCGAGCCGCTTTACAGATAAGAACATCTGGCTCGATCGTAATAAAGGCCTTGGTTACCAGGTGCAGGTGCAGATCCCGATCAACCAGATGACGAGCGTGGAAGACATGGGTGCCATTCCCTTGCAGAAGGAGGCCATGAACCCGGTTTTATCTGACGTAGCCACCTTCCACCAAACCGAAGAACCCGCGCAATACGACCGTTCCGGCGCCAACCGCCTGGTAACCGTAAGCGCCAACTTACACGACACGGATCTGGGAAAAGCCAGTAAAGAAGTGCAGGAAGCCATAAAACGCGCCGGCGATCCGCCAAAAGGCGTAACCGTAGAGCTGAAAGGCCAGACCACCTTGCTCGACGAAACGCTAAGCAGTTTGCAGGGCGGTTTGCTTATTGCGATCGTGGTGATCTTCCTCATTTTAACGGCCAATTTCCAGAGTTTCCGGCTGTCGCTGCTCATTCTTTCTACCGTTCCGGCGGTGGTGGCGGGCGCGCTTTTATTGCTGCTACTTTGCGGCGCAACCCTCAATTTGCAGAGTTACATGGGCTTGATCATGAGCGTGGGGGTTTCGGTGGCAAACGCCATTCTGTTGGTTACCAAAGCCGAAAGTCTGCGCCTGGAAATGAAAGACGCGAAAGACGCCGCCATAGCCGCTTCGCTTAACCGGGTTCGCCCCATTTTAATGACCAGTATTGCCATGATTGCCGGTATGATGCCAATGGCTTCGGGCTTCGGTGAAGGCGGCGACCAGATCGCACCGCTGGGCCAGGCCGTAATTGGCGGTCTGTTGGTTTCGGCTTTCGCCTCGCTGCTGATTTTGCCGGCCATTTTCACGCTGCTGCAGCGCAAAGCATCTTTCGATTCCGTTTCGCTGGATCCCGGCGATCCGGAAAGCAAATATTACGAGTATTCAAAACTTCAAAAAGCATGAAAGTTTACCAATATTGTTTCTTACCCCTCCTGATCTGCGGGCTGTTTGCCTGCGGAAAAGACGAAAAAGCCACTGCTAAAGAAACACCCAAAGACGACACGCCAACCGTGAAAGTTACGGAAGTACAAAGCCTGCAACCGCACAAACCCATTGTAGTGCCCGGCGAATTATTTCCGCTGGATAAAGTGGCTATTTACGCCAAAATGAAAGGTTTTGTGCGCGAAGTAAAAGTGGATCGCGGCAGCCGCGTTAAAAAAGGACAAGTGCTCGCCATCTTAGACGCCCCCGAAACCAGCGCCGATTTCGCCCAGGCCGAAGGAATTGTGCGCGCCGCCGAAGGAGCCTTAAACGAAGCCAAAGCCCGCGCCTATGCTTCCAAGCAAAATTACCTGCGCTTGTTAAAAGCCAACCAGATCGCCGGGGCCGTAGCGCCAATTGAGTTAGATAAAGCCGAAGCCGAAATGAAAGCCGACAGCGCCGCCAAAGTGAACGCCGAAGGAAATCTGAAAGCCGCAAAATCGGTGTTTAAATCGAAAGCCGAGCTGGTGAATTATTTAACCATTACCGCGCCATTTTCCGGCACCATCACCGAACGCCACATCAGTCCGGGCGCGTTGGTTGGCGGCTCCGGAAGCGAACCTTTGTTTCAGTTAGAAGACCAAAGCACGCTGCGTTTAACCATTGCCATTCCGGAAAAATATACCAACGTAGTGAACCGCGATACTTCGGTAATGTTCTCCGTAAACGCCATCCCAAACAAGGAATTCAGCGCCCCCTTCAGCCGCAGCTCCGGCAGCGTAGACGACAAAACCCGTGTAATGCTCACCGAATTTGACGTACCCAACCCAACCGGCGAACTAAAAGCCGGCATGTACGCCGAAGTGAAATTACCGTTAGTCCGCCGCCATGAGACCTTATTCGTGCCAACCACCAGCGTAGTAAATTCCGACGAACGGATCTTCGTAATTAAAACGGTAGGCAACAAAGCCAAATGGGTAACTGTGGAAAAAGGTATGACCGTAGATACTTTGGTTGAAGTTTTCGGGGAAGTGAAAAAAGGCGAAAAAGTAGTACTGAGAGCGTCGGAAGAATTGCGCGATGGACAGGCGATAAAAGTTGCGCAGTAGGTTCTGGTAAATGAAAACCTCACAGGTCTCCAAGACGTGTGAGGTTTGGATTCATGTCGGAAACGCTATGGTTTCCGGCTAAAAAAGTCATTTCTGCTCAAAGCCGACAAGGTCCTTCAGCGCTACGCGCGCAATCTTCGCGCTCCCGCGCTCAATTGTGCTCAGGATGACATTACCTTTATTGTGAATTCTAAAAAAAGTCAAGCCGCTTCGGAATATTCCGGGGCGGCTTTTTTGTGGGAAAAACGTTATGGTTTTGACCGGAAAAAATGCTGAAGTAACAAACATAAATACACCTGTCTTCCTGAGCGCTCAATTGTGCTCAGGATGACAACTAAACTTCCGGCAATTTCTAAAGCTAAAAACTGAAGTTGTTGTTGTCGGTCTTTGGTGTTTATAACTAATTCATAATTAAAGCTTTAAGTTTGCAGTTAACATTCCCTTAACAATTCGCCTTCCTGTTAACATTTTCTTAATAATAAGATGATTTACTCTTAACTGCTGTCGGTTTCAGAAAGCCGAACTTTGCAACAGTAAAAAATGGAATGAAATAGCTTTTAGCTGAAACAGTGTTGCGCCTGACTAACCAATGCTGCTTCTCATTCCGGTAGAACATTTAAAATTAAGATCACATGTTTTCACCCGCATGTCAGTTCGTAGCCAGAAACCTGCGAAACTTTATCTGCTTCAGTATTTTGATTGCTTTCGTCCTGATTTCCGGAAATGCAACCGCGCAGGTTATGCCGCCTGCTTTAAAAGATTCGCTGCGCACCGCACCAAGCCCCGATAATATTAAACCCAAACCAGTTGTGCTTCCGAAATGGTACCAGAATATTTCGTTGCGCGGCTACACCCAGATCCGGTATAACCGGTTACTTGAAACCAATTCCAAACTCAAGTCTGAGTACGACAAATCTATTGGCGAGAAAAGTGGTTTCCTGATCCGCCGCGCGCGCCTGGTATTCAGCGGAAGCGTTAGCGACCGGGTATATATCTACATTCAGCCCGATCTGGCTACTACCCCTTCCGGCAGTTCATCCATTCATTTTGCGCAACTCCGCGATGCTTATTTCGATCTGGCGCTGGATTCGGCCAAGGCATTCCGTTTCCGGGTAGGACAAAGCAAAATTCCTTTCGGTTTCGAAAACATGCAATCGAGCTCCAACCGCCTTACCTTAGACCGCGCCGATGCCCTGAACAGTGGCATACCGAACGAACGTGACCTGGGGGTAATGTTTTACTGGGCGCCTGCCAAAATCCGGAAAAGGTTCAGTGAACTAACCAACAGCACCTTGAAAGGCAGCGGCGATTACGGCGTTTTCGGTTTAGGGATCTACAATGGTCAGACCGCAAATAAAGCGGAAGCCAACGATAATCTGAACGTGGTTGCGCGCCTTTCTTACCCCATTGCTTTTAAAAACGGCCAGGTCATTGAACCAGGCATTCAGGCCTATACCGGCATGTACACAGTAACCGCCGATCAGTTAAGCAGCACAGCTATAAAAGGCGGAAATTTCACGGATCACCGGGCAGCGGCCAGCTTTATTTTATATCCGAAACCATTTGGCTTTCAGGCCGAATACAACGTGGGTAAAGGCCCGCAGTTCGACCCGGAAACCAAAACGATAAAGCTAAAAAGCCTGCATGGCGGTTATGCGCAGGCAATGTATCACCTGAAAGTTAAAAACCAACGGATAATTCCGTTTGTTAAAGTGCAGTATTACGAAGGCGGCAAAAAGAACGAACTCGATGCCCGTTTTACGAAAATGCACGAAACCGAGCTTGGCGTGGAATGGCAACCGGTGCCGGCTTTCGAGCTGACGGCGCAGTATAGCCTGACCGACCGCCTTAACAAAGACGGAAAAAACCTGAACAACCACCAGGCCGGTAATTTTCTGCGCCTGCAGGCCCAGTTCAATTACTAATATAGCAGAACAGCAGAGAAAACGCTATTCTAAAACAGCTAAAAACGATATGAAAAATTTGAAAAAAGTGCAGGTAGTGGCTTTGTTGGTGGTAACCACGTTATTAGGTGCCTGCGGTGGCAACGATGCCAAAAAAGAAAATGTGGAAGGCGATAACGGCGCGGAAACTTCGGCGGCGGTAACTTTAACCGTTAAAGGCTCCGATACCGTGTTGCCGCTCGCGCAGCAGGAAGCCGAAAAGTACATGCAGAAGCACAAAGACGCCGCCATTACTATTGTAGGCGGCGGAACCGGCGTTGGGCTTTCGGCTTTGGAAGAAGGTACTACTGATATGGCTATGGCTTCGCGCGACCTTAAAACCGAAGAGAAACTGAAGTTCAAAACCGCTAAAAAGGACATTAAAGAAGCCCTGATTGCTTACGATGCCCTTTCCGTAGTTGTAAACCCGGCCAACAAAGTAAACGAGCTTACCCGCGAACAACTCGAAGGTATTTTCACCGGTAAAATTACGAACTGGAAAGAAGTAGGCGGCGCCGATGAAAAGATCGTAGCTTATTCCCGCGAAACCAGCTCCGGAACTTACGAATTCTTCAAAGAGCACGTGCTGGATAAGAAAAACTACGCCAATAATATTTTAATGATGCCGGCTACCGGTTCTATCGTGCAGTCGGTTGGCCAGACCAAAGGCGCCATCGGTTACATCGGTTTAGCTTACGAAACCAAAGAAGTAAAAGCGCTGAAAGTTTCTTACGACCAGGGCAAAACATTTGTAGCGCCCGGCGTAGATGCCGCCAAAGACAAAACTTACCCGATCTCCCGTCCGCTGTATTTCTTCTACGATGCTACTTCGGAGAGCAAAGTGAAACCGTTCATCGATTACGTAATGTCGGAAGAAGGCCAGAAAATTGTGCTGGAAACCGGTTACGTGCCTTTAAAATAAAAACGCTATCCTTTTAAGCCCGAAAACTTGAAACGTTACTTCCATAATTTTGGCGAACGCATTATAGAAGGAATTCTTACGCTGAGCGGCGCGGTTACCAGTTTAACCGTGCTGCTCATCGTGGTGTTCCTCTTTAAAGAAGGCCTGGGCATTTTTTCGCAGCAGCCCGTGGCCGAAGGCGGCGTAATTGCGGTAAACAACCAAAACCCGGTCAAAGAACTTTCGGCCAAAGAAGTAAAAGAGATCTTCGACCAGAATATTAAGAACTGGAACGAAGTTGGCGGCCCCAATGCTCCCATCAAAATTTTCCGGGTAGATGATATCACCGATTATTATTCCGAAGAGCAGCTGGGTGAAGATTTTAAATTCCTGCCACAGCGCCTCAGCGAGTTGGTAAGCAAAAATCCCAACCTCATTGCCTTTTTCCCGGACGAATATTTAAGTAAAAACTTCCAGGGCCACCAGATCAAGCTGAAAAATATTTCGGTTGGCGATTTTCTGCTGGGCAAGGAATGGTACCCTACCATTTCGCCGGCCGTGCAGATGGGCGTTTTACCGCTGATTTTAGGTACGCTTTGGGTAAGTTTAGGTGCCATTTTAATTGCCTTGCCACTCGGTTTAGCCACTTCCATTTACCTCGCCGAAATTGCCAGCAAACGTGTTCGAAATGCCATGAAACCCGTAATTGAATTGCTGGCAGGAATTCCGTCGGTAGTATATGGTTTCTTTGGTCTGGTAGTTTTGGTGCCACTTATTCAGAAAACCTTCGGCTTGCCGGTTGGCGAAACCGGTCTGGCCGGTAGCATTATTCTGGGGATTATGGCCCTGCCCACCATTATTTCCGTATCCGACGATGCCATGCGTACCACGCCGCGCGCCATGAAAGAAGCCAGTTTAGCCTTAGGTGCTACCAAGTGGCAAACTATTTACAAAGTAGTAATTCCGTATTCCATTTCCGGTATTTCTACGGCGGCCATTTTAGGCATCGGCCGGGCCATCGGCGAAACCATGGCGGTATTAATGGTAACCGGTAATGCCTCCGTAATTCCGCATACATTCCTGGAACCGGTACGTACCATTCCGGCCACCATTGCCGCAGAATTAGGAGAAGCGCCGCAGGGCGGTATTCATTACCAGGCTCTTTTTGCGCTCGGCTGCATCCTGTTTTTAATGACCTTATTCATCAACCTTTCGGTAGATTTTGTTTCTGCCAAAAAGAAAGAAAACCGCTAAGCCATGGAGTTTACCAGCAATCCGAAATTAAACCGATCGAAGCGCCGAAGCGAAAGTTTTGCATTCAATGTGTTCCGTGGGCTCAGCTTACTGGTAGTTGCCATTCTGGTCGTAATTTTAGCCTTCATCATCATCAACGGTATCTCGGTTATCAGCTGGGATTTCCTGACCGAAATGCCGAAGGAAGGCATGACTAAAGGCGGTATTTTTCCGGCCATTGTCGGTACACTTTTACTGGTTGCCGGCAGCTTACTTTTTGCCTGTCCCATCGGCATCCTTTCCGGCATTTACATTAACGAATACGCCAAAGATGGCTGGCTCAAGCGCTTTATAAAATTGATGACGAACAACCTGGCGGGTGTGCCTTCCATTGTTTTCGGTTTGTTTGGTATGGCTTTGTTCGTAAATAAATTCGGTTTCGGCGATAGTATTCTGGCGGGTTCCTTGACCCTGGGTTTGCTGGCCTTACCGGTCGTGATCCGTACCACTGAAGAAGCGCTGAAAGCCATTGACAACAGTTTCCGGATTGGCAGTTTAGCTTTGGGCGCTACCAAATGGCAGACCACGTATAAAGTTGTGTTGCCCATTGCGTTCCCGAATATCATTACCGGTATCATACTTTCCATCGGCCGCGTTTCCGGCGAAACGGCGCCCATTTTATTTACCGTAGCGGCTTATTTTTTACCGAAATTGCCAACCAGCATTTTTGACCAGGTGATGGCCTTGCCGTATCATTTGTACGTAATTTCCACCAGCGGCACCAACATCGAAGCATCGCGGGCCATGGCCTACGGCACGGCTTTTATTTTGATCCTGATCGTGCTGATTGCGAATTTGCTGGCCAATTGGCTGCGCGGTTATTTCGGACGGAAAGTGAAAATGAATTAATGTAAAGCTTGCATTTATTTGCAAGGCAAAGCAGGAGAAAAGTCCCTCTTTGGAGGGGGTAGGGGGAGGACAGGAGATTTATTGCGTCCAAATTTATTGCGTCATCCCGAGCGTTAGCCGAGGGAACTTATAAAGCCAGTATCAGAAATCGGCTCCATAAGTTTCCTCGACGTTGCTCAGAATGACATGATATTGACCGGGTATCGTGAAAATCCTTCCCTCCAAACGGAAACAGAAAACCGCAAAAGGCAGGAAGTATTTTTTTAACTGAAATTTCAGAATGAATAGTTTAGAGTCTAAAGACCTTAATTTATATTACGGCAATTTTCATGCCCTGAAAAACATAACCATGGGCATGAAGAAAAACGAAGTAACAGCGTTTATTGGGCCTTCGGGTTGCGGTAAATCTACGTACCTGCGTTGCTTTAACCGCATGAACGACCTGATCGATAACGTGCGGATAGAAGGCGAAGTGCTGGTAGACGGCGTGGATATTTATCAGAAAAATATCCTGGTAGATGACCTGCGCAAGCACGTGGGTATGGTTTTCCAGAAACCGAATCCGTTCCCGAAATCGATCTTTGAGAACGTGGCTTACGGCCTGCGCGTGAACGGCACCAAAGATAAAAAGCTGATCGAAGAGCGCGTAGAAACTTCCCTCAGACAAGCCGCCCTCTGGGACGAAGTAAAAGACAAACTCAAAAAATCAGCTTTTGAACTTTCCGGCGGCCAGCAGCAGCGTTTGTGCATTGCGCGTGCCTTGGCCATTGAACCTTCGGTACTATTAATGGATGAACCAGCTTCTGCGCTGGATCCGATCTCGACGGCAAAAATTGAAGAGCTTATCTACCAGCTGAAGGAAAATTATACCATTGTAATTGTAACGCACAACATGCAGCAGGCCGGCCGCGTGAGCGATTACACTGCGTTCTTTTACCTGGGCGAATTAGTAGAATTCGGTAAAACCAAAAACCTGTTTACCAGCCCCAAAGATGAACGTACGCAGAATTATGTAACGGGCCGGTTTGGGTAAGGAATAATGGTTAATGAATAATAATCAATGAGCAATTTTTTCGGAAGGAGTTTTTCAGGTTAAAACGCTACCGTTTTGAGGTTAAAAAGTAGTTGCAGATCATGAGGGAAATTCATTCGCTTTTAGCGTTTTTCTCTATATTGATTAACTGACTTTTTAGGTAGAAGCTGATACCGTTTTCCCCGGGAATTCACTCTCACCGTTGATCATTAAACATTAACCATTAACTATTCTCTCATGCAATCCTTCCCGCATTCAATAATTAAAATAAAGATATGAGCCATTTAGATAACGAGCTGAAGCGCATAAAAACCAAGGTTACCGAGATGTGGGAACTGGTGGAGTTTCAGGTGCAGAGCGGGCAGCAGGCCCTGGTAAACGGTGATAAAGCCCTGGCCGGAAAAATAATAAAGCGCGGCAAAAAAGTAAATAACTACGACCTGAAGATCGATCAGCTTTGCGAGAATTTGCTGGCTTTGTTCAATCCGCTGGCGGTAGATCTGCGCTTAATTCTGGCTATTCTGAAAATAAATTCTAACCTGGAGCGGATTGGCGATACCGCCGAAGGCATTGCTGGTTTAATTCTGGATGCCAATGCGCCGGTAGAAAAAGACCTGTTGGAAATGAGCCGTGTGCTGGAAATGTACGAAGGTGCTTTGCTGATGCTTTCGGAAGTAAAGCGGGCGTTTGTGGAGGAAGATACGCAGCTGGCCAAACTGGTTATGCGCCAGGATAAAACGCTTAACAAGATCCACCGCAATACCGATCAGATGATCATCGAATACATGAAGTTGCACCCGGAAAATATAGACCAGAGCTTAAAAGTTGGCGGCATTATCCGGAAGCTGGAACGCGTTGGCGACCACGTTACCAACATTGCCGAAGAAATTGTGTTCTATGTAGATGCCAAAGTAGTAAAGCATAAACCCAAACCCTGGAAAGAAAAGAAACGCAAAGCCGATTTTCAGGATGAATCTGAGAATAACGGCGAAGAAACCGATCAGAATACTTCGGAATAATTAGCCACCAAACACCCGCAGATCTGCACTCTGGCGGGTGTTTTGCTTTTAAACCCCTTTTCAGGCAATTTCCAGGGCCAGGTGCATCATTTCGCGGCTGGCGTGTTCCCGTTCCTGCGCGGTAGTAAGTTTCTCGGTAATAATATTATCGCTCACGCTCAGCAAAGTAAGCGCTTCTATCTGGTTGCGGGCCGCCAGGGAATAGAGAATGCTGGTTTCCATTTCTACGGCTAAAACGCCTTTTTTTATCCAATGGTCCCAGCGGTTTGCGTCTTCGCTGTAAAAAATATCGGAAGTAAAAATAGGGCCTATTCTTACCTGAATTTGCAGCCGCACGGCGGTTTCTTTAGCTTGTTCCAGCAATTGCGCATGGGCCGGAACCGCCAGGTCCGGGTCCTGGTAATAAAGCCGGTGGGTGGCAGAATCAGTATAAGCGGCCTCGGCCAGAATAAGCTGTCCCAGTTCCAGTTCCGGCTGTATAGCGCCGCAGGTACCCACCCTGATTATCTTTTTCACGCCGTAGCTATGAATAAATTCGTGCACGTAAATGGCCGTAGAAGGTATGCCCATACCCGTACCCATAACTGAAATGCATTTGCCTTTATAGAAGCCGGTAAAACCCAGCATACCCCGCACCTCGTTAAAACAGATCGCATCGCTAAGCATGTTTTCGGCAATGTTGCGGGCCCGTATCGGGTCGCCGGAAATTAATACCGTTTCAGCAATTTCGCCGGGTTTGGCGCCTATATGTAAACTCATGGTTATTCTGGATTTTTAGTTCGGTTTCCTGGTTTTGGTATTTTACGTGAAGGTAAGCTATAGAAAGGCAATCTGGCAATGCAAACGGTAGGGTTTCCGGCCCAAAAAGTGCCTTGCTATTTTGCTTGAAAAGTAGTAAAGCCAAGCTGAAAAGGAGCTGTATAACTACAGGATTTTCTTAAAAACGGTATGCTTTTACAGCCCAAAACCCAAATAATATAACCGGAACTTTACAGCAATATTAAGCACTGCGGTAGTTGCAGCCTTACTCTTAACCTTTATATCTAATTCTGATAATAATGGCTTAACTGCCCCGGAATAGCTTTGCAGGAAAATAATCTGGCAAAGTTATGCGATCAAAAACAGTTACTCGATTTTTAAGAACACTGGCGGCCACGGGTTTGCTGGCAAGCGTTGGCTGGAGCACGGCGCTGGCACAAAGTCTTCAGATCAAAGGAAAAATTACCGACGAAACCGGGCAGGGATTGCCCGGGGCCAGCGTGGTGGTAAAAGGTACTTCCAACGGCACCATTACCGATGCCAACGGGAATTACACCTTATCGGCAGCCAATCCAGATGATGTGATTGCTATTAGTTTTATGGGTTACCAGCAGCAGGAAACAACAGTAGGCAACCGCGATTTTGTAAATCTGGAACTTGCTCCCAATACCAAACAATTAAACGAAGTAGTAGTAACGGCTTTGGGTATTGAGCGCGAGAAAAAAGCCCTGGGTTATGCCGTAACCGAAGTAAGCGGCGATCAGATAACCGGTGCCCGTTCCAACAACTTTGTAAGTGCGCTTTCGGGAAAAGTTGCCGGTTTAAACCTGACTTCTTCCGGTTCCGGGCCGGTAAATTCTACCCGCATAAACCTGCGCGGCGACAACTCTTTAGATCCGAATAAGAACAATGCCCTGATCGTGGTAGACGGCGTGCCGGTTAGCAGCAATATTTCCAGTTCGGGTGTAAGCAACGCGTATGGCGCCGGTTCCGGCAACGATGTTCCCATAGATTTCGGCAATGGTATTTCCGATATAAATCCCGAAGATATTGAAAGCATTACGGTACTGAAAGGTCCGGCGGCGGCGGCGCTTTACGGGAGCCGCGCCGGCAACGGGGCTATGATCATCACCACCAAATCGGGCTCACGGAAGAAGAAAGGCATTGGCGTAACGGTTAATACCAATGTGAGCTTTCAGGATGTTTTGAAATGGCCGGATTACCAGTACGAATACGGCCAGGGAACCGGCCGCGCGTTCAACAAAGACGGCGACCTGTATTACTCTTACGGCGCTTCCGACGATGGACCGAGCACCGGCGGAACTTCCAGCGCTTTCGGTCCGAAATTCGAAGGACAATCTTATTACCAGTACGACCCGAATATTCAGGGACAATCGGCTGAACGCCAGCTATGGCGGCCATACAAAGATAATATCAAAGGTTTCTGGCGCACCGGCTCTACGGTTACCAACAGCGTAGCGCTGGAAGGCGGCAACGATAAAGGCTCGGTTCGGGCTTCGGTAACGCATTCCAAAAACGAATGGATCATGCCAAATACCGGTTTTGAACGCATGACCGCTGCTTTAAGCCTGAACTACAATGTAAGCGACAAGCTGAAACTTAGCTCCAAACTGAACTTCACGCACAAGCAAAGCGACAACTTGCCGGCCACCGGCTACAACAACCAGTCCATTGCTTATTTCATGATCTTCCAGAACCCGAACGTGGACTTGGGCTGGTACGAACCGATCTGGAAAAACGGCAAAGAACAGATCGATCAGATCCACCCGTTCAGTTCCTTTATCGATAACCCGTACCTGATCGCCTATGAAATGACCAACGGTATGAACAGTTACAGCACCGTGGGGAATTTAGCCGCAACGTACCAGATATCCCCGAAATTTGACCTGATGGTACGCTCCAGCGTGGATATGGGCGATGAAGACCGCGAAACGCGCCGCCCGTACAGCACCGCCAACTTCCAGCGCGGTTATTATAAAGAACAAAGTATTTTCGATTATCAGGTGAACAACGACGCTTTGCTTACTTACCGCGAGCGGCTTTCAGAATTGTTCGATCTGCGTTTCTCGGTAGGTGGAAATAAAATGACAGCTAAGTATCGGAGCGTTAGCGGCTATGTAGAAGGTTTGGGAATTCCGGGCGTGTATAAACTTTCCAACGGTATTAATAACCCGATGA
This sequence comes from Adhaeribacter terreus, assembly GCF_042657365.1. Taxonomy (NCBI): domain Bacteria; kingdom Pseudomonadati; phylum Bacteroidota; class Cytophagia; order Cytophagales; family Hymenobacteraceae; genus Adhaeribacter; species Adhaeribacter terreus. The sequence continues at coordinate 107,428 of NZ_JBHSKT010000006.1, read as the reverse complement.
TGAGCACCTACCACAGCCTGAAAAATGTGAACAGTTTATACGCCTTCACCTCGCTTACTTTCGATGAAAAGATCTTCCTGGATATTACCGGCCGCAACGACTGGTCGAGCACGCTTCCGGTGCAGAATAATTCGTTCTTCTACCCATCGGTAAGCACCAGCTTTATTCTGAACGAATTGCTGCCGTTGCCGCACCAGATCTCTTATGCTAAAGCCAGATTATCCGCCGCGCAGGTTGGTAACGATACCGAGCCTTACAAAACGCAGTTGTATTACGATAAAAGCGAATTTCCAGGCTCGGCAACCGTTTCTACTACGCTGTTCAACAATAGTTTTAAACCCGAAATTACTACCAGCTACGAAGCCGGCCTGGAATTTATGCTCTTTAACGGCCGCATTGGCGCAGATGTAGCGGTTTATCGGAACCGCACCAAAAACCAGATCCTGGAAGTACCTTTCGATTGGGTAACCGGGGTAAACAGTGCCGTTTTAAACGCCGGCGAAGTGCAGAACCAAGGGGTGGAAGTTGCCCTGAATTTCATGCCGATCGATAAATCAAATTTCAAATGGAAAACTACCGCTACCTGGGCTAAAAACGACAACGAAGTGCTGGAATTGGCCGAAGGCTTAACCGATCAGCAGGTAATTGGTGTGGGCGGAAATGCTACTTTAATTGCCAAAGTAGGCGGCTCAACCGGCGATATTTACGGTTTCGGCTTTAAGCGTACGCCGGATGGCCAGATCATTTATACCAAAGATGGTTTACCGGCCCGCCCCGCTGAAATTCAGCACATTGGCAATGTGTATGCCGATTGGAGAGGTGGTTTCCTGAACGAAGTATCGTTTAAAAATTTCAAGTTCAGCGTGTTGCTCGATGGTCAGTATGGCGGCATGGTTTACTCGCAGACGCACCACAAAATGAGCGAGCAAGGCAAACTGAAACATACGCTTAAAGGCCGCGAAGATGGTTTTATTGTAGGCGAAGGCGTAGTTGAAAATGGTGATGGTACCTATTCGCCGAACACCAAGCAAGTGAACCTGGCCGATTACTACGCCGATTACTACCGCCGCGCCAACGTGGAATCCAATTCCTTTGATGCTTCTTATTTAAAACTGCGCGAAATGCGTCTGGAATATACCTTGCCTAAAGCTTTCCTGGCCAAAACCAAAGTTGTGCAGGGCGCCAGCTTCGCGCTTTACGGCCGTGACTTAGCCATGATCACCAACTTCCCGATGTTCGATCCGGAAACAGCCGCACTGAACGGTTCTACTATTTTGCCGGGCATTGAAATGGGGCAGTTGCCATCCACCAGAACCTACGGCATGAACCTGACCCTGAATTTCTAAGCCGGTTATTTTTTCAAAAACGATATCCTTTTTATGTGAAAAACCCGAAACCGAAATGTTTCCGGGTTTTTCCAAAACCGATAAAAAAATCATGAGATCATTAAAAAGATTTTTCCTTTTTGCGATAACGTTGAGTACCATCAGCACTTCCTGTACCGACGATTTCGAGAAGAACAACATCGATCCGAACCGCATCGAAAGCATTAATCCGGGCACGTTGCTGAACCCGATCATTTACGAAGTGGCTGCCTTTAATACCAACCGCAGCAGCGGTTTTACCTTCGATCTGATGCAGGATGCCTTACCTTTTCCGAGTTCTTCGGGCGGCATTCACCGCTATAACCTTACCGAAAGCACCGGAAATTCTACCTGGAATACGTATTACCGCTGGCTGGCCAATATCAAAGAAATGCAGGCGGCTGCCGAAAAAGCCAATGACCCTAATTACCAGGCCATTTCCTTAACCCTGAACGCCTGGGTATATTCCATGCTCACCGATATTTTTGGCGATGTGCCGATGGATGAAGCCAGCCGCGCAGCCGATAAAATTTACTACCCGAAATACAACACGCAGCAGGAAATTTATACCAGAATTTTAGCCGATCTGGAAAAAGCCAACGGCTTGTACGATGCTACCAAACCGATGCTGTACGGCACCGATATTCTCTACAACAACAATATTGCGAACTGGAGAAAATTCACCAATTCGCTGCGCATGCGCCTGCTTTTGCGCGTTTCCAAACGTTCGGAAATGAATGCGAATGCGAAGCTGGCGGAAATGGTTGCAGATCCGGCAAAATATCCGGTTTTTGCGAAGAACGATGAAGCAGCTATTCTGAAAATTACGGGCGTAACGCCAAATGTTTCGCCCTGGGGCCGGGCAATCGACTTTACTACTTTCCGCGCTGCTTCCGGGTTTTTTGTTGAAAACCTGAACGATCTGAGCGATCCGCGCCTGGCCAAATGGGTTACCAAAGCGAAAGCCAAAGACGGTACCGATCTGGGTTACAAAGGTATTCCGAGCGGTTATGCCGGTTCCGATGCGCAGTTTGCTTACACGCCCTCTAACCTGAATATTGCCTTGGCTACCGCCCCGATGGTTTCCGTGATCATGACTTACGCCGAAGTGGAATTTATGAAAGCTGAATTGGCGCAAAAAGGCATTACGGCCGGGGCTGCGCAAACGCATTATGAAAACGGGGTGAAAGCTGCTATTGATCAGTGGGGCGCAACGTTACCGGCTACGTATTTTACCAACCCGAAAGCCGCTTACAACAATACCCTGGAACGCATTATGCTGCAGAAATATTACGCACTTTTCTTCAACGATAACCAGCAGTGGTTTGAAGTACGCCGCACCGGTTTCCCGGTTCTGCCCAAAGGCGACGGCATGCTGAACAACAAAACGCTGCCTTCGCGCCTGCAATACCCGACCACCCAGCAAACCAACAACGGCGCAAATTACCAGCAGGCAGTGGCAAATATGGGCGGCGACAACATCAATACCAAAGTCTGGTGGGAAAAATAATGCTGGAAAAACGCTATGGTTTAGAGCTGAAAAAGTCAACCACCCCCAACCCCTCCTTGAAAAGGAGGGGTTGGGGGTGGTTGAAAACGCTATGCTTTTAGCATAAAAAACTCCTTACGAAGCGCAAAATCAAACTCACTCAAAAAACATAACATCCTTTTCATTAAAATTTCATGAGCATACAAAGAAGAGATTTCCTGAAAAATCTAGGCATTGCCGGTATTGGTTTATCGCTGGCGCCGGGTTTGGTGCAGGCTGGTCCGGTTTACAAAGCGCCTGTAAAAGGCAAAGATCTTTCCATTATAAAACTGAGCGGAAAAGTGCAGGCCAACGGCAGCGGAATTGCCAACGTGGCGGTAACCGATGGTTACAACGTAGTGCTGACCGATGCCAAAGGCCGCTACGAATTAGACAGCAATGCCACCGCCGAATTTGTGTACATTTCCATACCGCGCGGCTACGAATTTACCAATGAAAAAAGCATAACCCGTTTCTATAAAAAAATAGCAGCCGAACGCGGAAAATTCAAAGCAGATTTTGAGCTGAAAAAACTTACCCAGGACGATACGAAGCACAATTTTGTGGTGTGGGCCGATCCGCAGATAATTTCGGAAAGCGATGCGGCGCAACTGAAAAGTGAACCGGCGCCGGACCTGAAAAAACTGGTAAGCAGCTACGGCGAAAATGCACTTTTCCACGGCATTGGCTGCGGCGATCTGGTCTGGGATAAATTTGAATTGTTCGACGATTATCAGGAAGCTCTGAATATAACCGGTATTCCGTTTTTCCAGGTGATCGGTAACCACGACATGGACCTTGCAGCACGCACCGATGAGTTTTCGGCGGAAACGTTCAAAAAACTTTTCGGCCCGACGTATTATTCCTTCAACCGCGGCGAAATTCATTACGTGGTGCTTGACGACGTGTTCTTTATCGGAACGGCAAAAAAATACATCGGCTACATTACCGAGAATCAACTGGCCTGGCTGGAACAGGATCTTTCGCACGTAAAACCGGGAAGTACGGTGGTAGTAAACGTGCATATTCCGGTTTACACGCGCCAACATATCCGCGATAAAGCCAAAGAAGAAGCCATTGGTGGGGTGGTAGCCAACCGCAAAGAACTTTACCGTTTATTGCAGCCTTTTAAAGCGCATATCAATTCCGGGCACACGCATTTTAACGAGAAAATTTTTGAAGGCGAAAACATCATTGAGCACGTGCACGGCACCGTTTGCGGCGCCTGGTGGACCGGTCCGATCTGCTTCGATGGTACGCCGAGCGGCTACGGCGTTTACGAAGTGAATGGCAGCGAAATTGAGTGGTATTACAAAGCCACCAACCTGCCGAAAGAGCACCAGTTGCGCGTTTACCCAGTAGGGAAAGTGAAAGATAAACCAGAATATTTTGCGGCCAACGTCTGGAACTGGGACCCGGAATGGACAGTGGAATGGCTGGAAGACGGTAAGCAAATGGGAGAGATGCAGCGCGAAACCGGCCTCGATCCGCTTTCTGTAGAATTACATGAAGGCGCTGCCAAACCAAGCAAACATAAGTGGGTGGAACCGCAGTTTACCGAGCATCTTTTCTTTGCCAAACCCAGTGCCAATGCGCAGAAAATTACCGTGCAGGTTACCGACCGTTTCAAAAACATTTACCGGGAAGAACTGCTAATGAACGAGCTGAAAAGTTCGTTGCGTTAAGCTCGGTTTATAGCCTGAATTTCCTGGAATAAAATGAAAAAACGCGCTGGCAGAACCTGCGCGTTTTTTAGTGTAATTGGTTTTCTAAGTTCGGTTAAACGGTAAATAACGTAAAGCAGTTTTTTAGCCTGAAACCATAGCGTTTTTGCTGCCGGTTTTTCTGAACTGACAAAAAATAGAAAAGCCCCGCTTTGTAACGGGGCTTTTGCTTCAATCACCTTTACACAATTACTTTTCAGAGCTTGCTGTTCAATGAAACTGTTTTTATACAGTACAAAATTACGCCAGAAGTATGAATAGAAAATTAAGGCGGTATTAAGGAAATATAAATTCTGGAAATGGTTATAAAGTTCGAAATTCCGGTTTAAAACGGTATGTTTTTGCACTTCAAAACCATACCGTTTTTTCAAAAGCTTAATGCGGTATTTACGACCCGGTAATATTGCCCAGGTACTTTTACGGCATGAAAGATCTAAACGCATCCATCATCCGGACCGCCTGCGGAAAACCCTTCGATCTGCGGAAAGCCGCTCCGCTGGCCAGTAATGCTTCTGCACCCTACGGCCGTCATAATTTCATTGTGTATAAGACCACCAATGGCTTTTACCTGAAAGGATACAATACTGGCTGCAACCAAAATCTGCTCAACGCTTTTGAACTGATCTCCCGCAACGAAGCCATGAAATACCTGCAATTGCCGCGAATGGCAGCTTAATGCTACTCAGAAAACAAACCTGACCAGAAATGCTATTATGGGAATAAAAAATTACCAGCAACATCAGCAGGTAAGTGTGCTGTTCCGGAATTTTCATTCGGAAGATATTTCGCACGCGGTTTTGTTTGAAAATGATGATGCTTTTCAGAAACTGATGGGCGGGAACTTTAAAATTACCCGCCGCGGCGCAGATGTGTTTTTGCAGATCTCTTCAGAAACGGAACTGCTGCACCTCCGTCAGATCACCCGGATTCCGCTTTTTATGAAATTCTGAGAAGAGGACTTAAAAAATACGATGCAGCAGCTAAATTAAAATGCACCAGTTTTTAAACACTTTTGCCTACCGTTTTCTGTTGTAGTTTCGGCAATACTTTTTCCCTTAAAAATAATAGCGTTTTATGTTATAATTTGCCGATGGGTTTCAGTTTTTTGCCAGACCAGATATAATAATGCTTTTCCCGGAAATAAAACCGGCGTTTAATTGTTAAGCGGAAGTAGGGGCGTTTATACCGGTGGAGCAGAAACTTGGAATTATCCGCGATTACATTGCTTTGGAAAAACTGCGTTACGACGAATCGTTGCAACTAAATTTGGACTTTGAAATTGAAAACCCTCAGCAGCTTGTACCACCGCTTTGATTAATTCCGTTAGTGGAAAATGCGTTTAAGCACGGCGTTGCAGAAACAAGTGAGCAGGCTTTCGTAACGATTGAAATGGTGGTGAAGCAGCAGCAATTAACGTTTGAAGTTAAAAATTCCGTTGGCGAACTGGCGGGTGAGAAACCGGTAAAAGAAAACATCGGGCTTTCTAATTTGCGGCGACAACTGCAACTGCTTTATTCCGATTACCAGTTAACCGTTCATCGCCGCGAAAAGGAATTTACGGCTACTTTAAAAATAAACCTGGCAAGCCATGTCTAAAATAAGGTGCATTGTAATAGAAGATGAGCCGCTGGCCGTTCAGTTTTTAGCGGAATATATTGTGCAGGTTCCTTTCCTGGAATTGCAGGCTACTTTTAAAAATGCTTTGCTGGCCATTGAATTTCTCCGCGACCATGCCACCGACCTGATCTTTCTGGATATTCACTTACCGCAGTTAAAAGGCATGGATTTTTTAAAGACGTTAATGAATCCACCGGCGGTAATTATTACCACGGCGTATCACCAGTATGCGGTACAAGGTTTCGATCTGAACGTAACTGATTACCTGCTGAAACCCTTTGCGTTCGAACGTTTTTTAGTTGCTGTGAATAAGGTGAAAACCGCCCAAAGCGAAAAGTTAAAAACTAATGATAGGGTAGAAGAAAAGGATTTCATCTTTCTGAATGTACAGAAAAAGAAAGTGAAGATACTGTTTTCCGAGATCGTTTATATTGAAAGCCAGCGGGAATACATTAAGATCAATACCATAAAACAGCAATACTTAACTAAAATGAGTACACAGGAAATTGAGCGACTTTTACCGGTTCAACTTTTCAAACGGATCCACCGGTCATTCATCATTTCCATTCCCAAAATAGAATCTTACACCGCCGAAATGGTGGAAGTAAACGGCATTTCAATTCCAATTGGCCGGGAGTACCGGGGTATAATTGAGAATTTATAAGAAAGATTTAATGCTTTTGTTTTTCGCATAATCTGTTCGGTAGCGTTTTCTGATTTGAATAGTAATGGAAGCTTTTAAACTTTATAAATCCTAACCAAAGGGAGAAATTACTAAAACAAAAATCCCCCTCCATTTTATGTAAAGCGGGATTTTTGTTATTGAAAACTAATGAAGTGAAAATCTATGAAGGTTTATCAATGATGAATATTCCTGAAGACTTTCGCATTAGTAAAACTTGCTTTAAGCTATCTTTTGTAGGTTTTCGGTTTCTTTTACAATATTTTTAATTACTCCATCCAGTTCGTTTGCAGAATCTACCAGGTAATTCAGTAATTCCAGTGTATTGGAGTCTGGTACATGATTGGATTTTAGTAATGCTGTCAGTCCCATTATTCGGGCTAAAGGAGCGCGCACTACATGCGACTGTATCCAGGCAATTTCACGTAGCTTTTCGTTTTGATCTTCAATTGCTTCAATATAACGCAACCTTTCGCTTATATCCCGGGCCAGCACGATCCGGGCTTTTCTACCTTCATAATCTATTAAATTACTCTGTATCTCTACCTGAATAATATCACCAGATTTAAGAATATGTTCGGTGTTTCCAAAGTGAAAAATGCCCGAGCGAGCATTTGTTTGCACAGTTGTTTCCAGAGTTCCGATATCTTCTGAGGGCCTGATATCTTTAATTGTCATCGAAAGAAATTCATCATGATTATAACCATAATGGCGGACTGCGGCTTCGTTTACATGTAAGAATTGATAGGTTTCTACATCAAAAACCCACATCGGTATCGGACTTAATTCGAACAGACTGCGGTATTTTGCTTCGCTTTGTTCAAGCGCAAGTTCTGCTAGTTTTTTATCGGTAATGTCCTGTAAAATGCCAAAAATACTAGTCGGGTTTCCTAGCTTATCAATTTTATACCGCCAATCTGAATAACCATATCGTGCTTCGCCGTCAGGCCGGAAAAACCGGAATTCTGCCGAACCAGGCATTAGTTTTTCTTTAGTTGAATTGACCGTATTTGTAACGAGCTCAAGATCTTCCGGATGAATAAAGCTGGTAAATGTTTCAGCTGCAGGCTCCACAGATTCTTTTTCAACACCAAAGATCCGGTAAATTTCATCCGACCATTCAGATTTTCCAGTCGCGTAACTGATCTCCCAGTTACCAATTTTGCCTATTGCCTGCGCTTCTTTTAAGCGTGCTTCGCTTTTTCTTAAATTTTCTTCGGCTTTTTTTTGTTCAGTAACGTCCTGCAAAACGCCAAATAAGATATCTTCCTTCGTATTATGGTTAGAGTCAAATTTACTTTCCAGATACACGTTTCTTATTTCACCGTCTTTCCGGATGATCCGGTGGTGCATTGCCACACCATTATGGTATGCAAATGATTGTGCTATTATCTTTTCTACTTCAGGAAGGTCTTCGGGGTGAATGAAGGAAAAGTATGCTTCTTTGGAAGGAACAATTTCGCCCGGCATTAATCCGAATATCCGGAAGGTTTCTTCTGACCAGTACCCGATTCCCGTATTTATTTCTTCATACCAACTTCCCAATTTTGCCATTTCTTCTCCTTTATTAAGCATAATTGTATGCTTTCTTAGAGCCAGTTCAGCTAATTTTCTTTCTGTAATATCTCTGAAATTGATGACAATAGCGTTTACAGCCGGGTTTCCTAACTGATTATTCACATTCGCTTCTATCCATTTGTAATTTCCTGCAGGCATAAGCATGCGGTACTCAATTAATTGTGCTTGCTCGGGTTGCATTTTAACTGCTTCGCATGCGTTTGCAATTGCAGACAGATCATCTGGATGCACTAAGTCTAACCTGAATTTTCCGGATTCTTCGGAAAAATCTAATTCAAGGATCTTTATTGCCGAAGGCGTTCGTTCTATTACCGTTCCGTCTGCGCTTAATAAGGTTAAACCATCGGTGCTGTTTTGTAAAAGTGCCCGGAATCTTTTTTCATTATGCTTTATTTTTTCCTGGGCAAGTTTCATTTCGGTTACATCTCTGAAAAAACCGGTCAGGCCGTCGTTTGCCGGTGCGGCAGTTACCTCATACCAGCGGTCTAAAGGCGCGAAGTATTCATCGAAAGTAATGGGTACCTGTTCGGTAATTACCCGGTGGTACTCTTCAAAAAAACGGGTGTGCACGGCCGCTTCAAAAACATCCCAAAGGTTTTTGCCCAGAATTTTTTCCTTTGGCGTGAGAAGCAACCTTTCGGCCGCATGGTTCCAATACGTTACAGTCCAGTTCTTATTGGCGGCAAAAAAGCCTTCCGAAATACTTTCCAGCAGGTTGCGGGTTTGTTTGTAAGATGCCTTTAGCTGTTTCCGCTTCCTGGCTACTTCTTTTTCGGCAAGTTCTTTTTTCCGGCTTTCTTCAGCTTCTTTTATGGCGCGGGTAATTTTAGGGCCGATCTGGTACAGCCTTTCTTTCAGTACATAATCGGTAACGCCTTGCTTAATAAGGTCTACTGCGTTTTCTTCCCCAATAGTGCCCGAAACGATGATAAAAGGCGTGTTGGTACATAATTCCTGCTTTATTTTAAATGCGGAAAGGCCATCGAAGGTTGGAAGTGAAAAATCGGAAAGTATAATATCCGGTCCAAAATCCTGGATGGTTTTTATAAAGGCTTCGCGCGTTTGTACAACTTCTGAAACGTAAGGCAACGCCGTTTTCTTCAACGCATATTGCAGCAATTCCAGATCGTTCGGGTCGTGCTCCAGGATGAGGATTTTAATAGCAGCAGGCTCCATACTCAAAGCTGATTTGGTAATTGATTTAGTTGCAGCCAATACAGGCCAAGGTTCGAAACTGCAGTTACAAAACCATCGAATTCTACCGGTTTCACAAAATAGCTGTTGGCGCCAAGTTTATAAGTTTCCAGCATGTCTTTTTCCTCTTTCGAAGAGCTCAGAATTACCACCGGAATAATGCGGGTGCGTTCGTCCTGCTTTATTTTGCGAAGCACTTCTATGCCATCAACTTTCGGCATTTTCAGATCTAGCAAGATCAGTTTTGGTACGTCGTTAATGTTGCGTTCTTTAAAATTGCCTTCGCAGAAAATAAAATTCAGGGCTTCTTCGCCGTCTTTTAAATGCAGCCACGAATTGTTGAAATTATTCTTCCGGAAAGCCCTTTTGGTCAGTTCCGCATCATCAACATTATCTTCTACCAGAAGTATTTCGCAGGTATCTTTATTCATAGTTCAGGTTGTGGCCGGTTTGGGCAGCGAGAAATAAAGCTTGGCGCCTTTTCCAGGTTCGCTTTCGGCCCAGACCCGGCCGCCATGTTTCACAATTACACGTTGCACAATGGCCAGGCCAACACCGGTCCCTTCAAATTCTTCGTCGGAATGGAGCCGCTGGAAAACCCCGAAAAGTTTGTGCGCATAATCCATACTGAAGCCGGCGCCATTATCCTTTACAAGATAAACATTTTCATCCTCTGTTTCAAATGAATTTACCTCTACTTCCGGATTTTGTTTTTTGGAGGAATATTTAATGGCGTTGGAGAGCAGATTCACAAATACCTGGTGGAGCAGGGCGGGGTCAGCTTCGGCAGGTAAAAGATCGTGCACCACAGTTTTTAGGCCCGAAACCATACCGTTTTGCAATTCTTTCAGAACCTGGTTTACCATTTCGGTGGTGTTTACCGGCATTTTTACCACTTCTTTCCGGCCCAGTTTCGAGAACGCTAAAAGATCATCTATCAGCAAGCCCATTTTTTTTGCGTTGTTCTGAATAATGCCGAATAAGCGTTTCAGTTCGTCGTTGAATTGCCCGCCAAATTCATCGACGATAATGCCGGAATAACCGTTTATGGCGCGCAAAGGCGCGCGCAGATCGTGCGAAACCGAGTAAGAAAAAGACTCCAGTTCTTTGTTGGTTATTTCCAGCTGCGCCACGTTTCGTTTCAGGTTGCTGTTCAGTTGTTTGATTTCCTGTTCGGCAATTTTCTGCTGCGTAATATCGCGTTCGGTAATAGCTACGGATTTCAGATTATTATCGGAATCGGTAATGACGGAAGCGGAAAAAACCACGTCGATGATTCGGCCGAATTTGGTTATGCGTTTGGTTTCCAGCGCCTGAATTTGCCTGCCTTCTAAAATGGAATCTACCGCGGCCTGCGCTTCCTGCATTAAAAAATTCGGCACCATGTTCCAGATGTGCATGTCCAGCGCTTCTTTTTCGGAGAAACCATAAATATTTTCGGCGCCCTGGTTCCAGGAAATTATTTTGCCTTCGGGGTTGTGCAGGTAGATCGCATCGTTCGATTGTTTTACCACCGCAGCCAGGTAATTCTTGATCTCCTCAACTTCTTTGGCTTGGGTTATGTCGCGGGCGTTGGCAAACCACAAACCGATCTTGTTCACAACGTTCCAGTGAAACCATTTCAGCCTTCTTTGTTTATCCAGGATCTGGGATTCGAAAGAGAATTTTTCTTTGGTTTCGCGGCTTAATTTCCGGAGTTTAAAACGGTATTCTTCCGGCAGGTAAAAGTCTAAAGTCGTGTCTTTTATGTCTTCGGGTTTATAGCCCAGCAACGGAAAAGCTGCCTGATTTATTTCTTCAAATTTCAGGTTTCCCGGGTTTATGATACAGATCAGGTCGGCGGAATTGTTGATGAGAAGGGCAAATTTTTCGAGCGCGGCATTTTTCTCTACCAGTTCTTTTTTCTGCAGATGCAGCTTTAAAAGCACCGAAACTTTGGCCTCCGTAATGTCCTTATCGAGCGGCTTGTAGAGGTAATCAATCGCGCCTTCCTCGAAGCCTTTCATCATGAATTGGTGCTCTTTCTTTTCGGCGGAAGCAAAAATGATGGGAATATCTTTGGTCCTTTTGTTCGATTTCAGGATCTGGGCGACTTCAAAACCATCCATTTCGGGCATTTGCACATCCAGAATAATGAGGCAGATATCTTTGTTCAGAACCGTTTTTAACGCTTCGTTGCCGGTAGTTGCGCTGATAAAATTGCGGTCGGGTTTGGCCAGCATCTGTTCCAGGGCAAAGATGTTCGCTTGTTTATCATCAACAATTAAAATATTGATCTTCTCTTTCTTCGACATTATAAAAATTAACGTTTACCAAGCCCGATCAGCAGATCCTTAATTTCGGTGAGTTCCAGAATTTTATCGATGCAGCCGGTATCTATGGCAGCTTGCGGCATGGCCGGAAATTGTGCCGAAGCCGGGTTTTGCGCAATGGTTGTGCCGCCAGTTTTTCTAATGGTTTTGATACCGTTTGCGCCGTCGGCGTTGGCGCCGGTCAGAATGATGGCTAACAAATGCTGCTTGTAAACAAATGCCGCAGTTTCAAATAAAATATCGATGGCCGGGCGGCTGTAATTCACTTTGGTATCATAACTGAGCGAAAAAGTCTGGTCGCGTTCTATAAGCAAATGATAATCCGGCGGCGCGAAATAAACCACTCCTTTTTCGATCTTTTCCTTTTCGTCGGCTTGTTTTATCGCAATTTTACATTTCTGCGAAAGTAGTTCTTCGAGCAGGTTGCGTTCATCTTTGGAACGGTGCTGCACCACAATTATAGGAAGCGGGAAATCTGCCGGCAAAGCTTCTAACAAGGTGGTTAAGGCTAGTAAACCGCCCGCCGATGTTCCGATCACGATTGCTTCGTATTTCATGTGTTCGCATACGCAAATTAATTCGCCTTGATGTAGATCTTTTCCCGCTTATCGATGTCTTCGAAATTCTTTTGTTTATCGGAAAAAAGCAGCGATTCTTTGTTGCCTAACGCCAGGAAACCAAACGGACAAAGGCTTTCATAGAACAGGTTAATTACTTTGTTTTGCAGGCTCTGATTGAAATAAATTAGCACATTGCGGCACAAGATCAGCTGAAATTCATTGAAAGAACGGTCTACGGCCAGGTTATGAATGGAAAATACAACGTTCTGTTTCAGCGATTTATCGATCAGGGCAGAATTGTACTTGGCAATGTAATAATCCGAAAATGAACTTTTGCCGCCGGCTTTCTGATAATTGCTCGTATAATTCTTCATCAGATCCATGCTGAAAATACCATCTCTTGCCGCCTGCAATGCTTTCTGATTAATATCGGTGGCGTAGATCACGCTGCGGTCAAGCAGGCCTTCTTCCTTCAGTAAAATAGCAATGGAATAAACTTCTTCGCCGGTAGAACAACCTGCTATCCAGATCTTGATGAATGGGTAGGTGGCCAGGCGACCGAGCACATTTTTCCGCAGGCTTTGATAAAAATTCGGGTCGCGGAACATTTCGGTAACGTTTACGGTGAATTCCTGCACAAAGCGCGCAAAGAAATTCTCATCGCGCAGCAAAATGCCAGCTAATTCCTGAAGCGTTGTAATATTGTTTCCCTTCATGAAATGATCGATCCGCCGCATGACCGACGCTTCTGCGTATTCGGTAAAATCGTAGCCATACACAAACCGGATCGATTCCAGAAGTTCTTTTAATTCGCTGCTATTGATCATACCCGGGTTTTTGGCTTACTAAGCCTATCATTTTTTCGCAGAGCTCGGCCAGGTTTATCGGTTTGGCAACGTATTCCGAAGCACCGGCTTCCAGGCATTTCTCGCGGTCGCCTTTCATGGCTTTGGCGGTTACGGCAATTACCGGCAGATCGTGCAGTATTTCGTTTTCCCGGATATGTTCAATGGCTTCGTAACCATCCATTTCGGGCATCATCATGTCCATTAAAACCAGGTCGGTTTCGGGTTTGCGGTTTAAAAATTCCAGGGCTTTCAAGCCGTTTTCGGCCGTATGAATATCCATTCCGAAACTTTCCAGGTAGCAATAAAGGGCAAAAATATTGCGAACGTCATCGTCCACGATCAGGACTTTTTTTCCTGCCAGTAACTCTTCCGTTTGTAGCATCCTTTTCAGTTTATTTATACATCCACACCCGCATCAGCGAAAGCAGTTTTTCAATGTTTACCGGCTTCGAAATATAATCGGACATACCGGCTTCGAGGCATCTTTCCCGGTCGCCTTTCATAGCTTTGGCCGTAAGTGCAATGATCGGGAGTTTGGCAAATTTTAGCATCTTCCGGATCTCCTGCGTAGCTTCGTAACCGTCCATTTCCGGCATCATTACGTCCATTAAAATAATATCAGTATCCGGGTGTTCTTTCAAAACATTTATGGCTTCGCGGCCGTTTTCTGCCGTTATGCAGCGCACGCCTTCATCTTCCAGCACGTTGGTCAGCGAAAAAATATTACGCATATCATCATCCACGATCAGCACTTTCTTGTTTTTCAGTACTTCGTCGGTGCGGTGCAGTTTCCGGATGATCTGCTGTTTCTCTTTCGGTAACCGGGCTTCTACGCTGTGCAGAAACAGAATGGTTTCATCTAATAATCTTTCGTTCGAATCTACCGTTTTCAGCACCACCGTGTTAGCCAGTTTGTTTAACCGCGAAGCTTCCTGTTTATCCAGTTCTTTTCCGGTGTAAACAATTACCGGAATTTTGTTCAGGTTTTCGTCGGCTTTTACTTTTTCCAGCAGGTCAATTCCGCCCATATCCGGTAAGCCCAGATCCACGATTATACAGTCGAATTTTTCCTGGTGCATTAGTTTGTACGCTTCTTCGCCGGTGTAGGCCGAAAAAGATTTTACATCGCCGTTACCTATCAATTCCCGGATGGCCAGGTTTTGCAGCTTATTGTCTTCCACGATCAGCAGTTTTTTCAGCTTCCGGTTTATGAATTCTTCAATGCGGCCGAATGCAGCGTCCAGCTCTTGCTGGGTAATGGGTTTCTTAATAAAATCGAAAGCGCCCAGTTCAAAACCTTCGTTCCGGCGGTCGAAACCCGAAATAACCTGCACCGGAATATGTCGCAGTTCCGGATCGTTTTTCAGGTGTTTCAGCACTTCCGAACCATCCATTACCGGCAGTTTCATATCCAGAATTATGGCATCGGGCTGGTAGTAACGGGCCAGACTTAAGCCGGTATTTCCCTGGTGCGCCAGAATGCCTTTGTAGCCTTTTTCGCGGATGAATTGAAGCAGAATATTGGCAAAAGCAACGTCATCTTCTACGATCAGAATGGCCTTGTCATTTTCCTGAATATGATCGCGGTCGTCGGTTACAGATTGAGTCGCATTGACTTTTTCGACGGTTTGGGATACCGTTTTTGCGGGCGGTAAAAGTTTTTCTGTTGGTGGTTTTACCGAAACTTCTTTTTCTGACGGAATTACCAATGTGGCATCAAATTCTAACGGCAGATAAAGCGTGAAAGTGCTGCCTTTGCCTTCGGCGCTTTCCAGATGAATTTCGCCGCCGAGCGCATTGGCCAGTTCGCGGCTGATAGAAAGGCCCAGGCCGGTGCTACCATATTTGCGTTTGGTTGAGCCATCAGCCTGCTGAAATGCTTCGAAAACAACGTGCTGTTTGCTTTCCGGAATGCCAATGCCGGTGTCGGTAACGGAGAATTCCAGCACTTCATTCATGTTGCGGAGCTTCCGGTTTCTGAGGCTGCCGTTCGGTGAAATGGATCGGATGTTGAGCGTTACTTCGCCGTTTTTGCCTGTGAACTTGAACGCGTTGGAAAGCAAATTCCGGAGGATCTGTTCCAGGCGTTGCTTATCGGTATTGAAATGTTCCGGTAAGTTTTGCGCGTCGTATTTGATCTCAAAATCGATCTGTTTGTTTCTGGCAATTTCCTTAAAAGTAGATTGCAGGTTTTCCTGAATTTCCGCCAGATTTACTTCCGAAATATCGAGCTCAATTTTACCGGATTCTACTTTAGAAAGGTCCAGAATTTCGTTTATCAGGTTCAGCAGATCGGTGCCGGAACTGAAAATGTTGCGGGCAAATTCCACTTCTTTATCGCCGAGCACTTTGCTTTTGTTTTCGCTGAGCAGCTGCGCCAGAATAAGAATGCTGTTTAGCGGTGTGCGCAATTCGTGGCTCATATTGGCCAGGAATTCTGATTTGTATTTGCTGTTGATCTCCAGTTCGCGCGCTTTGGTTTCCACTTCCATTTTGGCAACTTCCAGCTTTTCTTTCTGCTCTTCCAGCAAATTGGCTTTTTCTTCCAGCTCTTCGTTGGTTTGCTGCAATTCTTCCTGCTGGGCTTTCAGTTCGGCTTCGGAATTTTGAAGCAAATGCGTTTTCTCCTGCAGTTCTTCGTTTATCTGGCGCAATTCTTCCTGCTGAGCTTCCAGTTCTTCGGCCTGCCGCTGGGTTTCTTCCAGCAGTTCCTTTAAAATGGTTCTGGATTGTGCCGAATGGAAAGCGATGGCAACATTTTCGGCCACCATATTCAGAAAATCCAGATCGTGCTCTGAAAATGCTTCTGCCGATCCGATCTCGATCACGCCTTTCAATTCGTTGTCGTGCAGGAAAGGGTAAACCACAATATTCTTTGGCGTTGCATTGCCCAAACCAGAATTGATGCGGATATAATCTTCCGGAACCTGGCTGAAAATGATCGATTTTTTCTCCAGCGCCGCCTGACCGATCAGGCCTTCTCCCAACTTGAATTCGTTGTTGTTATCTTTCCGGAAATGGTAGGCATAGCTGCCAGCTAAGCGTAAAACGCCGTTTTCGTATAGGTAAATGGCTCCGATCTGGGCGTTCAGGTAATTGGTAAGTTTGTTCACGACTTCCTGCGCCAATACCCGTACTTCTTTTTCGCCGCGCAGTTTATCGTTCAGTTCGCTGTTGCCGATAAGCATCCAGTTCCGGAGAGCATTTTCTTCCGATAATTTCTGAAGATTCTGCTTCATGTTATTTAGCGAAATTCCCAACGTATCGGCTTCGCTTCTTACCTGAACTTCCGGCGAATAATCGCCGCGCCCAATTACATCGGCGGCCTGCGCATATTCCCTGGAAACCGAAATTAATTTATTGAAAGAACCGGCCAGATCACCGATCTCATCCTGAGAGCTTATTGTTACGGGCCTGTTCACATCGCCGCTTGCAATGCGGTCGGCGGCATTTTTTAACTCCTGCAGGGAAGCTACAATGTAGCGGATGGTGTTGTAAAGAAGCAGCAGTAAAACAAGTGCAATGGTAATCGCAATTATAATGCTTCTGACCAGAGAATTGGTGATCTCAGTGAGTTCGTTTTCAGCGGTTTGCCGGATGATTAGGGTGGAATGATCTTCAATTTCCTTTAAGGTGTTCAGGTAAGAAGCGCCGTTCATCCACCAGTCGTCGCGGGAAAAATCGAGGTTGGCTGCCGATGGATTCTGCTTTACCGTATCGATCATTTTGCGCACCTTAAACGTAACCGGATTCGTTATTTTTTTGGTGTAATAGGCCGCTAATTCTTCGGAAGCATTGTTGCGGAAATTTTCCAGGTTCAGCTCGTATTTTCCACTCAAAGAAGCGAATTCGGCAAAACCGTTTTCTTTAAAACCTCCGGTTAAAATGGCTTGTTTCACGTTGGCGCGCAACTGCCCGAAAAATTCTTTTCCGTAAAGAATGTACATGTGGGCATGCAAAGCACTTTTAACTTTCGGGTTTTCGGAAAAAAGGGCGGTTTTGTTTATTTCAGCAATGAGCGGCGCATTGATCTCAGAGTAGCGGCTGCGGACTTCGGCGGCATTGGTTTTACCGGAATTGATCGCGCTTCGCAGGTTTTGCAGTTTATCGAATTGCGCTTCTTGGTTTAGTTCGGTCTTATTTTTCAGTGCGAACGCGTTCAGGTTGTGAATGGCCTTGTCGGTTTGGGTACGCTGGTTGAAAAGATCGTTTTTTGAAGCTTCGCTGGGGTTTATTAAATATTCTACCGCATAACCGCGCTCTTCCTGGATCTGGTGAATGACGTTGGAAAGGGCTTCGGCCTTCTCAACATCGGAATAAACTTTCTGAATGCGGTTCTTATTCTCCAGTTCGCCGGCAATATTTACAGCCAGAAAATAGAATAAAGTAGCCAGCGGCAATAACGAAATAAGCAGCAGTTTATTTCTGATGGAAAGGTTGCGTAAGAAATGCATGTAAAGTTGAGGCTATAGCGCTTATTTTAATTTGAGTAGTTTTGAAAATCCTGCACCGGAACCGGAATCAGCATTTCAGAAAAATTGGCAACCGGTGAAATGTAAAGGTTTTTCCGAATGGCAGAGGGGCAGGGAACAGAAGCAACGAACAGTTACTTTTTACTCCTAAAACGGTACCGTTTTAAGGGAAAAAGTGCCTTTAAGAAAGTTTTTATGAACAAATGAGATCTTCAACTAAAGCAGCTAAGATCAGCTTCTGAAATTTGCTTCCAGCCTTTCGTTTGAGCGTAGTTCATTCAGCGCTTCTATTGTAAGTGGCTTGCTGATAAACCCGATCACGTTGTCGTAAATTTTGGAATGCGAAAAATCGAAGGGATCTACCGACGAGGTCAGGATGCAGACTTTCATTTCCGGAAATTTCTCTTCCAGTTCGCCCGAAAATTCTTCCAGAAATTCCCAGCCATTCATTACCGGCATATTCAGATCCAGCAAAATAAGATCGGGTTTTTTATTATCGGTTTGCCCGGAATCTAAGGACTTAAGGTAATTTATTCCTTCCTGACCATTTCTAGCCTTAAGAACTTCGGAGGCAAACTTTTCCTGTTTAATGACTATTTCGCAAATCATTAAACTAATATCATCATCATCGATTAATAATAACTTGTTAAGCATTGTTAATTCTTGAATTTAATTGAAAAAGTTGTTCCATTATCTACTTTACTTTTAATCGAAATCTCTCCGCCCATGGCTTTTACCTGGTTAGCTACCAGGTGTAGCCCTAAACCTTTGCTATCGGGGTGGTCATGAAATTTCTGATATAGCCCGAAAACTTTGTCGCCATATTTTTCAAGGTCAATTCCCAATCCGTTATCAGTAAAATGTAAAAACAGGTGGCCTTCCCTGTTTTCGGTCTGGATCTTTACTTGAAGGCTTCTATCGGGGCTGCGGTATTTTATAGCGTTGGTAAGCAGATTTAATAAAATGCTTTGGAGGTATTCCGGGTTAAAGTTTACAGAAGTTCCGGCGGAAAAGTCTGTAATGATATTTGCCTCACTTACTGCTACATAATGCGATATTGAGTCTACGACCTGCGCCAATACGTTGGAGATATTCGTCTCTTTTACAGGTACCTCCAGGTTGTTTTTTATGATCAGGATCTCAAGCAGTTCTTTTACATTTTCATGCAGAATCTCTGTTGTCTGCTTGTATTTCTGTAGTAATGTCCTGGTCAAAGGGTCTTCGACCCTGGTCTCATCAATAAGGTTACCTATGCCTATTAAATTGGCAATTGGAGTTCTGAGATTGTGCGTTATTATGTAGGAAAATTGTTTCAGGTAATTATTGCTCTGAGTCAGATCTTTAATAAGCAATTCCTTTTCAGCTTTATTTTTTTTGCTGCTGGTAATATCTTTTGAAGCGCCGTAGATATGCACGGCTTTACCGGTTTCAATTCGAACAATAAATCCTTTATCCAAGATATAAGCGTAGGAACCATCCGCTTTCCTGATCCGGTATTTTGCTTTTAGAGTCTGAATTTCAGGGTTATCCAGGGACTCTTTTAAGCCATTCATTACTTTGTCTGCATCTTCCGGGTGGATCAATGCTACCCAATTATTAAAAGATTGTAGTACTGCCGGGGAATAACCTAAAGATCGATAAAAGGCATTGCCAGCCTTGCTGATTTCATTGGTGACAAGGTTCCAATCCCAAATGGCATCAATGGTAACTTTAGATACCATTTCAAACCGTTTGTTGCTTTTAAGTAATTCTTCCTGGAGCGTAATGAAATCTGTAATATCCTTCGAAATTCCATGAATTCCCACTACTTTATTATTAATAATAATGGGTAAGATGTTAAAATTTACAATCCGTTTTTGACCATTGGCAGTAACGATGCCGGCTTCATAAGACTGCGGGTTGCCGTTTACGGCTTCATTGAAATGGAATATGGTTTTATCCAGGTCTTCGGGTGCAGCAAGTGATAGGAAATTCGTCTGATGAATTTTTTCCGGCGTACATGCTGTCAAGGCTTGAAAAGCGCTGTTTACACTCAGAAACCTTCCTTCAAGGTCTAACGAAAATACCGCATCCGGATTTTGCTGGAACAGCGAGTGATAATGCAGTTGGTTGTTTTCGAGTAGGGCAGTAGTTTTATTTAGCTTTTGGTTTAGTAGAATTTTGTCAGTTACATCCACTACGGAGTGCATGATAAAGGCCACGCTATTATCATCTTTCAGAATTGGCGTGTTTTTGGGAAACCAGTAATGTTCAACTAATTTACCAGTGCCGCTATCCCGCAGATCATATTTCTGAACAGGCATTTCATGCGTTACTCTTTCCTGAAGAACTTTTAGTAAGGATCTTTTTAAATTAGCTTCCAGTTTAGAAGTAGTATTATCCGGGTAATCTGTGAATACTTCAAAAATGCCTTTTCCTAAAAGTTCTTCCCTGGTGGTTTGTGATACAGCAGTATAAGCCTCATTAACTTCAACGATCGTAAATTTTGGAGCATCCGGCAGAAGGAAAATATTCGGGCCGGGTAAAGACCTCAGAATACTTGTAACTTCTATATTCGCGATGCAATTCGTTATCATTGATAAAGTCGGAAGAAAAAATAATCAGCTATTTATCCCAAGTTAAGGTGAATAGTAAATATAGACATATTGTGTTTATTTTGTTTAAAGATGTTGATAAAATCAAATTTTATATTTCACTAATGCTAATTGTCTGAAATCTGAGTGTTATGGTTTGCTAGGTTTGTTATTTCCAAACTCCTGAAATTGTCCTGAAAAGCATTTAATGAATTAATTTTCTTTGGCTAAAAAAGCCATAACTCAATTCCTGAAGCCAGAAGTGCCACTAAATATTTCCTTCGGATGATTTCCAGTCTTGATAAATCAGATGGAATAAACAAGTCTATATGAACCGGCAGTCTGATTCAGTTTATAAATTAATAAACGAGTTTTTAGTAGGTATGGAAGAAAAGAAAAAGGGAATAACCAGTTGTAAAACCGATTATTCCCTTTTAGTAGACCAAAGGAGTGAAATACTGAACTTTTTACGGCAGGATTTCTTCGGGATGATTTCCTGCCAGGGAGTAAAACTTATTAAATAATAATTACCCGAAGTAAAACAGCTTTTATTCACCTGTTCCTTGATTACGGCTGACATTTAAACTTTTATCCGTTTCACACACCGGAAGCCTAAATGACAGGAAGCCGAATCGATCATTTGCGGAATGCGGGCCGCCGGCCGGTAACGGTAGCAATAATTCAAGGCGCATAAATATGAACCACCTTTCAGCACTTTGCGCGGAATTTTAATGTTTGGCTGGCGCGGATCGTAACTATTTTCCATGAAGCCGCCTCTGGGATTTTGCGGAATGCAGCAGGCTTTCTGCGGGTTTTCCGGATGTTTGTCGCGGTACCAATCGGAGGTCCATTCCCAAACGTTGCCGGTCATATCGTACAAACCGTAGCCATTTGGCGGAAAAATCCCGGCCGGCGAAAGTCCTTCAAATCCATCGAGCCTTAAATTCTGCCACGGAAATTCGCCCTGCCAGTAATTGGCCATGAATTTTCCATCAGGATTAACTTCATCGCCCCAGGCAAACTCTTTTTCTTCCAGGCCGCCGCGGGCGGCAAATTCCCATTCGGCTTCGGTGGGTATTTCCTTGCCAGCCCATTTCGCGTAAGCCTCTACATCTTCCCAGGAAACCTGAACCACCGGAAGATCATCTTTCCCATCTATCGTACTTCCGGGGCCGTGAGGCTGTTTCCAGTTGGCGTGCGGAATATAATTCCACCAGTTGGCAATATTTTTCAGGTTAACGGGCTGTTTCGCTTTCTGAAAAACCATAGAACCCGGCACCAGCATTTCCGGCAAAGCCCCCGGATAATCATCCGGATTCAGTGGCCGCTCTGCGTAAGTTACATAATTGGTTTCTGCTACAAACTTCCGGAATGCTGCATTGGTAACCGTGCTGCGATCCATCCAGAAACCGTCAACTTTTACCGTATGCACCGGCGCTTCGTCTTTGTAATGTTTATCGGAACCCATTTTAAAAGTACCGCCCGGAATCCAGACCATACTTTCTGAAACAACTTCCGGATATGTTTGAACTGCAATATTTTCTTTTTCTGCCAGCGGATTATTTTCCATAACTCAAAAGTTAGAATGGGTAAGAATGAATTTAGGCGGGAATTATCAGCCAGGATTCAGTTAAATCGTTGTATAAGTTGCTGAATTTAAGTTATAAAGCTTCAAAAAAGCAATATGTTCCGGCTTTTTTTAGATATTTTAGCTAACTACGTATATATACCAGTAACTAAGGTTTTTTACTTAGTAAAGCCTTTGGTCACTTCCGCTTTAAATACGTTCTCTTACATTATAATTTAGTGATCCTGAACTGTTTAATTCTGGTCGTTCAGCGCTTATCAGGCTGCTTGCGCTTTAAAATGGGTAACTGAAACGAGCCAATCAGTTAAAAACGCTATGGAAAACCCGCCCAAAAGTACTTCCGGATCTGCGCCTGAAGATGTTTCTACCCGGCTCTCGCGGCAGCGCACCACGTTATCTTTTCAACGCACCCGGTTATCGGCCGACCGTACGTTAATGAGCGTTATCCGCACGGCTTTATCGCTTATCGGGTTCGGGTTTACCATTTTCCAGTTTTTCCGGTCGCTTAAAGAAATTATCAAAGTAAACCTGAAGAAAGACCCCTCTGAAATTGCCGGCCAGTTAGGCTTGGCTTTGGTGAGCCTCGGAATTTTAATGCTGTTCCTGGGTATTGTCTACCATATTTCTTTCATGCTTCAGGTGCGGAAAGAACGCGGAAAAATGGAAACCGACCACCTCATTATGTCCGGCGATACTTTCCCGATTTCTATGACCCTGATAATTGCCATTTTACTATTCCTGCTTGGGGTTTATATAATCTTCAAAATGATAACTCACTATTATTAAAGCTATGAGTTGAAAACGGTATCTGTTCTGACAGAAAAAGTAAAAAAGCAACAGAAATAAAATGTAAGACAACAGCATGAATATTGGCCATTTCTTTACCTGGTTACCTTCCTGGGCTCTATTCGCGCTGATCGTTATTATCTGCGTAATGGCAGCCGAAGCCGGCGCCTGGCTGGCTCAAAGAAGAAGTAAAAAAGGAATAAAGGAACCTGACGCACCAATCGGAACTGCGGTTGGGGCAATTTTAGGTTTGCTGGCTTTTATGCTGGGCTTTACATTTTCATTAACAGAATCCCGTTTCGGGAACCGGAAAGAGCTGGTAATAGAAGAAGCCAAAGCTATAAATACCTGTTACCTCCGCAGCAATTTAATTCCAGTAAAACAGAAAACCGCGATCCGGAAATACCTGAAAGAGTATACCAATATCCTTCTGAAAAGCAGCGAAATTGAATTCAGCAGAAAAAACCGCGGCGATAATGGAAATATAATCCGGCTGGAAGCACTGCATGACCTCATGTGGCAACAAGCTTCCACGCTGGTAAACGAAAACCTGGACGGCGAGATCAGAACGTTCTTCCTTGGCTCGCTGAACGATGTAATTAACATTTACCAGGAAAGAAAAACCGTGAGCCTCATCTTCCGGATTCCGGACGTGATCTGGACCTCGCTCATTGTAATTTCCATTTTAGGCACGTTCGTAGTAGGTTATCAGACCGGCACTTTTGGTACCCGCCGACTCATCAGCGTGCCTTTAATGGCGGCGGCTTTTGCGTTGGTCATCGTCATGATCGCCGATATGGACTCAACCGGGCCGGATAAGTTTGAAGTAAGCCAGCAACCACTGAAGGAAGTAAAGGATATGATGAACAAAAATCCCTGAAATATCTGCCAACGCCTTTATTCCCGCCCCACAAAACGCTATCCTTTTCACCCCAAAAACTGATCTG
Organism: Adhaeribacter terreus; assembly: GCF_042657365.1. NCBI lineage: Bacteria > Pseudomonadati > Bacteroidota > Cytophagia > Cytophagales > Hymenobacteraceae > Adhaeribacter > Adhaeribacter terreus. Next base: position 83,655 of record NZ_JBHSKT010000006.1, on the reverse strand, counting down.
CTTCCAGCCATATTGTTTCCTCAGAAAGATTTTATGAATGAACCTTAATCAATAAACACCTATGAAAAAACCAGCACCAAAAAAGAACGGCAAGGCCAAAACCGGCAACGGTCCGAATAAGCCGAACATCCTTGTAATGTGGGGCGACGACATCGGACAGTCTAATTTAAGTTGCTATACCAGAGGTTTGATGGGCTATCGCACCCGCAATATTGATCGAATCGCGAAGGAGGGCATGATCTTTACTGATGCCTATGCGGAACAAAGTTGTACGGCCGGGCGCGCTTCCTTCATTACCGGCCAGTGCGGGTTGCGAACGGGCCTTACCAAAGTAGGTCTGCCCGGCGCGGATCTGGGCCTTAAGGCCGAAGATATCACCATTGCCGAGGCGCTCAAGCCACTCGGTTATCGTACCGGGCAATTTGGCAAAAACCACCTTGGTGACCGCGATGAACATTTGCCAACCATGCACGGCTTCGATGAATTCTTTGGTAACCTATATCACCTGAACGCCGAGGAGGAACCAGAGGAAGAGGATTATCCAAACATAAACGACTTTCCGGAATTTAAGAAAAAATACGGTCCCCGGGGCGTGTTGCATTGCTGGGCCGATGGCAAAGGTGGCCAGAAAATAGAAAACACCGGCCCGCTAACCAGAAAGCGCATGGAAACCTGCGACGAGGAGTTTCTGGCGGCTGCTAAAAAATTCATTCAGGCTGCCCACGACGCCGGAGAGCCTTTCTTCGTTTGGTTCAACACTTCGCACATGCACGCCTGGACCCACGGCAAGCCGGAAAGTAAAGGCCAGGCCGGCCGCTGGCAATCTGAGTACCATGATGTGATGATCGACCATGACAAGTGCATCGGAGAAATGCTCGACTTTCTGGACGAATTAGGTATTGCAGACAACACGTTTGTGCAGTACAGCACCGACAATGGCCCCCACATGAATACCTGGCCGGATGCCGGAACTACCCCTTTCCGGAACGAGAAAAACTCAAGTTGGGAGGGCGCTTTCCGCGTGCCTTGCATGGTGCGCTACCCGGGCAAAATTGAAGCAGGCTCGGAGTCGAATGAGATCGTCAGCCACCTGGATTGGTTTCCTACTATTCTGGCCGTGGCCGGTGAACCTGATATTGCCGAAAAGCTGAAGAAAGGGCATAAAGCAGGAAACAAAACCTTCAAGGTACACCTCGACGGCCACAATCTGTTACCATACCTGACAGGCGAGGAAGAAAAGAGTCCGCGACTGGGTTTTATTTACTTTACTGACGATGGTGATGTAGCGGCGCTTCGATACGATAACTGGAAACTGCTGTTCATGGAGCAACGGGTTCAGGGCACGTTTCAGATCTGGCAGGAACCATTTATTACGCTACGGGTGCCCTTTATTTTTAACCTGCGAACGGACCCTTACGAACACGCCCAAATTACTTCGAATACTTACTACGACTGGATGTTCCGGCGGGTATTCCTGCTTGTGCCCGCCCAAGCCATGGTAGCCGAATTTCTTGCAACCTTCCGGGAGTTCCCGCCGCGGCAAAAGGCAGCCAGTTTCAGTCTGGAACAGGTGCTCGAAAAGATGAAGGAAGGTGCAAGCGGCGGCTGATATTCGTCTGAAAAATGTGCTCGAAGTAGCAACGGCCACAATAGCAGAGGCCAAAAACGCGAAGAACAGATAATGAAGGATTCTGGCAATAAATGTAGCGTTGTCAGAATCCTTTTTTCAGGCTTCCCTCAACGGCTTGAGGTTTTCAGGGAGCAAGGTCATTCTAAAACGATATGAAATAATGCGACAAAACTATCTGCATATCTTAACCGGTTGCCTGCTTCTGGCGGCTTTTTTTAATAGCTGCAAACAAACTGAAGAAAAAGCAAAAAACGATATGGAAACCACCGGAAAAACTGTGAACGAACTTCCTTCCTGGAACAACGGTGAAGCCAAAACCCGCATCCTGAATTTTGTGAAAAACGCTACCGATTCTGCTTCAAAAAGCTACATTCCGCCGGCCGAACGCATTGCCGTTTTCGACAACGACGGCACCCTCTGGAACGAAGCACCTATGCTTTTTCAGCTGAATTTTACCTTCGACCGCATCAAAAACCTGGCTCCCCAACACCCTGAATGGAAAACGCAGCAACCTTTCAAAGCCATCCTGGAAAACGACCGCGAAACAATGAAAAAATTCAGCCATAAAGAGCTGGGTTTATTACTAGCGGCTTCGCATACCGGCATTTCTCCCGAAGAATTCAAGGCCGCCGCTACCCAATGGTTCGATACAGCGCAGCACCCGGTTTACAAGCGGCTTTACACCAAATGCGTGTACCAGCCCCAGCTCGAACTGCTCAATTACCTCCGCGAAAATGGTTTTAAAAACTACATCGTTTCTGGCGGCGGCGTAGATTTTATGCGGGCTTTTGCGGAGAAAACTTACGGTATTCCGCCGGAACAGATCATTGGCACCAGCAGCAAAACCAAACTCGAAACCAAAGCCGGGAAAGCAGTTTTAGAGAAAACGCCAGAACTGCAAAGCTTCGACGATCGTGCGGAAAAAGTCTCGAACATCAACCTGCACATTGGCCGGCGTCCGGTGCTGGCTTGCGGCAATTCTGACGGCGACCTGAACATGCTGCAATACACTGCCGGTTCCGCTACGCCAAACCTGGTAATTCTCATTCACCACGACGATAGCGAACGGGAAATGGCTTATGAAAAGCACCCGGTTATGGGCGAATTGAAAGAGGGTCTTACCGAAGCCAAAGCCAGAAACTGGATCCTTGTGAGTATGAAAAACGACTGGAAGAAAGTTTTCCCGGAATAATAAATGCTGGTTAAAAACGCTATGGTTTCCAGCCTGAAAACTAAACCCTAACTCTGAAACCGTGAAAAAATTTACGCTGTACCTTATCCTTTTCCTGTTGCCCTGGTCCGGCTATAGTCAGCAATCGACCGATAGTATTGCCGCGCCGCCACCAGAAACGCATCACCAAAGATTATCCGGCGACCTCGGCGGACTTGCTCCAAAAATGGTAGCGCATGGCGTTATTTTATTGCTGAGCTCTACCCATTTTTATCAGGGCTTACTGTCGGGTTCCGGGGAACATGAATTTAAATACGGCGGTAAAGGCGATGCATTCCTGATCCTGGACTGGGAAAAGCTGGGGCTCTGGAAAGGGTTTGGCATGATCTCGCACGGTGAAATACGCTACGGAAAAAGTGTTTTTGATGAAGGCGGTAACCTGATTCCGGCCAATACCGCACTGTTGTTCCCGGAAGAAGAAGGTACGGCGGTTGCTCTGAGCAGCTTGTTTTTCACACAAAAGCTCGGCGAGAAAATAAAGCTGATGGTTGGGCGCATCAACACCCTGGATTTCCTGGCCATGAACCACTATTATGGCGGTCGCGGCATCGATGGCTTTCAGAATATAATTTTTACCGCGCCGCCGCTGGATGCCCGAACCACGCCCGTAACCACCCTGGGTTTGATGACGGTTTACGACCTCGAACCGCTGGAACTCACTTTAGGCGCCTGGGATTCTCGTGAACGGATAAATGAATACGGCTTTTCCGGTTTATTCGACAACGGGGTTTCGGTGACTGGGGAACTGGCTTTGAAAACAGCGTGGGGCGGGCGGAAAGGAAAATACGCTGTGGGTGGTACCTGGAGCAGCCTGGAAGAAACGTCTTTAAGCAATAGCGCCAAATTATTCTTGCCAAATTCCGAATTACCGCTGGCCGTGGAAAAAGGCTCCTGGGTAGTGAATTTCACCTTCGAGCAAAACTTGCTAGGGCCGGCCGAAAACCCACGTTCGGGCTGGGGAATTTTCGGCCGTGCAGGTATTTCCGACGGCAACCCGAACCCGCTTCGCTGGACGGCTATGGGTGGAATTGCCGGTTGTCCTTTCAGCAAACGTGCAAACGACCGGTTTGGCTTAGGGTATTTTAAAGCCGGCTTAAGTTCAGATGTAAAAGACCGGGCTTTGCTTTCGCTTTTTGTCCAAAATGAGCAGGGGGCAGAAGCTTATTACAGTTTTGCGCCAATTCCCTGGTTTATTCTTACCGCCAATGTGCAATGGATCGAGCCTTTCCGGAAACGCTCAGACAATGCCTGGTACGGTGGTTTACGACTTAAGATTAAGATTTGAGGTTCTGAAAACAGGTATAAAAACGCTATGGTTTAACCCTGAAAAAGTAAATGCTGCGCTGGAAAACAATATGGCTGTGGGTTTTTAGCTTCGGAATGATACCGTTTTCAGGACTGGCGCAGCAAAAAAACAATCTGCAGCTTTGGAACGATTACATAATGGATTTGCCCTGGAAGAAAAACCTTTTCGAAACAGAGTTCAGTTACCAGACCATTTTATCGAAGAATGCCAAGTGACGCAGTTTGAATGCTACGCCGGCCTACGAACGCACCATCAGCAAGCACCTGGACTTGCTTTCGGCTTTTGGATTTTCTTACACGAATCAAACCAGTACCACCGATACTTTCGAAGGCCGCCTGATGTTGGGTACCCGCTTTTATTTTTCGCCTGAAAAACGTATCCAAACCCGTCTTACCCTGCGGTTCGAACGCCGGCATTTATACGATTTCGGGGAGGAAAACTGGGAAACCAGCCATCGCAGCCGTGTTCGGGGTGAAGTAATAATTCCCCTGAACAAACCGCATTATTCAGAAGATGAAATGTGGTACGCAATTGCTGATTATGAATATTTCTTTGTAGTAGATAAAGATCTGAACGAACGCTTTGCCAACCGTACCCGTACGCGCTTCGGAATTGGTTACCGGCACAATTACAATTTCCGCTTCGAAGCCATTTTTATGCACCAACGCTCCCGCAACCAGATAGAGACCGGTTTTCTGACAACCGACAATATTATAAGATTAAGAATTAAGCATTATCTGAAGTAACCGTCTTTATTTAAAATAACCTGTTTTGAAACTTCGTTATTGCGGTGTTTACGCTGTGGTAATATGGCTGGCATTTTTTGAAGCAGGAAAAATGTATGCTCGCAGCTATCATCCTCAATAAACTCGCTATGTAGCTGACTAAATTGATGAAGTGTATAAAGTGGAGTCAGATTAAACAGAGTAAAAATCTCAAAGATAACCAAAAGGAAACTTACCAAACCAAAAAGCAGCTCAAATTAAAAATTGAGCTGCTTATTCCTTACAGTAGACCAAAGGGGTGAAATATCGAACTTTATCCACCAGGATTTGGATACTTTAGCAAATACTCTATGAGTCAGGATGGTTTAGGTTTTACTTATATCCAAGTCATTTTGCATGAGTTCGCGCTTATAATATACATGGTCTTTGTTCGAGGGGCGCAGGATCAGTATAATCAAAGTTGTGTTTGAAATAACTTCTCACTATAAAATTTAGGGTATGAGCCACTTTGGCAAAGAATATTCCTCCTTCTGGAAATTAATTTCCCACCAACTAAGAATTAGTTATCATTCGAATTTTTGTTCCCTTGGCTGCTTTCTTTGCTTGGGAATCTGCTTCAGTACGATGTGCTTTGGCTTCCATCTTGGCCATTTGGCCTTCCTCGTTGCATAGAAAGCTTCCTTGTCTATTTGTATCGCTTCGTTTCTTTAGCATTTTATGTTGCAAATTAAGCACAGAATGTAGAGATAGAGACTTAGTAATTTGAATAGTTTATGCTGAACAAAGTGATTATAAATCTTTGGAACATTTGCACTCACATGTCACTTTTGACGATCATATTCTCGATGCCTTTAAGCAGCATTTTAAAGTTAATAACTATTCTATTAGCATATTATTAATATAAAATTTTTGCAACTTCTAATTACGTGGGTGGTTAGAGCTCCAGCTACAAAATTTTAATATTGATGGTAGAAATCGTATTCCCGAAAGTATTACTTTTAAAAATGGAGAAAATAGAACCTATTATTCCAACGTATAAGGAAATAAACGATTTCCTGGCTTCTATTCCAGCAGACTACCGGACAACCGATCCGAATTTGTATTGCCTGCGGTTAAAGCCAAACGAAGGTTCAATCAATAATTACAAACCGCCTTTCCGGAAAGATTTTTATTTCATTGCCTTGGTCAACAGCGCCGGTCAGACCAAAATAACCTACGACAATACAAACGTAACCAACCTGAATTCTTTCCTGGTTTTTCAGTCGCCGGGCCTTTTGTACAGCTTTTACCGCGACAACTCCGCCAACGGCTTTTTGATCTATTTTAAAAAGGAATGCTTCTCTTTTTTCCGGCCGGACTTCGAAAAGGAATTCCCTTTTTTCAATATTCTCCATACCAATTTTTTCAAACTCAACCAGGCGAAGTTCAAGGAGTTTGCGCCGCATTTTGAGGAAGTTTTCGAGGCTTATCAGAACTCCAGAGATAGCCAGCACACCATTGCTGCGGTAAAATTGCTGGCTTTGCTTTATCAATTAAAAGAATTTACCACGGCTTTCAACCAGTGGGAGACAGGCAGTACTACGCCGCAGCAACTATTATTGCAGAAATTCATTCAGCTGGTAAATAACTACTACATCGAAAAACGGACCATTGAAGAATATGCCGAGCTTCTGGCAGTAACGCCCAACCATTTGTCGCAGACGGTAAAATCTGCTTCGGGCAAAAATGCCCATTCTTTCATCACCGACAGGTTAATTTCTGAAGTAAAATCCCTTATTCAGTACACCAGTTTCGACATTGCCGAAATTGCTTACCAGCTTCATTTTTCTGATCCCGCCAACTTTGGCAAATTCTTTAAAAAACATACCGGGCTAACGCCTTTGGAATTCCGGAAACAAACCGGGCAAAAGTAATTTACCATTCAGACCAAGTTTTGAACCATTAGCCATAGCGTTTTCGTGCCGATCTTTGTATCGTTAAAATTTTAAACTTCAAAAGAAAAACCAAACGATATGAAAATTGCAGTATTAGGAACCGGAACCGTTGGCAGAACTTTCGCCGAAAGACTTATTTCCCTGAACCACGAAGTAATGATCGGAACGCGCAATGTAGCCGATAAATTAGCCAGCACCGAAACCGATTTTTATGGCAATCCGCCATTTGGCGAATGGATCAAACAAAACGAAAAGGTAAAGTTAGGTACGTTTGCCGAAGCTGCTGCTTTCGGGGAAATGGTGCTTAATACCACCCAGGGAGCTGGTTCTATAAACGCCCTGAACCTGGCTGAAGCTAAAAACCTGAACGGTAAAGTGCTGATGGATATGGCAAACCCACTGGATTTCAGCAAAGGAATGCCGCCAAGCCTGTTGCCGGAATTATCCAACACCAATTCCTTAGCCGAAGAGATTCAGAAAACCTTCCCGGAATTAAAAGTGGTAAAAGCCCTGAACACAATGTGGTGCGGCTTAATGGTTAACCCGAATATGCTTGCCGGCGGCGACCACACCGCCTTTATTTCCGGTAACGATGCCGAAGCCAAAGCCAAAGTAAAAGCGCTGATGCAGGAATTTGGCTGGAAAGCTGAAAATATCCTGGACCTGGGCGATATTACCACGGCAAGAGGTACGGAAGCAATGCTGCCGGTATGGCTGAGAATTTACGGCGCAACTCAAAACGGGGCGTTCAATTTTAAAGTGGTAAGCTAAGCAATGGATTTATGAAAGCAATGCTGATCAGAAAGTATGGCGATCTTGATGTGTTTGAATGGGGGGAAGTTGATCCTCCCATTTTAAAAGAGGATGAAATGCTTGTCAAGGTTTATGGTTCAAGTGTAAACCCTGTTGATGCCAGCATAAGAAAAGGCTACCTGAAGAGCTTTGTCAGGTTAAAGCTACCTGCTGTACTTGGTGTTGACGCCAGCGGTGAAGTTGTTAAAGTAGGAAAAGCGGTTAGAAAATTTAGCGTTGGTGATAAGGTATATGCTTTCATGGGCATTTCAAATAATGGCGGATATGGAGAATTTATTTCTATCCCCGAAACATTTGCCGCTAAAGTTCCCGACAATCTTGATCTTACAGAAGCAGGAGTTGTTCCGGGTGTGGGCATGACGGCTTATGAGGCCTTTACCGTTCATGCCCCGGTAAGAAAAGGTATGAAAGTTTTAATTATAGGTGCAACCGGTGGTGTAGGTACTTATGCTATACAAATAGCAAAACATCTTGGCGCAGAGGTAACAGCTGTCTGTAGTTCAGAAAAAATAAACCTTGCCCGGCAATTAGGAGCAGACCAATTAGTTGATTACAGAAGTGAAAATATCCTGAATACAAATGAGCGATATGATGTAATATTAAATTGTGTAAGAGGGATTGGATTTGGAAAACTTAAAAGGCTACTAAAGCCAGGTGGCAAATCAATTGTAATAGCAGGCAGCCCCCTGGAACTCCCGTTGATCAAACTTTCAAACTTATTTTCATCCAAAAAAACGGTTCCTTTTTTTGTAAAAACGGATGGCGCTGTTTTAGAAAATTTAAGTCAGCTTATTCGGGCGTGTCATGTAAAACTGGTAATAGATAGGATATATTCCTGGAAAGATCTTCCGGAAGCACATGCCCGCGTGGAAAAAGGTGGGATCACCGGAAAAATCGGAATTGCGATAGATTAATCATTGATGAATACGATAAAATGAAGTGGCTCCTTTCCATACATTGGGCATTAATAGCAGCGGTGTGGTATTTCGGTAACGGAATACTGCACGATGTTTTTGTGCTGATCAACCATAAAGGAAAATACGACCGGGAGCTGCTTCGCCTGTTAATGGACGGGCATATTTTAATGGTTTCCGGCGCGGTGGTTTTCGTTTGCTGGTTAATGATGCTCAATAAAATTCAATGCGGCGGCGTGATCAGTATCATTATTGCCTTAGGGATGTTGCTTTATTGCGCAATGATCTTCCCGTTTCTGAAATCGTACCTGACGATGGCGATCAGCATTATACTGATAATCGTTTCCATAAAGGCAATAAACGATTTTCCCAATATTTACAATATAATGCAGCAGTATAAGTAACCCGGAGATCTTGGTTTGATAACTACTGCTTCGCAAGATTTTTTTTGTCCCCCTTTGGAGGGGGTAGGGGGAGGACTACGCATATTAAAGATTCTCCCCTCAAGGGGAGAGTATCAGTTAACGTAAAAATCCTCCCCCAACCCCCTCCAAAGGGGGACTTTTCTCCTGGTTACGTATTGGTAGTTATTTAGAAAGAGGCTCCAAGTGAAACAATTGACCATACTTCTTACATTTAAAAACATCGAAAATGAAATATAGATTATTTGGCAGATCCGGGTTACGCGTTTCGGAAATTGCGCTGGGCTCGATGACTTTTGGTACCGATTGGGGCTGGGGCGCCGATAAAGAGGAAAGCCGGAAAATTTTCGACGCGTATGCCAATGCTGGCGGTAATTTTATCGATACTGCCAATCGCTACACCGAAGGTTCCAGCGAAAGATTCCTCGGCGAATTTATAAATGCCGACCGCGACCATTTTGTGCTGGCTACGAAATATACCTTGTTCGACCGCCTGAATGACCCGAACTTTTCCGGCAACCATCGCAAGAACATGATGCGGTCTGTAAATGAAAGCCTGAAAAGACTGAACACCGATTATATAGACCTGCTTTGGGTTCACGCCTGGGATTTTGTGACGCCAGTTGAAGAAGTGCTTCGCGGCCTGGATGACCTGATCAGCTCAGGCAAGGTACATTACATTGGTATTTCCGATACGCCTGCCTGGGTGGTAGCCCGTGCCAATACTTTGGCAGAACTAAAAGGCTGGCGTTCTTTTGTTGGCTTGCAGGTAGAATACAGTTTAATGCAACGCACGCCCGAACGCGACCTGATCCCGATGGCTGCTGAAATGGGCTTGGCTTTAACGCCCTGGGCACCGCTGGCTGGCGGCGCTTTAACCGGCAAATACCTGAAAGGCGATACCGGAAGAGTTTCCGAAACCAGCGCCCGCCGGAACGAACGGAATACCGAAATTGCTAAAAAAGTGGTGGAAGTAGCAGGTAAATTAGACGTAAGCGCTTCGCAGGTGGCAGTGCGTTGGGCCATGCAAAAACCGTTCACTTCCATACCAATTGTTGGCGCCAGAACGGTGCAGCAAATGTCCGAAAGCCTGAACGCTGCCAATATCGAAATTCCCGAACTGCTGATGAATGAGCTGGATGAGATCAGTAAAATTGAATTAGGTTTCCCGCACGATTTTCTGAGCTCGAAAGATGTAAGAAATGTGATCTTCGGCGGAACTTATGATGATATTATCCGCTAAATTTATCCGGGGAATTTCCGTTAAAAAACGCTATCCTTTTATACTGAAAAAGTCCGGAACTAACCTTCCGGACTTTTTTGAGAATAATGAATTAAATGCTGTTCCGGACATCTGTGTCCGGAAGTAAACCTGCTGCGGACGTCTGCGTCCGCGTTAATGGGTACGGGGACAAGGATGTCCCCGGCAGGAAACTTCCGGACAAAGATGTCCGGAAGAGCTAAAGAGCTAAGTTTTCCGGTTTTAAGTGACTCTGTAATTTAAATATGAACGCACATATCGTTTTTACGCATCCCAATCTGCAATCTTTTAACGGACAGATGCGGAATATTGCCATCCAAACCCTGGAAGAACTGGGCTGGAATGTTTCAGTGAGCGACCTGCACCAGATGAAATTCAAGGCAGCTGCCGACGACGATTTTACTTCGCTTTACAATGAAAATTTCTTCGACCTGCAAAAAGAGCAAAGTATGGCTTTACAAAATCACAGTTTTAATGAAGACATTAAAAGAGAACACCAGCTTTTACACGAAGCCGACCTGATAATCTTTCAGTTCCCTGTTTGGTGGGAAAGTATGCCGGCCTTAATGAAAGGCTATATCGATCGGGTGTTTTCGATGGGTTGGGCTTATGGTGGCGGAAAAGCGCTGGCAGGAAAAAGCGTTTTGGTAAGCACCACCACCGGCGCTCCGGATTTCGTCTGGATACCCGAAAACCGCTGGACCATAAAAGACACTTTTAAGCATTTATTCATCGGTACTTTCGGGCTTTGCGGTATGCAATCTTTGGAGCCGTTTATAGCGTATGGCGCAAAAAGAATGACAGAAGAAGATAAAAAGCTGACGTTTGAAAAGTATAAGCAGTATTTAAAGGAAGTTACTGAGAATATGAGTAAAGCAAATCCTGCTAATTGTGTCTCTTAAAAATATTGCAGTAACTAATATAATAGCCAATCAATGCAAACAGGTTTACTAAAGTAATAGCAAAGCTAATAGGATTCTGGTTGCGACGTACCGGGCATTATTTCATGAGGGGATGCGAAAAGTTTATAATAGAAGTTGATATGTTATCCGGAAGGGAAAGTTAACGAACCAAAAAAAAGCCGCTCCGAAGTTAATCGAAGTGGCTTTTTAGTTGTAGCCGCGGCGGGAATCGAACCCACATCTAAAGTTTAGGAAACCCTTATTCTATCCGTTGAACTACGCAGCCAGGCTTTGAAAACGCTATCAAAATTAACGAAAAAACCAGCTTGCTGCAACAAGCTGGTTTTTTCAGTTTTCCGGAAATTTCGTTGCAAACAGCCCGACTTTTTAAGCCAGAAACCCTACCGTTTTCAAACGATTTTTATTCTTGCATTCCAAACCTCAGATCTTATAAACCATAGCTACAATAAACGAGAGTACGGTTAAAATAAGGCCGAACATGAAAATGGTGTACGAAACCCGGAGCAGCGCGTATTTCTTTTTCAGCACTTCGCCCAGGTAATAAATATCAGTTATCATGTTGTTGTAGAGCGTGTTTTTATCGCGCATAATTTCGTGGATCGAATTCTGGAAATCTTCCAGGGCAATGCGCGTAAAATTGCCGAAGAAAAGCATGTTTATTTTGCGGTTAATTACTTTCTGCGGTTTCACGGCAAAGCTGGTAACCTCGGGCTGCGCGCTCATAATAGCAAAAATTACCGACCCCAACGTAGCTAAGAGCAAACTGCCCACCGGTACCAGTAAGATCGGGTTTTTGGTGAACTGCGCTCCGAGCATAGAAGTTTTGGCACCCAGATACGTAATAATTACCGACATAATAATAGCGTTCAGGCTTATCATCATGTTGGCTTTATTATCGGCCATGGCGCTCAGTTCCATGTGGTTGGTATACATGCTTCGGAACATGGTTTCAATGCCGCGCTTGGGTTGGGCAAATGTATCCTGGCTTTTTATCTGGGTCTCTTTTTGTTTTTTAGAAGTTTTCTTCAGCTTTTCGCGTTGCCGCTGAATGTTTATTTCACGTTGCGCTTCAAAGCGTTCCTGCGCCGGTTTGGTCCGGAAAGCATGGCGCTGCAGAAATTCGAGCTGATGCTGCGCCCATTCAAAATCGGAGTAAAAGCGGTTCAAAAAAATTTCCCATTCCACGCGCAGTAGTTCGGCCGAACCTTCAAAACTCTCTTTTCCCAAATGAGCAAGGTCGGCATCCAGCAGAATATTGGCCAGCAATTCGGTGCCATTATCTTCAATCCGCGATTCTCTGATGCAGGAGGCAATTTTGGCAATGCGATCTTCCGGGTAGTTTTGTTCGCGTAAAAATGCAGTAGCCAGGCGCGCACTGTTTTCTTCATGCCCTTCGTACGTATCTACATAACCGGTATCGTGGAGCCAGGCCGCCAGCAGCAGCATTTCCATTTGGTCCGGCGGCAGGTTGTGCGCCTGGCCTAGCAGGCGGGCTTCGTTTACCGTTTCGGAGGTGTGTTTATAGGTGTGAAAAACCAGTTTTTTCGAAAGTTTCTCCTGGAAGAGCTGGAAAACGAAGGCGCTGGCTCTGTTCAGAATTTCGGTGTCGTTCATAGTAAACTTTTAGGGAATAAAGGCGGGAAACGGCGGTTTTGGGTTTGGTTCAGCAAGGCAGTTCTTAAAATTCCCGTACAGCGTTCAACGCTAATAGGCCGGTGAAGGTTTAATTCAAAAAATGCTATGGTTTGAAGCCTGAAAAGTAATAAGCTGGCTACTATACGGCTTTTTAACTTAACCTTCAGGCGCAGGTCTTCGTTTGTGTTTTCGCTCTGGTTTCCGAAAACATTTAGGAGCCTTTATACGTCCAATATGCTATATTCTTAAAACGGTATCTTTTTTAGCATCAAAACTGCCGCCCAATTCCCTGATATGAATTTATTGCCGCCGAAAGTCATTTCCATGAAAAATAAATACTACGCGTTATTTTGCCATTTTTTTGTGCTGGTTTTTACAGCCGGTTGTGCGGGCTTAAATCCCCCGCCTAATTATAAATCTGAAGTTTCGAACTGGAAAACCTTAACCCCGCCCGATAGTCTGCAGATCAAACATTCCGTTTTCCTGATCGGTGATGTGGGTGCGCCCAAAGACAAACCACGCGAACCTACGCTCACGCTCATGCGCAAGCAACTGGAAGTGGCCGATTCTAACAGCACCGCCATTTTTCTGGGCGATAACGTGTATAGTTACGGTATGCCTGAACCTGATGCCTACGACCGTAAAATCTCGGAACGCCGCTTAAACACCCAGCTCGATATTCTGAAAGATTACCGTGGCGAAAAATACATGATACCCGGCAACCACGACTGGAAACAGGGTTTAAAAGGTGGCTGGGACGCTGTAAAACGGCAGGAAGAATATGTGGAAGAATACCTGAAGGACTCTGCGTTTGTAACAGGTGGCGATTTTTTCGTGCCAGATAACGGTTGCCCGGGTCCTTTCGAAGTTAAGATCCAGGACGATATTGTAATAATAGCGCTTAACTCGCAGTGGTGGCTGCAAAACGAAGACCGGCCATACGGCGGTAATACCGGTTGTAATGCCGTGAACGAAACCGACGTATATGTGCAAATAGAAGATATTATCAAGAAGAATCAGGGCAGCAATATTCTGGTTGTTGCGCACCATCCCATGTTTTCCGACGGGGTGCATGGCGGTTATTTTACCCTGCTCGATCATATTTTCCCGGTTTCCATTGTGCATAAATGGGCGCTTATACCGCTGCCGATAATCGGTTCAATTTACCCTATTGCTCGGCGCTTCGGCGGCGTGAGCCAGGATATTTTTCACCCGTCTTACAAAGCGTATATTCAGAACCTGCTTAATATTTTCGAGAAGTACGATAATATTATTTACGCCGCCGGCCACGAACATAATATTCAGTATTACAAGCATAAAAACCTCCACCACATTTTAAGCGGTTCGGGTTGCAAAGTGCAGCACTTACGTGCCAAAGGCAATGCTTTATTTTCGCATAAGGAGAAAGGGTGGGCCAAGGTTAATTATTACAATACCGGCGAGGTCTGGGTCGAATTCTGGGAACCGAAAGGCGATGGCAATACCGGCGAACTCATGTTCCGTTACCCGCTTTATGCCAAGAAAACTCAGACTATTGCTGAACTCGATCTGCCCGCCCGCGATTTTTCTGACAGCGTTATTACCCTGCCTGCCAACCCCGATTACGAAGCCGGAAAAACCCGTTCGTTCTGGCTTGGCCTGCACTACCGCGATGAATGGGTTACGCCCGTAAAAATGCCATTGCTGAATTTATCTACTGAACAAGGTGGCTTAACGCCTTACAAAACCGGTGGCGGCAAGCAAACCAAATCGTTAAAACTGCGCAACGAAGAAGGACAGTTGTTTCAGTTGCGTTCGGTAAATAAAGATCCGGCCAAAGCCTTGCCTGGTGATCTGCGCGAAACGGTAATAAAAGATGTGGTGCAGGATCAGATCTCGGCGCAGCATCCATACGGTTCGTTAATAATTCCGAAACTGGCCGATGCTGCCGGGGTATTGCATACCAATCCGAAACTGGTTTTCATCCCTTCCGATCCGGCTCTGAAACGTTACATTGCAGACTTCAGCAACACCATTGCTTTCCTGGAAGAAGACCCGAACGAAAGTCAGGAGAGCGTAGCTAGTTTGGGTTATGCGCAAAACCTGGTGGGTACCGAAAAAGTGCTGCAACGCCTGCGCGACGATAACGACAATTATGTAGATGAAAAGGAATTTGCCCGTGCCCGCCTGTTCGATATGCTGGTTGGCGACTGGGACCGGCACCAGGGACAGTGGCGCTGGAAAGAACAGAAAACCGATAAGGCTCGCATTTTCACGCCTGTGCCCGAAGACCGTGACGTAGCTTTCTTTAAGGCCGATGGTTTTATTCCGTATATGGTAAGTCGCAAATGGGCTATCCGTAATATTCAGAATTTTGGCTACGATTACGGCGATTATATTGGCCTGAATTTAAGCGCACTCAACAACGACCGGAACTTTCTTTCGAGCGTGGACAGAGAAGAATGGCTGGCCATTGCTACTGAAATGAAGAACAGTATTTCGGACGCAGAAATAGAAGAAGCGGTGCGCGACCTGCCGCCGGAAGTGTACCCGCTTTCCGGTCCCGAAATTGCTGCTAAACTGAAATCGCGCCGCGATCTGCTGCCAAAAGTGGCCATGGATTATTATAAAGTTCTGGCCCGGGAAGTAGATATTGTAGGCACCGATAAACACGAGAAATTCGAAGTTAAACGCCTCGATAACCAGCGTACCGAAGTAATAATCCATAAAATAACCAAGCAGGGCACCGAGCGCGGCATTATTTACCAGCGTACGTTCCATAGCCGCGAAACCAAAGAGATCAGGTTGTATGGTCTGGATGGCCGCGATATTTTTGAAGTTACCGGCAAAGCCCGTAAAGGCATTATGGTGCGCATTATTGGCGGCAACGACCCCGATAGCATTACCGATAATTCTAAAGTTGGCGGCCTGAAAAAGAAAACGGTAGTGTATGACACCGAAAAAGACAACGTGTTCGCTTTCGGCTCCGAAACTAAAGACAATACCGAGCCCTTTAAGGAAGTGAACAACCTGGACCGCGATACTTATAAGATCCCGGAATTTGCGCCGAAATTATTTCTGGGATATAACGAAGACGACCGGGTTTATATTGGGGGTGGGATAAAGTACCGCAATTACCGCTTCCGGAAAACGCCTTTTGCTTCCGAACAAACTTTTGCGGCTAATTATGCACCGGCTTCCGGAGGCTTTAATATTCGCTATACCGGCGAGTTTAAGCAGGCAGTGATGGATAAATACGATATCGGGGTTTTAGCGGCATATTTCGGCCCGCAATTGCTTTATAATTATTTTGGTATCGGCAACAATACCGAATTCAACCAGGATAACGACATCGATTTTTACCGCGTGCGTTTCTCCCGGTTCCTGTTCTCGCCAACCCTTAACAGCGATCTTTTCAGCTTCTTTAAAGTGGGTATTGGCCCGCAGATAGACCTGTTCAAGATAGACGACAAATCTGGCGAGTATGTGTTGCAGGAAGCTGTAAGTCCAGCCTATTCTGAAGCGCAGGCCACCCCTGACGATTTTCAGCGGAACCGGTTTTTGGGCTGGCGTGGCTTCGGCGATATTGAGTCGGTAACCAACGAAGTGAATCCGCGCCTGGGTATCCGGTGGCTGAACAACCTTTCCATGAATTGGCAACTCGATGAAAGCGGACGCCGCGTAACCCGTTATGGTTCGGAACTGGTTGCATATTTCAGCCCTACGTTGCCTTTCCAGCTTACGGCAGCCTACCGTTTGGGCGGCGCGCATAACTGGGGCGATTACCACTTTTACCAGGCCAACACGCTGGGCGGCACTACCAACCTGCGCGGCTACCGTCGTACGCGTTTTGCCGGCCGTAGTGCCCTTTACCAGAACGTAGAGCTGCGCGTGGAAATGTTCAAATTTAATTTCTACCTGTTCCCGGGCCGCATTGGTGCCGTAGGTTTGTATGATATGGGCCGCGTTTTTGCCGATACAGATACCAATAAGAAACTGTTGAGCGACCTGCATACCGGTTATGGTGGCGGTATGTGGCTGGAAGTAATGCGAAAACTCGTTGTGGTGGGCACGTATTCAAGAGGCGAAGAAGGGTTGTTTAACCTTACATTCGGTTTCCTTTATTGATTTTTGCCCCTTTAACCGAAAACAAACAGGTTTTTCCTAAACTTTATGCGGCAGGTTCAGTATCAAATGCTGATGGACCTGCCGCTTTTTTTTTGTAAAAACGGTAGCATTTTTTACCCAAAAACTAATAAGACTATGAAAAAATTTTACGGTGTTTTTTTTGCCGTGCTGGGCCTGTTCTTAAGCCTGGGCACTTCTGCCCAGGACGAACCAATGGCGCAGGACACCAGCCGGCAGGATAAAGAATACGCCAACCCTTCCGTAGAAGGCACACCACGCGGCCGCTTCCTGGTTTTCCGCTACGACCGCACATTCGGTTACGATTTCAACTCCAAAGGCACCAACGAGTTACCCGTAGGCAACCGCGATGCCCAGATTAAACACAGCAACATAGCCGAAGTAAAAGGCTACATTCCGGTCTGGAACCGGCCGCACTTAAAAATGGTGCTGGGTGTAGGCTATGAGCGCGAAGAGTTTAATTTTAAAAACCAGGAAGGCTATAATACCGATTACGCTTTTCACCGGAACTTGCAGGACAAAGGCCTGAAATCTTTAAGTGCGCAGCTGGCCGTATTGCACCCGGTAGATTATAATAATTACTGGGTCGTGCGCGTGAAAGGGCAGCTGAATGGAGATTATACTTCCGATGAGCTGAACGTTTCTGATTATTTGCGCACTACTGCTGAATTAATGTATGGCTGGAAAAAAAGCAAAAACTTCAGCTGGGGAATCGGGGCGCAGGCGGGCTACACGTTCGGGCGTTTCTCGGTTTATCCGGCTATCCTCTACAACCGCACCTTCAACAATCCGGATTGGGGCGTAGAATCGATCTTTCCGGCGAACGTGAATTTCCGCTACCGCAGTTCCGAAAGTTCTTATTTCTACACCGGTTATAATCTGGAAGGTTACAGCTACGTAATTAAAGTAGATAAGCCGCCTTTTACCGGAGCTGATTCTGAGTTTGCGGCCCGCGACCTGAAAACGGTTGAGTTGCGCCACCAGAATATTAAACTGAAACTGCGCTGGGAACGCGAGATCTACGATTTTATCTGGTTCAGCATGGAAGGCGGCTACCGCCTGAACCTCTCTTACGATACCTTTGAAGAAGGCAGCAAACGCAAAGTTACCCTCATAGAAACCGATGCCGGCAGTGCTCCTTATGCCCAGGCCGAATTATATTTTGTAGTGCCCAAAAAACTTATGCTGAAACGCTAGGCTTTCTGAGCTACAAACTAAAAAGCTGCTCCGGATTAATTTTTTGGGCAGCTTTTTAATATTTGTTTTATTGGTTTTATACAATTTTTAAAAAGGGCAGCACTGCCCTTTTTTTATGTCCGGAGCACCGAACAACACCCAAGTAACACCGAACCTACCCCGAAGGGAAAACGAAGGCAGTTTATTGTTGGCTTTAGCGGAATATTACAATTTTGCAAGTTCCGGAGCAAAGGTTCTTATTTTGAAAACGCTACCGTTTTAGATTGAAAAACCAAAGTAAGTTTTTGTCCCCTTTGGAGGGGGCTGGGGGAGGATCTTTATATTACCTGATTTTACAATAGTTGATCAGAAATGTGTATTCCTCCCTACCCCTCCAAAGGGGGACTTTGTTTTACTTACAATCAACTACTGCGCTACTTCCACCCAGCCTTTATAGGTTTTGCCGGTTAGTTTGTTTCTTAGCAAATAGTAATACGTGCCATCGCTGAGTTTTTTATCCGGCCATTGATTGGTGTAGTTTTGTTGCTGGTAAATTAACGTTCCCCAACGGTGGTAAATACTGAGTTCGTATTCGCCGGCTTCCAGTCCTTTAGGTTCGAATTTATCGTTGAGCTTATCGTTATTCGGCGTAACGATGTTGGGAATGAAAGCGGTTTTAAAGCAGCGTTCGGTTTTTACTTCTAAAGAATCGGAGAAGAAGCAATTCGGTACGGTTTCCAGTTCTACTTTATATATGCCGGCTTTGGAAATGCTAATGCTTTGCGCAATATCGCCGGTGCTCCAGCGATAGCTTAAAGCTTTTGGTGCGGTAAGCCTGAAACTGTCGCCGTTGCAGATGGTGGTATCGCTGAAGCTTGAAGTTGGCAGCTTATTGATCGTAACCAGAATGGAATCCCGTACGGTGGTGCAGGTCGTGGTAATTTCGAGCCAATACGTGCCGGAAGTTTGTGCGGTGAAGGTTGGAGCAGTAGTGCCATCCTGCCAGCGGTAACTCAAAGCGGCCGGGTTACTTCCCTTAATTTCAAATGGCCCGGTGCTGCAAAGAATAGTATCTTTCGGCAGCCAGTTATTTTTTACTACCGGAATATAATTTACCGTGATAGAATCGCGCCAGCTGCCGCAGGCATTGCTGAGTTCGGCCCAATAGGTTCCGGGCTTAGAAACGGTAAACGTAGCGGCCGAAGTAGAATCAGACCACAGCAAATTCCCGCCGGTGGCATTTACCTGCAAAGTCAATATTTCTCCGGGGCAAAGCGTAGTATCAGCAGGCAAGCTTAAGCTCAGCGGACTGTTAAAGTTTACCACAATAGAATCGCCTAAAGTGCCGCAGCCGTTGGAAATCGAAACCCAGTACGTGCCCGGCTTGGTAACCACGTAAACCGAATCGGTGTTGATGGAATCCTGCCATTCATAGCTGGCACCCGGTTGGTAAGCGTTTAACCTCAACGTATCGCCCATGCACAAAGTAGTATCGTTGCCCAGGTTGGGTTTTACAATAGTAGCGGGTATGTAAATGGTTTGGCTGAGCGTATCGGAATAGAAGTTGAAATGCACAATGGCCTGTACTTGTTTGGGGCCGGGCGTGGCGTAAAAATGCTTGGGGTTGAACAAGGTGCTGGTATTCTGCACGCCCGAAGCCGGATCGCCGAAGTTCCATTCCACCGAATCTACGTAAGCCGGGTTGCCTAAGGCAAAGAAAGCCGTATCGCCGAAACAGGTTTGCTGCATTGTGATCTTGGGGCGGTAAAAATAGCTTTGTACAAAAGTAGGGGGATCTATGCCTCCATCATAGTTTCCGGTATTATTGGGATCTAAATCCAACATGTTCGGTATAAACCGACATGCAATTCCTTTTAAATTAGGGCGGTTGAACACACTCATATATCGGCCTACCCTACTGGTTGGCGTTAAAGGGTTTCCTGAAGTTATATAGATTTTGCCATCGGGACCAACCTGTAAGTTATATAAGGCAGTTAAATTAGATTGATAAAGATTGACGGCACTGTTGTAAATAGCTGCAGGGCTGCCGGCATCTAAATCATATTGTACCAACGTAGGATATGGAGCAGTTGGTAAGCCAGATTTTACACGCACAGAATATAACTTCGACCCGTCTGGTGAGAATTCTACACTTTTGGCGAGGGAATCGGGTAGCGCACCTTTATATGTTATGTTGCCGGTAACTGCATCGAAATTGAAGAGCCGTATTTGATAAATGTGTGGCAATACCAACGGTGAGTTATTAAGCACCAAAGCAATTGTTTTGCCATCCGGAGAAATTTTAATAAGACCATAGGGCCGAAGAACTCCTGGCGGGAATACCGGGGAACTGATAACTGGCGTTTGATTTAAACCAGTTGGTGAAATAAGGTGAGCATTAAAATTAAAGTTGATGCTATTATAAAAAATAATCCAAAAATCGCGGTTGTTGCGATGCTGCACAGCAAAAGGATCGCTATAATTAGTACCATAAGGAAGAGAGGTACTCGAGGAACTCACATCGCCAAAGCCTCCGTTTAAAGTCATATCTACTACTAAACAAGCCTTATGCCGGAAACTCCCCCCCGTTTCCCCAAAGTAAAAGTACTTTTGTGGCTGTCCTGGCCAAGGAACAATAGGTGAAGTAGTCCAGGCGCCGGCAGTAGCAGCAATGCTGTTAGGCATAGCCTGGTGTCGGCGATCGAATAATCTATAACCGCTGCCGTTAGTTGATCCTCCTGCATAGAAAAGTAAGTTGCCGGCGGCATCGCACATAGAAGCAAATCCGAATTGTCCTCTGGCTTGCCCGTTATGAAGTACTAGGGGCGGGTTGCTGTTAAAGCTAAGGCCTGGGCAAACATTGGCATTACTGTTAGCAGGGCTGGAAAAATTATTCCCAAAATACCATACATTGGCTTCTTTCTGGGCCTTGGCATTAAGATGCAATAAAATGCCAGTCAGCAATAAGAAAAGCAGCTTCGGGAAGGCAGAAGTTTTCATATTAGCCGGCTTTAGTTTCTGAATCTAAATATAGTAGTTTTATAACAACTGTAAACTAAAATAATGGGCAATGAATCAGTAACTTCTGTAAAAACGCTAAGCTTTCCGCCCTGAAAACTAAAAAGCCGCTCCGGAATTTTTCCGGCGCGGCTTTTTTCAATCAAGTAGTTTTTAAGCAGAAAACGCTATCGTTTTAAAGGGAAAAAC
The DNA here is from genome assembly GCF_042657365.1 of Adhaeribacter terreus. Lineage (NCBI taxonomy): Bacteria > Pseudomonadati > Bacteroidota > Cytophagia > Cytophagales > Hymenobacteraceae > Adhaeribacter > Adhaeribacter terreus. The sequence goes on along the minus strand of NZ_JBHSKT010000006.1, from coordinate 62,353 downwards.
CAACAACGAACAACCAGCAACCAACAACCAACAACCAAAATTACCGTCCCGGCTCATCCAGCAATTTAGTATTCTTCCGTAGGAAACGCAGCAACACAAACAGGCCGGTGCAAAGCAGCAAAAGCAATTGCCAGACCGGATCCATGTAAAAAAGGCCGTCGGACATAAAATAGCTGATGGCATTAAGCGCCGCAAACGAAAAGAACATGGCAAACAAACCGTTGTATTCGCGTTTCAGCACATTTTTAAAAGAAAAACTGGCCGGGCTGGAAACCCAACCCGTAAGCGCAGGCAGAAAAGCCGGCGTGCGTTCGGCCCAGGTTTCGTATTCGGCGCCGTAGGTTTTGCGCAGAAATTCTTCTTCGGCATACATGATGCGTTCGTAGTAAAGCCAGTAGGCCAGGCAGCAGATCAGTACAAACCACCACAAACCAATGTAAAGGAACAAACCCAGCCACATCAGAAAATTGCCTAAATAAAGCGGGTGCCTCACTACCGAGTAAATGCCCGTGCGGTTCAGCGTATCGGCAACCTGTTTCTCGGTATTGCGGCCCGAAGTGCCTTTGGGCGTAAAGCCAATGGTAATGGCCCGCACCACTAAACCCAGAAACGAAATGCCCAGGCAGAATAAACCCCAGTTAGTATGGCTGATACTGCGGTGTGTATCTTCCGGGTAAAGCAACATAATGCACAATGCAAAAACATAAAGAACGAGCGGCAACCAGCTTCTTCTCCGGAACAGCCAGTTTCCCGACAATTCAAATTCTTCTCTTAAAGGCATGCGTAAGCGTAGGATCCTGAAATGAAATAAAGTGCAATATGCGGATTTATTTTAATAACCGGCTCCAAAGCCAATGGTTTTTTGTCCGGATCCGGGTTTGCTGGTTCTGCAATTTTTCAGGATTATGATGTTGGGCAAACGTCTGGGTAAAAGCGCCATGGAGTTCTTTTTACTTTCATTGGTACAGGTTTTCAGAAAACAGGAAGAAATATTTTAGCAGGTATATTATGCAAAACTCCCAACTTCTGCCTTACAAAGAGGAGTTGGGAGTTTTGCAAATAGGTTTGCCACAAGCTGAAAAAACAGGAAGGCTCAAAACATTTCGGAAGCTTCCGGAAGAAAACTATTCACCGGCTTGTTCCTTTTCTTCCTTGTCCTTTTTCTTATCCTTGTCTTTCTCTTTATTCTTTTGTTTATAATTTTTCGGAAAATCGTTGAAGAGCAGTTTGCTTTTATCGCCGCTGATATCGAGCCACGAGTTGCAGTTAAATTCCAGCGCCACCACGCCGGCAGTAGGCATATCAGGCAAAGCTTCCGGCGATAATTTATTGGCTACTTCCGATAGAATCGGGTTATGGCCGATGATCAGCAAACTGTTGATTTCGTCGGGTACGTGCTGTATGATCTTGATCAGTTCGTTGCGGCCGGCTTTGTAAATGCTTTCCTGGGCCTGTATTTTTTCGCGGTCGTAATCGAGTTCTTTGGCTACTAAAGTGGCGGTAGTTATGGCGCGTACCGCCGTACTCGATAAAATAAGATCGGGGCTGGTGTCGCGGGAAAGTAGTTGCTGGCCCATTAAAGGCCCATCCTGCCGCCCCCGCTTGTTCAACGGGCGGTCGTGGTCGTTCAGTTCCGGAAAATCCCAGCTCGATTTGGCGTGGCGCATTAAATATAAGGTCTTCATAAAATTGTTTTGGTATATACATTTGCAATTGCCGGAAAACGGTAGGGTTTCAGGCCCAAAAACCAAGGGCTGCCGGCAGATTGTTGTTCTTTACTCTTTTGTACCCCGCAAGGTTTTCCGCCGGGAATGTTGTTCAGCCTTCCTCATTTTCCAAGACTCTTTTTCCTTATCAGTTTCCTACAGGATTCTACCCAATACTTTTTCGGGCTGAAAACATAGGATTTCAAAAGCGGTTTATAGCTTAACTGAATTTCAGAAACTTAAATATACTATGCTATAAGGCGACACGGTTTATGTTGCTGCTTTTCCGAAATTTTATTTGAAATTTTATTTGGAATGTATCTAAATAGTGGTGTAGATTTGCCATTATTTAAAATAAGTCTAAATAAAATTAATCAATATAAAGCTCTTACCAATGTTGCACTTTTACCCATCTAACCGTCTCTTTCCGTTTGCTGCCAGCCTGCTGGTTTGTCTCTTTTTGTTCTCTGTTTCCGCATTTGCACAGACCGGAAGCATTCAGGGCCGCATTGCAACCAGCGAAGGTGAACCAGCCGGTTTTGTAAATATCTATTTAAAGGAAGCCGGAAAAGGAACTGCTTCTGCCGAAAACGGTACCTACACGATCAAAAATGTAAAGCCTGGTAACTACACGCTTATTACCAGCCTGGTAGGTTTACAAACCCAGGAAAAAACGGTAGCGGTAGAGGCCGGAAAAGTAACGGAGCTCGATTTTACCTTATCGGAAAACAGCCAGAAGTTATCGGAAGTGCAGATCATCGCCCGCCGCAGCCAGAACGACCGTCCGGTTTCGGTTGGTAAAATGGCGGTGCGCCCCATGGATATGCCGCAAAGCATGGCCGTAATTGGTACTGAAGTAATAACCGAACAACAAGCCTCCAAACTAAGCGATGTAATTAAAAACGTGAACGGTGTGGCTTTGGGCACTTCCCGCGGCACTACTTCCGAAACGTTTTTTGCCCGTGGTTACAATTTAGGCGCCAACAACATCATGAAAAACGGTGCCCGCTCCAATTCAGCCGTAATTCCGGAAGCCAGCACCTTAGAGAAAGTAGAAGTATTGAAAGGCAGCGCGGCTTTGCTTTATGGCAACGTAAGCGGTGGCGCGGTAATTAACATGGTTACTAAGCAGCCTAAATTTGAATACGGCGGTGAAATTTCGATGCGTGCCGGCAGTTATAGCTTATATAAACCAATGGCCGATATTTATGGTCCGATCAGTAAAAAACTGGCTTTCCGCGTAATTGGTACTTACGAAACTGCTGAGAGCTTCCGCAAAGATGTAGAATCTAAAAAGATCTATGTAAATCCGTCGCTGCTTTATAAACTCAGCGACCGCACCGAAATTTTATTGCAGGCCGATTATATGAAGCACGATCTTACGCCGGATTTTGGCGTTGGTTCCCTGGCCGATACCGTTCTGAATACGGTGGCTCCGCGTTCAGCTACCTTCAACACGCCGTGGGCTTATAATAACGTAGATCAAACTAACGCTTCCTTAACAGTAAACCACCACATTACAGAAACCTGGAAACTGAACTTTTTGGTAGCCCGCCAGGATTTCGACCGCAATTATTTCTCTACCGAACGTATTCAGGCACTAGCAAACGGCGACTGGGGACGCAAACTTACCCGCTCAAAACTTGCTGAAAACTACTACAACAGCCAGCTGAATCTGACCGGTGCATTCAATACCGGTTCGTTTAAACATACTTTCCTGGCCGGCGCCGATGCTGAACGATATATGAACATTACCAACGCGTTTACGATAGATGGATTGAGCAAAAGTGGCGTTTACGATACCGTTAATACCTTAGACCCGAATAAATTTACGCCGCGCACCGATCTGCCGCAAACCAACAATATTACCCGTACCGAAACACCTACAACCCGCTTCGGAATTTTTGCCCAGGACCTGATCTCGGTTTCGGAAAAACTTAAAGTGCTGGCCGGTCTGCGTTGGTCTTACCAGGAAGCAGCAGTTGCCAAAATTTACGACCTTGAAAAAGATACCATTACCGAAGGCGCGAAAGCCAAATACGACAAAGCCTTTTCGCCGCGCGTAGGAGTAGTTTACCAGCCAAGCACGGCAACTTCTTTATTCGCCAGCTATTCCAATAACTTCGCTACCAACACCGGCACCGATATTTACGGCAACAACCTGAAACCATCTATCATAGATCAGTACGAAGTAGGCGTGAAGAATGACCTGATAAAAGGCCGCTTATCTGCAAACTTTACCTTGTACCGCATCATTAACAACGATCTGGCACAAATGGCCCGCTTCGATAAAGACGGCAACGAAAATTCACTTACTACCATAAAAGAATTTACCGGCCAGACCACTTCCGACGGCGCTGAAATCGATCTGAACGGTACCTTATTGCCGGGCCTGAATTTTCTGGCGGGTTACAGCTATAACTTCATGCGCTACACCAAAACTCCAGATACCAAAGGCAGTTACAAAGAAGGCGAACGCCTGGTTAGCAATCCTGCTCACACCGGTAACGCCAGCTTATTTTATACTTTCAGCAACGAAAAATTAAAAGGTCTGAAAGTGGGCGTTTCTGGCTTCTACACCGGCAAACGTAATGCCGGCTGGAACAACACCGTTGGGCAGACACAGAAATTCAGCCGCCTGATCCCGGTTAGCAGCTTCACAACTTTCGATCTTACTGCCGGTTATACTTATAAGCAAATTTCCTTGCTGGCTAAAGTTTCGAATATTACCAACGAACTGAATTACCTGGTGCACGAAAATTACAGCGTAAACCCGATCGTGCCGCGCCAGTTCGTAACCACGCTTTCATATAAATTCTAACGGTTTTTACTCTCACACAAACCCGGGACCTTTGCTTGGCAGAGCCCGGGTTTTTTCACTGAAAACGCTACCCTTTTTGCCTTAAAAACTACCATGAAAAACTTTTTCCGCGACATCCATTTGTACCTGAGTTTAGCCGCCGGGCTGGTTATTGCCGTTATCTGTTTTACGGGGGCGGCGCTGGTTTTCGAAAAAGAATTGCAGCAAACCATTTACCCGGAACGCTACCTGGTAAAACCAAAAACGGAACGCGTTTCCCTGGAAAAAATGGTAGCCGTGGTGCAGCAAAAAGTGTCGGGCGCTAAAATTTCGGGCGTAAAAGTTTATGCCGACCCAACCCGCACCGTAGAAATAAGTTACCAGGACCCGAAAGACAAAGCCAAAGGCGAAAAGCAAAAAGCTGAAGGAAAAACGGTAGGTGCTGAAGGCAAAAAAGTCGGGGCAAAAGAAGAGGGCAAAGGCGAAGGCAAGAAAGGCAAAGGCGGCAAAAAAGAAGGCGGGAAAGAAAAGAACAATACCGCTTTCATGAACCCGTATTCCGGCGAACTAATCAGCTTATACGACCACCGCAACTCGTTTTTCTACACTATGTTTGCTACGCACCGCTGGCTTTTAGCCGACGATATTGGTAAATTCATTACCGGCGTTTCTACGTTCATTTTCCTGTTCATTTTGCTTACCGGCATTATTTTGTGGTGGCCTAAAAACCAGATAATCCTGAAGCAGCGCCTGCGTTTTAAATGGGACGGCGGCTGGAAACGGATGAACCATGACCTGCACATTGTACTCGGTTTTTACTCCGCCATTTTCCTGTTTGCGTTCGCATTTACGGGTCTGGCCTGGAGTTTTAAATGGTTCAACGATGCGATTTACGTAGTTACCAATTCCGAAAACAAAAAGCCCGAACCACCAAAATCGGTACTTACTGAAAATGCAAAAACGGTTTCCTTCGATCAGGCTTTTGCCGCCGTTAAAACGCTGGAACCAGATGCGCAATTCTACAACCTGAACGCCCCAAAAGAAGTAGACGGAGTTTTTTCAGCTTCTGCATTACCACTGGAACCGGTTCACGAAAAAGCCACAAATCAGTATTTCTTCGATCAGTATTCCGGCAAATTGCTGGAGAAAAACCTGTATGCCGATAAGAATTTAGGTCAACGCGTACGCGCTACTTTTTACCCGGTTCACGTAGGCTCGATCGGTGGTTTGCCAGGCCGGATCATCGCATTTCTGGCCTGTATTGCTGGTGTAACGTTCCCGGTTTCCGGCCTTATTTTATGGCTGAACCGCCTGCGTAAAAAAGATAAAAAGAAATTAAAGAAGGCTCCGGAATTTGCCGCCTAGCGACCGGTTGCTACAGTTCAGTTTGTCATTAAAGAAGAAAGACGCTATAACCCGCGTCTTTCTTCTTTTTGAAGGACGTCCAATAATTTTGTTTGAATTGCTGAAAAAGCTTCAGGCCTAACACATTAAAGATACTTTTCATAAATATTAAAAAATAGCTATACTTTTGCAGTAAATTCAGAGTTTTAACCTTCCAGAACCTAGCGTTTTTCTGCATGAAATTACCTTTGCTTTTAGCGGCGGCCTTAACTTTTTCAATAAGTGTTTCCGCACAAACTCCAACCAAACCAAGAGCCCGCGAGCTGGGCGTTCCCTTCGATGGCGTAACCGGGAAATACAACGCTATAACCGATGTGCCGGGCGTATTGGTTGGCTACAAAACCCTGATTAAAGGCAAAGGAAAGCACAAAGTTGGCAAAGGCCCGGTGCGCACCGGCGTAACCGTAATTCTGCCCAAAGGCAAAACCGACCAGGCGGTTCCGGCGGCCTGGTTCAGCCTGAACGGCGACGGCGAAATGACCGGTTTGCCCTACATAGAAGATTACGGCACTACTTCCGGCCCCATCGGCATTACAAATACCAACAGCGTAGGCGTGGTGCGCGATGCAATAGGCGAGTGGAGCATCAAAAATTTCTCAACCAACGAACTCATCGATTTTTCTTTCGGCTTGCCGGTTGTCGGTGAAACCTTCGATGGCATACTGAATGATATTAATGGCCTGCACGTAACCAAAAAAGACGTTTTCGAGGCGCTGGAAGATGCGAAAAGTGGCCCGGTGGCAGAAGGAAACGTAGGCGGCGGAACCGGAATGAGTTTGTTTCTTTTTAAAGGCGGCAGCGGCACCAGTTCTCGCGTTATAAAAATCGATACGGCTACGTACACGCTGGGCGCTTTTGTACAAGGAAATTTCGGTGGAAGAAAGGACCTGATGGTGGCCGGCGTACCGGTTGGAAAAGAAGTGCTGGATTTCCGCCCGATCATTAACACGAAAGAAAAAGACGGTTCTATTATCGTAATTATTGCTACTAACGCACCGTTTTTGCCTTCGCAACTGAAACAAATTGCCAAGCGGGCTTCCATTGGCGTAGCGCGAACCGGCGGTTTAGGCAGAAATTCCTCCGGCGATATTTTCCTGGCTTTCAGCACGCAAAACGCGCAGCAAAATGAAAAAGGGACCTTAGACGTTTGGCGCTCCATTCCGAAAGAACAACTCGACGCCTTTTACCAGGCAACCGTCGAAGCCACCGAAGAAGCCATTATCAACGCCATGATGGCCGCCGAAGACATGGAAGGCATAAACGGCAATACGATCTACGCCTTGCCCGGCGCACGTTTGCAGGAAGTAATGCGCAAATACAACCGCTTAAACGAGCCGAAGAAGTAAAGTAATTCCTAATGTTTAGGCAAACTTGAAGGCCGTCAGCTTAAGCAGACGGCAATGAAGATTGAACACGGTTTTTTTTATTGGATTTTAAATTATTGAATGTAGGGGCACCTTTTGTAAGTGCCCTTTTTGTCTGGACACGATTTTCAGGATTTATGGGATGGACAGGATTGGCTTATAAACAGGCTTTCTCTCTTGAAGCAAGCGGCAGAGTAAGTCAACCACCCCCTCCTTATCAAGGAAGGGAGCTTTTTTTTCCGCAATCCTAAATTCACTATATCGCCAGCGCAGCGTTTCCTGAAACGCTATAGCAGATAAAACGCGAGCTACGGAGGGAAATGATACCAGTTTCTGTGAGAGCGGCCTCCGCACTTTCCGACTTTTGCTTTAGCAAAATTGCGCAAGCAAAGGAAAGGGTGAGACGCGAACGCAGAAACGAAGCCCGCCCGGCTTGAGGGTGAAAATTGCCGATGAAAGTAAAAAGTCAGATGTCTAGCAGAAAAGGTATTTCAAAAACGGTATCCTTTTTAGTTGAAAAACTACTTCCCGCCGACAAGGTCCTTCGCTAGTGCTCAGAAAGACATAAAACGCTATCCTTTCAAGCTCAAAAAGTCAATAGCGAACCAAACTACCAATACGAAGAGATCTCTCCTCACGTCAAGATAACTGAAAAAACGGTATACTTTTAAACATAAAAACCAGAACAAATTATCATAATCTTCCGCTAAAGCAACTATGGAAATCCTCATTCTCGTTTTGCTTACGTTGCTTAACGGTTTTTTTGCCTTGTCGGAAATCGCTATTGTTTCGGTGCGCAAAACCCGGATCGAGCAGCAAGCAAAAGCGGGAAGTAAAAACGCCAGGGTGGTGCTGGAATTGCTGCGTGAGCCGGAAGATTTCCTCTCGGCGGTACAGGTGGGCATTACGTTGATCGGCATTATTTCCGGGGCATACGGCGGCGCAGCTTTAAGCGACGATGTGCGGCCCTGGCTGGAACAAGTCAGCTTTTTAGCGCCCTACGCCGACGGACTTTCCATAACGCTGGTAATTGCGGGCATCACGTATTTTTCTATTGTGGTCGGCGAGCTGATTCCCAAAACCATTGCGCTGAGCGATGCAGAAAAGATTGCGTTGTTTGTAGCGCCCATCATTAAAGTGTTTACCAAAATTGCGTTGCCGCTGGTAAAACTGCTTTCCGGTTCTACGCATTTTATGGTGAAACTATTGCATGTAAAAGAACCTTCGGAAGAAAAAATTTCGGAAGAAGACCTGCGGCAAATTCTGAAAACTGCCGGCCGGCAGGGGGTATTGGCAAAGGAAGAAACCGAGCTGCACCAGAACCTTTTTTACTTTTCGCGGCAGAAAGCGCGCAGCATGCAAACCCACCGCAAAGATCTGGAATGGATAGACATTAACGCGCCGCTGGAAAAGATCAAAACCCACATCCGCGACAGCGTTCACTCCAAATTTCCGGTGGCAGAAGGCTCCCTCGATAATGTTATTGGAGTTTTAACGACCAAAGATTTTTACGAATACCTGTTGCAACCCAACCAGCCGCTGCGCAGCATTCTGCACCAACCGATCTACGTTTCAGAAACCATGCTGGCCGGCGCTATCCTGAACCTTTTCCGGAAACACAAGCAGAATTTGGGCGTGGTGGTAGATGAATTTGGCGCCGTAGAAGGCATTATTACCCTGCACGATATTCTGGAAGCCATTGTAGGCGACTTGCCGGATATAGACGAAGGTTTTGAACCCGATATTGCCAGACGTGCCGATGGAAGTTACCTCATAAATGCGGCCATTTCTATCCGGATGCTGAACCGGGAGCTGGAGCACGAGATCATAAAAAAAGACACGGTCAATTACGTTACCTTAGCCGGGTTCATTACTTTTTTTCTGAGCCGCGTGCCTAAAACCGGCGAAAAACTAATTTATAACGGCTACGAATTTGAAGTAGTGGATATGGACGGTTTTAAAATAGATAAAGTAATTCTGAATAAAATTAAAGCGTAATTCCTGAATTTCCGTATTTCTTTTCCAATGAGTTTTTCAAACAAAAACGCTACCGTTTTACAATGAAAAACGGTAGCGTTTTAAGCTTAAAAAGTAAGGGTAATTTATCAGATCAGTTTATTTTCCAGCTGCGCGAGCAACCCTAAAAACTGCTCCGATGTGTTTTCAATGGTTTTTAAGCCGTCGTGGGCCTGGTCTATCTGGCCGCTGTTGTAAAGTTTAAATAAGTTTAAAGCCGTTGCGTTCAGTTCCTGGTGCGTTTCAGCCAATTGTTTCATTTCCGGTTCGAGCCCGTATTTGGGCAAACCGGTATCGTTGAACCAGTAACTCACCGGCCCGGTACTCGAAAAGAAAGCTTCATCAAAAGTACCTCCGTAAAGCACCGAGCGTACCTTCGATTTATAGAGGATGTGTTTGATCCGAAGTTGTTGAAAATCTATCTGCGCTGAATTCATAATATGCAGCTCTCCGCCGTGTCAGTCAATTCTAAAAATGGGGTGGAATTAAGCTTTTCCTAATTCCTGTAATTTCTGGCGGTATTTTACCTGTTCATCTACCACGTAACCAAAAACCAGAATGCCGGTAATTTTATCGGTATCGTCGTAAAGAGCCTGGTAAATAAAGTTCAGGTACACATCGTCTATTTTACCGGTATCGTGCAGGTCTAATTTTACCGGAATTTCTTCGGCAATAAACTCTTTACCGGTATTGTAAACATTATCCAGTATATCAATAAAACCTTGTTCTACTACTTCCGGCACGGCTTCGGCTACGGTACGGCCTTCCAGTTGGCGGTTCGGGAAAAGCTGCTGATATTTATCGTTTACCAATTTATAGCGGTGATCCGGGCCATCGAGCAAACAGAAAAATGCCGGCGCTTTCATGATCAGGTTTTCCAGCGTTTTGCGTTCCGTTTCGGCTTGTTTGTAAGCTATTTGCACCTGGTCAGAAAGAGCGGACATCTGCTCGTTGCTTTGCAATAATTCCTGCACCATCTGGCGCATGTCATGAATATCGGTGCAGCTGCCGGCCCACATAATAATGTTGCCTTGTTCGTCGCGCATGGGCTGGCTTTTACACAGGAACCAACGGTACTGCCCGTCTTTGCTGCGTTTGCGCACTTCCAACTGAATATCCTGGCCTTTATTAAAATTTTCGGACCATTTTTTTACGATGCTTTCCAGCTCTTTTGCGTCGTAAATTTCATTCCAGCGCTTATTATGCATCAGGTCTTCGGTGTTCACGCCCGAATAAGTAGCCCAGCGCTGGTTCAGGTAAGTAATGTTCCCTTCCGGGCTAAGCGTGAAAACCAGTTGCGGCAACGTTTCGGCCATAAACCGGAATTTATTTTCAGTAACGGAAAGCGCGATTTTGGTTTTTTCGCGTTCGGTTACATCACTGGTGTGCTGGATCAGGTATTCCACGTTGCCGTTCGCGTCGAGCACGGGTGTGTGCGAAGCTTCCCAATAACCTTCGTAAACGCCGCCGCCATCTTCTTCCGAACGGGTAATGCCATATCGGATAACATCCATGTAATCAGTCTGTTTGGTTTGCAGCGCTTTCTCCAGCGATTTCCGCACCGGGTTGTCTTCATAAGAAACCTGGCTATCCGGAAAAGCTTCCAGCAGGAAATGTTTGCCTATAATATCTTCCCGCTTGCGCATGGTAAGTTTTAAATAGGCATCCGTAGCGGCCAGAATTTTAAGCTCAGGCGAAACCACAACCATGGTTCCCGGAATATTCGCGAAAAGATTAAAAAAATCCATAAGTCTGAAAGCAGTAAAGTCAGTTGACTATACAATTAGGTTAAGATAAGAATTTTCTGGGCATGCAAGTTACTTCAATAAAATGAAATTGGTTAGCAATATTTTTATAGAATTGCCAGGAACAGCTTTTTATTTTATTATAAGTATTGAACAGTGTTATGAAACTGAAAACGCTACCACTTTTGCCCTGAAAAATGGTAGCGTTTTGCAGTAAAAAAGTGAAAATAAACGGCCGGAATTAATATTCCTGTTGCGGCAAATAATTCGGGTAGCGTTGCATGTGCAGTTCTTCCACGCGCTTAAAAAGTTCATCGCGCAGCTCGTCTATATTCTGGCGGTTGGTAGCAGAAATGAAGATGGCCGGGTTATGCATTTTGGCCATATAAGTAGCGCGTAATTCCTGAATGGTAGGTTTTTCAGCGCCGGTTCCCATGTCGTTCAGCTCTTCCATTTCCTGTTCGCGGTACTGGTCTATTTTGTTGAAGACCAATAAAGTAGGTTTGTCGCCGGCCTGAATTTCTTCCAGCGTTTTATTTACCACGGCAATGTGTTCTTCAAACGAAGGATGCGAAATATCTACCACGTGCACCAGCAGATCGGCTTCGCGCACTTCATCTAAAGTAGATTTAAAGCTCTCGATCAGTTTGGTTGGTAATTTTCTTATAAAACCTACGGTATCGGAAAGCAGAAAAGGAATGTTGTTAAACACTACTTTTCTTACGGTGGCATCTACGGTTGCAAACAGTTTGTTTTCCGCAAAAACCTCCGATTTCGAAAGCAGATTCATGATGGTAGATTTGCCTACGTTGGTATAACCCACCAGCGCCACGCGCACCATGCCTTCGCGGCTTTTGCGTTGCTGGAAATTCTGCTTGTCGATGGTCTTGAGTTTTTCCTTCAGCAAAGAGATGCGTTCGCGTACAATTCGTCTGTCCGTTTCAATTTCGGTTTCCCCCGGACCTTTCATACCAATACCACCTTTTTGCTTGCTTAAGTGAGTCCATAAACCGGTAAGGCGGGGCAATAAATACTGATATTGTGCCATTTCAATCTGGGTTCTGGCTTGGGCAGTTTGCGCGCGCAACGCAAAAATATCCAGGATCAGTAAGCTTCTGTCCACAATTTTAACTTCCAGCTCGGTTTCCAGGTTGCGCAGCTGCGAAGGGCTCAGGTCATCGTCGAAGATCACCATATCTACGTTGTGCTGCTTTACTAACGCTTTTATTTCCGCCAGTTTACCCGAGCCAACAAACGTTTTAATATCGGGTTTTTCGAGTTTTTGCGTGAAACGGTGTAGCGTTTTGGCGCCGGCGGTTTCGGCCAGAAATGCGAGTTCGTCTAAATATTCCTGCGTTTTATCTTCGGCCTGCTGTTTGCGGGTTACGGCTACAAGCACGGCGGTTTCCTGTTCTTTGGCGGTTTCGTAAGATCTTTGTTTGGCCATAATGTTGGTAAAAGTTCCGCTTGGCCGGGCTTTTCTGAAAATTTAAAAAGGCTCCGGCTTGCGTGAACGAATTTTTGTCTGAAATGAAGCCGCCGGCTTTTAGAACCGGCGGCAGTAGTTTTAAAACGTAAATATTGGCCGGAAGTTATTGCGCCAGCATTTGCGTGAAAGCACCAATTTCTTCGGCTTCCTGCTCCGTGATCTGTCCTTTAAAAGCCGGCATCAAACCACGGCCATTCAGAATCACATCTCTTCTTTCGGCCAGGCTCAGTGTGCTGCCAGAAAGATCTGTCGCGTTGTTCAGGCCTTTTTTGCCATCAAAACCGTGGCAACTTTCGCACTGCTGCACGTAAATTTGTTTGGCGTTGGCTAAAGCGGTTTCGCTCATTTCGGCGGTAATGGCCGGAGCAGTTTTTTCTTCCGAAATCATACCGTTTTCTTCCGTTACAGTTGCTTCCGGGGTTTCGGTCATGGCGGCTGGCGTAGGTTTTTTCATGTTCAGGCTTTTGGATTCGGCCACGCCATATACATAAAGAAAAATGATGAGCGCGAGGGCTACCAAAGGTTTATTCAGCTTTTTCAGTCCGATAATAGCCAGCGGAATAGCAACCAGCACCAATACAACTTTCGTGATCAGCCAGGTAGGAATGCCGTTGTACTGGAACATTAAATAGCCGCCGGTAACCAAAATAAGCGTACCGAAAATCATGTCGAGCACTTTGGTTTTTCTTTTCAGATTTTCCAGCGCCTGAATTTTATTGGTGAAAAGCATGAACGCTTTAATAATGAACAGGATCAGGAACAGGACTACCACTAAAACGTGGCTGTGCATAAAAGCGGTAATTGGCATAATTCCGTAATATTTCGGCTTAAAACTTGGTATTGGCAGCTAAGCTACTGCAAAGAACGCACACGCCCAAATTCCGGTAAAAAATTGCGTTGTTCGGGCTTTAAATATGACTGTTTAATTTGTGGCTGCCACACATTCTGTATCTTTGCCAGCTGTAAAACCGAGATTTATGCGCATCGCCATTGTAATAAATACTTCCTGGAACATTTTTAACTTCCGGATGAGCCTGGCCAAAGCCCTGATGGCGGCCGGACATGAAGTAGTGGCCATTGCGCCGCGCGATGCTTATTCAGAAAAACTGGAAGCCGCCGGCCTGCAATACGTGCCCGTAGAAATGGAAAATAAAGGCACCAATCCGGTAAAGGATCTGCTGCTCATCAAACAATTCCATAGCATTTACAAAACCGTTAAGCCCGACGTAATTCTGCAATACACCATAAAACCGAATATTTACGGAACGCTGGCTGCCAGACTTGCCGGTATTCCGGTTATTAACAATGTTTCGGGTTTGGGAACGGTTTTTATTGTAAAGAACCTGGTTTCGAAGGTAGCTTTGGCTTTGTATAAATTCGCTTTTCTGTTTCCGGTTAAAGTGTTTTTTCAGAACAACGACGACCGTCAGCTTTTCCTCGAACATAATTTGGTTTCCGAAAAAATTACCGAAGTTTTACCCGGTTCCGGCATCGATACGGTGCGTTTTAAACCAGCTGAAAATTTCGTGCGCCATCAGGATTTTCGTTTCCTGATGATCTCGCGGGTGCTTTACGAAAAAGGCATTGTGGAATTTGTGGAAGCGGCGAAAAAGCTGAAAGCTAAATATCCGGAGATCAGAATTCAGCTGCTTGGCTCTTTCGACGAAGCCGGAAATATTGGAATAAAGCGGGAAGCATTTCTGGACTGGATAAAAAACGGCGAGATAGAATATTTAGGCACTTCCGACGATGTAGCTTCCGTAATTGCTGAGGCCGATTGCGTAGTTTTACCCAGCTACCGCGAAGGCACACCAAAAACGCTTTTAGAAGCTGCGGCTATGGGTAAACCCATTGTAACTACCAACGTGCCGGGCTGCAAAGAAACGGTAATAGATAACCAGAACGGCTACCTTTGTGAAGTGCGCAGCGGCGAAGACCTGGCAGCTAAAATGGAAAAAGTATTGCTGCTGCCGGAAGAAAAATTACAGCAAATGGGAAAGGCCAGCCGAACTTTAGCCCTCGATAAATTCGACGAAAAGCACGTGATCGGGCAATATTTTAAAGCAATTCAACAGATTGCAAACGCCAAACGCTAGGGTTTCGGCCTTCAAAACTAAAAGCAAAATTTAACTTACATGGAATATAAAGAGCATCATTTAAAAGGCGTAATAGAATATACTCCAAAAAAATTCGGCGACGAACGTGGCTGGTTCATGGAATCGTATAACCGCCAGGCTTTGGAAAAACTGGGCGTGAATGTGGCATTTGTGCAGGACAACCAGTCGTTTTCTGTAAAGAATGTTTTGCGTGGTCTGCATTTTCAGAAACCGCCTTTTGCCCAGGCGAAACTGGTGCGTGTACTTTCCGGTAAAGCGCTGGATGTGGTGGTAGATATCCGCAAAGGTTCTCCGACGTATGGCCAGCATTTAAAAGTGGTTTTAGACGCCGAGCAAAGCAACCAGCTTTTTATTCCGGCGGGTTTTGCGCACGGTTTTTTAACCCTGGAAGACAATACTACATTCTTCTACAAATGCTCTGACTATTACAACAAAGAATCGGAGGGCGGTTTGCTCTGGAACGACCCTGCGCTAAATATTGACTGGAACGTAACAGACCCGATCGTATCGGAGAAAGACCAGGTTCTGCCAGGTTTAGAAGGATTTATTTCCGCGTTCTAATTTCAGGCGTTCGGTCTTCTGACTTTTACGCTTCAAAACGATGCCATTTAAAAAGCCCGGTACTGCTGTGCCGGGCTTTTGCTTTTTTAATTTATGTACAACTGCTGAATAGGAATTGCCTGTTACTTTTTACAGCAGATTCAATAGCGTTTCCAGACCCATGCCGCGCGAACCTTTGATCAGTAAATAGCTGTTTTTTACCGGATTTTGCTGCAGGTAATTTTCCAGTTCAGCTTTGGTTGCAAAATGTTTGATATTGGAGTTGGCCTTTGCCGCAGCGGCCATTTCTTTGCCACATAACCATACCGTTTCTATAGGCTGCGCCGCGATCAGTTCGCCTAATTTCCGGTGTTCCGTTTCGCTTTCGTTGCCTAATTCAAACATATCGCCGACAATTAAAACTTTCGGGCTTCCGGCACTGCTGCCAAAGTTTTTAATGGCCGCTTCCATGGAACTTGGGTTAGCGTTATAGGCATCGAGCAAAATAAAATTCGAGTTCTTTTCTATGATCTGCGAGCGGTTATTGGCCGGAATGTAATTGGCTAACGCTTCGTTTATTTTTTCTGCCGGCACATTAAAATATTTCCCGATACAGGCTGCCGCGGCAATGTTGTCGAAGTTGTACGAGCCCATTAAATGGGTTTTTACTTCCTGCCCGGCTTCGTCACGGAAAATAATATTCGGGCTGGTTTCCAGCAATTCGAAATGAAGATAATCGCCGGTATTCGGGTATGTAATCTTGTTTTCGATGCGGCGGCTCATGCGTTGCAAATGGTCGGAGTTGGTATTCAGAAAAATGGTGCCTTTCGTTTCATCTACAAACCGGTAAAGTTCACTTTTGCCTCGCGCCACGCCTTCCAGGCTGCCGAAACCTTCTAAATGCGCTTTCCCGATATTGGTAATAATGCCGTGCGTGGGTAAAGCAATGCGGCAAAGCATATCAATTTCGCCTTCGTGGTTCGCACCCATTTCAATAATGGCCATTTCGTGTTCGGGTTTTATGCGCATCAAGGTAAGGGGCACGCCAATATGGTTGTTCAGGTTGCCGATGGTATAAAGCGTATTGAATTTCCGGCTTAAAACAGCGTTGGTGAGCTCTTTGGTGGTGGTTTTGCCGTTGCTGCCCGTAATGCCAATAACCGGAATGCTAAGATGTTTGCGGTGATAAAGGGCAAGCTGCTGCAATGTTTCCAAAGTATTTTCCACGTACAGGCAACGGTCGGAGGCCATTTCTTCGTCCTCTACAATAGCGTAGCGGGCGCCTTTTTCCAGTGCCGCTTGGGCGAATTTTGCACCTTTAAAATTCGGGCCGTTCAACGCGAAAAACATGGAATTCTGCTGATCCGCGCGGGAATCGGTACTTACGAAATCGCAGGTCAGGAATTTTTTATAGAGAGAGGGAATGCTTTCCGCCATTATTTGTTAATTTTATAAGTCGAAATTTATATTCAAGCCGTTATGAAACACTGTTTTACCGCCATGTTACTGCTGTTCTTTACCAATGCGTATGCGCAGCAGGGTTTTTTGTTTGAGCAGAAGAACGATGTAAAAATAGTAATTGGAACCGATACCTTAAAACATGGTTGGGTAGGCGGCCTGAACTCCCCAGTTTTTTCCCGGATCGATCTGAACCAGGATGGGGTAGAAGATCTTTACATTTTCGACCGGGAAAATACGCGCTCCAACACGTTTTTAGCCGATAATTCTACCGGAACCTGGCAGTGGAAGCCGGCGCCGCAGTACGAAGCATTTTTTCCGGCCAAGCTGGATCATTGGGTGCTGTTGCGCGATTATGATGGCGATGGCAAGAAAGATATTTTTTCAGTGGAACCTTTAGGCCTGGTAGTTTACCAGAATATTACCCCGGCTGGCGGCCCGGTAACTTTCGGGCCAAAGCGGTTTCTGAAACAGGATACTTACGGCAAGAACGACGCCATGCTTACCGGTACATACACTTTGCCGGCTATTGCAGACATCGATGGCGATGGTGACCTGGATATTCTGAGTTTCGATGAAAATGACGGCACTTTTGTGTATCACTTCAAAAACAAGAGCCAGGAATTATTTAATAACAACGATAGCCTCCGGTTTACGAAAGACGCGATGAGCTGGGCCGGTATCCGCCGTTGCACCAATGCCGGACTTTGCAATTCCTTTACTTTCAACAATGCTTCTAACTGCAAAACCAACGGCACGAACCACGGCGGCGGTGCTTCCATTCTGGCTTTAGATCTGGATAATGACAGCGATAAAGACATTCTGGTAGGTACCGATATGTGCTCCGATCTGGTGCAGATGACCAATATCGGAACCTCGGCTTTAGCCAGCATGAATAATGCGAGTTTAAATTCCGTTTACCCGCCTAATACCACGCAGGCTGTTGTTCATAATTATCCGGCATCTTATTTCGAAGATGTGGATTTTGATGGCGTTAAAGACCTGCTGGTAGCGCCTTTTATCGATAATAATAAAGTTGAGAAAGTTGGTATGAGCAAAACGTCCTGGTTCTATAAGAACATGGCTGTTGCGGGTGCGGCGCCGGTTTTTGTTTACCAGAAAGACAATTTCCTACAAGATAAAATGATTGATGTGGGCGAATGGTCCCGCCCGGTTTTTGCCGATATTGATGCTGACGGCGATCAGGATCTACTGATCGGAAATTACGCCGATACGCGTCAGAATCAGTTTCTGAGTACGGTTAGTTTGTTTACCAACGTAGGAACGGCCACCAACCCGATCTTCAAGCTTACCGATCCGGATTACCTGCAATTTAGCCAGGCAGATATTAAAGATATTAAACTGCAGTTTGGCGATGTAGATGGCAACGGCAGCAAAGACCTGATCATCAAATATCTGCATAGCAGCGGCGCGGCCTCCTACGTAGATTTTATTCCGAACCAGGCGCAGCCAAACCTGCCTTATCAGTTTTCGCGCGCCAACCAGGTACGCATGGCTTTAGATACCGAAGGCTACGATTCGCCGTTGTTTTACGACATGGATGGCGATGGCGACCTGGATCTGCTTTTAGGAACGTATACCCAACCACCATCGCTGCCAAACCCTGGCGTGATTCGGTATTACAAGCGGGTAGGTGCTGATGCTACCAGCTATCAGTCGTGGAAAATAGAAGATGCTGATTTTGGCGGTATTCCGTGGGATTTCCCTTACAGAGATATTCAGCCTACCATTATTGATATGAACAACGACGGCAAAGTGGATATGGTAACGGTAGCGAATAGTGGCCGGATAGAAGTTTATTCGGACGTGATGAGCAACCTGACCGGTAATTTTACAGCTTATACGGATGTGCTTTTAAACACTATAAATAATGTGTACGAGCCAAGCAAATTCGGGCAGTCGCTCTATTCTGCTTTCGCCGATCTGGATGGCGATTCGAAGCCGGAAGCGGTAATTGGTACCAGCGGCGGCGGTGTGGTATTTCTGAAAAACAACAGCACCGTGCAGTTAGGGGTGAAAGAAAACTTTGCTGCCGATCTCAAACTGAACGTATATCCGAACCCGGCCAAAGAAATAGTAAATATTACCGCCGCCGAAAATGTGGAAATTGTTGTTTTTGATGCTGCCGGCCGTGAAGTTTCTATTAAGACCAATGGCTTCGGCAAACAGCATCAGCTTAACGTTGCGGGCCTGAAACCTGGCGTGTATTTCCTGAAAATTGCTACCAAAGATTTCCGTTCTACGGGCCGCACGTTTGTGGTTAACAAATAAAACGCTATTGTTTCAGCATGAAAAAGTGCTTTAAAAAACGGTAGGGTTTTAGCCTTAAAAAGTCAGAAACGGTACACTTTCTTAATTGAAAAGTGTACCGTTTTTTTATTGCAATTCAAACGCATCAGCATCTTCAAATGCCGGAAAACGTTGCCGGAAATTCTCCAGGTCGTTGTGGCTCAAGGTTTGGGTGTGAACAGCTTCGGTATGGGAAGGTAGAAAAAAAGTATTGCCTTGCGGCGTGCAGATGGCAGAATCGCCGGAATATTGGATGTTGTTTGCGTCTTTGCCTACGCGGTTCACGCCAATGCAGTAGCTCAGGTTTTCGATGGCGCGGGCGGGCAATAAGGTTTTCCAGGCGGCTGCGCGTTTTTCAGGCCAGTTGGCTACGTAAAGCAGCAGGTCATAAGGTTCCTGTTTGGTCCACCGGCTGAAAACCGGGAAACGCAGATCGTAGCAGACCAACGGGCAAATTTTCCAGCCCTTCCAAGGCACGATCAGTTTACTTTTTCCGGCCGAAAAGCTACCGTTTTCATGCGCCATCCGGAATAAATGACGTTTGTCGTAAGTAAATATCCGGGCGTCGGGCTGCACCCAAAGCAAGCGATTGTAATACTGGTTTTCTTCCTGGATAATGATGCTGCCGCAAATTGCTGCATTCTTTATTTTAGCCATTTCCAGAAGCCAGTTTACCGTTTGCCCGGCCATGTTTTCGGCGAGTTTTCCGGCGTTCATGCTAAAACCGGTGGTAAACATTTCGGGCAGGATTATCAGATCGGTCGGTTCGGTTATCGCAGAAATTTTTTGCGTTAAAAGCCTGAGATTCTCTGCCCGGTTTTCCCAGGAAAGTTCTGGTTGAATGAGCGTTACAGTAAGATCAGCAACTGTCATTATTTTCTATTTCGGTGCAGGTGCCAAACCATTTTTCAATTTTCCCGGCTGCATTATGCAACGGCCGGGCCTGGCTTAAAAACCGTTTATAATTACCGTCGGCGCCCTTTATGCGGTATTCTGCATTAAAAGATTTTCCGGTTTGGAGCGCATTTTGCCAACAGGCTTTTAAGTGTTCAATATCTTCTGGATGCACCAGTCTTTTCCAGATATCTGAATTATTATTGATCATTAAAAGGCCCGTATAATCGGCCCAGCGCTGGTTAAAATAATCGGGCGAGCCATCCGCAAAAGTTGTCCAGATCAGTTGCGGAATGGCGTTGATGATCTGTTTGAAATGGCTTTTGCTTTCTTCCAGTTCGGCAATAAGTTTCTGGCTATGCTCAATGGCTTTTTTCTGATCGTCAATATCGGTGCAGGTGCCCAGCCATAACGAAATAATGCCATTTTCGCCGCAAACAGGTACGGCTCTTGAAAGGAACCAACGATATTCGCCGGTACGCATATTCATCAGCCGGATCTCCTGTTCGTAAACTTCCTGCTTCTCTACACATGTGGTCCACATTTTGGTAACCCCTGCCAGGTCTTCCGGATGGATCACTTTTTCACCGCCGCCCAATAAGGTTTCGGGCAAACCGGTGTAGGCATACCAGGCCTTATTTAAATACTTTATGCCTTTGCCCGGGCCATGGCCTGGCTCAGAATACCACGCCAGGTTTGGCAGCGAATCGAGTAACTGGCGGAAACGTTCGTTGCTATCTTTAAGTTGTTGCTCGGTGCTAACCTGTTTGGTAATATCGAACATAGAACCTACCATCCGGTAAGCAATACCCGTTTCGTCGCGCAGAATATAGCCGCGTTCCATTACGTTGGCGTAAGTGCCGTCTTTGCGCCGGAAACGGTAACTGTCGGTCCATGTTTTACCCCCTTTTTCAATTACAGCGGTCATGCCGGTTACCACGCGTTCCTGATCTTCCGGGTGCACGCATTCAGCCCAGTCTTCGTTAAAAGGCAGGTCATGAATGTCGTATCCGAAGACATCTTTCAGGGTTTCACTCCACCAGATATGGTTACTCAGCAGGTCTACATCCCAGATCACATCGTAATTGGCCTGAGCCAGAATTTCAATGCGTTCGCGGTTGTTCTGAATGTAGTTTTGGGCCATTTGCTGCATGGTAACGTCTATTACCTGGTGCACAATGTAAAGCAGTCTGCCCTGCCCATCAAGTACCGGGTAATTGGTAGGCAGCCAGTAGCGTTCTTCAAAACCGCCGCCAATGCTTTTCGGCCGGGGAATATCGTAGCGCTGCACAGTCATAGAATGCGGCTTGCGACGTTTCAGAACCTGTTGCAGCGATCTTCCCAGGTTGTTTGTCGCATTTGCTTCCGGGGTTTCAGGGTTATCCGGAAAAACCTCGAAAATATGCTTCCCTTTAATGTTTTGTCGTTCAGTTAGCGTCGCTTTCAGATACGTATCCGAGGCATCGAGAATGGTGAGTTCGGGTGAAAGGATAAGATATAAGCCTGGAAGCGAAGCAAACAGGGTGTGGTAATCTATTGCAGCAGTAGTATGGGTTTGCATAGTGAACCGGCTAAATAACCATTTCTTGAGAAGGCGTAATTTGGCAATGCTAAAATAATCACTTTGTGTTAATAGTGTGATATGTGAAAAGCAATAAAACTATAAGTCTAAGATAGTAAAATTTTATATTTTTAATTATCAGCTGTTTAGTATACTGCTTTTCCGTGAACAGGCCACTTTTTATCGTTAAAAGCCCTAGCGTTTTTCCAGTAATTCTGCAAAAATTTCCCGGGCTGCCTTTATGGTTTTTACGCTGTCGAAGATCACAATGAGCTTGTCTTTGCTTTCTTTAAGCCTCGAAGATTTGCTGTGCGCCTGAACATAACCTAATACACGGCCAAAGGTTTCCGACTGGAAATATTTTTCGTTGTTTTCGGCCGGCAAGTAGCCTTTCATGGTTTCGCGCTTAATGGTCAGTTTCTCAAAACCCATTTCCTGCGCATCCCACCGGAGTTTTACGATCTCGATAAGCTGCACCACTTCTCTTGGCAACGCTCCAAACCGGTCGATAATGCTAGCCTGAAGTTTTTCCAGACTTTCCCGGTCTTTTACGTTATCGAGCTTGCTATACAAATTCAAACGCTCCGAAATATTGGCTACGTACGTTTCCGGGATCAAAACTTCCAGGTCGGTTTCTATGCTGCATTCGCGTACCAAATCCAGGAATTCGTTCAGCTTGTCCACATCGGTCTGGAACAGTTCGCGGAATTCGCCCTCTTTCAGTTCCTTCACCGCATCGTCCAGAATTTTGTGGTACATATCGAAACCCAGATCGTTGATAAAACCGCTTTGTTCGCCGCCCAGTAAATTTCCCGCGCCGCGAATATCCAAATCCCGCATTGCCACTTTAAAGCCATCGCCCAGATCGGAGAATTCTTCCAGCGTACTCAAACGTTTGCGGGCATCGGAAGGCAACCCGGAAACCGGCGGCGTGAGCAGATAGCAGAAAGCCCGTTTGTTGCTTCTTCCCACACGGCCCCGCATCTGGTGCAGATCGCTCAAACCGAACATGTGCGCCCGGTTAATAATAATGGTGTTGGCGTTGGGAATATCCAGCCCGGACTCGATGATGTTGGTGGAAACCAGTACGTCGTATTCATGATCTACGAACTGCATCATGCGTTTTTCCAGCGTGTCGCCGTCCATCTGCCCGTGCGCGAAGGTAACTTTGGCATCCGGCACGAGTTTCAGGATTAAGTTCGCAATTTCATCGATGTCTTTCACGCGGTTATGCACAAAGAAAACCTGGCCGCCGCGTTTCAGTTCGTAGCTAATGGCATCGCGGATCACTACTTCATCAAAAACGTGTAATTCGGTCTGAACGCCCTGGCGGTTGGGCGGTGGCGTAGCAATTACGCTCAGGTCACGCGCGCCCATTAAACTAAAGTGCAACGTACGCGGAATTGGCGTGGCGGTAAGCGTTAAAGAATCGACGTTCACGCGCATTTCTTTCAGCTTTTCCTTCGTTTTTACGCCGAATTTCTGTTCCTCATCGATCACCATTAAGCCCAGGTTTTTGAACTTCACATCTTTGCTTACTATGCGGTGCGTGCCTATCAGAATATCTACTTTTCCTTCACCTACGCGCTTGAGCGTTTCTTTTACCTGCTTCGGCGATTTAAAGCGATTCACAAACTCCACCGTGATCGGGAATTTCTCCAAACGGTCGCGGAAGGTTTTGTAGTGCTGCATGGCCAGAATGGTAGTTGGTACCAGCACGGCAACCTGTTTTCCGTCGCAGGCCGCCTTAAAGGCCGCGCGTATCGCAACTTCCGTTTTACCGAAACCTACGTCGCCGCAAACCAATCTATCCATCGGGTGCGGTTGTTCCATGTCGGCTTTTACGTCTTCGGTAGCTTTAGCCTGATCCGGGGTGTCTTCGTAAATGAAAGAAGATTCGAGTTCGGCTTGCAAAAATCCATCGGAAGTAAAAGCGTAACCGGGCGCGGTTTTGCGTTTGGCGTAGAGTTTTATGAGTTCTTCGGCAATGTCTTTAACTTTTTTCTTGACCTTGCTTTTCTTGTTTTCCCACTCCGGCGAACCCAGTTTGCTCATGCTTGGCGGCGTGCCTTCTTTGCCGGAATATTTGCTGATCTTGTGCAGCGCATGAATGGAAACGTACAAAAGATCGTCGTCGCGGTAAACCAACCGAATGGCTTCCTGCAATCTTCCGCCTACGTCTACTTTTTCCAGACCGGCGAATCTTCCGATACCGTAATCCTGGTGCGTAACGTAATCTCCGGGTTGTAACGTTCGGAGTTCTTTTAAAGTAAGCGCCTTATTTTTGCTGAATTTCGGTTTGTCTTTGTAGCGGTAGAAGCGTTCGAAAAGCTGGTGATCGGTGTAGCAAACCAGTTTCAACTGATCATCGATAAAGCCTTCGCGCAGGGAAATTAATAGATGCTGGAAACGTACGTCGTGATCAAGCTCATCGAAAATGGTGGTGAGACGGTCGATCTGTTTCGGCGATTCGGCAGCAATGATGTTAACGTAATCTTTCGCCTGGTTCTCATGCAGGTTTTTTACCAGCAGGCCGAAATCTTTGTTGAACGACGGTTGCGGATGGCCGGGGAACGGAAAAATGGTAGCTTCTTTGAAGTAAAAACGCTTGCCGAATTCCAGGATATCGAAGTTCTCCAGTTGCTTTTTAAAGTCTTTGCCGTTCTCAAAAAGTTGTTCCGGGTTCGAAACAATTTGCACGCCGCTGCTTTCCTGTAACATTTGCTCAAAAGCTTGGGCCGCTTTGTCGAACTGGTCTTTAATTACTTCCAGCGTTTGCCGCACATCTTTAAACCACAAGCGCGTGTTTTCCGGCAGGAAAGCTAAAAACGATTCGCGGGTTTCCTGTAAAAGCTTCGTCTGAACATTCGGAATGATGGAAATCTGCTTTTTGGTTTCTACCGAAAGCTGCGTGTTGGGGTTGAACGTACGGATGCTTTCAATTTCGTCGCCGAACAATTCCAAACGATACGGCAAATCGTTGGCGTAGGAAAAAATATCGATGATGCCGCCGCGAATGGCAAACTGACCCGGTTCGTAAACAAATTCAGTGCGCTCAAAGTCGTAGGTTGCCAGCAGTTCGGAAAGAAAATTGCTGTCCAGTTTTTCGCCGACTTTCGCCCCGAACGTATTGGCAACCAGCGATTTTTTGTTGATCACTTTTTCGGTGAGCGCTTCCGGATACGTTACAATTAATTCGCCTTTGGGGTGGCGCGCGCTGAGCTGATTCAGGGCTTCGGCGCGCATGAGAATGTTGGCGTTTTCGGTTTCGTCGAATTGGTACGCTTTTTTGTAGGAAGTAGGGAAAAGCAAAGGCGTTTTCTGGTCGCCGACCAAAGCTTGCAGATCGCTTAAAAAATAGGCGGCTTCTTCTTTATCGTGGAGTATGAAAATATTGTGGTGATCGGCGGCGGTGTAAAGCGCGGAAGCCAACACGGCATCCTGACTGCCAACTAACCCTTTAATTTGCAAACGGCTTTTTTCAGACGTGCGAAGGTGTTCGGCAATGGTTTGCACCAGCCCGTCGTGGCGGTAAAGTTGAAGAAAATCGGCTACTTTCAATCGGAATCAGTTTCTGTTTCTGGCTGCAAAGATACTCGTTTTTTGCGGGTAATATTGGGCAAACGCAGGAAGTAAGCTACGGGTTTTTCGGGCCAAAATCATAGCGTTTTCCGGCGGGAAAAGTTTAAATGTTCTAAAAAAGCAAAAACCCGAGCCGGGTGGAGCGGTTCGGGTTTTTGAAGCGGAAAGGATAGCGTTTTTAGTTGCCGCCAAACATCCAGCTTAAAGAAAGCATGAAGTTAGAATTTTTAACGTTCGGTTCTTCGCTGTCTTTGGTGTCGAAAATAGATTTAGCACCGCCGTTGTAACGCAGACCAATGCCTAAACCCATGTCAGACTGGTAACCAATACCGGCTACGTAGCCAAAATCGAAACCAGCATAAGCATCTTCGTCAATCTGGTATTCATTTTTATCGTCGTTAATTTTGTTGTCGTTGGCATCTCTTTTATCAACTTTTACCTCGCCGGTTGCTGCTGCTAAATAAGCCAGTTCAGGTCCCAGTTCAAAGTATAAGCCACCGGCATTAATGTTCAGCAGAATTGGCAGGGAAATGTAGTTCAGGTTTGTTTTAACTTCCAGATCGGTAGTGCCACCAAGTTCGTTATCGAATTTATTGTTCAACTGGTAGCCTTTAGAAGTGTAAAGTAATTCCGGTTTAATGCCCCAGAAATCGTCGATCTCATACAGGGTGGAAATACCAAAGTGGTAGCTGGTTTTGTAATCCGGATCGCCAAAGAAATCTTCTTTATCGCCGCCGGAAACAGTAGAGTAGTTTACGCCGCCTTTCACCCCGAATTTGAAGCCTTGGGCATTGGCAAAGCTGAAAGCAAAAACTGCTACAATTAATAGTAACGCCTTTTTCATAGTAATAGAATTTAGTGTAATAATTAGTTTTATTTTGACTATTGGTGTAATTGTATTTCTGCTATCTATACGTAATCGGGGAATAGAGTTGCAAAAATTATATTGATATTTGGTAATATTTTTTTTTAGAAATATATTAAACTTCTAATTTTTGTGGTGTAATTGTCTGGAAACCCACCTTTTAGGTGTTGCAATGCTTGGACGGTTTTGATGAGGTTTCAGGAGGTGAACTTCCCAAAATACAACCTTTGTCTGAGAATTATTCAGGAATTAAATACGATACATAGAGCTGCAAAACCTGGTTTCGGGCATTGGGAGCAGCCGGAACGCCGGGCGCCAGTGTGTCGGCATCGTCCAGTTTCCGGAAACCCTGCGAATACCGAATGCCCAAGGCTGCGCCGTTAGAACCCTCTAGCCGCAAACCGCCAGCCAAACCAAAATCGAAATTATGAAGCCTGTCCTGGCTATATTGGCGTATGGGGCTGTCGGTGCTGCTATCGGACCCATCGGGGAAGGTTTGCGTAATAAAAGCATCGTTGTGGTAACCAACCAGGTAAGAAAGCTGCGGGCCGGCTTCAAAGATCAAAAGCCCTAATTTAAAATTGAGCATTATCGGTAATTCCAGGTAATTAAGCCGCACGATGCCTCCCTGTTGCTCGGTATAAAGTAAATTCTGTTGTCCGTCTCTTATTTCTACCGGGTCGCTGAAATTTTCATAGCCTTTTCGGGTGTAAAGTAATTCCGGCTGAATGGAGAACCAGGTATTGCCGGGATATTGGATATTCACCATTAGGCCCGCATGCCAGCCCAACTTGTTATCAAAACCTTTTTCGTTTATGCCTTTAGCGGTTAGTCCCGAATAATTTAAACCGCCTTTGGCTCCAAACCGGAAATCCTGGGCCATAGCTTCAACCCCGGAAAATGCCAGCAGCGCCAGCAAAAGTAGTTTTTTCATAAAAATAGATAGCGTTTTTCTGGACTATACGTGAGTTAAAAATGATCGAATATGCGAATTGCGGAATTTGTGGTTCTGGCAATGGTATTTTATGATTCTGCCTTGTCGGTTAGCCTCGATTTGGGTTTCTAGCCCGTAATGCTGAAATTGTCTGAGATTTAGTTTAGCTGCATGCGCGTTTGCCTTATTTTGTTTTTTGCCTTGATCAGCATTGGGGTTTTTGCGCAGCAGGCGGCACAACCCTGTATTTTTGGTGCGTATGCTCACGGCGGATTTATAATTGCACATTCGCCGCTCATGCAACATTTAGCGGTTTCGCACCCCACTGGTTTTGAGCTGAATGTGCAGAAACAAACTACCGGCAAAAAAGCCTGGCACCAGCTTTACCAATTCCCGAAAGTTGGCTATTCGCTGGTGTATTTCAATTACCATAATCCGAAACTTGGAAGATCTTTTGCGGCCAGCACCTACATTAATAAAACGCTGTTGCGCGCCGGAAAAGGCGAATTGAATTACCGGCTGGGCCTGGGTGTTGCGTATTTAACCGAAGGCTATGACCAGGAAACGAATCATAAAAACAGCGTAGCGAGTTCAGCTATAAATGCTGCGTTGCAAACCCGTTTCGAATATGATTATCGCGTAGCGCCGCATTATTCGTTGCTGCTGGGTTTAGGCTTGAATCATTATTCCAACGGCGCAACTAAAAAACCGAACCTGGGCATTAATATTCCAACCATGAGTTTTGGCGTCAATTTCCATACCGTTCCGGCTTATATTACCGAACCAAAAACGCTACCCGAATTCAATAAAAAACTGCTATACACGATAAGCACAACCGCCGGCTGGCGACAGATCGGTCCGTTGGATACCAGAAAATATTTTGTGCAATCGGTATCGTTAGCGGCCGCAAAACCTTTAAACCGCAAAAGTAACCTGGTTTTTGGCGCCGAAGGATTTTACGATCGTTCCCTGAAAGTGCAGCAGCAAACCGATACTACGTTAACCGGCAAACCTTTTCCGGATACAAAAAAAATAGGCGTATTTCTGGGGCATGAATTATGGTTCGGTGATCTTGCGCTGGAAACGCAACTGGGTTTTTACGCTTACCGGCCTTATAAATCAGGAACGCCCTATTACGAACGGTTGGGTTTAAAATACCACTTCACTCCCAAAATATTTACCGCGCTCGATCTCAAGATTCACGGTTTTGCCGCCGATGTACTGGAGTATCGGGTGGGGTATCGGTTTTGAATGCTTGAATTGGAGAATGCTTGAAAAACTGACTTTACGCAACCAGGAAGAAAGTCCCCCTTTGGAGGGGGCTAGGGGGAGGACTCACGCATTCCTGATTTATGAATTATCAGATAAAGTGAACATCCTCCCCCTAAACCCCTCCAAAGGGGGACAAAAAATGTATAATGCTTGTGAATAAAAGATTGAGTTATTTTTGATAAGTAAATTCAACCATTCAACCATTTAACCATTCACTCATTAATTCAGCGAAGGGCCGGGAATAACTTCCGGAGCGTTAGGATCTACGGTTTTCAGGCGCAGTCCCAGAATAAGCAGATCATATTCTTTGTCTTCTATTTCGGCAACTTTTGGTAAATGGCCCCAGATGGTAAAACCAGCTTTGCCAAATAAACCGATGCTTGGTGCGTTGTGCGAAAAAATGAAACCCAGCAGAGTCTTGATCTTCAGTTTCGGACTCAGTTTAATTATGTATTCCAGCAATTCCCGCCCAATGCCTTGTCCACGGTAATCTTCCCGTAAATAGATCGCAATTTCGGCGGTGTGGTCGTATGCCGGGCGGCCGTAAAACGATTTAAAGCTGATCCAGGCTACTATTTGTTCATCTTCCACAGCTACCCAAAGCGGGCGCTTTTCCGGGTTGTGGCTTTCGAACCAGGCTGTTTTTTCTGCTACCGTTACGGGTTCGGTATCGGCGGTAACCATGCGGCCGGCAATAGTGGAGTTGTATATTGCCACAATTTCGGGCAAGTCGGATATTTTAGCGTCGCGGATCGTGATCATGGGGCAAAATTACGCAGAAAAGCATAAAAAAACTGCTTCAGTTTTATATAAACCGAAGCAGTTCTTTCAGGTCAGATTTTTAATGTATGGATCAGGAATTTATTTCTTAGAAATTTACCGGCATTAAATAGCTTATACCCAGTTGAAGAGTGGAATTTGTAGCATTTTGCGGAATGAGTGCGTGCGGCGAACCATGCAGATTGCGTAAACCCAAAGCATAGCGGGCGTCTATAGAAAGGCCATTTTTAAGGCAATAACCTACGCCTGCAACGGCACTGATATCGAAAGGACGCGTGTAGGCATACAGATCGGTGGTAGTGGCAGCGCCTTCAGCAACCAGCGCTGAGTTTTGAATTTCGGCTGTAGAGTTTAAGAGCACTGAAAATTGCGGGCCAACCAATGCAAAGAAATTCCCTTTGCGGTTCCGTTCCGACACATTGCCGCCTTTTCTGTAGCAGAAGAACGAACGTTTATAAAGCACCGGCATTTCCAGATACGTCAGCGAATTTTTTACATTAATTTCCGATTGCTCAAAGCCTTTGTCGGAATATAAAAGCTCCGTCCGGACTGCATGTTTTTTATTGGCGAGGTAATTTGCAGTTATTCCGGCATTTACACCATAAATACTTTTGCTTGAAGAACCGTCTTTGAGGATGTTGGCCATGTTGGCTCCTGCTCTAATACCAACAGATAATGGACGAATAATGTCCTGCGCTTGTACCGCCATACCGCTAAGTACCAGGAATGCGCCTAGTAATAGTTTTTTCATAATCAATTCGGAAGTAAGGTTGAGAGAGTATTTTAAAATATCTAATAATATTTTGAACATTTACGGGGTTAAAAGTAAAATAGTTATAAATAATTTAAATAAATTTATAAAAAAAATAATTTCAAACATTATCCGCCGCTGGTTTGTTTAGCTTGGGTTTTGTTGGATAATTCATAATTTTAAGAGCATTTCGGAAGGCCCTGAACGCAAAAAACCGGCCAAAAGCCGGTTTCTACTTTGTTGTGCGGAACAATATTTTTTTGTCTAGCCAGCCCAACCTTCACGGTCTAAGCTGCGGTATTGAATGGCTTCGGCCAAATGTTCTACTCTTATTTCTTCGCTTCCGGCCAGGTCGGCAATGGTGCGGCTTACTTTTAGAATTCTGTCATAAGCCCGCGCCGAAAGTCCTAAGCGTTCCATAGCGGTTTTTAGCAGTTTTTTACCGGCTTCGTTTATCTGGCAAATATCTTTCACCATTTGCGACGGCATCAGCGCGTTGGCATGAATTTCCGGGAATTCCTGAAAACGGGTTGATTGTACCTCGCGGGCTTTTATTACACGTTCCCTAATTACGGCGCTGCTTTCAGTTTTGCGGGTTTCCGTCATCTGATCGAAGGTTACCGGCGTTACTTCCACGTGCAGGTCAATTCTATCTAAAAGCGGGCCGCTAACTTTGTTCAGATAACGCTGTACAACGCCGGGGCCGCAAACGCAATCTTTCTCGGGATGGTTGTAGTAGCCACAGGGGCACGGATTCATACTGGCAATGAGCATGAAATTGGCTGGGAAATCGATGGAAATTCTGGCGCGGGAAATGGTTACTTTGCGTTCTTCCAGCGGCTGGCGCATTACTTCTAAAACCGTGCGCTTAAACTCCGGAAGTTCATCCAGAAACAAAACGCCGTTGTGCGAAAGCGAAATTTCGCCGGGTTGCGGATTACCGCCACCGCCAACCAAAGCCACATCGGAAATGGTGTGGTGCGGCGCGCGGTACGGCCGGGTAGAAAGCAAAGAAGCAGCTTCGCCCAATTTACCGGCTACCGAATGAATTTTGGTGGTTTCCAGAGCTTCATGTAGGCTTAATGGCGGTAGAATAGATGGCAAACGTTTAGCCAGCATGGTTTTACCGGCACCCGGAGGCCCGACCATAATGACGTTATGACCACCGGCGGCGGCAATTTCTAACGCGCGTTTTATATTTTCCTGGCCCTGCACATCGGCAAAATCGGCGAGGTATTTATCTACGTTACTCTGGAAAATTTCGCGGGTATCTATTTTAGTCGCTTCAATCGGATCGTCGCCCCAGAAAAAACCAATAGCTTCTTTTATATTCTTAACGCCGTAAACTTCCAGGTTATTCACAATGGCAGCTTCGCGGGCGTTTTGGGCGGGCAGAATAATGCCTTTAAAACCTTCTTTTCGCGCCTGAATGGCAATGGGCAACGCACCTTTTATAGGTCTTAGTTCACCATCCAGAGACAATTCGCCCATAATTAAATAGTCCCCTAATCTATCGGCAGGCATTTGTTCGGAGGCAGCAAGCATTCCCAGCGCAATAGGCAGATCGTAGGCTGAACCTTCTTTGCGGATGTTGGCGGGCGCTAAATTGATGATCACTTTCTGGCGCGGCATACGGTACCCGTAATGTTTCAGTGCCGATTCGATGCGTTGTTCGCTTTCTTTCACGGCGCTGTCGGCGAGGCCTACCATGAAAAGTTTGGTGCCAGGCGTTACGTTTACTTCTATGGTAATGGTGGCCGCGTTTACGCCGAAAACAGCGCTGCCGTAAGTTTTGGTAAGCATACTTTTTTTGCTCTGAAGGGTACCGTTTTTAATTCAGATTCTCTGAAAATTTGTCTGCCAACAGTAGGTGTAAGAAATAAATTCCGGAGTACAGGAATTTTTATTTCCGGCAGAAATAGTTTTGAGTTTTTGTTACTGCAAGTATACCGTTTTAAGAAGTAAATCTGTAAGCTATCCAAAATCAAACAGCGCTGGTTGCCATTATTGAATGGTAAAATTGATTACGTACGGGGTTCCGGTTGCGGCACCAAGACTGTTCTTCGTGCCTAAGTAGGCATTGGCTTCTAGTCGGTAGTTACCAGCAGGCGCTGTCCATACACTATAACGGCCATTTTTGTAACCAAACAAGGCATAAGGCGCTACATCGGTGATCACGGTTTTAGCAACTGCGCCGCTCATTATAAACTTTACTACCGGGCCGCTGCCTGTGGCCGTATTCGCGCGGATATTGAATTTAGAAACACCCAGCGCATTACGGTTAATAATTTCACCATCTGTTAAAGTTTTGATATCCTGATTTGTGGATGCATTTACTAAGGTATAACTCACCACTCCGGCATTGGTTGGCGGCGGCGGGGGAGGATTAATATTAGTCGTATCGCCAATCATTTCTGTAAACGACGCATTCGAATTTCCAACCCTTACATTATCGTAATATACCACTCTGGAGGTGTGGATGGAGCTTTTGTCCTGGAACGATGATTTATAGATCCCGATTTTCCATTTTGGCAGCTGCAAATGTATGTTGCGCCCCGGAATTGTATGGATCTTTACGCTATCGCGCCAAACCTCGATCAGCCCATCCGAATTCTTGGAGTGAATGAAGTGAAATACGAACTGGTGCCACTTATCTTTGGGAATATTATTAAAACCGTTGATTGAGTTTGCGTTTGAAGTTGTGCCGAACAGGTCGTACTTCATTAGGGTAGATGACTTTAAAGGCGGCGTTACTTCCAGAAATAATTTGTCCTGTTGAGCCCGGATCGTCGTTTCGTCACTTCCGTCTTCGTACCACTGATTAATACAATCGCGGGTATCGTCGTACTCAAAACCTACCGAGGGGAAAAAGACTGCAAAAGAATACCAGATGTCGCGCGGGAAATTCGGGTATTCTGTTCCTTTAATTATGGTTACTTCGGAGCGAATGCCTTTGGAAACGAGGGGCTGACCTTTCCGGATCTCGAAGCGGGCAGCCTTTGCACCCTGGTAAGCCGGGTTCGTTACTGTCGATAAAGTCCAGGTGGTGCCACAATTCTCAATTGCATGCGCCGTAGAGAAAATGGAAGAACCTTCCATATCTTCTTCATATAATAAATTAGGTGATCTTGCGCCTGTAGCTGTTGAAGAAATAACTGCGCCGGTTTTTTCGAATTCTGCCTTCTCGCAGGCTACTGTAAGCATCCCAAAGGAGGCGAGAATTAATGAAAGTATGGATATGTTCTTCATCATAAAAAATAATTAATTTACTATGCCTTATGCTGCAAGGGGCAATTCTGCGAGTGTTATTCCTGGTCAGCTTTTTACCGCAACTATTTACTTAAAGCGCATATTTACTTTTAGCGAAGTGTAAAAGGGGAGGTGTGGCAATTGTTGGTAATGATGCACTTATCAAGAGTATATGCCGAAAGGCTGAATAATAACCCTAAAAGGCCGTCGAGTTGTAGCGGCCTTTTTTGTTTTCCTAAATTCGGAAGATCGGAGGTGGAAGAAGTGCTCTTTAACAGATCTGAAAATTGAATGTTTGGATTCAATTTTTTATGCTACCTGCTTTGTTTGGGTAGATATTATTATCAGAAGTTATTAAAGCCAGAGCCTGACTTGTAGGAAACCGTGGCTGCTTTTTTAGAGAGCTAATTTTAAGCCATCTACTTGTTTGCAAGCAGCAAAGCAAGATTTCAAGTAATGGCGAAGTATATTTTTCTTTGGTTTGTACGCTTTCTTAAATGGCTTAGTTCAGGAAAATGCCATGCGGATAATTAACCATAAGTATAGCCTTTTTAATAACATTTCAAGGCTTCTTGTTACATATTGAGAAAGGCATTAATTGAAGGTGATTGCTTACTTGCGCTGTTATTTTATTCTGTTATGAATCTGCCGAATTTTAGTATTAAAGGCGCTTTAGATAAACGTGCCATGTGATTTTTATTGTGGCAGGCGCCCTTCTGAGTTTTTGGTGCAAAAAGAATAGCGTTTTGAGTTGAAGTTTTGCGGTATTGCTTTGGTCTGTGCGCCACAGACCGAGAATAAAGGGGAAACGATACGGTTTTGGATTGGAAAAGTATTAGCAACGAGTTATTAGCGGTCAGCTAAATTTCGCCGAACTAAATTTCGTAATACAAATAAGTTTAATGGCTAGATTTTATATACCTGAAAGTCAGGAATGAAGGGTTTTTACGCCAGCTGCTTTTCAATAAGCAGCATGAAAATATGGATCACTTTGATGTGAATTTCCTGGATACGATCGGCGTAACCGAAGTGCGGCACGCGGATTTCTACGTCTGATAAGCCAGCTAATTTGCCACCGTCTTTGCCGGTTAAGCTTACTACTTTCATGCCTAGTTCTTGGGCGGCTTCGGCGGCTAAAAGTATGTTTTTGGAATTTCCGCTGGTGCTGATGGCCAATAAAACGTCGCCTTCGCGGCCAAACGCTTCTACGCCGCGCGAGAACACGTAATCGTAACCGTAATCGTTGGCTACGCAGCTGATATGCGCGGAATCTGACAAAGAAAGAGCAGCTAAAGCTTTGCGGTTTTCGCGGTAGCGGCCGGAGAGTTCTTCGGCAAAATGCATGGCATCGCACATGGAACCGCCGTTGCCGCAGCTTAAAATTTTGCCGCCGTTCTTCAGCGTTTCTGCCATTATTCCGGCCGCTTTTTCAATCAGCAAAACGGTATCCTTTTGGGCTAAAAAAGTGCTTAGAACCTGCTGGGCTTCGGTTAGTTCCGCTAAAATCTGTTCGGCGTGAGTCATGATAAAAAAACTATTGCAGGTTGTCGGGCGGAAAGATCGGATCTGGTTTGGAAGTCGGGTTGGTAGCCGGACGCGTTTGGCTGGTTTGGTCGCGGGTATCTTCCACGCGGCGATCGTATAGGTTGGCTTTCAGCTCGTTAATGCGGTTGTTCAGCAAGGTGCGCTCGCGTTTTAAAGCCAGAATGCCCATGTTGGAAACCAGCAGATACACCAGCAGCAAGCCTGCAGCAATGCCAAAAATGGTTTTGTAATAGTTCTCCGGACTGAAATCTGTAAAAGTATTATCGAGGTACTGGGTGCTGATCACGTTCAGAAAAACGAGCAGCGCATAAATTAAGAAAAGCAGCACGATAATGTTCACAAGTTTTCTTAAAGCTTCCATCAGGCTAAAATTTTAAGGGGAATCTGGAAAGTAAAGCTACTTATTTTTTTAATGGTTTAATTGTTAAAGGGCTAAATTGTTGCTCTGTACGAGTTTTTCAGGCAAAAAGCATATCGTTTTTAATTTGGTCAGAAACCCGCACATTAGAAATATTCTGGTTTTACCAGTTTTTAATTAAATCCTTTAACAATCAACAATTTAACCATTAAGCCATTAAACAATTTAAGCCGTAACCTGCATCTGGTTCAGTTTGGAATAAAGGCCGCCTTGTAGTAAAAGTTCTTCGTGGGTGCCGCGTTCTACGATCTGGCCTTTTTGCATGACTATAATTTCGTCGGCGTGCTGAATGGTGCTAAGGCGGTGCGCAATTACCAATGAAGTGCGGTTTTGCATTAAGTTCGTAAGTGCTTGCTGCACCAGTTTTTCGCTTTCGGTATCTAATGCAGAAGTAGCTTCGTCCAGAATAAGAATTGGCGGATTTTTAAGCACGGCGCGGGCAATGCTCAACCGTTGCCGTTGTCCGCCGGAAAGTTTGCTGCCGCGATCACCGATCAGCGTGTTGTAGCCATCCGGCGTTTGCATGATGAATTCGTGGGCGTTGGCAATTTTTGCGGCCGCAACCACTTCGTCCATGGTCGGGTTTTCTTTGTTGAAGGCGATGTTGTTAAAAATGGTATCGTTGAACAGAATGGATTCCTGCGTTACAATGCCCATAAAATCGCGGACCGAATGCAGCGTACAATCCTGTATATTATGTCCGTCAATTAAGATCTCGCCGGAAGTCGGGTCGTAGAAACGGGGCAGCAAATCGGCCAAGGTAGATTTTCCGGAACCGGAAGGACCTACCAACGCAATTGTTTTTCCTTTCGGAATGGTGAGGTTGATGTTGTTTAAAATGGTATCCTTTTCATACGAAAAACTCACGTTCCGGAATTCGATCTGGTTCTGGAACTGCTGTAATTGCTTGGCATCGGCTTTATCACGAATGGCCGGCTGGGTATCAATGATGGCCAGGATGCGT
Organism: Adhaeribacter terreus; assembly: GCF_042657365.1. Lineage (NCBI taxonomy): Bacteria > Pseudomonadati > Bacteroidota > Cytophagia > Cytophagales > Hymenobacteraceae > Adhaeribacter > Adhaeribacter terreus. Next base: position 26,589 of record NZ_JBHSKT010000006.1, on the reverse strand, counting down.
TCGCCGGCTACCAGACCGCGCTGAATGTTGCTGAACGATGAAGAAAGCGCTTTGGCCGGTACTAATACCTGCGAGAAAAACACCACGTACGCAATAAATTCTGCTGCCGAAAGCTCGGATTGGTTGCTCAGCACAAGGCTTCCGCCGTAGTATAAAATGATAGTAACCACGCCTACGCCCAGCACTTCGGAAAGGGGCGAAGCCAGGTCGCGGCTGTTGAACATGGAGCGCACAATGCCGGCGTAACGGTCGTTCTCTTCGTTGAATTTCCGCATGATGTACGGCTGCGCATTGAACCCTTTGATAACCCGCATGCCGCCCAGCGTTTCGTCTATCAACGATAAAATAGAACCCAGCGAATGTTGTCCTTCCTTGGCTTTTCGTTTCAGTTTTTTGGAAAGCGTGGAAATGATAATTCCGGAAACCGGCATGATAATGAGCGTGAACAAGGTCAGTTTTACGCTCATGGTAAACAGAATAATGAAGAACCCGATAATGGCAATCGGCTCGCGCACCACCGTGGTTAAGGTACTGATCACGGAGCTTTCAATTTCCTGCACATCGTTCGTCATGCGGCTCATGAGGTCACCTTTACGTTCGTTGGTGAAATAGCCGAGTTGCAGTTGCGTAACGCGTTCGTACACATCGTGGCGCAGGTTTTTTACCACTCGCGCGCGCAGTTTCACAATTACCCGCTGGCCTAAATACTTGAATAAATTAGAAAGCAGTACCGAACTGATAATGATAAGGCAGACAAATTTCAGCGCGCCGGCTTTCCCGGTTTCGAGCAAAACGGTACCGAAATAGTAGTTAAAAAGCGCCTTGCCGTATTCAATGGTCAGCGAAAATTCCGGTAGGCTCACCATTTGTGCCGCTTCGCTTTTCGGAACTTCGTCGAACAGCACGTTGAGCAGCGGAATTAGAAAGGTAAAATTCAGTAAACCAAAAAAAGTGCCGAGCAGCGTGTACACAAAATAAATAGGTACATAACGGCTGAACGGACGGGCAAAATTTAAAATGCGTAAATACGTTTTCACGCCGCAAAGGTACGGCCTTCTTTTTTTATAATTACGAATTAGGAATTAAGAATTAGGAATGACGAGTTTTTGCGACCAAAACCATATCGTTTTGAAACGAAATGTAGAGACGTAGTATACTACGTCTCCCGGATATTACGTCTCCCGCATTCCAAATCAATTTTTGCCAAATTTTGGCGGAAGTAAACCTTTAAAATCAATCGCGATATTTTAAGTCGCAATAAATTAAGACGTAGCATGCTACGTCTCTACAGAGGGATGGAATTAAAACTCATGCAACCGTTGCCCGATATTCCAGCGGAAAGAAACTGAAGAAAACGACGAAGAATTATCAAATTCATTCAGTTCAGCATCAGTTTTCCGGATGATCTGGCTCAGGTCGATGAACATGTTGGGCTTTAGCTGATACGATAACGTCAAGTCTAAATGCAGCAAATTGGTGGTATTGCCCTGCGCTACTTTATTGCCGAAATCCTGCGGGTGCGGTACGTAAGGTTTCAGCACATTGCCGCCCCAGTTAGAAGAATCGGTATCGGCGCCGAAGCGGGTGAAAATGGCTTTCCCGGTAATGTTCAGTTTGCCAATCGGTTGGTACGTAGCAATACCAATTAATTCAGACAAATTCGCGCCCATCGGGTGCGCGAGTGGTTGCTGGTAGTGCTGGTAGTTGGTAAAACGGCTTTCGTGCTGGTATAAATACGGCCGCAGGAAGTTGAATTCGCCTTGCAGATCCAGGTTTTTCAGGCCGAAAGCATCTACGTATTTTGCTCCGAGCTGCGCGCCTTGTTTGTTGGCCCACCAGCCGTTGCGTTCTTTTATGGCGCTCAGCAGAAATTCATCGAGCATGAGCTGTGCATAAACTTGCACGCGGTTTTTGATGTTCCACTTCAGATCCATACCCAGCAAGGCATTATCTTCGGAGCCGAGTTGTTGTTCGATGCTGCGGTAGAAAATGATCGGGTTCAGGTATTCGAGTTCGAAATTGCCTTTGCCGCGCGCAAAAACCACGCTCTCAAAAACGCCGATGTTCAGGTTCGGTTTCAGGTTTACGCTTAAATGGTGGTAGGCAAAATATTTCTTCGGGTATAGTTTGTCGCCGATGCTGTGATCCGCGTTCATACTCGCAAAAATGTTTTCGTATTGCAGTCTCCAGACCTGCGTGTTCAGCTTCAGGAAAAAGTAACCCGGCGCGTAATCTGAAAGAATTAAAGAACGGTAACCGTTGCCAATAAAATTTTTGTCGTGGCCCAGTTGCACATTTATGTGTTTGCTCAAAGCATAATTTACGTAGCCGCGCGCCGTGAAAAAGTCGTAACCGTTTTCCTTGAAGTTTTTCCAGTAACCTTCGTGCGGCACAATGGTATCGCGGGTAATTCTATCGTTTACATACTGAGGAAGAACGGCTTGATTTTCACCGATAAAAGTGTAGAAACTCAGTTTTTTATCAATCGTTCCTTCGGCCTGCAAACCGCGTGTATTGATGTAACGCAAGCCATCGGAATCAGAATCTTTGCCTAACTGAAAATGCAGAACCGGGTTCAGGCGCAAGGTAAAATCTTCGGTTTCTACATGAAAAAGATCGGTCTTGTTGCGGAAGAAATGCTTCAGGATCGGTTTGCGGCTTTCGTTGTGTTCAGCTTCGGTATAATCCCAGTTGTCCTGCAGCAAATATTCGGCGTTAAAACGGTCTTCAGCGGAAAGATTGGCACTGTCCTGCAGCACTTTTTCGGCCAGTTTTGCTACCGTTTTCCGCAGATACGGCTTAATGCCGGTGTGCAGTTCCGGAATGCTGTCGGCGTATTTAAGTGCGTAACGATCTATTAAACGGTATTTATCGGAATCTAAGGGAACGTAGGTGCTTTGTGCGAAAACGGAAAAAACGGTAGCAAAAAGCAGGAAAAAACTAAAAATAAATCTCATGTCCGGATTAAAAAGAAAGGCGAAATAACGGAATTCCGCGGCAGAAAACCAATGTACTGCGTTTCGGGGTTTTGGGTTAGAAAATAAGAGAGTTGCGGTTTCTGAAAAGACAAGCTTTGGTGAAGAACAGTTGTCCGGCGAAATGAAAATATAAAAGACTGTTGCAGAAAAAAGCCGGCGCCCGAAGTAAATTTCTAATTTTTAATTCATTTATCTCTAATTTGCGCTCGTGCTGAAATACCTGAAACATTCCGAAATAGATCTTGCGCTTTGGGACAATTGCGTGCGAAATTCCGCGCAGCAAATGCTATACGCGTATTCCGGATATCTGGAAATTTCTACGTCCGGAAATTGGGATGCCATTGTGGAAATGCAAGCCGGAAAGTACGTTTCAGTTTTTCCGTTGCCGTTTAAAAAAATGCTTGGCGAGCCGTTCGTTTACCAGCCGTTCCATTCGCAGCAGCTTGGTTTGTTTACCACTTCGGAAAGCCGGGAAACCACGGTAAATACGTTTCTGGCAAAGATCCCGAAGCAATTCCGGAAAGTTTATTTGCAGCTTAACACCCAAAACACCTTTGAAGTAGGGCCTTTGCCGACTGGGTTTTTATCGGTGCCGCGCGTTACGTTCCATTTAAATCTGGCTTATGAATACAGCGTTTTAAAGGAAAGTTTTTCCACGAACGTGAAGCGCAACATTAAAAAAGCTAAGAAAGAAAAGTACGAAGTTGCCACTACAGAAAACCTGCCCGACCTCATAAAACTTTACCGGCAAACGCGCGGCAAAGAACTGAAAGACGTAAAAGACCGGCATTATGCGCTCTTCGAAAAACAGTATGCTTTTCTGCTCCAAAACTCGTTGGCTCAGCTTTCCGAAATCCGGCAAAACGGCGAACTGATTGCCGGCGCGCTGTTTCTGAAACAACCGGGCAAACTTGTTTTCCTGTTCAGCGCCGCTTCCGAAACTGGTAAACAGCACGGCGCTATGCCTTTTCTGATCAGCCGAATAATAAAGCAATACGCCGGCACCAGCACCATTTTTGATTTCGAAGGCAGCAGTATTCCTAACTTAGCACGTTTTTATAGCAGTTTCGGCGCAAAACCCGTAACTTACCTTTCCGTAAGTCGGAACAATTTACCCTGGTACCTGAAACTGCTGATCAAATAATGCACATTCTTACTCAAGAAAATTCCATTGCCAGTTATTTTCTGGCCCAACTCCGCGACGTAACAGTTCAGAAAGACAGCATGCGTTTCCGCCGGAATCTGGAACGCCTCGGCGAAATCATGGCTTACGAAATTTCCAAAACGCTACCTTTTTCGCCTAAAAAAGTGCAAACCCCTTTGGCCGAAACCACCGTAAATCTGCCCATCGAGTTTCCGGTTTTAGCTACGGTTTTGCGCGCCGGCTTGCCGTTCCACCACGGTTTCCTGAATTATTTCGATGCCTCGGAAAGTGCTTTTGTAGCCGCCTACCGCATCGAGAAAACGCACGACCTGCAAATTCAGGTAGATTACATGACCTCGGTTTCGCTGGAAAATAAAATTCTGCTTTTGGTAGATCCGATGCTGGCCACCGGCAAATCTCTGGCGCTTACTTACCAGGCCATGCTGCGCTTCGGCGTTCCCCGCGAAACCCACATTGCGGCGGCTGTTGCAAGTCCGGAAGGCGTGGCGCATATTCAGCAAGAACTGCCCAATGTAAAACTCTGGCTCGGCGCTTTAGATGAAAAACTGAATGAGTTTAGTTACATTATTCCCGGCCTCGGCGATGCAGGTAACCTGGCTTACGGCGCCAAACTCTGAGGTTTTCTTTCGGGTTTTCCTCAAAGAAAATTGCCTTTTGAGGCTTTACTTTCACTTCCCTCGGTCTGAGGCGCACAGACCGAAGCACTGAAGTTTAAAGTTCGTACAACTTGGGGCGGCAGTATAGTGGTATGTGCGCCACAGACCACGGTGAGAGACCACGGTGACAGTCTAGTGTGTCCCATTTTCTACAAACCACGGAATATCAACAACCGCAGAAACGTTAATTTTTGTAAGCTTTACCCTGTATGAAAAGGTTTTGGTTAAGTTTGCGGTTTCTTTGCCTTCGGAAGCGCGGGTTTTCCGTATAAAAACGGTAGCGTTTTCGGTTTAAAAAGTAATACAGTGTTCGAAACAGTTGCCAAATATCTTTCCGTTTTTTTGCTCAGCATGGTCAAGTTTTTTGGCGGTCCACTTACAGGTGCGGCTTTGGGCCTGAACTTCTGGCAAACCTTCGGGCTGACCGTGGGCGGCATGATGACGAGCGTTACGCTTTTCAGCATTATTGGTACTGCCGTTTCGAAATATTACGCCCGCGAGCGCATCCGGAAAAAGAAACCGATCTTCAATAAAAAAAGCCGCCGCATTGTAAAAGTGTGGCAGAAATTCGGGATGGGCGGCATTGCTTTTCTTACGCCGGTGTTGCTCAGCCCCATCATCGGGACCATTATTGCCACGGTTTTAGGCGCCAAACGCGGACAAATTCTGCTGCACATGCTCTGGAGCGCCGTGCTCTGGGGAACCGTTTTCACCTTCGCCCTCCTTCATTTAAGGCACATGGATCTGCCGTTTATTGGCAAGTAGATCAGGATTTTCAGGATTTAATGATTTGCAGGACATTAGTTTGCAGCTTGTTCTTTGTATTGTTGATTTTTTCAGGAAGAAATACAAGCTGTAAATTTATGGCGGCAGGAACCTTCTTTATCTATTGGGTAATCTTGAAGGTTACAGATTTGGAGGGTGCTTCTAAAGTAAATGACTGCAAAGTATCGATCAGGCTATGGGATCGATCTTCACCGGTGCAGGTATTACCTTCCCTTATAGCTCCGGTTACTTTCAGCTGATAATTCCCATGCGGATGTTGACCAAAATCCAGGTTCGCATTTTGACCGATTGACCGAATATCTAAAATGCTATTATTGTCTTTCCTGATAAGTTCAATTTTAAGGCCGTTGGGTATGTAATGTTTCAGACATGGTATGGTGTCCTGCTCTGGCGAATATGAGACTGATGCTCTTATGTTGCCGGTTGGTTCTGGTTCCCTTTTATCTTTACATGATGTAAGGATCAGCGTGTTGAAAAATATTACTAAAAGAAATAAAGCTAAATTTCCTGGTTTTCTCATTTTTATTTCCCGTTAAATTAAGTGTTTTAACAGAAAGGTAAAGTTATGGTTTGTCTGTTGTTTTGCAAGGGTTAATTATTTTTGTGTTAGATGTTTTCTACTGTAGGGGCAGGGCTTGACCTGTCCGCACGTTATTGCGACTTTTGTGCGGGGAAAGGATAGGATTTTGGGGCTTGAGAGGTATTTCAGCATTATAGTTTCCAGGCTACCCAATAAAGAGTGGAAGAAAGAATCCTAATAAAAGTGGAAGAACATGAACTAATTTATCAAATACGTTCACCTGGCGCAATTCTTCCCAGTCATAAGCCGTTAACCACGTGTAGGTTGGTTCAACATCGTAAATGCCTTTATATAACTGCCTAAATAAACTATAGGAAATTATATATATGAAAGGGCCGAACATGAAGCTAATCACGTCAGCTGTTTCTTCATTTTTTATCAGAAAGCTCATTGACCCGAAGAGAAAAGTTACTAAACTTAATTTTAACAGAATCTTATTATCTCGTATCTTTTTGTCAATACCAGCTACAGATAAAATGACTAAAATTAAGGAGCTGCCATAGAATATTATTTTTGAAGAAATATTCATTTTGAATATAGAGGTTTGAGTCAAAATTAAAAGGAAGCTAAATATTTAACTTCCCAATATACCAAAAAAAGCCCTCCCCTGAATTAGGGGAGGGTTGGGTGGGGTCACGACTTATTCCGTCTGAAACCTCTGATTTTCGTCGGTTTCTTTTCTACAAAAGGCTTCCCGGTTCGTTTATCGATCACGCCTTCGCGGAGGTATTGTTTTTTCTCGTGGAACGCGCCTTTAAAATCCGGGTCCAGTTTGCGTTTCTGGGTATCCAGGTCTTTGGCAATTTTCTGCTGTTCGTCGAAACCGGTTTTCTCGATCTTCACTTCTTCCGGCATTTCTTCCACCGGAATCTGCATGTGCATTAGTTTTTCGATTTCGCCAATGCTGGCCCGTTCAGCTTCATTCGCAAAGGTAATGGCGTGGCCTTCATTGAAAGCGCGGCCGGTGCGGCCAATGCGGTGCACGTAATCTTCGTAAATGGCCGGCACATCGAAATTAATTACGTGGCTTACCAAACTCACATCAATGCCGCGGGCCGCCACATCGGTAGCTACTAAAAAACGAATATCGCCATTCCGGAAATCTTCGATGGCGTTGATGCGGGTATTCTGGCCTTTATTGCCGTGCAGTACGCGCGTTTCGCCGTTCACTTTTCGGATCAGGAATTTCGAAACGTTTTCGGCGGTGGCTTTGCTGCGGCAGAAGATCATTACGCGGTTAAATTTCTCTTCGTCGCGCACCAGGTATTCCAACAGGTTAATTTTGGTCGGTAAATTAGGTACGTGGTACAAAACCTGCGTAACCGTATCTACCGGCGTAGCTTGGCGGGTAATTTCCACCTTCATCGGAAACTCCAGAAATTCTTCAGAAAGTTTCTCAATTCTTGGACTCATGGTAGCCGAAAAAAGCAGGTTCTGGCGTTTCCGCGGAATAACTTCCAGCAAAGCCCGAATCTGCGGCATAAAGCCCATGTCCATCATTTTATCGGCTTCGTCCAGCACCAGCGTTTTCAGTTCTTTCAGAATTAAAGCGCCTTTCAGGTAAAGCTCCATCAAACGTCCCGGTGTCGCAATTAAAATATCCACGCCTTTCTCAATCTGTTCGATTTGGCTTTTCGGACCTAAACCACCGTAGATTGCAAAGAAACGGATATCTGTATATTTGGCAAGTTGCTGAATATGGTCCTCGATCTGCATACCCAGTTCGCGGGTTGGTACCACAATTAGAGCTCTCGGATTCGTGCCCTGTGCGTATTTTACTTTCATTAAGATAGGCAGCACGAAAGCGGCCGTTTTACCCGTTCCGGTTTGCGCAATGCCCATCACATCGTGGCCGGCCGTAATAAGCGGGATGGTTTTTTCCTGCACCGGTGTTGGTTTGGTAAAACCGGCGTCGGCAATAGCATTCAGCAACTGGCGGTTCAGCTTAAAATCGGCGAAAGTAATTTCCGGCTCGGTGGTTTCTTCAGTCTCGTTTTCGGTTGCGTTCACGTCCGAAGGCTCCGGATTTTGGGCAGGTTCGTGGTGGGTTTCTTCGTGCTGGTCTTTCGCTTCTTCGGTCATGGCAGTTCAGGTAATTAATATCAAATAATTTGCAAAGGTACGGAAAAAACGGCGGATGGCTTTGTTGTAGAATAACCGGCAAAAAAACGCTATGGTTTTCGGTTCGAAAAGTAACTGCCCGATGAGTTTTTATGTGCAAAACCCTACCGTTTTCCCGAAAGCTGTACTCTGATAAAACAAAAAAAGGGAAGCATTTGCTTCCCTTTTTTTGTCCAAAACCATAGCATTTTTTACTGCTTGATCAGTTTGGTTGTGAAACGTTCCGAACCGATCTGCATTTGCAGCAAGTAAACACCGGAAGGTAAATTATTAGCCGGATCGAGCTTTAACAGGTTTGCGCCTTTCTCTACTTTTACAGCCTTTTCCCATACCGTTTTGCCAGTCAGATCGGTAATAACTACCGGAATTTCTGCCGCTATCGCACTTTCAACCGTTACGTTTAAATCAGCGCTGAACGGATTCGGGTAAACATTTACCTGCGTGGCAACCGTGTTGAAAGCAACAGCTTTGATCGGCGAATAAGAAACGGCGCCATCGAAGTCGGTTTGTTTCAGGCGGTAGTAGCGCGTGCCGTTTTTGCCTTTTTCAATATCCGTAAAGGTGTATTGCTGCAGCGTATTGCCGTTGCGGCTTTCTGCAAAACCAATTTTCCGGAAATCGTGGCTGTTGGTGCTTACTTCTATATCAAAACCTTTGCTGTTGTATTCAGAAGCAGTTGTCCAGGTTAAGAAAGCATCGTTTCCTTTTTTAATCGCATTGAAAGCAACCAGTTCAACCGGAAGCGGATTGTTTATATCGCCGGCTGTCCACAAAGAGAATCCGGAAACGCCTGCCAGGGTAACGGTATTACTGGCCGGGTCTGCTACACTTGCTGTCTGAGCATTCCAGGTAGTGCCCTGGTCTGGTGAGCGGAACAAGGCCAGCGTTGCTTCATTGTAAGCCGCAACTTCATGGTCCAGGTAACGGAACAGCATGTTTACATTCAGGCCAGAATTTACGGCACTCTGAATATCGAAATAACGCGGAATGCTATAGCCTGGGCCGCCGCCGTTCATTTGCGTTCCGGTAACCCGACGAACCGTTGTATTGCCCGGCATCACAGATCCGGAAGCAGGAGTTAATTCTATTCCCATGCCACCGAAAGTTACCGTAGAAGCAGTATTCAGATTACGTACCGTTTCAACTTCGCCAATTACGTAGCTGGTATTGGTTTCTGAAATAGTAGCGGTAGCACCCAGAATAAGTTTGAAAGTACCGGTGTTCAGGATTCCGGAAGTCATGGTTACTGCGCCATTTACCGTTACGTTGCCACCCAGTGTTTTCGTGCCGCCGCCGTTTATGGTAAGGTTAGCCAAGGCAATGCCGTTTATTTGCTGGCTGCCAGTACCTGTAAGTTCCAGTAAACCGGTAGTTTGCGTATATGTTCCGCTATTGGTCAGATCGCCGGAAAGTTGCAGGGTGCCGCCATTCATGGTGAAAGTAGCGCCGGAAGCAATGGTAAAGTTCTTCACCTGCGCCGTTCCGGAAGTTATTTGCGGATAAGTAGTGAGGCCTGCCGGTAAGGTTACATCGGTAGTGGCAGTTGGTACCGTGCCGCTGCACCAGTTAGAGCCCACGTTCCAATCGTTAGAAGTTGTTCCGGTCCATTGGCCGCCTTCACCCATGGTAGCGGTTACCAACGTTCTGGTGCTTGGGCAACCATTCACTAAAATATCCCAATCGTAGAAGCCATAATAAGCGGTGGTTGTATTCGTGCTGCTGCGGCCGCTGGTAATGGTTACTTCATTATTAGAAGAATTGAACGGGTATTTAACCGCGGTGTTGGTCGTAGAATAATCCTGGGCAATGGTGGTGGTGTTGCCGGAGGTCAGGCGGTAAGTTCCTGCCGGAATGGCGAAATCTAATGGAATGTAAGTTTTCACACCAAGATTTGCCACTGTAACCGTTGCGGCTGTTTTTAAAACGGTGCCCGCATTATCGCGCAGCTGAATAATTACCGGGCTGCCGGCTGTTCTTACGTAAACATGAACGCCTTTCAGAATAATATCCTGGTTAGCGGTGAAATTCAAGCCATAACCGGCGGTGCTCGTTGCATAACTACCGGACGCAGTAGTTGTTGCAGTCAGACCAGCTTTATCGGTTGGGTTTCCGGCAGCTTCAACATAGTAGCTGGTAGTTGCAGAAAGAACCGGAGTGGTAAAGGAAGTTCCGGAAGCCAGTAAGGTACCGCCGGTAGCCTGATCGTACCAGCGTAGCGTACCTGTTCCTGAAGCTGTTAATATAGCCGCTGAACCTGTGCAGAATGAAGCATCGGTGGTGGCAGGAGCGCTTGGTTGCACGTTAATATTCCGGCTGATCGTTGGCATGTCATCATTGCTTGCATCTCCGTCGCCGGCAATGTTTGTAGAAGCGCTGAAGTTAAAAATGCCGCCTGTCGAAGTAATTAAGTTTCCTACAGTAAAGTCAATGCTATCGCCCACCTGAATGGTGCCTGAATATGTACCTGAAATTGTAGTAGAAGCTGCACCCGTAATATTTACCGCTACCGGTATATTGGTAATGGCTGCAGTTCCTTTATTATAAAGCCTTACAACTACTGGTTGGTTGGTGTTCGCGCAGGTGTTATTTAGTGGCGCTATCAGGTTACCTATGCCCGCATCTACCGATGCTCTGGCCTGAATAGTTATTACGTAATCTTCGGTTTCGCCGGCAAGTGAAGTAAATGTTTTACATGCATCTGCAGCAGCAATAGAAGTACCCATTTGCCGTATGCGCAGGCCAACTTTGCCAGTTGTAGCAGTAAGCGGCACCGCAATGGCAAAACTTGTTTGTGTATTGCTGGTTACGCTGGTTTTAACGCCTAAGAATTCTGTAGTTTCAAAAACGCCATTATTGTTGAAATCGATCCAGGCGGCAACGTTGCTGGTGGAAGAGCTGATCGGCGTTACATTTAAGCTGTAGTTGTTGCCGATCATGAGTGAAGTGGTGTACGCCGTTGGCAGGTAGTTAGAATATGCCCCAAGCGCGCTGGTATTTGAGCAATTCGAGTTGTTGTTCACCAAAGTATTTAATACAACGCTGTTAATATAGTTAGAGCCGCAATTAGACTGCAGTGGTTCACAATAGCCCCAGTAAACAGTTATATAATCGGTTCTGGTTTTTGTGCTGGTGCCTGCGCCGTTAGTAGCATCAAGTGTAACGGTGTAAACTCCGGCAGCATTGAATTTTACTTCCGGATTTTGCGAAGTTGCACTGGTGCCGTTCTGGTAAGTAACGGTGCCAGGGCCGATAAAGGTCCAGTTCCAGCTACCCGGAATATTGGTAGATTGATCGGTGAATGCAACGATTTGTGTAGTAGTAACCGTGGTAGGAGTTGCTGTGAATTCTGCAACCGGTAATACCGGGGCTGTTACGGTTACAGTTACTTCATCTTGATAAGAGCAGGTTCCGTCATTAATGGTCGCGATAAAGTTATACGTTCCGCCGGCTGCAAAATTTGGCGTTGTAACAGATTTGCCGGTTAAAGGACTGGTTAAGTTGCCGTTAGTGCCGTTCGTCCAGGTTATTGCGGTTGTTTCGGTAGGAACATAATTGTTGTAAATACCCAGATTAATTTGGGGGCCGGCCGTTGTAGATACTACCCAGTCGTTTTCAGTATTGGTATCCATAGCTCTGTTATTGGCATCTTTCTGACGCTGAACCCCAACCCGGCTCGATGCTACGAACAGGAATGTGCCGCTACTCGTTGACCAGTCGGCTGCAGAAACCCCAATAGCCTGTAATGCGCTGAATGATACGCTGTTCGTTCCTAAAACATCTATTACTTTGCCGCTGTTGTTTTTCAATACATAACCCCAGGGTACGCTGGAAGTCTGGGTGCTGGCAGCTGCATTCATGCCGAAGAAACGGTTTGCCGGGTCGTTGGCGGAGCCTACAGTAGCGAGCGTAAGTACCTGGCCGGGCTCTAAAACGGTACCGTTTGGCACAACAAAAGTGCTTGAAATTGTACCAACCATTTGCATGATATAACCCGAAACATCTACGGTCAGGTTGCCCGTATTGCTGATCTCTACAAATTCGTTATCGGTGGTAGGAATAAACCCGGCATAAACTACTTCAGCGCCGGCAGTGCCTTTATATTGCAATACCTCCGTGATCTTGATATGTCCGCCATAGTTAAAGCTTTCAGCCGTTAAAACCGCGCCCGAGTTAATGGTGGAATTTATATCCGGACCGGCATTTAAAGTGAGGTAATTATCGCGGTAAAGCTGCGAGCCGGATGTAGCAACATTGGAAGAAGAGCTATTATCAGTTGCTTTAATATTGTATTCTACCAGATTGGAGCTTTGAGCCGGTATGGTGCCAAGCCATTCATCGGTAGCGCCTTGTTTGGTCATCGCAATTGCTGCCTGAGTAACGCCGTTCAGGCTCCATTCAATTATGACAGTAGCAACTCCGGAAGCATCGGTAATAGTGGCGCTTATGGTATGCGACTGCGAAGTGCAGGAAGGTATTACTTTGGTTATAGCCGAAATTGCAGGCACCGCAAAATCTCCTAAGCCACCATTAAATTCATAAGCACCAATATCCGGATTGCTGTTTGCACCGCTAGCCTGTGGCACAAACGTTCTTGGGCGGGAATTTCCGGTGAAATCTGTAGTTACCGGTAAAGTGGTCGCGCCTGATTCTAAAGCAGTAACAGTATTGGCCGGAATGGTCAGATCCAGATCGGAAGTGAAAGGTGCGGCGCTATTTACCAGCGGAACGGAAGCATTATCGTTAGTTGGGCTGGCGGTGCTGGCCTGGGTAACGGTTTTCCAGTCGGCTACAGTTTGGTAATAAGTAGCACTGGTAGTTTGGCGGCCAACACAATGATCTGCGGTAGCACCAACAAAATAACCATTATTGTTCATGGTTAAGGTGCTGTAATTATAGGAAGCTGAAAAAGAAACTGCCGCGAAAACCGCAGCGTTGGCGCTTCCTTTGCTCATCTGGTTCGAGAAAATATTGTTCCGGATATCTAAGTTGGTATTACTGCTTGAGTTAACATGTAAAGCTGCCGTGTTAATGCCACCGGCAGTATTGTCTAAAGGAGCTCCGAAAAGGTGGATAGAATTGTAATAGATATTGTGGCCGGTATTGGAACCATCTATCCGGATACCAAATGCGCCGTCTGAAACCTGTGTGCTGCCTGAATTAGCAGAAACAGTACGCAGGTCATAGATCAGGTTATTTTGAATATTCAGGTTGTTGGAGTTGGAACCGTTAATGTGAATACCAAAAGCGCCTTCACCGCCGGAACCATAATTGTAGATGCCATATATCTTGTTTCTTGAAAAAGTTGCATCGATCACATCAGCTTCTACCCAAATGCCTTGAATATCAGTTGTGTTGGCAGCGGTAGTAGCTTTGAAATCATAAATAGTGTTTTCCGAAATAAGCGCCGCCTCTGCTCCGCCAACTGTTTTAGAAAGTTGAATACCGGTAGTCAGAATATTATGGATATCATTTTTATGGATAAAAAGTTTATCGGAAGTGGCGGAAGCTAAAATGTTGCGCACTAAAATTCCGACGCCCGCGGTGCTGATTTCATTGTTTTCTACCGTAAACTGGTCAAAATTATAGCCTGAGCCTGATGTCGAAGAAATAGCAGTAACTGCAGAAGACCCGGCGTGAATGCCATAAGCACCGGCTACGGTTGCTGAAGCTCCGATGATCTTACAGTTCTTAATAGTGTTGTTGGTAGCTCCTGCAAAAGTGCTACTTGCTCCAATAAGCCTGATAACCGCACTATACGTTACTGCATTATTCGTATTCTGAATAGTCAGATCCCGGCTTGTTCCACCGCTGGTAATGCTACCATCTATCGTTACAAAATCAGAACCTAATAATTCAATTACACCCCGGCCTAGTGCCATATTTCCGGAAATAGTGGCTGTGGCAGTAGGCTTAATAGTAATAGAAGAATAATTAGTTGTGCCCTGGCCACTGGCATTTAATGGAACCGGGGTGGTTGGTTCTGTTGTATTACCGCTGATAGCAATGGTAATAATGCCGGTATGCGTACCAGAATTAATTGCTGTAAATGCCGAATTCAGGTTTGTGTAAGCTGTGCCGGAAGAACCTCCGCTTGCATTTACGGTAACTTGTGCCTGTATTATGCCAGGAATAAATAAAAGGAGCGCAAAAAGCCATAGCCCGCGGCGCTTTAAAGGGTTGTTTGGGTAATGTGAATTCATGAATGTGAGAGAAAGGGTGAAAATAAATTTTAGACATAGAAAGTCCGGGCCAGATAAAATCTGGCAATGACGGGGAGGCATTTTTTTTAATGCTAGTGTGTTAAATCAGGATTGGAGGCTTTTGTAAAAATATTTAAATAAATAAAGATTTTTGTAGTTCTAAATTTATCTACAATTTTTTGTATTGCAAAATAAAATAGCAAATATTTTTTTAACAAAGCATTGATAATCAATATGTTATAAAATATATGTTTGGTTTTGGTGCATTGTTCAGGGAAAGAAAAGATTTGTGATTATTCGGAGAAACGGGCGTGTGTTTGAGGGAAAGCTTTTTTAATTCCTTATTAAAGGAATTGTAATCTTAAAACCCGTCACTTCTCCGTATCTTTGCAGCATGAAAAGTATCCTGATCAAAAATGCTACGCTGGTAAACAAAGGCCGCGTTTTTCAATCCGATGTATTCATAGCCGATGGCCGTATTCAGAAAATCGGTATTGATTTAACTGAAAAAAGTGACAGCAAAATTGATGCCACAGGTTTGCATCTTTTGCCCGGTGTAATCGACGACCAGGTACATTTTCGCGAACCCGGCCTTACCCACAAAGCTGATATTTATTCCGAAGCCCGCGCAGCAGTAGCCGGTGGCACTACTTCCTTCATGGAAATGCCGAATACGGTGCCCAATGCTACTACTCAGGAATTGCTCGAAGAAAAATTCAACCGCGCTGCAGAAACTTCGCTGGCCAATTATTCTTTCTTCATGGGTGCCACCAACGATAACCTCGACGAGGTTTTACTAACCAACGGAGCTACGGTTTGCGGCATCAAAATTTTCATGGGTTCTTCCACCGGCAACATGCTGGTAGATAATGTAGAAGTGCTGGAAGAAATTTTCCAGAAAGCGCGCTTACCAATTGCAGTGCACTGCGAAGACGAACAAACCATTCGGGATAACCTGAAGATCTACGAAGAGAAATACGGCGACGATATACCGGTAGAATGTCACCCGGAAATTCGCAGCGTAGCGGCTTGTTTTAAATCGAGCTTTATGGCGGTGAAACTGGCCGAAAAGCACAATACGCGCCTGCATATTCTGCACATTTCCACGGAAGAAGAACTGGCCCTTTTCAGGAACGATATTCCGCTAAAAGAAAAACGCATTACCGCCGAAGTTTGTGTGCACCATTTATGGTTCGATAAAAGCGATTACGCTACACTTGGCAGTCAGATAAAATGTAACCCGGCCGTAAAAGAAGCCCGCCACAAAAAAGCCTTGTTCCAGGGATTATTGGATAACCGTCTCGATATTATTGCTACCGACCACGCGCCGCATTTGTGGGAAGAAAAACAGGCCAGCTATAAAAAGTCGCCAAGCGGCGTGCCGTTGGTGCAACACAGCTTACAAATGATGCTTGAATTCTACCACGATGGCCAGATTTCTTTAGAGCGCATGGTAGAGAAAATGAGCCATGCCCCGGCCGAATGTTTTCAGGTGCGCGAAAGAGGTTTTATTAGAGAAGGTTACTGGGCCGACCTGGTGCTGGTAGATCTGAATAAACCGTACACGGTAAGCAAAGAAAATATCTACTATAAATGCAATTGGTCGCCGTTCGAAGGAAAAACGTTCCGTTCCAGCGTTACGCACACCATCGTTTCCGGCCACGTAGCGTTTGAAAACGGTAGGTTTGACGAAAGCAAAACCGGTGAACGGTTACTGTTTGACCGGCCTCTGTAGGGACAGGGCTTGACCTTTCCTCAAGGTATTGCTATTTATCGGGCATCCGAAGAGGCAAGGCATTGCCTTGTCTCTTCATTATCTGATGATTTACATTTTCTGATTTCGGCAGTATTTCCGCCACTTTTTCCCCGCAAAACCGTACCGTTTTAACCACAAAAACTCAAAAAAGCACTACCAGAAAAATCCTCCCCTGAATTAGGGGAAGATTTAGGTGGGGTAAATCACTCAAATTTTGAACGCATCACGCCGAAATTCTGAAATTCCGCATCCATCCGCCAAAGGCCTCCGTTCTACCCTGATAGGGATTCTGGCCAATATGGGCCTGGTGTTGGTGAAGGGCGCCGCCGGTATTCTGGGAAATTCTTACGCCCTGATTGCTGATGCTATAGAATCGGCTTCCGATGTGCTCACGTCTTTCATTGTTTGGATCGGGTTAAAAGCAGCTTCTAAAGAACCGGATGCGGACCATCCGTACGGGCACGGAAAGGCCGAACCGTTGGCAGCTGTGGTGGTAGCTGTAGCGTTGATTGGTGCCGCCATTCTTATTAGTATTCAAAGCGTAGAGCACATTCTTACCCCTCACAAAACGCCCGCGCCTTTCACTTTAATTGTGCTCGGAATTATTATTGTGGTAAAAGAAGGCTTGTACCGTTATTCGCATAAAGTTGGTACGGAAGTAGAAAGTACGGCGGTAAAAGCTGATGCCTGGCACCACCGCGCCGATGCAGTTACTTCTTTAACGGCTTTTATCGGAATTTCTATTGCTTTAATTGGGGGCGAAGGTTACGAAACGGCCGATGATTGGGCCGCTTTGATTGCTTCCGGCATAATTGTTTTGAATGCGTACCATATTTTTGTGCCGGCTTTTACCGAAATTATGGATGCTGCGCCACCTTCGGAATTTGCTGCTGAAGTGAAAGAAATTGCTGAAACCGTAGACCGCGTTATTGCTACGGAAAAGTGTTTGGTGCGGAAAATGGGTTTCGAGTATTTTGTTGATCTTCACGTGATTGTAAACGGCGACCTGACCGTAAGAGAGGGGCACGATATTGCGCACCGGGTAAAAGATGCCATTCTGGAAGCAAAGCCGCAGGTTTACGACGTACTCGTTCATATTGAGCCATTTGAAGAAAATTTGCCGGAAAGCGCTACTTTTTTTTAAGAAAAAACTTGCATCCTTAAAAATTGCTTTTTACTTTTGCAGACCAATTTAAACACGGTGATCGTAGTTCAGCCGGTTAGAGCACCAGATTGTGATTCTGGAAGTCGTGGGTTCGAATCCCATCGGTCACCCAAAATGAAAGCCCTTGACAAATTCAGGGGCTTTTTTTATTTATAGTTTGTTTAACCAATTAGAAATTCAAAATTAGAAATTAGAAATGTTGAGGTCTTTGTAATACTGGCCGGTAGATCAACAGTTCTGATAATTTCTAATCTCTAATTTCTAATTCCTAATTAAAAATGAAATGAGCTTACTTGTTGTTGGTTCGGTTGCGTTCGATGCGCTGGAAACCCCTTTCGGAAAAACAGATAAAATTATTGGTGGCGCGGCTACTTATATTTCCATTTGCTCATCTTACTTCACCAAGCCGGTAAACCTGGTTGCAGTAGTTGGCGGCGATTTCCCGAAGGAAGACATTAAAATGCTGCAGGAACGCGGTGTAAATACTGATGGCCTTCAAATTAAGGAAGATGAAAAATCGTTTTTCTGGAGTGGCCGCTATTTCAACGACATGAACAGCCGCGAAACGCTGGTTACCGAACTGAACGTGCTGGGGACTTTCGACCCGATCGTACCGGAAAGCTACCAGAACTGCGAATATTTAATGCTGGGAAATCTGGCGCCGCAGGTGCAGAAAACGGTTATCGAGCGTTTAACCAAGCGTCCGAAACTGATCGTGATGGATACCATGAACTTTTGGATGGACATTGCGCACGCCGAATTGCTGGAAACGATTGCGATGGTAGATGTGCTTTCTATTAACGATGAAGAAGCCCGTCAGCTTTCCGGCGAATACTCGCTGGTTAAAGCGGCTAAAAAGATCATGGCCATGGGTCCGAAATTCCTGATCATTAAAAAAGGCGAACATGGTGCTTTGTTGTTCCACGGGGAAAAAGTATTCTTCGCACCGGCTTTGCCTTTGGAAGATGTATTCGACCCAACCGGCGCCGGCGATACGTTTGCGGGTGGTTTTATTGGTTACTTAGCGAGCACAGACGATATTTCTTTCGAGAATATGAAGCGCGCCGTAATTCACGGTTCGGCCATGGCTTCTTTCTGCGTAGAGAAATTTGGGACTGAGCGTATGCTGGATCTGGAAGGCGAAGAAGTGGAAGCCCGCGTACAGCAGTTCGTGGAGCTGGTAAATTTCAGCGTAGAAGCTGCCGTTTAGTTTTTAGCATTAAAAGCATAGCATTTTCAGAAGAAAGGGAGCCAGATGGTTCCCTTTTTTCGTTTGTAAGCTTTTCGGCTGTAACTAATTAAGTTGCGGGCCGGTAAAAGATGAATGTGTTTTAATTATCACATTTATTCACAAAAGAAATATTGCTATGAAAAATCCAGTTAATAAAATCCCGAACGAAGAACAGAACGAAAAACTGAATCAACATAAAACCGATACTGCCCGCGACCATCGTCCAACGATGCAAAGTCCGGACTCTACGGTACAGAACCCGAACCGCAATCTGCCAAAAGGCGGTAACCCGACCGGCCGCGATAACGGTCCGCATAATTCCGTTTCGGGCGGAAAATCGCTACAAGGCAATAATGCCCGCAGCAACCCGACTTCAGACAAAACCCATAACTAATATTTCCATTCGTTAAAATAAGCACTATGGAAAAAAAGTGGCCCGGATTTATTTCCGGGCCACTTTTTTATGTTAAAAGCATAGCGTTTTAAGCGCGCTTCACACTATACTTTTCTCTTAATGCTTCCGGGATCTGTTTCCAGACATGCTTCGGAATACCGGGCATTTGCTTTTCGGCGAGTTTCTTTTTGCCATCGCGGGTAGTGATGTGATCCCAGTAAGCCAGGAAGAATTCGGGTTCCAGGATAAAATCCATCCAGCCATCGGCTACGATCTGGTTATTTTCATCCAGAATCAGAATTCCGGAATAATTTTCAACCATACCATCTAAATGTTTTGCAGAGCGGCCCTCTACCAAACTGTTGCTCCAGTCGAATTTCAAATTTGGAAGATCGAGTTTATAATGTTTCAGCTCTTCCAGCAATTGCTTTTCTACCAGCACCCGAAGTTCCGGCCCCATGGCGTCGGAATGGCCTAATTTTAAAGTTTTTGAATCTGTATTTGCCATTTTATTCATTTTAAAACTGCTGATTCAGCCAGCGCTGGAAATTGTCTTTCTCCGCTTCGGTGGCATCGGGGCGTTTGGTTACTACATAATTGTTCAGAAAGTTACGGCCGGTTGTTTCCAGTTTCACGCTGCGGAGCTGGTAATTCCGGAAAACGGCTACTTCAAAGCTTTCTCCATCCTTAAAGAGTTCGTTCAGGTTGTTTTCTACACGGCGGCCGTTTACAGCAATAATATCATCGTCGGTGGTGAAAACGAAGGCCGCAGGAGCGTCGGGCATGATAGCGGAAACGTTCGGCCATTCTTTTTTCATAACGGCCCGGAAACCGAATTTGCGTTCGTAACTCACCGGGTTTTGTTCTTCGCGGAGTTCACAACCTACAAAGCGCAAAGCATTGTCTAAAGGGCTTTCCAGCGAAACGGTTCCGTAGATAATGTCTTTAAAGTATTTTTCAAAAGAAATGCCGCCAATCTGGTCTACAATGGAAATGTAATCTTGTTCGGTGTAGCCAATGCCGCGTTTGCCGAATTCGTTCCAGAGGTGACGCATTACATCGTCTAAAGAATATTGGTTATTGGTTACGCGGCGCAGTTCCAGGTCTAAAATTAAAGCTGCCAGCGCACCTTTGTGGTAAATGGAAACCTTGCGGTCCGGAATGCCTGGTTTGTAACCGTCCAGCCACATATCGAAAGAAGAATCGGCTACGGAATAATTGTGGCGGCCGTAATCGTCGTAATGCTTTTTCAGCACGCCATTCAGTTCATCGAAATATTGTGCTGCACTGAAAACGCCGGAGCGGCCCAACAAATAGTCGCCGTAGTAAGTCGTAATGCCTTCAGCCACAAAACCAGTGCGGAAATAATTTTCCTGCGTGAAATCGTACGGCATCATTTCGGCCGGACGAATTTTTTTGATGTTCCAGGTGTGAAAAAGTTCGTGGCAGCTAACGCCCAGCAGTTCTTTGTAAGTGCTGCGTTGCATTAAAGCATCGGCCGGGCCAAGTACGCAAACCGTAGAATTGCTGTGTTCCACGCCGTGGTAATGCTTGTAAGGCAGAATCTGGAACATGAAATGATAATCCTGCACCGGAAAATCGTGGAAGAGTGCCAGCTGTTCTTCGGTAAAGTCGCGGAAATCGGCTAGTAAAGTTGGCCAGTCGGGTTTGCAGTTTCCCTGGATCCAGATGTGGAACGGAATGCCGCGAACCGTATAGGTTTCGTGCTGTAAAGTGCCGGAAGCAAAAAGCGGGCAATCTACCAGTTCATCAAAACTTTCAGCTAAAAGTGT
Organism: Adhaeribacter terreus; assembly: GCF_042657365.1. Classification (NCBI taxonomy): domain Bacteria; kingdom Pseudomonadati; phylum Bacteroidota; class Cytophagia; order Cytophagales; family Hymenobacteraceae; genus Adhaeribacter; species Adhaeribacter terreus. Next base: position 5,764 of record NZ_JBHSKT010000006.1, on the reverse strand, counting down.
GTTCTGGTTTTTAGCTTTCAGGCCGCAGGCAATTTGCCAGTTTTCCGGAATATTCAGCAATAATTCGCAAGATTCATTTTCGAAACCTGCGGCGGTCATAAAGCAGTTTACCGGGTTTATGTAAAGCTGCGTTTCGTCGAGCCACGAGCCGCCGGCATCCATCTGGTGGGCGTAAAAATCGTAGCGTACGGTAATTTCCTGCAGGTTTTCGGTTTGAACAAGCCAACGGTCTTTGGTTATTTTTTCGAAGCGTACCGGTTGGCTGTCATTGTCTAAAATTTCAAATTTCCGGATCTTCTGAGCAAAATTCTGCAGTTCGTAACGGCCAGGCCGCCAGGCGGGTAATTGCAGATGCAAAACTGGTTGCTGCAACGCCGGAATGCGCATCTCGATCTGCAGAAAATAAGAAAGTGGGTTGTTATAGGAAACGTGGTAATGGATCATGGTTAATACTTTTTTCGCCTGAAAACATAGCGTTTTTTACGGAATGCAGGAAAGATGGCGGTTTTTTGGGTTTTATGCAAATAAGCTAGGGCCTGGAGTGGTTTAACTTATAATGGCGGCCTTCGTAGTCTGTGCAATTGCGTTCCCGTTTTTTTCGTGCTGAACTTCAAATAATTTCCCTAAAAATTATGGCAGAAACCGAATCGAACCAGGAATTTCCGGCACTATCTGAAGAAGCCAAAACCAGGAAAAAAGCCAAAAAGGAGAAGAAAAAGGAGAAAAAACTGGCAAAGAAAAAAGAAAACAGCCTTAGAAGTATGTACCGCACGGCTTCGCGCAACCACGTTTCTTTTGTAGCCATCGGCGACCGGCGGGCTAATATATTAATTGGTACCAGCACCCTGATCATTTCGGTTACCTTTACCGTTTTTCTGCGCAAATTCGATGAGCCCACAATTTATCTGGTGCCCGGCTTAATACTTATTATTACCTGTACCGCTACCATGATCCTGGCCATGATCTCAACGCGACCTTACAACGCCCGCGGTTTTTATACCATGCAGGAAGTTCTGACCCAGCCCGTAAACCTGCTTTTTTTTGAGAATTTCTACAAAATGAAAGTAGAAGATTACGAAGCGGCCATGGATAAACTGCTCGAAAGCAACCTCGACCTGCAGCATGCCATGGTGCGCGATCTTCATGGGTTGGGGCAATCGGTGGCGCGCAAATACAAGTTCCTGCGCATTAGTTACGATGTGCTCATGATTGGGGTAATTTTAACGGTGCTAAGCCTGTTGGCAGCCATGATCTGGAAATTCTAAAGCGGTACTGGTCTAAAAACGCTATGCCTTAGGGCTCTAAAAGTCACAATTCCAATATCAGTTGCCAGACACTTTTTTGAAATTCTATTTGGTTTTAGAAAATTATTCTCTAATTTTGCAATCCGAAATAATTAAATTTGGTGCGAGATGAAAAGAACATTCCAACCTTCACAGAGAAAAAGAAGAAATAAGCATGGTTTCCGTTCACGTATGGAAACAGCAAATGGCCGTCGTGTTTTAGCTAGCCGTCGTGCAAAAGGCAGAAAAAGATTAACAGTTTCTGACGAGAAACGTCACAAAGCTTAATTTATTCGGTTAGCTGCTCTGCAGTTCAACCTTCGTGATGCAGTCCGAAGATACTCAGTTCGCACCGGAAGCTTACGATAGATCATTTCCAAAAGCAGAACGCTTGTGCAGTAAAAAGCTGATCTCTCAGCTTTTCGCCAAGGGTTCTGCTTTTAATTTATATCCGCTCCGCTTTGTGATCCTCAAAGCCGAAAACCCTGTGCCCGAATTCCCGCAGGTACTCATTTCCGTTTCCAAAAAGTACTTCAAGCGCGCCCACGACCGTAACCGGATCAAGCGGCAGATCCGCGAAGCTTACCGCCTCAATAAACATAAACTGATGTCTGAAAACGGGCATTTTCTGGCGGTTTTAGGCATTATTTACATTGGCAAAGAAAAAGTAGCATACAACGTAATCGAAAAAAAACTAAATTCAGGTTTCGTTCGTTTGGTTAAAGAACAGGGCTGATTTCCGGCCGCTGCTTCCCAGATAAATTCGATTTTACTATGCTGAAGAAAACTGTTGCCGGCCTCATGGTTGGTGCGATCGGTTTTGGTCTTTTTTCTTTCAAGACCGAAAATGAACGCTATTTCGATATTGCCAAGAACCTTGATATTTTTGCTACGCTTTTTAAAGAAGTAAATACCTATTACGTAGACGAAGTAACGCCCGGCAAACTGGTGAAAACCGGTATTGATGCCATGCTGAAAAGTCTGGATCCGTACACCAATTACATTTCCGAAGACGATATCGAAGATTTTCGTACCCAGACCACCGGGCAATACGGCGGCATTGGCGCTTTGGTAGGCAAACGCGACGGGAAAACCATTGTGCAATTGCCTTACGAAGGCATGCCGGCTCAAAAAGCCGGTTTACTGATTGGCGATGAAATTGTAAAGATCGACGGGATAGACATCACGAGTAAAAATAATTCGGAAGTTACTAAATTGCTGAAAGGCCAGGCGAATACTACCGTAAAACTCGATATTAAACGTTACGGCGTAGATAAACCGTTTGAAGTAGTTGTTACCCGCGATAAAATTCACATCGAAAATGTGCCTTACTACGGCATGGTTACCAACGATATTGGCTACCTGCAACTTTCCGGTTTTACCATAGATGCCGGCCGTGAAGTGAAAAATGCGGTGCTGAAACTGAAAGAAACCGGTGCGAAGAAAATTATCTTCGATCTGCGCGATAACCCGGGCGGTTTGCTGAACGAAGCCGTAAATATTTCGAACCTTTTTGTAGACAAAGGCAAAGATATTGTAAGCACCAAAGGCAAAGTTACCGAGTGGAATAAAGTGTATAAAGCCCTCGACGATCCGTTGGATACGCAAATTCCGATGGTAATTCTGACGAGTTCCCGCAGCGCTTCTGCTTCCGAAATTGTTTCCGGCGTAATGCAGGACTATGACCGCGCCGTTTTGGTTGGTGAAAGAACCTTTGGTAAAGGTCTGGTGCAGGCCACGCGTCCGCTTTCTTATAATTCGCAGCTTAAAGTTACTACTGCCAAATATTACATTCCTTCGGGCCGTTGCATCCAGGAAGTAGATTATTCGCACCGCAAAGAGGATGGCAGCTTAGGCAAAATTCCGGATTCGCTGCGCGTAGCTTTCAAAACTTCTAAAGGCCGCGTGGTTTACGATGGTGGTGGGGTTGCGCCTGATATTGAAGTAACGGAAAAAGAATACGCCGATATTTCGAAAACGCTGGGCAATAAAGGTTACTTCTTTGAGTACGCCAATAAATTCCGCGCCGAGAACCCGACCATTGCGCCGGCCAAAGAATTTAATATTTCGGATGCCGAGTATCAGAAATTTGTAGCGTATCTGGGCAAAAAAGATATTTCGTATTCTACGAGCGTGGAACAGGCCATTGACGATCTGGTGAAAAAAGCCCAGGCCGAAAAGCATTACGACGACGTGAAAGCCGAAATTGAGCAACTGCGCAAAAAAGTTTCGCATAATAAAGCCAACGACTTAACGCGTTTTAAACCGGAAATTAAAGAATTGCTGGAGCAGGAAATTGCCGCCCGCTATTATTTCCAGAAAGGCGCCATTGAATCTTCCTTCGACGATGACGAAGATATTCTGGCCGCAATTGATGTGCTGAACAATCCGCAGAAATATCAGGGTTTGCTGCAAGCCAGCGCTAAAAAATAGCCCGACTTTTTGGGACTCAAACCCTACCGTTTTTAAAAGCAGTACTTATATATAATAGGTGCTGCTTTTTTTTGCTGAAAACGGTAGGGTTTCGGGCATAAAAAGTCAGTTAAAGCTTTAAGAAGAGGAGGAAGGTTGAATTTCGCAGCGCGCCGGAATTGGAAACGCTATCGTTTTACCATTAAAAAGTACCGGTCAGCTTTCCGCTTCATTACAGCTAAGTGAATCTTCTCAATCAACAATCAACAATTATCAATCAACAATCAACAATCAAAAAAAACGCTATGCTTTCAGCCTGAAAAACTGCTGGTATATTTCGGGAAACCAGTATTAAAATTGTTTCTGAAGATTTCTGGTTAATTTTGCAGCATAAATATAACGTATGGCTTTAATCTTATCGCTGGAAACTTCGTCTACGGTTTGCTCGGTTGCCCTGGCGCAGAGCGGCCGCCTGATCGGGACTTCGGAATTGCGGCTCGAAAAATCGCATTCTTCGCATATAACCGTGCTTATTCAGCAATTGCTCGAAAATACCGGCTTTACTGAAAAAGATCTTTCGGCCATTGCCGTTTCCGGCGGACCAGGTTCTTACACCGGTTTGCGCATCGGAACTTCCACGGCCAAAGGTTTATGTTTCGCGCTCGATATTCCTTTTATAGCGGTTTCTACCTTGCATGCCCTGGCTTTGCAGGTAATCGGTTTCACGCCCAATCCATCGGAATACCTTTTCTGCCCCATGATAGATGCCCGCCGCATGGAAGTTTACACCGCCCTTCTAAATGCCGATCTGCAGGAGCTTTTAACGGATGAAGCCAAAATATTAGACGAAAATTCGTTCCAGGAAGCGATCAGCCAACAGAAAGTCATTTTCTTCGGAAGCGGGGCAGCCAAATTCGAAACAATTATTGGGGCAAATGCAAACGCTTTATTCCTGAAAAATGTTATTCCCACGGCCGAAGCTGTTTCGCAACTTGCCTGGCATAAATACCAGGCGGCGCAATTCGAAAATGTAGCCTATTACGAACCGTTCTATGTGAAAGAAGTGCACATTACAGCGGCCAAACCAAAAAATTAAGATCATGACCGAATTAATAAACCGCGTTTCGCAAAGCGCACTCACAACTCTAAACCTCGAAGAATTCATCCATCCGGGCGAACGTGTGGTATATGATATCAAGGAAAACCTGTATATGGGGCTGATGCTGCGCGAAAAGGATTTCCGGGAATTTATAAAAACGCACGACTGGAGCCAGTATGCCGGTAAAAATGTAGCCATTACCTGTTCCGCCGATGCCATTGTGCCAACCTGGGCCTATATGCTGATCGCGTCTAAACTGAAACCGCACGTAAATAAACTGGTTTTCGGAAACCTCGAAGCATTGGAACAGGAGTTATTCCACGATGCCATTGAAAAAATAAACGCAGAAGATTACCGCGATGCGAAACTGGTGATTAAAGGTTGCGGCCAGATCCCGGTTCCGACTTATGCCTACGTAAAGATCATGGATAAACTCTTGCCAGTGGCCAGTTCTATTATGTATGGCGAACCTTGCAGCACCGTTCCGATCTATAAAAAACCGAAAATTTAAAAGTGAATTTGAACTTGCCGGATTTTAACGGAAAAAAGATAGCGTTTTAATCGCTTGAAAATAATGGCTTTATCCGGAAAGGTTAAGCAAAAGTAAAGAAATCTTTAAGCCAGGGTTGCGGATTAGAAATAAACCTGCCATCTTTGCACCGCAATACGGCAAGAGAGTCGCTCAAAACCGCCCCTAAAAATTAGATAATATCTATATAAAGGGGAATTGAAATGCAGCTTTAATTTGTAAAAGAATATTAAAGATCAGCCAGATAGGAGTTAAGTCCTGAAAAGTGAATTGTAGATATTCTGATATGAAAAACAACTTCAAAAATTTTGAAATAAAATTTGGAAGAAAGAAAAAATGCCTGCATCTTTGCACTCCCAATCTGAACGAAGAAAGGGAAAAGAATTGAAATGCTGAAAAGGTCATCTGGTAACGAAAAGCTGCTAATAATAAAGCGGGATT
>NZ_JBHSKT010000005.1:0-332979 GCF_042657365.1 Adhaeribacter terreus | reverse complement strand
TATCTCTTCCGTTTTTCTTTCTTTTGATGGGTACTCACCGAGGTTTTGAATAGTTGGTCGAATAACTTTCTTAACCAAAGTGGGTACTTTTTTTATCCCGCTAATTCACTTTTAAAACAGTTTCTTAGTGTTTACCGGTGTGCGCAATTACAATGTTCCGCAGCCATTTCAGCATCGCAAAAATTGCCAGAGCCGCCAGCAACGCACCGGCACAGTTTACCAGGAAGAAGTATTGCTTGTGGTCGTAAACATCCCAGAGACTGGCTAGTACGCCCGAAAGTTTGTTACCGATAGATGTAGAAAGGAACCAACCACCCATCATCAAAGCGGTTAAACGCGGCGGACTCAGTTTTGAAACCAGCGATAATCCCATTGGGCTGAGGCAAAGTTCACCCACCGTAATTACGGCGTAAGAACCTACCAGCCACATGGCCGAGCTTTTCTCTAAACCGTTATTCGCAGCAAAAACGGCACCTACCATTACCAGCGTAGAAGCAGCCGTAATTAACAAGCCCAGGCCAATTTTAGCAGGCGTTGAAGGTTCTTTTTTATTGCGGCGCAGCATGGCAAAAAACGCTACCACTACCGGCGTTAAAAGCACCACGAAAAACGGGTTGATCGATTGGAATAATTCCGGCGAAATAAGCGGACGATCTTCGCCTTCGGCCGGCCATTTTTCCTGCGGTAAATTGTTCAGATATGGGTCTACGCCTTCTTTGGTAATTACTTTTCCTTCGGCATCGGTTTTGGTACGGAAGTTCTGGTCGTAGTCTTCTACAGTGCGCGGCGAGGTATTTACGTACTGCACCATACCCAAAGCCTGAGCTGGTTTTTCAAGGGTTTCCGGCAGGCTGCGGTCGGTGTAATATTGCGCCCAGGTAGTTAATGCGGTACCGTTCTGCTTGAAAATAGCCCAGAAAATGATAACCACGCCAAAAATTGCCAGCATAGCAGCGATTGGTTTTTTATCCTTCGCTGAAGCTTTGGCCCATAAACTCACGTAGAAAAATACGATCGGCAAAGAACCAAAAAGGAAAGCATCGGTAGAATCGGAACCGAAAATGCTGCCCGGAATAAAGAACCAGGCGGCAATACCCGTAAGCATGGCCGGCAGAATTACAATACCCAGGATCTTGCTAATGCTCATATCGTTGGCTTCTACTGGTTTCAGCACATCTACGTGTTTGTAATGCTTGTTGCCGAGCCAGAAAATAAGCACACCCAGGAACATACCAATACCGGCAGCCGCAAACGCATAGCCCCAACCCCAGGTGTTGCGCATATAAGAAGCCACAAACGGCGCCGCAAAAGCCCCGATGTTAATGCCCATGTAAAAAATATTGTAGCCCGAATCTTTGTTTTCGGCGTATTGCGGTTCGGAATAAAGATTGCCTAAAAGCGTGGAGATATTCGGTTTAAAAAAGCCGTTACCAATAATTACCAGACCCAACGCCGAATACAAAGCCAGATCGCCTTTTACAGCCAGCAAACAGTAACCAATACCCATTAAAATACCACCCAGCGAAATGGCTTTGCGGTAACCCATAACTCTGTCGGCGAGCAAACCACCCAGGAAAGGCGTTAAGTAAACCAGCGCGATGAACGTACCGAAGATATCTGAAGCAGCGGCTTTTGGTAAGGCTAAACCACCTTTCTGCGCATCGATCATGTACAGGAAGAAAATTGCCAGCATTAAATAAAAGCCGAAACGCTCCCACATTTCGGAGAAGAAGAGGTAATAAAGCCCTTTCGGGTGTTTGGAGTTTTTTTCAGTTTGCGTAGTAGCCATAAATGGTAAAAAAGAGTAGTAATGCGTTTTAGAACCGTTGAAAATACAGGTTTCCGCCGGAAGTGCCAAATCTGCCGGAAAAACGGTAGGGTTTTGGTGCAAAAAAGTATGAGAGAAACCCTAAAAACGGTACGCTTTGAAAAGCAAAAACAGCTTCCGGTTAAAAACGCTACGGTCTTCCTTACCCAAGAAACCCGGAAAAAACGCTATGCTTTCAGCCCGAAAAAGTGCTTAGAGAAAAAGAACGAGCCCGGCGCCAATGGCAAAACCGGTTAGTAAACCCGCATAAACCTGGGCCGGCGTATGTTCCTGCAATGCCAATCGCGCCGACATAACCGCACCGGTCAGCAAGATAAAAAGCACGATCAGGTTCAGTAGCGCAGCATCGGGCAATAGCGTGTGCAAAAAAACCAGAACTCCTAAAGTGCCGCCCATGCCAATGCTGTGCGCACTTATTTTCCAGAAAAGCGAAACCACGTAAGCCGCAAAAACCGACAGCGTGATCAGCAACATGATGTAATAAAAGAGATCGCCGAAGAGGTTTTCCCTGCCGAAAATATACGTGGTGCTGGCGTAGCAAATGGTAGTGAAAAGAAACGGCAGGCGGCGCTGTTCACGTTCCTGCATCTGCATGTTTTGCACCACACCAGCCCGCACCATAAAATAAGCCCCCACCGCCGGAATTACGAACGTCAGAAAAAAAACAGCAGCCAGAATGATCCAGCGTTTATCCATCGGAAAAGTGATCAGCGATTCGGGCAGGAAGTATAGGATGAGCCCAAACAAACAGGTAGGCATCAGCAGCGGGTGAAACAAAACGGATAGAAACCGGGCCAATGCTAAATTCACGAAACCTGTTGATGCTAAATGATTTTCCAAAAATAGGCATTGCAGCCGGTTCCTGAAAATTTGTAGCCCGAAAACTCATTTATAGTTTTTCGCCCGAAAACCCTACCGTTTTTTTACTTGCCTGCAGTTTCAGTTTCCCGCGCCAGGTTCTTATTGCCCGCGAGATCAGCACGGTGCCCACAACCGTAGGTCCGATCCAGACGAGCCACTGCTGCTGCATGTGTACATTATTCACCAGAAAAGCTGTAACCGTAGCAATATACGCGCCGCCCATCATGCCAATGTGTTTCAGTAGCCAGGCTTTATTGTTCGGCCCAAATAATTCTGGTTTCCTGAAAGTAAACAGATCGCCGATACTACTACCCAGCAAACCCGACCCGAAAACCGCCAGCACCGGCACAAAAAATGTTCCTGACTGCAACATTTGCCAAACTGGAAATCCGATCATGAACATTCCGGTAAGCAAACCTGCAAAGGCGGGAAGTTTATCGGGAAATCCGGGCTGGTATTTTTCACGGAGCCGGAAATAGAAAAGCGCACGTTTACCGGTGTAGGTTAAATAAAGCGAAAAAACAGCGATGGCCAGCAAAAACGGATTGAACTTTAACAAGCACATCAGTATAGCCGAAACCGCTACTGCGTACATGGAAAATTCGTAAATGCGGCCGGAGCGTCTATGGTTATTTCTGCCTTTAGTCGCAAAAATGGCTACCAGTCCGCTGCCTAATGCTACGGTGCCGGCAAGAATGTGAAAGAAGAGAATTGCTTTGTACATGACCGTGTTTTTTTTCTTCAAACTTACGGCAAGGCCAAAGCGACAGCAAGGGCAAAGGGATGAAAAACAAGCTTCCGGGGCGAATGACAAAGGTTTGGGACGAACTACAAGATTTTTAGCCGTGCAGCAAGCCTTTAATTTCAAGCACCATTTTGCGGGAAACAGGAATTGACTCGGGCGTGTTAAACAATTCCAGTTTCAGGCCTTGAGCATTACCCGAAAAATTGGTGACCTGCTCTAAATTTACCAAATATGCCCGGTGGCAACGCACCAGTTTCGGATTTGCTTTTATCGTTTCTTCCAGCCGGGTCAGGCTGCTACGAATAAGATTTTTCCTGGTTTGTCCGTTTTCAAGGTAATGCAATTCTATATAATTATCGGCAGCCATAGCGAAGAGAAATTGCGACACTGTGAGCGTTATTTGTTCTGTGCCCGATTCGGAAGTAAACGTAAAAGTTTGCGGCGCCGCGGTTACCGGAATTTCAGCAGCCTGAACATGAGGCGTTTCCGGGAGCGGATAATTTACCGGTGGCTTCAGCTCAGAATTCATGGTTTGGGCCAGTTTCAGGTTGGTTTGCAGCAAACGGTTATACCGGAAAAGCACGATAAGCGAAACCGGTAAAATGCCCACCGCAAGTGTAATGCCTTCGAAATACAATAAATGGCTTAAACTGAAAGGTTGCCGGAAAATGAAAAAGGTATAAAGCGTATTAAAGAACCCAATAAGCAGGAAATTAAAAAGCGTGATTTGAATTTCCTTACCTACGGTCCAGTTTTCGGCTATAAACCACTTCGGAAACGTTTTAGAAAGAAAGATCGCGCTTAAACTGATGCAGCAAAATGTAAGCAAGCCATAACCCAGAATTACCAGTATCTTTTCATAGCCACCCGTTGCTTCGCGCATACCAAACGGCTGAAAAACCAGCAGAAAAACCGCCACGAACAACCCGATAATGGCCGCCATCCGGATGGAACTGAAAAGTGAATGTGCCGGGAATGGTTGTTTTAAAAGGTGAAGCATCAGCAGTTTTTAAGCCCGGAAAGATAGCGTTTTTTTAAGCTGTTTTTATTTTTCGGAACACCTTTTAAAACTGCACCTATCTTATATTTTCTCGTAATATATTAATAACCGCGCCTTTAGCTAAAGCCTGATAATCCAGTTTTTCGCCCAAAAGAGCAGGTTTGTTTTTATTCCGAATTATCATGAGATACGAGTTTGCTCATAAAATAACAGGCGACTGGAGCTTTGAGGAGCAGAAGGTAATTAGCGATACGATTTCATTTATCAGTAACCCGATCGCTGGTGACCCGGTAACCGAAATAGGCCGATACCTCTCTAAAGTAACCGGCGTAAAATACCTGTTAATTGGCAAGTTTGTGTCCCCGGAAAATGAAAAGGTCGAAACAATCTGCTTTTTTAGCCAGGGACAGCAACTGGCTAATATTACCTACAACCTGAAAAATACACCCTGCTACCACGTATTTCAGCAACATGTATGCTACTACCCTTACGGCGTGCAGGAGGAATTTCCGGAAGATGCTGACCTCGTGATTATGGGCGTAAACAGTTATATGGGCGCAGCCCTGAAAAACTATACCGGCGAATCTATTGGCCTGATTGTATTGCTAAATGACAGCACCATAGAAAACCCGAGCATGCTCGAATATTTACTGACATTAGTTTCTCCAACCTTAGAAAGAGAATTGGTTGCCGGGTTGTCGGCGTAGCTTTTCGGGAGTTTTTTTGGTGGTTTCTGATACCGTTTTATTTAAAGCTAATTCAATTTCAGGTTGAATGTGAACTTCAGAAATTAACGTTAAGGTCTTAAATCCTGGCACGTAAACCGGTAGAACTTTCCTTTGGCGGCCGGTTTTTCAAGTTCCAGAAAATACAGTTCCCCTTCCGGAATATTTAAGTGGCAAAACGGTAGGCATATTTGCCTAAAAACCCGCGTTTCCGGATAAAAAGGAACGTTCATTTCTGTGTAGGCCCATTTATTTACGTCTATGATCTGCCCGCCTTGCAGTTGGTCGCTTTTTAAGAAATATGCGCTTAATTCATTATCTATTTGGGGCAGCGCTGTTTCTGCTACAATAATGTAATAATCGTTTACCTTTTCGGAATATAAACTAAAAGCCAGGTAGTTATCCCAATAACCTGCAAAATTCAGCGCGGGCAGAAGCCAGGCTACTATCAACGCGAAACCGTTTAAAAAAGTAGTTTTTACAAAATTAAAATCCCAACGGAGTGCGTTATTTCTTACCTCCCAGAAAGCCACATACACCAGCATAATCATGGCCAGGTTCCAGGGGAAAACAATGTAATTTCGGTTTACCCCGAGCGGGCTGAGGTATATCAGGATAAATACATGGGTGCCAATGGCCAGTAAAACCCCGGCCTTTCGGGTGCGGGGTATAAAAAGAAACAGGCCGGTTAAGATTTCCAGCAGGCCAATGCCATAGCCCCACGGTTTTAACGTGTTTAAAAGTTCCGGATCCTGAATCCCGAACAGTTTGCTTAGTATATCCTGAAAGGTGAATTGAATAAAGTTCTCGTTCAGTTTATGTATGCCGCTCCAGCAGTAAATGAAAGTACGCAAGGGTTTTAGCCTTAGAAATTTCATCTGGCCTGAAAAATGAAAACGGCAGCTGGCAAAGCGTGTAAATATAAACCCAAGGCTGCCAGCGATTCTGATCCTGTATGGCCAATAAAAATACCAGCAGCAAAGCCAGATGGTTAATGATCTTTTTCCGGCTAAAACAATTTACGGCCAGCGCTAAAAGCAAAAGTCCCGGCAAGATGAGATCGAGTGGGGAAGGGATTTTTGGGAAAAGATCCAGAGCCGGAGCTACCGGAAATAACCTATCAGAACGCCACAAATTAAAGGAAAGCAACATGCCGATAAGAAAGAAAAAGCTTGCTGTCCTTTTAATGAAAATAATCTGGTTTTCCGGTGCCGGCACAAAGCCCTTAAAATCCATTTGGGTTAATTGCGATTATTTGAATGGAAGTATGAAAATGCATTCCCTAAACTACAAAAAAAAAGCCCTCCCCTGTTTTAAGGGGAGGGTTGGGTGGGGTTACAACTCCTTCCGCAACCGCGCCACAGGAATATTCAGCTGTTCCCGGTATTTGGCCACAGTTCTCCGGGCAATATTGTAGCCTTTCTCATTCAGCATTTGCTCGATCTTCTCATCGGAAAGCGGCTTTTTCTTGCTTTCCTTGTCGATGATCTCTTTCAGAATGTGCTTTACTTCTCTGGAGCTGGCGTCTTCGCCGGAATCGGTGGCGATGCCTTCGGAGAAGAAATATTTCAGCGGATAAATACCGAACTCGGTCTGTATGGATTTGGAATTGGCAACGCGCGAAACCGTGGAAATATCCATCCCAATCTCTTCGGCAATGTCCTTCAGGATCATCGGGCGGAGTTTACTTTCATCGCCTTCCAGGAAGAAATCGCGCTGGTATTTTATAATGGCTTCCATGGTGCGCAAAAGCGTGTTCTGGCGCTGCTTGATGGCATCTATAAACCATTTGGCGGCATCGAGTTTTTGCTTCACGAAGGTTACCGTTTCCTTTAGTTTCTTATCAGTTTTGGAGCTTTTTTCATACGCATCGAACATTTCGGCGTAGCTCCTGCTGATGCGGAGGTCCGGCGCATTGCGGGAATTTAAACTTAAGTTCAGGTTGCCATTGTCGTTGGTCAGAATGAAGTCTGGTATTACGTATTGCGCGCGACCGGAAGTAGCTCCGGAACCGCCGGGTTTTGGGTTCAGTTTTACAATTACGTTTATAGCATCCTTCAGATCATCTTCGTCGATGTTGAGCTTGGCTTCGATCTTGGAATAATGTTTCTTGGTGAATTCCTCGTAAAAGTCCCGGATAATGTTTTCGGCAATTTCGGTGGCTTCGTCCTGTTCGCGGCGTTCGAGTTGTAGCAGCAAACATTCCTGCAGATCACGGGCAGCAATGCCGGCCGGGTCGAACTGCTGGATCAGGTGCAGCACCTGCTCAATTTCTTCTTCAGTAGCTTCTATATTTTGGCTGAATGCCAGATCGTTGGAAATTGCCTGCAGATCGCGACGAATGTAACCGTCCGTATCGATGGAGCCGATCAGCTGCATGCCAATGGCTTGTTGTTTTTCGTCCAGGTCTAAAAATCCAAGTTGGTCGATAAGCGCATCGATCAAGGTTGAAGAACCGGCCAGCGGCATTTCGCGGTCGTCTTCGGTGTCGCCGCCGGTATCGCCCTGCATTTTGTAGCCGGCAATATCGTCGTCCTGCAGGTAATCGTCCAGGTCGAGGTCGTTGTTTTCTTCGGCGCGTACTTCTTCTTCCTGGCGCAGATCGTCGGTAGCATCGGATGTTATTTCGCCTTCGAAATCATCGTCCAGGCCTTCGTTTTCGTCGAAATCAGCATCGTCGTCGTTTAAAAGATCTTCGTCGTCGGAGCGTTCGGGTTCGTCTTCGTCGCCTTCTTCCAGCGCCGGGTTTATCTCCATTTCTTCCTTGATGCGGGTTTCGAGTTCGGCCGTAGGAATTTGTAACAGCTTAATAAACTGAATCTGCTGCGGAGAAAGTTTCTGCGAAAGTAATTGTTTAAGGTCGAGTCGCTGCATAATAATCGGGCCAGAAAAGCGGCATAGCTGTTCAAATTTAGCTTTTTTTACTCTTCTTTGAAATAAAAGGTTAAATAATAGGTTGCGCAAGGCGCAACTAATTAGAAATTAAAAATTAATAATTAGAAATGCTCTTTCAGGTTTGAAATCTTCAGGTGAAAAAAGATATCCGGAACATGCTTTACTTTTATTATTGGCAACTTCACAAATATTGCCCGGATTGATTTCCTTTCTGAATTTCTAATTTCTAATTTTGAATTTCTAATTGAAGAAAGATATGTCACGGACGAACGTAAAAAAACTGCTGAGCGCTACCGATCTGGTGGGCCAGGAAGTGCTGGTAAAAGGCTGGGTGCGCACCAAGCGCGGAAACAAATTTGTAAGCTTCATTGCCGTTAACGACGGTTCTACCATAAATAATATCCAGGTTGTAGCCGATGCAGAGAAATTTCCGGAGGAAAGCCTGAAGGAAGTTACCACCGGCGCGTGCGTGGCCGTAACCGGAAAACTGGTGGAAAGCCAGGGCAAAGGTCAGACGGTAGAGATCCAGGCCTCCAACGTAGAAGTTTTAGGAACCGCCGATGTAGAAACCTATCCGCTGCAGAAAAAAGGCCACTCGCTGGAATTCCTGCGGGAAATTGCGCACTTACGCCCTAGAACGAATACGTTTGGGGCCGTTTTAAGAATGCGCCACGCCATGACCTTTGCGGTGCATAAATTCTTTAACGACCGCGGTTTCTTTAACGTGCATACGCCCATCATTACCGGTTCCGATGCCGAAGGCGCCGGCCAGATGTTCCGCGTTACAACCTTAGACCCGATCAACCCGCCAAAAACCGAAACCGGCGAAGTAGATTACTCCCAGGATTTCTTCGGCAAAAACACCAACTTAACCGTTTCCGGACAGCTGGAAGGCGAAGTGGCGGCCATGGCTTTAGGGCAGATCTATACCTTCGGACCAACGTTCCGGGCGGAAAACTCCAATACTTCGCGCCACCTGGCCGAGTTCTGGATGATCGAGCCGGAAGTGGCTTTCAACGAGCTGGAAGACAACATGGACCTGGCCGAAGATTTCCTGCAATACCTGGTAAGCTATGCGTTAGAAAACTGTAAAGACGACCTGCAATTCCTGAACGACATGTACGACAATGAACTGCTGAACCGCCTGAACTTTGTGGTAAACAATAAATTTGAGCGCGTAACCTACACCGATGCCGTTGAAATTCTGAAGAACGCCAAAAAAGCGAAATTCGAATATCCGGTAGAATGGGGCACCGATCTGCAAAGCGAACACGAACGTTACCTGGTAGAAAAGCACTTCAACAAACCGGTTATCCTGATCAACTACCCGAAAGACATCAAAGCGTTTTACATGAAGCTGAACGAAGACGGCAAAACCGTTCGCGCGATGGACGTGCTGTTCCCGGGAATCGGTGAAATTATTGGTGGTTCGGAGCGCGAAGAAAGCTACGAAAAACTGCTGACCCGCGTAAAAGAAATGGGCATTCACGAAGAGCAGGTTTGGTGGTATATGGAACTGCGTAAATTCGGTACCGCGCCGCACGCTGGTTTCGGGCTTGGTTTCGAGCGTTTAATGCTGTTCGTAACCGGTATGGGAAATATTAGAGACGTAATTCCTTTCCCACGTTTCCCGAAGAGCGCGGAGTTTTAACCCCACGCCCCCACCCAACCCTCCCCTAAATCAGGGGAGGGCTTTTTTTTGGAATTCCGGTTCGTGGCCTGTAGAGACAAGGCAGTGCCTTGTCTTAACGCATTCCCGATTCGACCTTTTATGAATAACAAACTTTGTAAATCCCGGTCAGGTTATGTAGCTTGGCCGGGATTTTTGTTATAAAACGCTATCGATTTCGATGAAAAAAGTAAATGCTTTAGTTTTAGGATTGGCAGTTTTGCTGGCTTTTAGTTGTGAAAAAGAGAAAAAAGATGACCCGGCCCCGGAAACGCCGCAACCGGCAGAAGCAACTTTTAAAGGTTGCATTTTAACCCAGGACAGCAGCTTTAGCGGATCGTATAAGATTAATTATAAGCACAATGCAAAAGGCCAGATAACGGAATTGAAGTATTTTACCCGCACCGATACTACCACAGAACAATTTACTTACAAACCAGACGGGAATATTGTAACGTTTAGTTATTCCAACCCCCAGGAGGGGGCCGGTTACCTGAGCTATCAATACAACGCAAACAACCTCATTTCCCGGATCGACATCAATAACCAGCCAAAAGGCTCCGGCCAGTTTGCCTTAGATCTTTATATGCTCTTCACCTACGATTCGCTCCAGCGGGTAAAGCAGCGAACGTCATTTTACCCGCCCTTTACTACCTGGTCCTATCAGGATCGTTACACGTACCTACCCACCGGCAACATTGTGGTAAAACGCTACACAGATGGCAATGGCATACCAATGCTTACCAACACTACCGAATACGGTTTTGATACCAAAAAGAATCCAACCCCCACGCAATTGACCTTAATCGGAGATGAGCTTTATACTAGCCATAATACTACCTACAAAAGATCTGTTCACCACACTACCAACGTTACCAACGAATTCTTTATAACCTACCAATACAACGCCGACGACTATCCGGTTAATAGAACGGTGGTCCGCAACAATTATCCTACAGGAGGCAACGCCTATAAATATCATTGCCAGTAAAAACGCTATCCTTAAAGCCGGAAAAACTGCCAAAGTTCTTCCGGCTTTTTTACAAATAACAAATCTTGTAAATCCTGGGTAGATTGCTTAACTTGTCCGGAATTTTTGTTATAAAATGCTATAGTTCTCGATGAAAAAAGTAAATGCTTTGGTTTTGGGGCTGGCGGTTTTGCTGGCTTTTGGTTGTGGTGGCGATGAACCGGAACCGGTAAATCCGGATTCAAATAATAATCCAGATAATTCTAATACTGTAAAATGTCTAATTACAAGGAGAATTCACGACTCTCCAACTGTTTATACTACAACCTACGAGTTGAACGCGCAAAACAAGGTTCTGAAATCTACCAGCTATACAAATGGTTCGTACCGGTATGAATCTGTTTATGAGTACGATAATTTGGGCCGAAAAATAAAAGCAGAGCGCAAAGACGGTAACTTTATTATTGAATATTTCACCTTCGAATACAATGCCGCCGGCCAGTTAGAAAAAAGGACGAATTTTTACCGGGGTTCTAGCACTTCGCCGCTAACGCTGAACGGATGGTATTTTTATGAGTATGATACCAGCAATAGATTAATTAAATGGAGTGATTTTGCTTCAGGGAGTCCTAATGCTCCGATGGCTTTCCGGAATTATGCTTACCCGGCGGCGAATAAAATCACAGAAGCCTTGTATATCATTAAGTCCGGAACACCTACCTGGCAGGATTCTATAGAATATATACTCGATGGACATAAAAGACCACTTACAACCGGCAGCTCTTTAGATAAAATGGAATTGCTAACGAACCAGAATATCCTTTCTGAAAAACAAACCTACGATAACGGACCGGGCACTACTATTAACATAGAAAATTATACTTACCAATATAATGCCGATGGCTTTCCTACGCAAGTCATGCGATCTTTTAACGGCAGCCCTTCTGTTTTACATGCTGATTACACTTATAATTGCCAATAAAAACGCTATCCTAAAAACAGGAAAAACTGCTTTTAGTAATTTGTGCAACATAAATTGTAAATCCCGAACAGGCTTTGTAGCTTGCCCGGGTTTTTTGTTATAAAACGCTATAGATTTTGATGAAAAAAGTAAATGTATTGATTTTAGGCTTGGCGGTTTTGCTGGCTTTTGGTTGTAGTGGTGATGAAAAGAAAGATGATCCGATACCGGAAGATCAGGTTCAGAAAAATTGTTTATTAACTAAAATAGTAAGTCCGGAAACTACTTACGATTTAATATATAATAGTGCCGGAAAGGTTATTCGGATTAACGATACTAGGCAAGACTCAACCATCAGTTCTCATATGGAAATAACCTATAACGCTGGCGGAAACATTGCGGAAATAAAGCACTTCAACAATAAAAATGCGACATATTTGCAGGAGATCTTTTCTTACAACTCTCAAAACCTGCCCGACACTATTTATTCCATTTATAGTTTCCAGACTGGCACTTTTAACACCTATGAATACAATGCTGCCGGACAGTTAACAAAGTGGAGTAACTTTAGTGGTTCTAAAGTAACGCCCTCGCACTATACTGAAGTTACTTACCCCGCACCTAACCAAACCAAAGAAATGCTTTATTCATATGATGCTTTGGGGAATGTGCTTCTAAACTCTACGTACGAAAAACAATACGATAATAAGAAATCGCCTCATGCACCTTTCGATGCTGTTTTTAAGCCGATTATCTCTTCAAATAACCTTTTATCCTTCAAGATTACAAATCATAGCCAAGGCACAACTTTAATTTATACTTACACTTATATTTATAATGCTGCTGATTATCCTATTCAGCAGGCTGTAACATATAGCCATGTTCCCTTGCCTCCTGCTGTAAGTACTTTTACTTACAACTGCCAATAAAAAACACTATCCCCAAACCCCAAAAACTGCTAAAGCTCTTCCGGCTTTTCCTGCAAATAATTTGTGAATTACCAAGCAGCGTTTGCAATGCTTAACACGTCATTAAACAGGCGTTCCAATTAAAATCCTCTTCCCGTGAAAGCACTTTTTACCTTCTTTTTCCTGGCGTTTTTCGGGCTGCAAAACACGTATGCGCAAACTTCAAAAGCTATAAAAGAAGATTGGGTTCCGGTGCAGAAAGCGGGCGTAAAAGGCGGCGTAAACGTGGCTTCTATTTCTAACCTGGCAAATTCAAGTGCTTTTATGGGCGTGCATGGCGGCTTTTTTGGCGAAGTGCAACCGCGCGAGAGCTTTGGTTACGGCGGCGAAGTAATGTATTCGAAACAGGGTGTAACGGCCAGCAATATCGATTTTGGTTTGAGCTACCTCAGCGTTCCGGTGTTCATAAACCTGTACCACGGCAAAGTTACGTTTCAGGGTGGCGGCTACGGCGCGTTGCTCTTTATGGCAACGGCTAAAATAGGCCAGGAAAAAAAAGACCTTACCGATAATTTCCAGACCACCGATTACGGTTTGTTGGTCGGCCTCAGATTCAGACCTTTAGACAAAACATTTATCGGTGCGCGCTTTAATTTAGGCCTGCAGAATATCAACAATAACTTTACCGAACGCCAAAACGCCATACTCCGCAACCGCAACCTGCAAATTTCGGCCGGTTACCAATTCTGAGCCTTTAAAACGCCCCAAAACGCTATGGTTTTAGCCTGAAAAACTCCGTTTGTGTAAGCAAGCTTAAACTTCTATTTTTGAAGCTGCTAACTTAAATCTGAAACCATGTACGAATGCCTTTTATATACCGTCGAAAACGGGATTGCTACCATCACGCTCAACCGCCCGGATGTTTTCAACGCCTTTAACGACAAGCAAAGCTACGAACTTCAGGATGCCCTGAAACAGGTTACCCGCGATGCCAACGTGCGCGTGGTCATTTTAACCGGCGCCGGCAAAGCCTTCTGCTCCGGCCAAGACTTAAAAGCCATTGCCAGTGCCGATAAACGCGACCTTTCCGAAAGCCTGGAAAAACGCTACAACCCGATCATCCGCGCGATGCGCAACCTGCCAAAACCAATTATCTGCAAACTGAACGGTGTAGCAGCCGGTGCCGGTTGCTCGTTAGCGCTTGCTTCCGACTTGATCGTTGCTTCCACCGAAGCCAGCTTAATTGAAGTGTTCGTGAACGTAGGTTTGGTGCTGGATTCCGGTTCTTCGTATTTCCTGCCGCGCATTGTTGGTTCTATGAAAGCCTTTGAATTGAGCACTTTAGGCAGCAAAGTAAAAGCCGAAGAAGCACTGGCTTTAGGTATGGTAAACAAAGTAGTTGCGCCGGAAGAACTGGATAATGCCGTAAACGAACTGGCCCAACGCTACGCCACCGCTCCAACCAAAGCAATCGGTTTAATGAAGAAAATGCTGAACAAAAGCTTCAATTCTTCTTTAGACGAAATGCTCGATTACGAAGCCCACTGCCAGAAAATTGCCGGCAACTCCAAAGACTACAAAGAAGGCGTAACCGCTTTCAACGAAAAACGCAAACCCGCTTTTACCGGCGAGTAAATTGAATTGTTGATTGCTGATTGAGTTTTTTATAAATCTGTATAGGTTGTAAAGTAATGCTTCTATGCAATCTCTCAGGAATTCAGAACAGGTTGAGCACTTTTTTAGTGAATAATCCTGCCGTTTTTTCAATCAGCACTAATCAATCAGCAATTAACAATCAAATAAAAAATCCGCTGCCAGTTTCCGGGAGCGGATTTTTTATTTTATTGAAATTCTTTGAAAAAACTAGCGCAACGTAATGATGCGGGTTGTACCGTTGTAAGTTACCGATGCCGTTTTATCGCAGGCTTCGGTACCGGTCGGGTCGTAGTTTAAAGTCATGCTTTTTTGCCGGCCGTTGGTAATATCTATGGTGCCGGCAATAAAGGTACGGGCACAACCCAAACGGAATACTTTTTTAAGTGGCGTGCCAATAATCGTAGAGTAATTTTTGCCGCGGCGGTTCGTTCCCGAAGAGGTTCCTGTTACCAGATACTCATCGTCGAAAAGCGTTAAGGTTCCCTGGCCGGCAACGCGCTCTACCTCACGATGCGCATTCCAGTTTCGCGAGGTTCCGTTGGTAAAAACAATGCTGGCATTTTGCACGTGCACCGAATATTTGTAGTTAGCCGTACCGTTTTCGTTGCCCAGACTTGTAATAGTTTTAGTGCCGGTGTGCTGATTATCGTTCACAAAATAGTTGTTCAGGCTGATGATTACCGAAGAGCCCGCTGCGCGCCAGGCACCATTAAAAACCGCAACAATCTGGCCACGGCGGTATTTACCATCTTTACACAGGCAGTTTGTAGCGCCAAAATCTATGGTAAGCGTGTTGGTAGAAGCATTCCAGGTGCGGGTGGCGCAGTTGGCCAAGTTGCCGCTTTTGCTCGGGTTTCCGGTTTTCAAGTCCGGATCGGCCGCTTCAGCATCTACAAAATCCTGCACAGATTCCATTTCTGTTTCCATGCGCGCATTATCTTCCGCCGAAACAATGGCCTCTTCAGGCTTCAT
Source organism: Adhaeribacter terreus (assembly GCF_042657365.1). Taxonomy (NCBI): domain Bacteria; kingdom Pseudomonadati; phylum Bacteroidota; class Cytophagia; order Cytophagales; family Hymenobacteraceae; genus Adhaeribacter; species Adhaeribacter terreus. The sequence goes on along the minus strand of NZ_JBHSKT010000005.1, from coordinate 317,789 downwards.
ATCTTCGTCTTTTTTGCAGGACGTGAACGCCAGCATACCCGCCAGCGCCAGCAAACTCAATTTAGATAAGCTCATTTTTTTCATGATTTGGTTAAGGTTTAAAGATGCTTTTAGGAAATAGAATATTGCGCTTTGATTTTGCTGATCTGCAAAAGTTTAACCAAAATAACTATATTTTTTCGGTTACCGGAATTTTTGTTTTTTTATACCCCGAACGCCTGGCTTTGCCCGGATTTAACTTCGGCAGGCGCGAAGCGTATAAACAGCTGTTTTTCTTTTATTTATTACTTTAATTAATCTGTTAAACTATGAAAAAAATTACCCTGAATGTTGCCCTGGCATTATTTATTGGCCTGGTATCGGCTTGTGAAACCAAACGTGAAACCACCGAAGAAACTACAACTACCACCGAAAATGGAATGGCTACCGACGAAAATGTAGGAATGGAAATGCCGCAGGATACTACCAGTATTGTAACCGGTAAACCCGGCGTTCCGGTTTATGTTTCCGATGCTGATTTTGTTGCCATGGCAGCCAGTGGAGGCATGCTGGAAGTTGAACTGGGCAAAGTAGCCGCCGAAAAAGGCACGCATGCCGACGTTAAAAAGTTCGGAAAACTTATGAGTACCGACCACAGCAAAGCCAATACCGAACTGAAAGATCTGGCTTCAAAAAAGGGTTGGGTAAGACCGGCCAGCATGTTACCCGATCATCAGAAAACCTACGACCGCATCTCGCAACTGAGTGGTGCAGATTTCGACCGCGATTATATGGCAGAAATGGTGCTGGACCACGAAACCGACGTAGCCATGTTCGAGCAGGCCACGCAAAAAGCCACCGATACCGATCTGAAAGCCTGGACCAGCAAAACGGTGCCTACCCTACGCGCACACCTCGACATGGCCCGCAACATTAATTCCAGCGTAAGCAAAAAGTAGTTTTTCAGCCCGAAACCCTACCGTTTTTAAACCCAAAAGCCGTTCCTGAAAATATTCCGGAACGGCTTTTTTATGCTTTTTTTAGCGGCTTACTGCTTCACAACTTTATACTGAAAATGGCGGCCATTTTTCGCATTTATCTGTAGCAAATACAAACCCACCGGCAAGCTGCTTTCCACGCTCAAAACCTGCTTTCCGGAATGCTGCGTTTGCCTGGTGCGTATCTTTTGCCCGGTTACGGAATAAAGCGAGATATCTGAAAACGCTGTTGCTGCCGGCGCCTCGATCGTGATCTGGTCCTGAAAAACGGTTGGATACACTTTAAATGGAGCCTGCGCCTTGTTCTCACCCATACCCGCAATAGTACGCAACAGCGAATCGGCTTTGCAGGCATCCGGCAAGCCGTAGCCATAAAAATTATCCGGGTTAACATATTTATCGGCGCTTTGAATAATAGCCTGATAAACCTGCATGTTGCTTGCGCTTGGGTTAGCTTGCAGAAGGCAGGCCGCTACCGAAGTAATTAAAGGCGCTGCCAGCGAAGTTCCGGTAGTATAACCCACCATGTTCGCCGGATTTATGAATGCCGTGCCGTGGCCAAAAGCTACTACATCGGGTTTTATACGGTTATCGGCGGTCGGGCCAACGGAGGAAAAACTGCTGTATTGGTTTTGTAGCGTAACGCTGCCCACGCAAAGCACCGAATCGCCGTCGCAAGGCGGGTTTACGCGCGAAGTAAGGTTGCCCGTAGCCGGAAAATTGCCATCGTTGCCTGCCGCAATTACCACTAAAATGCCTTTCTGTGCAGCTTTATCGGCCGCATTGGTTATGATCGGCGTATCGCCGTCAATCATCGCATTGGAATAATCGCCTTGTCCCGGATCGAAATTTTTGTAGCCAAGCGAAGTCTGAATGATATCGGCGCCCAGAGAATCGGCCCATTCGGCAGCGGCTACCCAGTTCAGTTCTTCCTGGTGCGTTTCGGAAGTTGTATTTTCGGTGAGTGCCAATGCAAAAGTAGCCTGCGCCGCTCCGCCTACGTAAGTGCCGGGGCTGTTAGCCGCAATTATAGAGAACACCGCGGTGCCGTGATCGTGGGTGCCATATACGGTATTGCCTTTGTTTACAAAATTGCGGGTGGCTAAAATGCGGTTCTGCAAATGCAAAGAATCGAAAACGCTTCCCGTATTTACGCCCGGAAAACCCGAATCTAAAATTGCCACCAAAACGCCTTTACCCTGGTAACCTTTATCGTGTAAACAATCCAGGTTCAGTTGCTCAATTTGCTGTTCGGAAGCACCATAACTCAGCCGGCTATTCTGGTTGTTCTCAGTTTTTGTTTCCGGAAGTTTATTAGTTGCCTGCGCCGCAGTTACCGCCAGTTTTTTTACCGACCGGATAGCCGGAAATTTCTGCTGTAAAGTTTTTTCGCTAAGGTTGGTTTCAATTAAAACGGTATTCAGCCACTTACTTTTTTGCTCAATTCTGATACCGTTTTTCTGCAATTGCTCCAGGTATTTCTGACTTACCGGCAGATCATCCTCCTTCAGCGGAATATTATTTTTCGCCCGGCGCGCCAACGCTTTTTCGCTCAGAACCCGCTCTGGATGCTGTTGTAAATAAACCGCTTCCGGTCCTTTATCTTTAAAAGTAACCAGGTATTTATCCTGCGCTAGCGCATTGCCAGCTATGAATAAACTCAGAAGGGTAAATATTTTTTTCATATGCGTTTCTAAGTTACGGTTTAATTAACAAGTTTACTAACAGACTGCGGTAGACCGTATTTTGTTGCTTTCCGGTAAGACAATTCAGGTTTAATAAACCCTGATGTTTAAGCTGTTTTTTACAAAAGTTATTGACTTTTTATGCCCGCAACCCTACCGTTTTTAAACAGGACAGCCGCTCCCAATAGCGGTAGCGGCTGTATTTAGTTTTTAAGGCTGAAAGCATAGCGTTTTGAATTGCAGAAAATACAATATTGCGAGGTCCCCCTTTGGAGGGGGTAGGGGGAGGATTTTCACGTTATCTGATTTTACATGAATTGATCAGGAATGCGTGAGTCCTCCCCCTACCTCCTCCGAAGGGGGACTTTTCTTTGCAAGCTATACTACTATTTCGCAACTTTCTCCCGGTAAATACTCGTAGCCAGTTCCTCTTTAATGAACCGCGGTGTATAGCCTTTTTTAGTTTTCGCAACTTCTTCCGGCGTGCCTTGTGCCACCACCGTTCCACCCGCATCGCCGCCTTCCGGCCCGATATCAATGATGTGGTCAGCTACTTTTATCAGGTCTAAGTTATGCTCAATGACAAGAACGGTATTGCCTTTATCTACCAGCTTCCGCAGCACTTCGCTTAAATGCTGAATATCCTGGAAATGCAATCCCGTTGTCGGTTCGTCTAAAATGTAAAATGTGCGGCCGGTATCTTTTTTCGAAAGCTCGGTTGAAAGTTTTACCCGTTGCGCTTCGCCACCTGATAAGGTTGTTGCTTGCTGGCCCAACGTTATGTAACCTAAACCAACTTCGCTTAGCACTTTTACTTTGCGCTGAATTCTTGGTTGGTTCTCGAAGAATTCTACGGCTTTTTCTACCGTCATTTCCAGTACGTCTGTAATGGATTTGCCTTTGAATCTTACTTCCAGCGTTTCGCGGTTGTAACGCTTGCCTTTGCAGGCATCGCACGGCACATACACATCCGGCATAAAGTTCATTTCGATGGTACGCATACCGGCGCCTTCGCAGACTTCGCAGCGGCCGCCTTTTACGTTGAAGGAGAATCTGCCGGCGGTATACCCTCTGATCTTCGACTCCGGTAATTGCGCGTACAGGTTCCGGATATCGGTGAACATACCGGTGTAAGTTGCCGGGTTGGAACGCGGCGTACGGCCGATTGGCGACTGGTCTACTTCAATTACTTTATCGATGAATTCCAGGCCTTCTATTTTTTTGTATGGCAGCGGATCGCGTTTGGCGTTGAAGAAGAACTGGTTCAGGATCGGGTAAAGCGTGTCGTGAATAAGCGTGGATTTCCCGCTGCCCGAAACACCCGTAACCGCAATGAATTTTCCGAGCGGGAACGCTACCGTTACGTTCTTCAAATTGTTGCCGGTTGCCCCGAAAAGCTTCAGTTCTTTGCCCGTGCCTTCGCGTTTGGTTTTGTCTACTTCAATGCCTTTTCTTCCGCTTAAAAAATCGGCGGTTAAGCTGCCGGAGGCCATCATTTCGGTTGGGGTTCCGGCCGTTACAATTTGTCCGCCGTGCACGCCGGCGCCCGGACCAACGTCTAACACATAATCCGCATTCAGGATCATATCTTTGTCGTGCTCCACCACAATTACTGAGTTGCCTAAATCGCGGAGGTTTTGCAGGGCTTTGATCAGTTTTTCGTTGTCGCGCTGGTGCAGGCCGATGCTCGGTTCATCCATAATGTAAAGCACGCCTACGAGCTGCGTTCCGATCTGCGTAGCCAACCTGATCCGCTGACTTTCGCCGCCGGAAAGGGTACGAACCGAACGGTGCAAACTCAGGTAATCCAGGCCAACATCCAGCAGGAAACCAATGCGTTTGCGGATCTCTTTTAAAAGTTCGCGGGCAATTACATTCTGGCGTTCACTCATCCGGTCTTCCAGATTTTCGAACCAGGCGGCCAGTTTATCTATTGTGATGATGGAAAGTTCGCCGATGTTTTTCTGGTCGATCTTGAAGTGCAGCGATTCTTTTTTCAGACGCAAACCGTTGCATTCCGGACAGGTAACTTTGCGGGTATATTCCGAGATCCATTCGCGGATGTTCTCCGAATCGGATTCCATTTGCTTGCGCAGGAAATTTACGATGCCTTCGAACTCTACCGCGTAGGTTCCTTTCTTGGTTTTAACTTCAAGCTCTTCGTCCAGGCCATACAGCAGAATTTTGTAAGCATCTTCCGGCAGGTCTTTGATGGGCGTGGTGAGTTTGGCTTTGAATTCCTTCAGCAGCGCTTCTACCTGGTGAAAGATCCAGAGGTCGCGGTACTCGCCGAGCGGGGCAATAGCGCCCTGGCGGATCGTTTTACTTTTGTCAGGAATAATGGCGTCTTCGGTCAGTTCCTGAATTTCGCCCAGGCCGTTGCAGTTGGGGCAGGCGCCGTACGGGGAATTGAAAGAAAAGGTGTTCGGGGCCGGATCGTCGTAGGCGATGCCGCTTTCCGGGTCCATTAAAAACCGGGAAAAGAACTGCGTTTCGTTCGTTTCGGCGTCCTGAATCAAGATGGTGCCTTTGCCGTGCGTGAGCGCATTCTGTACCGAATTCGATAAGCGATAACGGTCTTCGGCGTTCACCACAATTTTATCGATCACGATCTCAATGTCGTGGATCTTGTAGCGGTCGAGCTGCATTTTAGGGACCAGTTCCAGCAGTTCGCCGTCTACGCGCACGCGCACAAAACCCATCTTCCGGATCTGCTCGAACAGTTCGCGGTAGTGGCCTTTCCGGCCTTTTACCACCGGCGCCAGCACGATCAGTTTTTTGCCGTTCAGGTTTTCCAGGATGTGGTTCACGATCTGCTCATCGCTCTGCCGGATCATCAGCTTGCCCGTAACGTAGCTGAAGGCTTCGCCGGTACGTGCAAAAAGCAGGCGCATAAAATCGTAAATTTCTGTGATGGTGCCCACCGTGGAGCGCGGGTTGCGGCTCGTGGTTTTCTGCTCGATGGAAATTACCGGCGAAAGCCCTTCGATCTTATCGACGTTAGGCCGGTCCATACCGCCCAAAAACGAGCGCGCATAGGCGGAAAAAGTTTCCATATAGCGGCGCTGCCCTTCGGCGTAAATGGTATCGAAGGCCAGGGAAGATTTGCCGCTGCCGCTGATGCCGGTAAACACCACCAGTTTGTTACGCGGAATGGTTAAGGATATATTTTTTAAGTTGTGCTCACGGGCGCCGTAAACCTCAATAAAAGGCACGTCTAAGGCCGTAGCAGCAACCGGATCAAGCTTTTTGTCAGCCATTTTTCAGGGAAGAATTAATCTGCAAAGGTACGCAGAATTACGCAGGTTTGCAGGTGGTTCAGATAACTCTTCCTAACAGATTTGAAGGGGTTTAGGTTGCAGGGGAGGGAGGTGATTTGGGAGAAAGTTGGTTGGGAGTTTTTGGGGTGGGAGGGGTAGCGTTTTGGAGAATGGAAATTAAAGTTAAACCCTATTTCAATTTTTCAACTTCGCAAACACACCGAAAACCAATATCGGCAGCTGGTTTATCGTAAAGTTTTCGGTCTGTAATTTTAGAATTTGTAAGCGGCTCCAGCCAGCTTCCGCCTTTTGCAATGCCTTCTTCGGCTACCATTTCAGCAACGTTGCCTATCATATTGTAAATACCAAAATCATTTGGCGGATAGGCATATACATAAAAAGGAGTACTAAGATTTAAAAAATAAGGGAGGTTGCGGTGCGTATTAAAAGCAGCTTCTGGATTTGTTAAGCTGTTTGTTTTATTAAATTTCTTGATGTCCGCTTTTATCTGCGATGCTGGCGGTGGATTCGGAAGTTTTGTGGCGAGATATCCGGCTGCACCGGGGTTTACTTTTAACTTAATATTAATAATATTTTCAGGATATAAGGCATGAGGATATTTCTCCTTATCGAACCCCGTCGAAGCAATCATTTCCCATTCAGCCTCAGTAGGTAAGCGGTAATTATAGTTCAGGCTACTTGTTTGAGGGAATTGTTTATGCATTTGAGCAGTAACAAATTTAGAGCGCCATTTACAATAGGCTTTGGCCTGTTCCTGCGATACCCCAATAACTGGAAAAAAGCGATAGCCGGGATGGTCAAGATACGTATCGAAGCGCCATTCTTTCTTTTCATTTGCCGGAAACTCCGGAATCATACCGGTAATATCCATGGCATAAAAGTCCTGTGGTACCAATTTGATTAAGTTTGCCTTGGGCTGCATTTTTAAAGCCACACTTTCTGATGAATCCTTTTTAAGATAATGCAAATATTCCAGCCAATGAATATTTGATACTTCAATTTCATCGCAGTGAAGATTGCGGGTAATAAAGACACTTCCAGGTACATTCTGGTATAATGGAATCCCGACCAGGTCAGGACTTTTTTCCTTTGTAAGATTTCGTATATTCTCTAGTTGCTGAATTCCATCCGGAAAGTCCTTTCCTGGCTTTAGCTGCTTTATTGTGAATTTTAATACCTTATTTTCTTCGTAACCCCGGTATTTAAAGATCAAGAAGCTTCTTTCAGATTGATTGTACCTGGCATCAGTTAAAAAACTGCGGTCGGCAGGATGCGAAGAATTCGGATTTTGGCTTAAGGTGCAACTTTGCAGTAGCGTGAGGAGAAATAGAAGGGTAAGATTGGCTCTGGAATACATCTTTAGAGTATAAGCCTCTAATATAGGATTTCTTAATTAACAACGAAACTACTCCTTCGGCCTCACCAACTCCTCCTCAACCCGCAACCGCTTAACCGTCAGTTCATCAATTTCAAGTTTCCGGATGCGCGCCTGGTTAATTCCCATCCGGGCAATAACCATACTGCCAATTGCCAACGCACCAACAGCTAAAGCACCAACTGCCATCGCGCCGGCTGCAAAAGCGCCTGCGGAAAATGCGCCGATGGCTACTGCTTTAATTACGCCTTTTCCGGCTTTGAAATCCTGATCGGTTTGGGTTAGGTTTTTCATAGTTATAGCTTCTGGATTAGAAGTTTATAACCAATGAAAAGGGGAATTGTTGAAGGGAAAGAAATAGCTACGCCGCTTTTACATCGCGTACGTGCAGGATTTCGGTGTTTCTTACCGGACGTACCTGATTTGCTTTTACAGTTTCAACCGCAATGGTTGAGCCATCTAAAGCCAGAAATTCTACTTCGTAGGCTTCGTAGATCATAACTACCACGCCAACGTCGTCTTTGCGTAACGCGGTACCGGAAATATCTTCGGTTAAAACCACTCTTTCGAACTCTTTGATCATAAATTGGGGCTGGATATGAAAGCGACTTGGGAATATTACTAAGCTTGTTTCCGCTTGGGTTGCGAAGCCAGGAAAGCCTGCCATTCTGGATCTTCTTCTAATTGCTGACGAGCTTTCTCCAATCCTTTTTCTGAGATTTTGCCAGCAGCCAGAAGTTCCTGGGTAACTTCCTTATGGGTTTTTGAATTGTTTTTATCTGCCATAGTCAAAGATAATCCCTTAACGTGGACTATAAAAATCCATAGTCCATGATAGCATTACTTTACCTAACCAGCTTCTTCAATTCTTCAACCTCATTCTTCCCTAACTCCCGCCATTCCCCAACCTGCAAATCTCCCAACTTCACATTCACGATGCGAACCCGCTTCAATTCCAAAACTTCATACCCCAGCTTATAGCACATTCTCCTGATCTGCCGGTTCAAGCCCTGCGTAAGCACAATATTAAAAGTAAATGCATCCAGCGGCTTTACCTGCGCCGGACGGGTTTTCTTCCCCATGATTTCCACACCGGAAGCTAAGGCAGCAATAACTTCTGAAGTCAAAGATTTATCTACCCGCACCACGTATTCCTTTTCCTGCTTTTGTTCGCTGTGCAGGATCCTGTCGAAAATAGAGCCGTCGTTGGTGAGTAGCAGCAGGCCTTCCGATTCTTTATCGAGGCGGCCGATGGGGTACACGCGTTCCGGGAAGTTCAGGGCTTGGGTTAAATTATCGGGAATGGCCTCATTCAACGTAGTTTCGATGCCGCGGGGTTTGTAGTAGGCCAGGTAATGAAATTGCTGCGCAGGCTTCAGGATTTTGCAGTCTAAGGTTACTTCATCTTCGGGTTTTAAAGGCTGGTTTAGCTGCGCGGGCAGGCCGTTTACCAAAAGGCGTTTCGCTAAAATTATAGCTGTAGCTTCTTTGTTGGAAAGGCGCAGTTTCTGGACCAGGAAATATTTAGCGGAGGTGTTTAAAGCGCGCATAAGAGAAAACGAAGCTACAAAATTCCATCAGCTAAAGCAGACGGCAATGAATTTTCTTTCCGGCATCTATTTAAATAATAGCCTTTCGTAGCGTTGGGTTTAAACCCTACGCTACTTTGAAAATTGTAAACTCAACTTTCTAATTCAAAAGCCTTCATGGGCTTCAGCCAGGGGAACAATAGAAGAAAATGGCTTTAGCTTAAATACCTATCAAAGCACTTTTTTACCCCAAAAACCTACCATTTTAGCAGGCCAACAAAGCTTTGGTTTCCTCCATGATACCAACTAACAAACTACTTCTATAGACCTTTTCCAGAAAACTCCCTTACCTTTGCAAACCGAATGAACATTCAATTGGTGAAATTATGAGTCAGGAAGAAATTATTGCGGAGAAGAAAAAGGCCATTTTTGAAGGCACACTGGAGTTGGTGCGCGAAAACGGTTTTCATGGTACACCTATGAGTTTGGTGGCTAAAAAAGCCGGCGTGGCGGCTGGTACTATTTACCATTATTTCGAAAGCAAAGATGCCCTTATTATAGCGCTGCACGGGTATTTACGCAGCCAGATGTTCAAGGTAATGGTAGAAAGCGACGATGAACAGCAGGATTACAAAAGCCGGTTTTTCGCCTTCTGGAAAAAACATTATCAGTTTTACGTCCAAAACCCGAACGCGCTTTACTTTATCGAGCAATTCGTGAATTCGCCTTACTACGAACGTTGCCCCGAAAAGGAGAACGACCGTTGCCAGAACATCATTTCTAACTTCGTAAAAACCGGCATCGACGACGGAACCCTGAAACAAATGAACCTGAAACTGATGAGCATTCTGGTGCACAGCAGCGTGGTTACTACCGCTAAAATTTACCTCACCAAAAAAGTAGACATCGGCGACGCCGAGCTTCACCAGGTAGCCCAATTGGTCTGGGACGGCATTAAAAACCATTAGACTTTTTTGGAGTAATACCCTAGCGTTTTAGAGAGTGATAGTGATTAATGAATAGTGATTAGTAAATAAACATAAGCACTTTTTTAGCCCGAAACCATATCGCTTTTTTACGCCACAACGATCAAAGCCCCCCTTTGGAGGGGGTAGGGGGAGGACACAGGAATTAGCTGATAATTAATTAACAACGTAAAACTCTCCGCTTAAACACTTCCAAACGAAAACCGCATAACAAACTTATTTTATTCTGAATAACTGAATATGAGATTACTGATACGAATATTTTCCCTGCTTATTTCCGTCGCGTTTTTGCCGCTGGAATTAGCTGCGCAGGGAAATCAAAACCAGACCGTTTCCGCCGATAGCCTGACGCTGGAACAATGCATTGCCTACGCACTGCAAAACAAACCTTCGGTGCAACAGGCTTATATAGATGAGCAAATTGCCGACCGGGAAATTAAAGCCGCGCTGGCCGGCTGGTTGCCGCAACTGGGCCTCGATGCTAACGTGCAGCATTACCTCAAAATGCCGGTTACTATTTTCCCGAACGAAGCCGGCGTGTTGGTGCCACGCCAGATCGGAACGATAAACAGCTCAAACCTTTCGCTTACCGCCAACCAGGCAATTTTCAGCAACGATCTGTTTTTTGCTTCCCGCGGCAGCCGGTACGTGCGTTTGCAAAGCGAACAGGAAATTTACAACGAAAAGATCAGCACCATTGTAGCCGTTAGCCGCGCGTTTTACGATGTGCTTTTAAGCCAGGAACAGTTAAAAATTCTGGACCAGGATATTATCCGGCAGGAAAAGCAGCTGAAAGATGCAAAAGCGCAATACGAACAGGGTCTGGTAGATAAAACCGACTGGCAGCGCGCCGATATTTCGCTTACCAACGTGCGCAGCACCCGCAAACGCGTGCAGGAAGCCATAAAACCCAAGTATGTTTTCCTGAAAGAATTGATCGGTTATCCGGCGGAAAAAGAGCTGAACATTACCTTCGATCCGGTGAAAATGCGGCAGAGCATGTTTACCGATACGCTGCAAACGCTGAACTACACCAATCGCATCGAATTCCAGCAACTGCAAACCCAGAAACAGATCCAGGAGCTTTCGGTGAATTACTACAAATGGAGTTTTATGCCCACTTTTTCGGCGTATTTCAACTACAACCTCGTGTACCAGAACAACGATTTTCAGCAGCTTTATAACCAGTCATATCCTAACTCGCCGATCGGTTTACGGATGTCGGTACCACTGTTTACGGGCACACGCCGCCTACAAAACCTGAAGCGCGAACAACTGCGCGAAAAACGCCTCGACCTCGATATTGCCAACGTGAAGAACCGCATCAGCACCGAATACGAAACGGCTCTGGCCACTTATCGGAGCGATCTTTACGAACTGAAAACTGTGCAGCACAACGTAGAAATGGCCGAAGAAGTGTACCGCGTCATTAAGCTGCAATACGACGAAGGCATAAAACCTTACCTCGACCTGATTCTGGCGGAAGCCGAAATCAGAGCCACCCAACTAAATTATTACAACGCACTATACCGCGTACTCACCAGCAAACTGGAAGTGGAACGCGTAACCGGAACCATAAACGTAGCTGCCTACGAACAGAAATAATTAGCTAAATGAAGATAAATTTTTACAACCTTTCCGCCGGAATTTTAAGTTTTTCCCTGCTTTTCGGCTGCGGCAAAAAAGACGCCCAGCAAGGCCAGAACCCCATGAACGCGCCCGTTCCGGTAAATGCCTACACCGTTTCCGAAGAAAATGTGGTGGGCGTAGATACGTACCCCGGAACCGTAGTGCCGCTGCAGGAAGTGGAATTGCGCGCCCAGGTTTCCGGCTACATCACGCAGATCTTTGTGCAGGACGGCCAGAAAGTAACCAAAGGGCAGAAGCTTTACGAAATAGACCGCACCCGTTACCAGGCCAATTACAACCAGGCGCAAGCCACGTTAAGAAGTGCGCAGGCGAATTTAGAAAAAGTAAGAAAAGATGCCGAACGCTACGAAAACCTGGCCAAGCAAGACGCCATTGCCAGGCAACGCGTAGATTATGCCTTAGCCGATCTGCAGTCCGCGAAAGCGCAGGTTGCTTCGGCACAAGCCGGGGTTTCCAGCGCGGCCAATGAACTTAGTTATTCGGTAATTACGGCGCCCATGAGTGGAACGGTAGGGATTTCGCAGGTAAAAGTCGGGGCGCAGGTTTCGCCGGGAACTACGCTTTTAAACACCATTTCCGCTGAAGATCCGATTGCCGTAGATATTGTGATCAACGAAAAGGAAATTCCGCGCTTTACCAAACTGCAAAGCCAAACTTCCGCCGCAGATTCCACTTTCACCATCCAGTTTTCCGAAGGCTCATTTTATCCTCTTCCCGGCAAAATTGAAGCCATAGACCGCGCCGTAAACCGCCAGACCGGAACCATAACCGTACGCATCAGTTTCCCGAACCCGAACCGCGCCTTAATTGCCGGCATGAGTGTAGTGTTGCGCGTCAGAAATGCTGACATCGGGAAACAGTTGGTAATTCCGCACAAAGCCATCACGGAGCAAATGGGCGAATATTACGCTTACAAAATCCAGGGCGATTCGGTGGTACAGCAAAAGATCGGTTTAGGTACCAAAGTACAAGATAAGATCGTGATCCGCGAAGGCCTGAAAGCCGGCGATAATATTGTGGTAGAAGGCACGCAAAAACTTCGCCCGAATGCGAAGATTTCGCTGGGGCAACCGCAAGGTCCGCCGGCAGGGAAGTAGAAGATTTGCTGGTTTTTCGTAGCGCAGAATTATAAAATGCGCTACGGAAAGATTCTCACGTTCTTCCACATTTACTCGGTCATCTCGACGAAAGGAGATATCTCCGGAGGAAGGTAGAGAAGCCAGAATAAAAGCTACTGCAAATTTGAAGAGACTCTCCTAACGTCGAGATGACATCGTGGAGATTCAGGCAGATAATTAATTCAGATAAACTAAAAAACGCTATGCTTTCAGCCCGAAAAAGTGCCGGGCTGAGCTACTGAAAACAAACAAAATTATTGCGTCATCCCGACCGCTTGCCGAGGGAAATTATAAAGCCAGCATCAGAAATCGGCCTGATAAAATTCCTCAACTTCGTTCGGAATGACAATAAAACAAACCGCTGTTCGGGATTTATCAATCCCGAACCAACCTGCCGGGGATATATACATCCCCGCACAGAAAGCTTCCGGATTAATAAATCCGAAAGAGCAAACAAAAATGCTAGGCTTTTAAGCCTAAAAAGTGCCAGAATAAAGAATTGAATTGCCTCTGATTAAAAACCAGGGGAACAAACAAAGAAGCGACAGAAAAACAAATGATATCAGATGTATTTATAAGACGGCCGGTCACCTCCATCGTAATTTCGCTGGTACTGGTGATCTGCGGGGTGTTGGCCATCCTGAATTTGCCGGTGAGCCAGTACCCGAACATTACGCCGCCGGTGGTTTCCATTGTGGGTAATTATACCGGCGCCGACGCGCAAACCGTGGAGCAAACCGTGGCTACGCCTGTGGAAACGCAGGTAAACGGAACGCCCGGCATGACCTACCTTACTTCCAATTCCACCAGTACCGGGCAGATGTCCATGAACGTGAATTTTGAGGTAGGAACCGATATTGACATTGCGACTTTGGACGTGCAGAACCGCGTAAGCATTGCCGAACCGCGTTTGCCCGAAGAAGTTCGCCGCTTAGGTTTAACGGTTCGGAAAAGAAACCCGACCATTATGATGGTGGTGACTTTTTATTCGCCGAACGGCTCGCACGACATTAAATTCCTGGATAACTACACCAACATCTACATCCGCGACGCTTTATTAAGGGTTCCCGGCGTAGGCGATATCAATACCGTGGGCGAAGAATTTAGTATGCGGATCTGGATGAAACCGGATAGAATGTCGCAGTTGGGCATTACGCCGGCGGAAGTTGCGGTCGCTTTGCGCGAGCAGAACGTGCAGGTTGCCGCCGGTTCCGTGGGTGGTGCGCCGCAGTATAATTCGCAGGCTTTTGAATACCCGATTACGGTAAATGGCAAACTTACTTCCGAAGAAGAATTCGAGAATATAATTGTGCGCACGCGGCCGGAAGATGGGTCGATTGTTTATTTAAAAGACATTGCGCGGCTGGAATTAGGCAAGTTCAGCTATACGCGTCAATCGTTTGTGAATGGCAAGCCGGCTACGTTTTTGCTGGTTTACCAGGCACCGGGAAGTAACGCCTTAGAAACGGCCGAAGGGGTTTACAAATCGCTGGAACAGATCAAAAAAACGCTGCCCGCCGATATGGATTATAAGGTTTCCTTCGAGTCAGTTTCGGTGGTGGAAGTTTCTATAAAAGAAGTACTGAAAACCTTTATGGAAGCGCTCTTGCTGGTGGTAATTGTGGTGTACCTTTTCCTGCAGAACTGGCGCGCCACCTTAATTCCAATTCTGGCCATTCCGGTTTCCATTATCGGTACGTTCATCTTTTTCATTCCTTTAGATTTCACCATTAACACGCTCACCTTATTCGGTTTCGTGCTGGCCATTGGTATTGTGGTGGACGATGCGATCGTGGTGGTGGAAGCCGTGCAGCATTATATCGACCACGAAGGAATTTCGGCGAAAGAAGCCACCCGCAAAGCCATGAAAGACATTACCGCGCCAGTTATTGCCATTGCGTTAATTCTGGCAGCCGTGTTCATTCCGGTAGGTTTTATTCCGGGAATTGTGGGGCGTTTGTATCAGCAATTTGCGATCACCATCGCCATTTCCGTACTGCTTTCGGCCTTTATTGCGCTTACTTTAACGCCGGCGCTTTGCTCCATGATGCTGAAGCCAATGAAGCTCGACGCCAGTTCGAAAGGCCTGAATAAGTTGTTCTACAAATTCAACCAATGGTTTGCGCGCACCACCGAAAATTATTCGGTTGGCGTTCGGAAAAGCATAAAAGCGGCGCCGCTGGTGCTCATTTTACTGGCCTGTATTTACGCCGGAACGTTCGGGTTATTCAGCTCCAAGCCAACTGGTTTTATCCCGACGGAAGACGAAGGTCGTCTGTTTATTTCCTTCGAACTGCCGCAAGCCGCTTCCAGCAACCGCACCGCCGAAGTATTACGGACTATGAACGAAATGCTTAGGACCACCGAAGGCGTGAATAATATTTCGGCCATCGCCGGCTTGAACGTTATAAACTTTTCTATTAAATCGAACAGCGGTACGTTCTTCGTGCAGCTGAAACCGTGGGCCGACCGCAAAGCCAAAGAACAGCAACTCGAAGGAATTATGGGAACCCTGCGCGGTAAATTTGCGGCCATAAAAGATGCGAACGTGGTAATTGTGCCGCCACCGGCAATTCCGGGTCTGGGACAAACGGGCGGTTTCAGTTTCATGCTGCAACAGCGCGAAAGCACCGACGACATCAAAGCCTTCGAAAAAACGGTACAGAATTTCCTTGCAGAAGTACGAAAACGTCCGGAAATAACGGGTGCTTTCAGTTTCTTCACCGCCAGTACGCCGGGTTACCAGGTAGAAGTGGACCGCGAAAAAGTAAAGAAACTGGGCGTGAATTTATCCGAAGTTTTCTCGACCATGAGCGCGTACATGGGTTCGCAGTACATCAACGATTTCACCATTTACGGCCGGAATTTCCGGGTGGTAGCGCAAGCCGATACCATGTACCGCAACGATATTTCCGATCTGGGCCAGTTCTACGTGAATAACCGCCAGGGCGAACCGGTGCCTTTAAGCGCGTTGGTAACGCACAAAGTAATTGAAAATGCGCCGGTAATTTCGCACTATAACTTATTCCGGAGCACCGAAATTAACGGCAACGCCGCACCCGGCTACAGTTCCGGACAAGCCCTTGCCGCCCTGGAAGAAGTCGCCGCCAAAACGCTGCCCGCCGGTTACGGTTACGAATTCTCCGGCCTCAGCCGCGAAGAACTTTCCTCCGGCAACATGACCGTAATTATTTTTGCGTTGTCCATTTTAATGGTATTCCTGTTTCTGGCCGCACTTTATGAAAGCTGGTCGGTACCGTTTTCGGTTTTATTAGCCGTGCCGTTGGGCGCTTTCGGGGCAATTTTAGCGCTTATACTTTTGCCGAAACTTTCGAATAACATTTACGCGCAAATTGGTTTAATTACGCTCATTGGTCTGGCCGCGAAAAACGCGATCCTGATCGTAGAATTTGCCAAAGAACGCGTGGACCACGGCATGGAACTACTGGAAGCTACGATAGATGCCGTAAAGATTCGTCTACGCCCGATCATCATGACCTCGCTGGCCTTTATTCTGGGCGTGTTACCGTTGGCATTCTCCGGAGGCGCCGGCGCCGTAGCCCGCCAAACCATCGGCTGGACGGTAGTAGGTGGGATGCTGGCCGCAACCTTCCTGGCCATTTTCGTGGTTCCGGTGCTGTTTGTGGTCATTACCCGCTTTGCGTACGGCAAGAAAAAACTGGAGGAACTGCAAAACCGCATTCCAAAAGTAGATTATGATCACGACGGCGAAGGTTTTGCTGTTTGACCCCACCCAACCCTCCCCTAAATCAGGGGAGGGCTTTTTTATCGTGGAGTTTGGTAGGGACAAGGCAATGCCTTGTCCCTACGTTTTTGTGGGGGTTTTGTAGGTTTTGAGTTCGTGAGTTTTTAGCGTGATACCCATAGCATTTTTAAATCGTAAATTACTGTACAATTTCCTGTTCTTCAACGTATTCGCGCATTGAATTACAACTTTGAAAAAAGTACATTGCAGACGAAAAATCTAAGAAAAAATGTTCAGGCACGTTGGGAAAGGCCGTACGCTGGTGCACAATTTACAACTGGCTTCGCTGCTGAGTCTGGTGGCGGGCATTGTGAATGTATCGGGCATTTTTGCGCTGCAGACTTTAACCACCAACGTTACTGGTCATTTCGCTTATTTTGCCGATGAAATTGCTCAGAATCATTTTGCGCAAGCCTGGGTTTTTCTGCTTTACATCATAGCGTTTTTGTTCGGCGCATTCAGTTCCAACTTTTTCATCGAATTCACTTCCCGCCACGATTTTAAATTTGGTGCAGCCTTGCCCATTTCCATCGAAGTTTTTATTCTGACTGCCATAGCGTTTTTAGGTCCGGAAACGGTGAAAGCCAATGGAAATTTAATTGCCTGTGGCTTGCTTTACGCCATGGGTTTGCAGAATGCTTTGGTTACCAGTTTATCGAATTCAGTAGTCCGAACCACACACTTAACAGGCTTGTTCACTGATCTTGGTATAGAGCTATCAAAAGTGATTTTTCGGCGTGAATATTCGGAGCAGAAGCAACTCATTTCTTCCATTAAGCTGCGGCTGACGATTATTGCGTTTTTCTTTTCGGGTTGTATTGTAGGCGGCCTGGTTTACTTCTTTCAGGGAATGCTGAGTTTGCTATTAGCGGCAGGAATTCTGGTAATGGGCTGGGTATATGCCTATATCAAATTCCAGATCTTAATGATGAAAAGGAAACTGCATCATTAATAAATCCAGCAAATTTACTTTCAGGAAATTCACTTTTCTTACTTCTTTCGGCAGTATTGCGCTTTCATTTTTCCGGCTTCGGCGTTGCCGAGTTTCTGCGCATTTTCCCAGTCGGAGCAGGCGCCGTTGCGGTCTTGTAAGTTGTATTTGGCCGCGCCGCGGTTGTATAACGCATCGGCAAAATTCGGTTGAAACTCCAGCGCTTTGTTGTAATCGGCTAACGCGTTGCGGTAATCTTTCAAATTATATTTGGCTAAGCCGCGATTGTTGTAAGCTTTGGCGTATTTCGGGTTTAACGCAATGGCCAGATCGAAATCGGCGATGGCGGCTTTGTAATGCGTACGGCTAAAATACAAAAGGCCGCGTTCCAGGTATGCTTCAGCGTATTTCGGGTTTAACAGAATTGCCTGACCGTAATCTTCCATTGCTGCGGCGTAATTCTTCAGGGCTTCGTGGGCGTGGGCGCGGTTGTAAAAGGTTTGCGCCTGGTTGGGTTTCAGGGAAATGCTGGACGTGTAATCTTTCAAAGCGCCGGCGAAATCATTTTTCAGGAATTTCTGGTTACCGCGGTTAAAATATTCTTCGGCCGTTTGAGCAAAAACCGAGACAGAAAACGCCAGGGAAATCAGGAGAAAAAGTAAAGATCGCTTCATATACAAACCAACGTGCTTCAGAAATAACCATCGAATGTACGACTTTTTGCCGGAAAAGTAATAGCGTTTTTTTGCCGTCCGCGCATATTTTGCATAAAATCTGTACCTTGTAATCTGTTTTCTTAAAAGCGATCTAAACGTGAATATCGAAAAATTACGCAGTTTTTGTTTAAGCCTTCCGGCCGTTACCGAAGATATAAAATGGGGCCATGACCTTTGTTTTTCTGTGGGCGCTAAAATGTTTGCCGTTACCGGAATCGAAGGACCTTTTACGGTTTCGTTTAAAGTTACGCCCGAGCAATTCGGCGAATTAACCAGCCGCGGCGGCATTGTGCCCGCGCCTTATATGGCCCGCAATCACTGGGTGCTGGTAGAAGATGCGAACCAGCTTTCCGAATCCGAATGGCTTACCTATTTGCAACAATCTTACGAACTGGTAAAAAGCAAACTCACAAAAAAGCTGCAAAAAGAGCTGGGCCTGCTGGCATCGTAAAAACGGTAGGGTTTTCCGCCCAAAAACTCACGATCTGTATTTAACTGAATTTACTTTTCACCCCGAAATCCTACTGTTTCACCAAATTCCGGACCCGGCTTCTGTTAAATATCATTACAAACCATATAACTTCCGCAGCACAGACGACAATTGCCCTAAAAGCAGCCTGAAACTGAACAATTGCCTTCATGCACTTTATTTTTTAGCCAGCACAAATGAATAGCCCGATCATTGCTCATCCAGATTTTTATGCTTCGCTGGTTTTTAACAGTTCCGATCTGATCTCTATTCTTTCGCCGACCGGTGTTTACAAATACGTAAGTAATTCTTCCACCTCCATTCTGGGCATTGCTCCGGAAGAATTCATCGGTAAAAACGCCCTGGAATTTGTTCACCCTGAAGATGTAGCGGTTGCCGCAGAAGCTTTAGGTGAAATGCAGTTCCGGCAAAGCATCCACCTTCCGCCTTTCCGGTTCCGCGATAAGAATGGCCGTTGGCGCTGGCTGGATTGTGTAATCAAGGATATGACCGCCGACCCCAATATAAAAGGCATTGTAAGCAACGCCCGCGATATTACGAAAAGAGTGGAAGCCGAACAGCAACTGGCCATGCATGAAGCATATTACAGTTCGCTGTTCAAAAACCACCCCGACGGCGCCTTTGCGCTTAACCCGCAAGGCATTATAGAAACGGCCAATTTTGGCCTGGAACCTGTGCTGGGTTTACCGTTAAATGAAATAATAGGCCACCCTTACACAGATTTTGTAGCTCCCGACGGGTACAGTAACCCAATTGCGAACCAGGCATTTTTAAAAGCCCTGAACGGTGAATCTACCTCGCTGGAACTGCGGGCCATTAATAAAACGCGGGGGGCAATCTGGCTTCACATTACGGCCATTCCGGTAATATTGAATGGTCATGTTGTAGGCGTGCACGGCATTGCCAAAGACATTACCGAAATAAAGAATGCGCAAAACCTGATAAAAGAACAGGCCGAATTACTGACCAGTGTATTCAGCAGCATTACCGAAGGCTTTTTTGTAATAGATAAAAACTGGCGCATCCAATACGCCAATCCGTTTTTCATTACCTTTTTTGGCTTGCAGGTTACTCCTTTCAAAAACCAGGAACTCTGGCAGCTTATTCCGGACATGAACAACAGCCTTTTTTATGAATTTAGCCAGCAAGCCGCTATAAATCATAAAACAACCCATTTTTACGAGTTTTGCCGGCAGCGCATGCTCCGGTTTGCTATTTATCCTTTTTCGGGTGGTTTAACCGTTTATTTCGACGATGTAACCGAGCAGAAAAAGAAAGAGCAGGAGTTACTGGACCTTTCGCTGGTAGCCAGCCGCACTACAAACGGCGTAGTTATTATGAATGCCGAAGGAAAAATTGAATGGGTAAACGATGGTTTCAGCCGCCTAACGGGCTATTCCCGCGAAGAAGCCGTTGGTCAGGTTCCCAGCAAATTACTACAGGGCTCCGCTACCAGTCCGGAAATTTCGGCGCGCATTTACCATTTGTATGCTTCGCAGGTGCCTTTTTCGCAGGAAGTGCTGAACTATAAAAAGAACGGCGAAATAATCTGGTTCCACATAGATGTTACGCCCGTTTTTGACGAAGACGGCAACCTGGTAAAATACATTGCCATTGAAAACGATATTACCGAGCTGAAACAGAAAGAGGCTGAAATGGTGAAGCTTACCGAGAACCTGATGCGCCGCAACGAAGACCTTCAGCAATTCACCTACATTGTTTCGCACAACCTGCGCGCGCCCGTAGCCAACTTACTAGGTCTTAGTCGTTTAATAAATTCCGAAAACCGCGATTCCGAAATATTTGAAAAAGCGCTGACCAAAATTTCGGCGGCGGCAACTCACCTGGACATGGTAATTTCGGATCTGAATAAAATACTTTCGCCGCTTAAAAATGCCGGCAACAGCCTGCACGAACCGATAAATATTTATACTGTTGTAAATGCCGTTACTGCCGGCCTGCAGGAACAACTCGAGGCCGTAAATGCGCACCTGGAAAACAGGCTTTCGCCGGATCTTATTTTACCCGGCAGCACCGCTTATTTTTACAGCATTTTCAATAACCTGATAACCAACGCCATTAAATATCGTAACCCGGAGGTTCAATTAAAAATAACGATCAGCCAGCAAACCGAATCCCAAAAAATAAGTATTTTGTTCACCGATAATGGCATGGGTATGGATCTGCCGCAAATAAATAACCAGCTTTTTCAGCTTTACAAACGTTTTCACCCGGGCACCGAAGGCCGCGGCATTGGTTTATACCTGGTAAAAACGCAGACAGAAACTATGGGAGGTCGCATTTCCGTACAAAGCCAGCCTGGCGAAGGCACTACTTTTATTCTTACTTTTAGCTTATAGTGGCATGCTTGAGAAAATTTTTATAGTGGACGATGACGAGATAAGCATGTTTCTGACCGAAGCAATTCTGGAACGCCTCGGCTATCAGAACTGCGTAGCCAGTTACCTCGACCCGGTAAAAGCATTTTCTGAGATCCTGGAAACGATGCTGCAAAGCACCAAAGGTCATTTCCTGATCTTCCTGGATCTGAACATGCCGATTATGTCGGGCTGGGACTTTTTAGATAAACTTTCGGCTTACGAAGAAACGCTGAACGGCAAATGCCATGTAGTAATTCTGAGTTCCGCCGTAGATGGCCGCGAAATTTCCCGCTCTACGCAATATCCACTGGTACTTAACTTCGTGCCAAAGCCTTTAGATGTAACTTCGTTTGAACTGATCATGGAAATGCTGCAGGAAAACGGTACGTTGCCCGCATCAAAAAGCTAAATTTCTGTTTCACTGGCAGCGTTTTGAGTTTTTAAGTCCTTTACCCTACCGTTTCAAATTCAGACCAATTCAGCATACAACACAAACAAAAAAGCCTCCAATACTTTTGGAGGCTTTTCCTATACCGTTTTTCAAATTCTGATAACTGGTAATTGCAACCAGACACCTGAAATTAGAAGTTTGGCGACAGCAGATATTTGTTGTAGAAATCGTCGATCACTTTTACGGCTTCGGTTGCGTTATCTACAATACTCACCAAGTTCAGGTCTTCCGGGCTGATATTGCTTTCTTCCGTCAGCATAATATCATGGATCCAGTCGAAAAGACCTTGCCAGTAGTGGCGGCCCACTAAAATGATAGGGAAACGGCCAATTTTTTTGGTCTGGATCAAGGTGATCGCTTCGAATAATTCATCTAACGTTCCGAAACCGCCCGGCATTACCACAAAACCCTGCGCGTATTTCACAAACATTACTTTGCGCACAAAGAAATAATCGAAGTTGATGAGCTTATCGGAATCGATGTAAATATTATTGAATTGTTCGAACGGCAGCTCAATGTTCAAACCAACCGATTTACCGCCTTCTGAACGCGCGCCTTTATTACCAGCTTCCATAATACCCGGACCCCCACCCGTAATTACGCCGTAACCGTGGCGTACCAGTTTGGCAGCAATTTCTTCGGCCATCTGGTAATACGGATTATTGGCTTTGGTACGCGCCGAACCGAAAATGGAAACGCAAGGGCCAATTTTGGAAAGTTTCTCGAAGCCTTCTACAAACTCGGCCATCACTTTAAAGATCTGCCACGAATCGGCGATCTTGATCTCGTTCCAGTCTTTATCTACAAAAGCCTGTCTGATGCGCACATCTTCTTCGCTGATATCTGGTTTAGCACCGGTTATGTCGGTTAGCGTAGTGGCTTTATTATCGTTTACGTTTGGCTGAATAATGGTTTTACCGCTACCCACATTGGCAACTTCTTCGTGCAGCTTGGTTTTGCTGGTTTTTCTAAGTTTGGTCATAATAAAAATCGAATACAGAATGCGCTATTCGGCTAAAGTGCTGTAAGGGTTACAAAATAGTGAACCTTTTGCGCATTAAAAGTTAATGGTTAAATAATACCCGGAGTGCTATATTTTCGCGAGCACAAAACCCTGCAAGATACATTGTTTGTTTTGTTCTGCCAAACACTATTTCTGCCCGGGAACCCAACTTACAAAATAACTGTCACAAAATCCAATACACAAAAAAAGTCCGGACCTTAGCAGCCCGGACTTTTTAAGCATAAATACCTAGCGTTTATTACTGGCGCGCTACTTTTAAAGTAGTAATGCCGTTTGCGCCGTGCAGTTGCAGTAAGTACATACCTGGTTTCAGAACAGGCAGATCGCTCAGCGTTACATTTGCTTCAGAAACAATTGCCTTGCGGTAAACTTCTTTTCCATCAAGCGAGATCAGTTTCACTTCACTTACACCATCAGCAGCCTGTAATTTCAGGTTCAGCGTGCCGGCAAACGGGTTCGGATAAACTGAAGCATCAACAGAGCGGCCTTTGACAGTTTTTTCAACTACTACAATGGTAGAATAGGTGAAAGCGCCATCAAAATCGGTTTGTTTTAAGCGGTAGTAAGTTTTTTCAGCTCCAGCTGGCATAGCATCGGTAAAGTTGTATGTCAGGATCTGGCTGCTGTTACCGGCGGCTTTCACAGCACCAATGGCTTCAAAGGCTTTACCATTTACGGAACGCTCTACTACAAATTTATCGCTGTTTTTCTCAGAAGCCGTTGCCCAAGACAACACATTTCCATTTGCGGTAGCTTTCGCGGTAAAAGATAACCAGCTTACCGGCAGCGGATTGTTTTCATCGGAAATACCCCATTTAGAGAAAGTTTTAGTTGCAACTGTAATCGAGCGTTCGCCATTAACTGTAGTGGCAGAAATCGTTTGCGGTACATCTACCGGGGTCCAGGAAGTGCCGCTGTCTTCGCTGCGCCATGCCTGCGCTTTGTTGCTCAGGAAATCCAGGTTATTGTTTTCGGAAGTTAACCAGGTTAAAGTAAGCGAAACCAAGGTGTTTGTATTCGGGTTTTGCGGAACGATATCCCAATAGCGGTTAATGCTGTGGTAAGTAGGGTTATCAGGGTTTGTAATAGCCGAACCAGTTACGCGGGTTACAATTACATTGCCCCAGTTTCCATTACCGGCATTGTTAAAATGCACACCAATATTACCAAATACATCGGAAGAAGTATTCTGATCTACCAAGCGGGTTTTCTCTAAGCGGCCAATAAAGTTACGGGTAGCCGTTTCGCCTGAAATTGCGCCGTTAAGGGTAAGCGTAGTAGTTGTAGGGTTAGAAGCTACCAGATTTGAGTTTGTGCCGCTGAAAGTAAGATCGTTTACGGAGGCGCTACCTAATAATTGTTTTGTGCCAGTACCTGCAATTACAACGTTATGATAATCTAAGGCCGGAATTAACTGGTTGCCGCCAACAAAATTGATGGTGCCTGCAGTGTGTGCATACGTACCGCCCGCATTCGTAAAATCGCCATAAACCATCAGTTGCGATGTTGCCTGGTTCAGCGTAAGTGTAGAATTGATAAGTTCAAGCTTTTTACATTCTGCTGCATTGCTTACAACCGGGCTGCCGCCGCCTTCAATCATTACGTTGGTAGTAGCGTCAGGCACTTTACCATTAGACCAGTTTCTGGTATCGTCCCAGCTATTGCCGTTAAAACCACCTACCCAGGTTACATAAACTGTAAAATCTGAACTGCTTTGAACGGTATTTGTGCCATTCGAAACCGATATTTTACCGCTGGTTGCTGCTGCCGGAACAGTTACTACAACCTGCCCTGCCGATACTGACGTGATAGCAGCTACGGCACCATTAAATCTTACGTCATTCACGCCAGCCATACCGGCACCATTTATCGTTACCGTTCTTCCTACCGGGCCGCTGTTTGGCGAAACACTGCTGATACTGATCTGTGCCCAGGCAGAAACGGCAGCACTACATATTAAACTGAACACAATGGCCAGTGATCTGAACTGACTAAAGTTGGGTATAAAATTTCTCATATATTTAAGGTTAAGGGTTAAGATGCTTTATTTATGGATATTGTATTACTAAAGAGTATGCTGTTTTTTTAGATCGGGCAGGTTTTAGAATAAACCTGTGGCAGATGAATCAGAATTGTAAGCTTGCGGGCGGCAAGCAGGTGCGTAATTAAAGGCGTTTCATCGGGCATAATGAGATCAGTTTGCGTTACCGGGTTAATTTCCTGTTATTATCCTATTAACATTCATACACCTGTCTTAAAATAGTTGCAATTTTAAAACAAGGAACCGTGGAGCACATAAAACTTTAAAAACTGTACTGGTCTTACAAAACACACAACAATCCGTGTCGCTTTCCAGCCACAAATACTCAATTTATTAATAAGACCCGCTGCTATTTTACTTTCTGAAATAGAAAGTAATACTGAAACAAAACAGGCCTTTGCTTTAATTCTGATACTAATTTCAGCAGTTTAAAACTATAATGCAACAAAAGTGCATTACATAAAGATGTAGGTTTTCGTTATATTTTTTACTTAGCGCGATCTTGCACAATTATTTGCACTTATCGATTATATTACAAATAATATATCGGGAAAAATCTATTTTTTAAATTATGGAAATTAGAAAATAAAGACACAAAAATCATCTTCTAAAATCACAATTTTTGAAAGATTAAAAAAATAGACCTTATAAATAAGGAAGAAAGGAAGGAAACAGAATATCGGAACGGCTCAGAAAAAAGAGAATCTGAAAAGGCGGAAAAGAGAAAACGGTATACTTTCAGAACATGAAAGTACAGCAAAGGGAACAAGGAACCCGCAGACAAAACGCTATGGTTTTAACCTGCAAAAGTGGAAATAAAAAAACGCTATAGTTTCAGGCCGAAAAAGTGCTGATGATTATTTGGAACGAATAGCAATTACCGGATCAAGGTTAGAAGCCAGCACCGCCGGAATAATTCCCGAAAGCAAACCAATAACCACCGATACGCTTAAGCCCAACACAATATTCTTAATGCTCAGCATAATCTCCAGCGCATCCTGCGGAATAAGCGTAATCAGGAACACCAGCAAAATACCCACACCTCCCCCGATCAGGCTCAGGAAAATTGCTTCGAAGAGGAACTGAAAAAGGATAAAGAAATTTTTAGCGCCCAGCGATTTCTGAATACCGATAATATTAGTGCGCTCTTTCACCGAAACGAACATAATATTGGCTATTCCAAAACCACCTACCAAAATAGAGAACCCACCAATCACCCAGCCTGCAATGCCAACCACATCGAACAGGCCGGTTACCATATCTGCCAGTAATTCGGGCCGGTTCAAGGCAAAGTTATCTTCATCGCGCGGCTTTAAACTACGCAGGCTGCGCATTACGCCCCGTATTTCGTATTCCAGATCCAGCAAACCAATATCCGACTCCAGACCTTTTACCGCAATGCTAGGTTCCAGACGATTAGGGCCGACCGGATAGATGCGCATAAAAGCAGTGTAAGGGATCAGGGCATTTTTATCGTTGCTGGCGCCGAACATATTCTCCCCCTGCCGCTCCATAATTCCCACCACCCGGAACCGCAGGCCTTTCAGTTTCAGATCGTGGCCAATGGGATTCTGACCGGGAAAAAGATCGCTGGCTATATCTGCACCAATTAAGGCCACGTTGCGGCCGCCTTCAATTTCCTGCGGCGTAAAATACCGCCCGGTTTCTACCGGCACATCGCTTACCTTATTAAAGCCGAACGAAACGCCCTGTACATTAATATCGAAAATGCTGTTTGAGCGGTTTTTTAGCGTTGCGCCACCTTTATTCCAGAAAATAGAAACGCCTTGCTGGTGCGCAAGCCGCTTTTCCAGCGCCCGGAATTCGCGCAGACTTGGGGCAGGCCGCTTAAAATAACGCCACCACGGATAATTGCCATCGAAGATCCAGGGCCATTTTTCTACGTAGATTACGCCTTCGCCAATAAAACTCATGCTGTTGCGCACATTCCGCTCCAGCGAATCTACAATGGTAAAAACCGAAATAATGGAGAAGATACCAATGGTAACGCCCAGCAAAGACAACAACGTGCGTAAAACATTTGCGCGCAGCGCTTCTACGGCAAACCGGAAACTTTCCAGAACTAAACGCAGGTAGATCATGGGTATTTATAAAGGCTTTGCAACTAAATTGCCTAAAAGTAAGAATAATCCGGGCAAAAACGCGTAAATTTGCAGCCGTTTCTTTAATTAAGAATTAATAATTAAGCATTGAGAACCGGAGCCCGCAATTTATAAACCAATACACGCTTGCTGTAAGTTTATAAACAAAATAGCGCTGCCGATGTCTTACATCTTATTACTAGTTGTTAATTATTCCTTATTAATTCACTCATTAATAACCGTAATTATTAAATGAAACTCTCAGAATTTAAATTCGAGCTACCGGCCGACC
The DNA here is from genome assembly GCF_042657365.1 of Adhaeribacter terreus. NCBI lineage: Bacteria > Pseudomonadati > Bacteroidota > Cytophagia > Cytophagales > Hymenobacteraceae > Adhaeribacter > Adhaeribacter terreus. The sequence goes on along the minus strand of NZ_JBHSKT010000005.1, from coordinate 290,994 downwards.
TGATGGCTACGCACCCGGCTAAACAACGCGATGAAGCGCGTATGATGGTGCTTAACCGTGCAACCGGCGAAATTGAACACAAGATCTTCCGCGACATTCTGAATTACTTCGACGATGGCGACGTGATGGTGGTGAACGATACCAAAGTTTTCCCGGCGCGCATGTACGGCAACAAAGAAAAGACCGGCGCTAAAATTGAAGTTTTCCTGCTCCGCGAACTAAACAAAGATATTCACCTGTGGGATGTGCTGGTTGATCCGGCCCGTAAGATCCGCGTAGGCAATAAACTTTATTTCGGCGACAGCGACCTGGTAGCCGAAGTAATTGACAATACCACTTCCCGCGGCCGTACCATTAAATTCTTATTCGATGGCACCGACGAGGAATTCTACAAAACGATTCACGACCTGGGCGAAACGCCGCTGCCGAAATACATTAAGCGCGAAGCCGAACCGGAAGACAAAGAGCGTTACCAGACCGTTTATGCCAAACATACCGGCGCAGTGGCAGCTCCAACGGCTGGCCTTCACTTTACCAAAGAAGTGCTGAAACGCCTTGAGATTAAAGGTGTAGATGTAACGCCAATTACCTTGCACGTAGGTTTAGGCACTTTCCGTCCGGTAGATGTAGAAGACCTGACCAAGCACAAAATGGATTCGGAGCAGTTCTTTATTAATGAGGAAACTGCGAAAATGGTAAACAAAGCGCTCGATAATAAAAAACGCGTTTGCGCGATCGGAACTACCACCATGCGCGCCATGGAATCTTCGGTATCGGCACACAATCGCTTGAAACCGAACGAAGGCTGGACCGATAAATTCATTTTCCCGCCTTACGATTTCAAAATTGCCAACTCGCTGCTTACCAACTTCCACATGCCAGAATCTACGTTACTGATGATGACAGCGGCTTTTGGTGGTTACGACCTGGTAATGAAAGCGTACGAAATGGCCATTAAAGAGAAATACAACTTCTTCAGCTACGGCGATACCATGCTGATTCTGTAAGAAAAAACGCTATGCTTTTAAGCCAAAAAAGTCTGCTTCTGGAAAGAAGCAGACTTTTTTGTTGTTTCAAGCATTTCAAAACCCAGCTATTACATCGCCTCTATTTTCAGATCAGAGATCCAGGTATTGTCATAAAGCGAGTAAAGCTCAAAGTTTACCGTTGGCTCATCTTTGCCTATAATAGTGAAACTATACTTGCTCCAATCTTTCGTATGATATTCACCCCCTTCGCTGCCATAATACATTTCGCCGTACCAGGCATCTTTCGTAAATACATAAGCCGCCAGCGACGGATTACTCCGCATATCAGGATACCCTTTTATTTTAGCATAGAAACTGATCTTATAGGGCGTATCTTTTTTAATGTTCTTAATATAAGTATTGATCCTCAGCGGCTGCGGATTAACTTCATTAGGGTCGTGCGGATTAGAAAAATACAGGCTATTCTTTCCATTATAACCGTCTTGCTCAACAGTAAGGCTGGCTGCCGAAGTCTTTGAAACATCCCAGTTGGCATCCAGGCAAGTGGCAGACCAGGAATCGCCGCAGCTGATAGAAGATTTTAATTCTACTACGGGTGCAGGCTCTTCTACAACGGGTCTTGGTTCCTCTTTTTCACAAGAAAACAAACACAGCGCCAGGAACGGGATCAATAAAGAACGCTTCATAATGCTATCGGGTAAGAGTTGAAGAATTTAATAAAGGTATTCGCTTTTACGGAAATACACTTTACCAACTGGTAATCACTACGTATTGTTTTTCAAATATAACAAATGAAATAAGAATGAAATAAGGAAATCTATATTCCCGCCATAAAAATTTAAAACTCCTATCTTTACCACATGACTGCAAACCCCGAAACGGCGATAATTGTGGCGGGCGGCTCCGGCTCGCGCATGCAAAGCAACCTGCCCAAGCAATTTCTAACGCTCGCCGGCCAACCAATTCTCATGCATACCATCCGGCGGTTTTACGCTTATAATCCGGCAATGGAGCTGATCGTAGTTTTACCGCACAATCAGATAGCGTTTTGGGAAGAACTTTGCGCGCAGCATGCTTTTGAAATGCAGCATAAAGTGGTGGCGGGCGGTGCTACGCGTTTTCAGTCGGTAAAAAATGGTTTGGCAGCAGTTTTACAAAATGGCGTGGTAGCGGTGCACGATGGCGTTCGTCCGTTCGTTTCTGCCGGAATTATTGCCGAAGCGTTTCACGTGGCGCGCGAAAAAGGCACGGCGGTGGTAAGCGTGGCCCTGAAAGATTCCATCAGAGAAGTGCAAGGGGAAACCAACCAGGCTGTAGATCGCACCAGTTTCCGGCTTATTCAAACGCCGCAGTGTTTTCAGGCTGAATTGCTTAAAAAAGCCTACGAATTGCCGGAAGAAAGCACTTTTACCGACGATGCCAGTGTAGTAGAAAAGCTGGGCACGAAAATTAATTTAACCGAAGGCAGTTACGAAAATATAAAAATTACCACGCCCGAAGACCTGCTTTGGGCCGAAGTGCTGCACCAAAAACGGTAGACTTTCAGCCCCAAAAACTCAAAAGTCTGCTTTAAAATATGTCGTTCCCGGGATCTATAAAGTCAAAAACACAAGCAGTCTTCACGAACATTTCAGGCAATCTTTTTATTTGCGCCAACCCGGACGGCTGGTTCTGTTACCGAAAAAATGATTCCGCCGGTAATAGTTGTGTTTAAAATAAAGCTCCCGGTGAATAAAGATCAGATGTGCCGATCTCATTTTTGGTATTCGCATAGCGCACCCTCCTTTCCGAACTTCTTTGTTTGCGTATAGTAAGCTTTACGTTTTTGCGCGCAGCTTCATCTATAACCAAATGTAAATTTTCCGTTAAACTTCCGCATTTATTAGACAAATTACTTTTTAAGGCCCAAACTCTACCGTTTTGGGAGTTTTATTTGCCCCGCGCACGTAGTATTTCGGTGGTACGTAACCGGATATGCGCAGAACTTAATACTTTTGCGGCAACAAGATTTTTTACCCGAAGATGTAGCAGCAAAATGGAGCACGCAAAGCTGGCCGAAATAAATTACCTGATCGAGGAAGGCGAATTCTATACGCTGAAAGATGTGCTGAAAGAACTGGAACCAGCCGAACTGGTGGAGCTCATCAACGAACAGGAAGAAAAGGAACAACTTATTATTTTCCGGCTGCTGCCCACCAAACTGGCCGCCCGCACCTTCGAGTACCTCGATTTCGAAACCCAGGAATATTTTATCAATGCGCTGAACAACGATAAAGTTGCGGCCATCCTGAACGAAATGTCGCCCGACGACCGGACCGCTTTGCTCGAATACCTGCCCAATACGGTTGTAAAAGAGCTGATCGCCATTCTTTCGGAAACAGAACGCAAAGTTACGCTCGAGCTTTTAGGCTACCCCGAATCCAGCGTTGGCCGCCTGGTAACCCCCGATTATGTAGCCATTAAGGAAGACATGACGGTGGAAGAAGTAATTGACCACATCCGCGAATTCGGCCACGATTCGGAAACCATTTCGGTGCTGTATGTAGTAGATGAAAAAGGCATTCTAATCGACGATATCCGGCTGCGCGAAGTAATTCTGGCACCCAAAGGCACGCTGGTCCGCGACCTGATAGACCATAAATTCGTGGCCCTGCGCGCCATGCAGGACCAGGAAGAAGCCGTAGAAATTTTCCGCAAAAACGACCGCAACGCGTTACCGGTTCTAGACGAAGAAGGTCTGCTTTTTGGTATTGTAACCGTAGATGATATGCTTTCGGTGGTTAAAGAAGAAGACACCGAAGATATTCAGAAACTGGGTGGTACCGAAGCACTCGAAGAACCGTATCTTACTATTCCGCTGCTGGATATGGTAAAAAAACGCGCCGGCTGGCTCGTGATCCTGCTTTTAGGCGAAATGCTTACGGCTTCGGCCATGAGTTTTTTTGAAGATGAAATTGCCAAAGCGGTGGTACTCACGTTATTTATTCCGCTTATTATTTCCAGCGGCGGCAATACCGGTTCGCAGGCAACTACGCTTATTATCAGGGCTATGGCGATTGGCGAAGTTTACCTTTCGGACTGGTGGCGGGTGATGCGGCGAGAATTGCTATTGGGTTTAATGCTTGGTGGAATATTGGGCTTAATTGGTTTCCTGCGCATTCTGGTCTGGGCGAAATTTATGAATTCATACGGTCCGCATTGGCTGGGAATTGCTTATACGGTAGGTTTCTCGCTGGTTGGTGTGGTTTTATGGGGATCTTTATCGGGTTCTATGCTGCCTATTTTGCTCAAAAAACTGAAACTCGACCCGGCTACTTCTTCCGCGCCTTTTGTAGCTACTTTGGTAGATGTAACGGGTTTGGTTATCTATTTTTCGTTTGCGTTTTTCTTTTTAAGGGGTACGTTGCTGTAGTTTTTGAGCATGAAAGCATAGCGTTTTTTGCGGTCATCTCGGCGTGAGGAGAAGTCTCTTCTTTCCCTGAAATTAGAAAACATTGAAATTATTTTGATTAATACTTTAACAATAAAAATCGATGTATTTCACTTGGCTATTGTTAATATTGCGAAATGAAATCGCTTTTCCTTATTCTTTTAAGCTTTTGCCTGATCGGCACCGTTAATGCGCAAACCACTCAAAAACTAAGCCTTGGTATACTTGGCGGCTTAAACACACCCATGCATATCCGCGTGCAGGGCAAGCAACCCAATAGTTTTAAATCGAATCGTACAACGGCTTCTTCCAAAGGAATTTTCCTGCAATACGAGCTTACCGATAATTTATTTGTAAGAGGTACTTTTAAGAAAGGCACTATTAACTTAAAAAACCGCTTCCAGCATTTTGGAAAAGATACTTTAGGTATAGAAAGGGATTATGAGGCCGGTTTCGACAACAAGCAATATGAACTGAGCCTAGGTTATCGGAAAAATATTACAAAAGCCTTACATTTTACCGGCAGTCTGGGAGTTGCCTTGCTGGATCTGGAAAATGTGAGCATGCCTATCAAGTCTGATGTATTAAGCGAACCTCATCCGGACATGGTTTATTGGGTATCGGCTGGCACCAATACGCTAAAAGAAAAATCTGTTTTGGTAAACGCTGCGCTTGGCTTAGAATACAAAACCAAAAGAGGGAATGCTTTTTTGCTTGAAGCAGCCTACTATAAAGGATTTAATACGATCGGAAGTTTTGATTTCAAGATGGATGATTACCTGAGCCAAACCCCGAATGTACTGCATTATGAATCTTCTATAAAAACCAAAGGCGATTATGCCGAGATCAGGCTTGGATACCGGATGCCAATCCAGAAATTTGTAAACTTCTACAAAGCTGTTAAATTTCCGAGATCCGATTCAGTCGCAAAGCCGATTTACCACGGAAAATACTGGGGCCTGGAAACCGGGAAGCAAACCTTTTATGCCAATCAAGTGCAGGAAGATCCGGGTTATACACAAAAAGCGCAAGTTGCCTCTACCTGGACGTCTTATTTAACTTTTTATAAAGGCTACCAGTTTAGAAGCCGTTTGAATCTGGAAGCTGGCTTTCGAGTAGGCACCAGCAATATTAATTATGCAAGCACTTCTCGTATAGGTTATGGTGGTTGGTCACTATTGATCTTAACGACCCCGGTTTCGGTGAGATATGCATTACCTATAGTGCGCAATAAATTATTCATTTCACCGGAAGTTGGTTTATGGCAAAGCTATGTTGATGATCTGGGTAGCATGGAAGGCTATCCAAGAATGAATGGGATGGTTACGCGCCTTAAGGGTTATCACGATTATTTTGTGGGTTACCATGCCGGTTTAAATCTGAATGGTCGGGTAGGCAAAGCTTGCGAAATTGGTATTGGATATCGCTATGCAAATAGGTTTTCAAGTAAACCAATCATGGAAATAGGCCCTGATTATGAACACACAGTAGAACCACAATTAAGAATCGTTTCCAAATCGAATTTGAAGAATGATGCAATTACCATTTCCTTCCGGAAGTTTATAAGAAAGAAGTAAGGAAAAGCTTTTGCTTAGTTTACACTAAGGGCTGTCTGAATTTTCAGTCAGCCCTTTGTGTTTTCAATTACTACCGTCCAAAACCGGATAAACAACTGTTTGAAAACGAACACCAATTCATTCAATTTCAACTTCAAAACCACTTTTTCAGCCCAAAAGCCTACCGTTTTCAGCGTGGCATATTTCGTGTAAGTATTATAATTCCGGGCGAAGCGTTTGCTTGCTGCTTCGGGTTTTTGCACCTTTTCACCTACCGTTTTTTGCTGCTATGCTGAAGAATTATTTCAAGACTGCTTACCGCAATTTGCTGCGCCACAAGTTCTATTCGGCCATTACTGTGCTTGGTTTAGCTACAGGCATTGCGTGCTTCCTGCTTATTTTCATGTTCATTCAGGATGAAGTGCGCTACGATAAATTCCACAGCAAAGCCGACCGCATTTACCGCATGGTGGGCAAACTTGATTCGGAAGAAGGACAGGGCGAAGAAGCTTCGAGCAATCCGCCGCCGGTAGCCAAAGCTTTAAAAACCGATTATCCGCATTTAATTGAAGAAACGGTGCGCTTTTTCAATTTTCAGCAGCCTACTTTAACCTTGGAGCGCGGCGAGAAAAAGCTGAACGAAAAACACCTTTTCTTTGCCGATTCCACGCTGTTCAGGGTTTTCGATTTTCCGCTGGCGCAGGGCAATCCGGAGAAAGCGCTGGCCGAACCTAATTCTATTGTGCTTACCCAAAAACTGGCAGAAAAATATTTCGGCGACGAAGACCCGATGGGCAAAGTGCTGAAATTTGAAGGGAAATTCGATCTGAAAGTTACCGGCGTTTTTGAAGAAATTGAGCACCCAACCCACATTCCTTTCGAAGGTCTGATCTCTTTCCGGACCGCTTATTTAATGAGCCCGAACCTGGACAAAAACTGGATCTGGAACCCGGCCTGGACGTATTTGCTGCTTAAAGAAGGCGTAAACCCGAAAGAGCTGGAAGCGCAATTCCCGAACTTTATCAAGAAATATTACCCGGAATTTGTGCAGCCGCAGATCACGCATTATTTGCAACCACTCAAAAGCATTCACCTGCACTCGCACCTCGATTACGAAATGCAGCCCAACGGCGACATCAACAATATTTTCATTTTCGGCGTGATCGGTATTTTCATTCTGGTTATTGCCTGCATCAATTTCATGAACCTGGCTACTGCACGCGCTGCCGGCCGGGCCAAAGAAGTCGGAATTCGTAAAGTTTCGGGCGCGTACCGTTCGCAGTTAATTGGTCAGTTTTTAGCCGAAGCGGTTTTACTCAGTTTCCTGGCCGTAATTCTGGCGCTGGCTTTGGTGGAAATTCTGCTACCCATTTTCAGTGAAGTGTCGGGCAAAGCACTCGACGCGAATATATTTACGAACCCGGCTTTGCTGGTTGGTTTACTGCTGATCGGGTTGCTTACCGGTTTGGCTTCGGGCTTGTATCCGGCGTTTTTCCTGTCGGCGTTCGAGCCGGTGAAAGTTCTGAAAGGCAGCGCCGCCAAAGCCGGTTCCGGAAGTGCGGTTTTGCGCAAAAGCCTGGTGGTTTTGCAGTTCGCTATTTCGCTGGGCTTAATTGTAGGCACTTTCATAATAAACCGGCAGCTGAAATACATGCGTTCGGTAGATCTGGGTTTTAAGAAAGAACAAGTGGTGATTTTACCGCTTCGTCCGCCGCTGGCTCCTAAAACCGATGCTATGATCAACGAACTGCAGCGCAACAAAAACATTACCAGCGTAACCACTATGAACGAAATTCTGGGCGAAAACCACAATACCCACGAATTTAACTACGAAGGCATGGAACGCGGCAAGTGGATCTATTTTCCTGCCCTGATCATAAACGAAGATTTTGTAAAAACCATGGGGCTGCAACTCGTAGCCGGCCGCGATTTCAGCAAAACGCACCAGCGCGACGATTCCCTGGGTTTGCTCATAAACGAGGCCATGGTAAAACATTTAGGCTGGGGCACGCCGGAAAATGCGATTGGGAAACGTTTTGATACGCCGGGTGGCAGCGAAAAAGTAATTGGCGTGGTGAAAGATTTCAATTTCGTTTCGGTAGCCAATAATATCGGGCCGTTTGTGTTGGATCTGCCGCACCGCAAACATTCTTTCTTCTGGAAAAAATACCTGGCGCTCCGCATTTCCCCGGAAAACCATGAACAAACGATGGCGCACGTGGAACAGGTCTGGGGCAAATTTTCGCCGGAATTTCCGCTGGAATATTTCTTCCTGGACCAACGCTTAGACCAGCAATATAAAACGCAGGAAAATCTGGGCAAACTCGTCGGTTATTTCTCTGTTCTGGCTATTATGATCGCGTGTTTAGGTTTGTTTGCACTGGCTTCTTTTACCGCGCAGCAACGCACTAAGGAAATTGGAATAAGAAAAGTGATGGGCGCTTCGGTGCGGAGCATTGTATATTTACTGACCAAAGATTTCGTGAAACTGGTAATGCTGGCGGCTTTAATTGCATTTCCGCTGGCGTATTTCGGTATGCACCACTGGCTTGAGAATTTTGCTTACCGCGTACAGATCCCGGTTTGGGTTTTCGTTTTAGCAGGTTTCCTCGGTTTGCTTATTGCAGTGCTTACCGTTAGCTACCAAGCCATAAAAGCCGCCTATACCAATCCGGTAAAAAGCCTGAAGTGGGAATGAGTTTTAAGGCCTGAAAGTATAGCATTTTTCTTTCATCTGGAGCATCTGGTTTTGAGAACCGGGTGCTCTTACTTTTTTAACCCGAAAGCATAGCGTTTTCAGCCTATTAATGGAAGCGGAATTTCAGTAGTTTTGTTGCAAATGCACAACGAATACAAACAGGTTTTACGCTATGGTTTTGGAATGCTGGCCGTGGTGGCCGGTTTTCTGCTGGTGTTCTTTTTAAGCTGGACCTACGAAGAACTGCTGCCGGTTTTTGCCGCTTTCAACGCCGATAAACCCTTTATCTCGGAAGGCCTGGTGGAAGTAAACCGGGTTTTCGGAATGTCTGAAGCCACTTATACCATTACCAAAATTGCCGTAGCTGTTTTCTTTTCGGGCTGCGTTTTTATGCTTTACCGGCTAAGAACAGCGCCGCGTACAGCCTTTTTTGCAAATTTCCTGCCTCTGGAAACGGTAGCTTTTTTCGGGCAAAAACTCCGCGCGCAATGGCAAAAACTACCGCTTTTTGAAAAGAAACTGCTACTAATTACATTTCTGGCACTTACCGCCGCGCGTTTGTACTTGCTCAGTCTCTACCAATACGAAATAGACGAAGCCTCCGCGTACTTTTTATTTCTGTACCGCGGCTTGCCTGGCGCAATTACCTATTACATTATCCCGAACAACCACGTTTTTTATTCGCTGCTTTGCCTGCCATTGCTATCGGTTTTTCAGGATCCGTACTGGGCTTATAAACTCCCGACGCTCTTAATCAGCACGCTTGGATTTCCGGTTTTGTACCTGGCGGTGCGGTCAATTTTTAAATTCAGTATTGCATTTTTTGCCGTAACGGGGCTTAGTTTTTCGTACCATTTGCTGTATTATGCGGTGCACGGCCGGGGTTATTCGCTGCTGCTTTTGTGTACCGTTTTTGCCTTTATTGCTATTCTGAAATTATACGAAGGCCGGCAAAACTATTACTGGCTGCTGTTCCTGATTTGTACCGTGACCGGGTTTTACACCGTTCCGGTTTTTCTGTATCCGTTTGCCAGCATTTCTCTATTCGCCGTTTTTGCTTTCATCCATTCTAAAAATTTTAAGGCTCTACGGCTGTTCATTCTCGTTACTTTTTTCGCCGGAATAGCTACCCTTTTGCTTTACCTGCCTGTAATACTGGTAAGCGGCCCGGAACTGCTGTTCAATAATGCCTATGTGGCGCGCAAGCCTTATGATGTTTTGTTCAGCAAACTCAGTTTTTTCTTTCCGTTCACGCAGGGCTCGGTTTTAGGCCAGGAAGGAATGAGTGCTTATTTATGGCTGCTGGCAGTTTTAAGCGTATTTTTGCTTTTAATATTCCGAAGAAAAGCCGCGGGTTTCTGGCAATATTCCGGCCTGAAACCGGTTTACCTGGTCTGGATCTTATGCGGTGCGCTGGTGCCCTGGGCTTTGATTTTTGTGCAGGGCGTTTTGCCGCCGGAACGCACCTGGACCTACAAAGCTTTTGCCGATTTCCTGACCATAGCCGTTTTGCTGCAAGTATTCTTTTACTTTTTTCTGCGCAAGCACAAAAAAATAAGCATTGCCTTCGTGGTGCTGTTTATGGCATTTTACGGCACTTATGAAACCAGCAAACATTGGCGCAACAAGCAGGTTCCGCACACCAGCAACGATCCGTTCTACGAAATCCTGACGGTCATTCGGCAACAACCCGACCCGGTTATTTACACTTCCGATGGCTATTACAGTTTTTTTATTACGTACGATTTTTTAGCCCACGATAAACGCTTTCCGGTAATGGACGTGTTTCAGACGGAGCCTGGAAGGCACTATAATGTACTTATTCTGAGTCGCACCAACCCCGTACAGACAAACCTGGATCTTTCGCGCTACCGCCTTATTCATCAGGATAATTTTGTGCAGGTATATTTTCTGAAGCGCCCGGAGTAAACTCCTGAAAGCTAAATTTTAAAGTAAACCAGGAAACCTTACTCAAAAATCAGGGAAGCCACTTTTTCGGGCAGAAACCATAGCATTTTTACTTGTTAAATTCATTCCTGCGCTTGCTGAAAATTTCTGTAGTTTTGTTACCGATGCAGCCTGAATACAGACAGATCTTACGCTATGGTTTTGGAATACTGACGGTAGTTACCGGGTTTTTGCTGTTATTTTTCGCGGCAAATACTTACCAGACCTTTGAGCAGCTTTTCCAGGTTTTCTGCTACGAAAGAAGATTTACCGGCAATACGCATGCTTTCGGCTTTTCTTACAGCACTTACCAGATCGTAATTGGTGCACTCGCATTGCTGACGTTTAGCTGCATGTTTTTATTTTACCATTTCCGAAGAACATCGCAAAATAATCTAACGGAAGCCTTTGGCCTGCATTTAAAAACGCCAGGGTTTCCGTTCAAAAAACTCAAGCAACAGTGGGCTTTACTGCCAACTTGGGAAAAATCCTTATTGCTGGCTGCCGGCATTTTATTGGTTGCAGCCCGCATTTATATGCTCCGTTTGCACCCGGTAATTACCGACGAGGCGGCTACTTACCTGCTTTTTGTTTCCAAAGGTCTTGAGGCCAGTCTTTCGTATTATCCGCTCCCGAATAACCACATTCTATATTCCGTTTTATGCCTGCCCTTCGATCTTGTTTTCGATAAAGCTTTTTTGGTTCTGAAACTGCCTTCTTTACTGATCAGTTTGGCGGTGTTTCCGGTTGTGCATTTAAGCCTGCGTTCGGTTTTCCGGTTTCCGGTGGCTTTTATTGTTGCGGTTGGCTGCGGCTTTTCTAATTATGCTTTATTTTATGCCGTTCATGGACGCGGTTATACGCTTTTGCTTTTCTGCACCATTGTTGCCACCCTTGCCCTGCTGAAGATCGTGCAGCAAAAAGACCCGGCTTACTGGCTTGTATTCATACTTGCAAGCGTGGCCGGTTTCTTAACTATTCCGATTTTTTTGTATCCGTTTGGTTCTCTGGTTATTTTTGGGGCGGGTTATTTTCTTATTACCAGGAATTTCCGCGGACTTAAGCATTTCGTTACTGCCTGCGTTTTTATCGGCGTTATTACCTTGTTGCTTTACCTTCCGGCCATGCTCGTTAGCGGCGGCGGCCAGCTTTACGGAAACGATTATGTGCAAGCAATGAGCCGGCAAATGTTCTTCGCAAAGCTTCCGGCTTACGTAAGTTATATGCATGGTGCCATGCTCGGCCAGGAAACCCTGGGCAAATATCTATGGCTTGGTGGCGTAAGCTTATTCCTTTTTCTACTCGTTTTCCGGCAGAGATTGAAAGCAATTTATGCGAACGCTGCCATCGATCTGGTTGTGTTAAGCTGGGTGCTTTGCGGATCGGTGCTGCCGTTTTTCTTATTGACTTTACATGGCGTAATGCCTCCGGAAAGGATCTGGCTGTTTTTAATTTTTGCCGATTTTCTGTTGCTGGGCATCGCGTTTCAGGTGGTTGTCAGCTTTCTTCCCTCGAAATATCAAAAAATGACACCCGGCTTTACTGTGGTTTTTATGGCATTTTACATTGGTTACCAGGTAGTAAAACAGCAACGCGATTTCAATGCGGATCATTCGCAAAGCAAAAGGATAGAGCGTTCTCTCCGCAATGTTCACCAGTACGGGCACCGCACCGTTTTCTCCAATTGCAATGCTTATGGCATTAATGTGGTTTACGAATTCCTTTATTCCGGCGAAGGCGATTACATTTTCGATGAAAATACACCCAAGCCTGGCCGCCAATACGACGTAGTTATTATAGGTACTGAAAATGCTGCGCCGGTTCCATTCGATCTTTCCGGCTATTTCCTGTTTCACGAAGATCCGCGGATGCTAATTTATTTCCGCCGGAAATAGCCACCTTAATTCCGGGAAATAAACTTCTGAAAACGCTATGCGTTTGGCCTTAAAAAGTCGTTTCCTGAAGCAAAAGCCAACTATTCTCCGCAAATTTCCTATTCTGTAATTTCCTTTTACCAAGTCCCGGGAATTGCTCACAGATTTATTTACGAAAAAATTCGTAGAAAACTTTGACCTTTTACGAAAAGCTTCGTACAATTGCATACGAAAACATTCGTACGTTTTAAACAAACCTTTCTGATGGCTGAGAAGACAAATAATATTAAACCTACCGAATCGGAGCTTGAAATTTTGCAGGTGCTCTGGCAACACGGACCCAATACCGTTCGCTTTGTGAACGATGAACTATCAAAAGCGAAAGAAACCGGTTATACTACTACCCTTAAGCTGATGCAGATCATGCACGAAAAGGGTATGGTAAACCGCGATGAAAGTGGCCGTTCGCATATTTACAGCGCCGCCATTACCGAAACCGCTACCCAGAAACAACTCCTCGACCGGTTTTTAGATACGGCGTTCCGGGGTTCGGCTTTAAAGTTGGTGATGCAGGCGCTGGGCAATAAAAAAACTTCGCAGCAAGACTTAAATGAAATACGGAATTTATTGGATAACCTTAAAAAAGACGAAAAATGAAGTACGCAGACACTTTTCTTTCGCAGGAGCTTACCCAGGCTTTGGGCTGGACGCTGCTGCATTCGCTCTGGCAGGGGGCACTCGTAGCGTTGGCGCTTTCGGTGGTGCTGGTTTTTCTGAACCGTGCTTCGGCGCAGGTACGTTATTTTATTTCGGCTACGGCGCTGTTTACCACGCTGGCGCTGGCCGTTTTCACGTTCTTCAGGCTTTACCAGGAGCCAGCCCAAATTACTACACCAGCAACAACAACCACTTTTTCAGCCCAAAACCATAGCGTTTCAACCGTTGCTGCTGCTTCAGAAACGTGGTACGAAAGTTTGCCCTTTGCTGATTTCTTCGCTTCGTATTTCGAAAAACATTTGCCGCTTATTGTAACCATCTGGTTCATGGGTTTGCTGGTTATGGCGCTGAAAATGCTGGGCGGACTGGCATATGTGCAGCGTTTAAAACATTACCAGGCAAAACCGCTTGGCTTGCGCTGGCAGAATAAACTGAACGAACTTCAGGCAAAACTCAACTTTACCAAACCGGTAGCTTTGCTGGAATCGCTTCAGGTGAAAGTGCCGGTGGCTATTGGTTACCTGAAACCCGTAATTCTGGTGCCGGTAGGTGCGGTAAACGGCTTAACGGAAAAGCAGGTTGAAGCGATTTTAGCGCATGAACTGGGTCATATTTACCGCCACGATTATCTGTTTAACCTGGTACAATCAGTAGTGGAAACGATCTTTTTTTATCACCCGGCCATGTGGTGGATCAGTGCCAATGTGCGAGCCGAACGCGAAAACTGCTGCGACGATATTGCCCTGAATTTATGCGGCGATTCCATTGCGTTTGCGGTCGCGTTGGCCGAACTGGAAGAAATGAATTTTGCAGCCGGCCCGGCTATGGCCATGGCTTTTAACGGCAAACGCGGTTCGCTACTTGGTCGCATAAAACGCATGCTGAACCAACCGCGCCGCAGTGCCAGTTTTTCTGAAGGTTTTATTGCGGCCTGCATTTTAATGGTGAGCATCAGCGCTATTTCTTTAAGTGCTATGGCGCAGTTGAAGCCTGAATTCGAAGAGTTTCCGTTTTACGTAGGCAGCATTTCGGTAGAAAAAACAAAACCTAACCTCACTGCGGCCTGGTCGGAAGCAAAAACGACTGACATTACCGAGGTAGCTAAACCGGCGATCAAGAAGAATATGCCCGCCGATTTTTCTACCGATTTTGAAGCCAATGGCTATAGTCTTTCGGTTTGTGCAGCGCCCGACGGCGACGGCGAAGACATTATTATTGTGAAAGATAAGAACGGCAAAATCGCGGAGCTTTATGTAAACGGTAAAAAAGTGCGCAAAAAAGACATGGCTTCTTTTCAGAAAATAATTGACGAACGGAACGAAGCGCGCGAAAAAGGCAAAAAGAAAAAGAAAGAATATGCTTCGAAAGAAGAAGTGAAAGAAGCCCGCAAAGCGCTGAAAGATATGCCGAATGTACAGGCTTTTCCTTCGCCCAGCCCGCGTGTTTACGTGTATTCCGCTCCTGAAGCTCATGCCCGCCCGGAATTCAATACGCGTTTCCGGTACCAATATCCGGCTCCGCCAGCACCTCCTGCTCCTGAAGTGCTGGTTGCCCCGATGCCGCCGATGCCACCTTTAGCTCCTATGGCGCCCATGCGTCCTATAAAACCGATGGCACCTTCTAGCGATGCTTCCGCAGCTGAGAAAAAAGCTTACGAAGCAGAACTGAAGGAATTTGAGGCGGAAATGAAAGAATTCGACACAGAGATGAAGGAATTTTCGGAAAACCGGGGCTCAGAATGGAAAGAATACGAAACCGAAATGGCCGAGTACGAGCGGGAAATGGAGGAATACAGCAAAGAAATGGCGGATTACGGCACCGAACTTTCTAAAAATATCCGGAAGCAGATCTACGTAACCGTACCCAACGCAGCTGAAATTGAACGCATTCATAAAGACGCCCGCGAAAGATCGGTAGAGATCCGGGAACGTAGCGCCAAAGACCGTGAAAATGCCGCCAGGTTAAGAGAAGCAGCGGCTGTAGACCGGGCCAAAGCAACTAAGATCAGAGAAAAAGCAGCCCTTGATCGTGCCAAGGCGGCTGAACTCAGAGCAAAAGCTGCTGAGGCAAGAGCCAAAGCCGCCAAAGAACGCACCGAACGGTTAGAAAAACTAAAAACCGAACTTCGAAAAGACAAACTGATCGGGGAAAACGATAAGAGCTTTAATTACCAGATAAACAAAGACGGGCTGACCATTAACGGTAAAAAACAACCAAAAGCTACCTTCGAGAAATATAAGAAACTCTTCCACCCGGGTCTGGAAAAAGGCGGCAACTACAATGAAGTGATAAACGAGAATTAATTATTAAAATGTTTTGGGTGAATGAAAAGGAGGGCGCAACTTGTGCCTTCCTTTTTTTCATTTATACTGACTGCTTTATTCAGGTTTAAGCATGTGAAAAGGAGAAGCCCTAAAAAAGAAACGACAGGATAAAATACCCTGTCCTTTCTTTGTTAACCCTTCCGAGGTTATGAATCTTTAAGGCCGGATTTTAGCATACCCGACTTTTTATACCTGAAAACATAGCGTTTTAATGCGTTTTATAGTGCAGCCAGCGCTGGCAGGAATGTTTTAGCTAGCTTCCGCTGCGGTTTGTCGCCGGTTCTTAATGGTGGAGATTGGGCCAGAAAATTTGGTTCGGCTAGCGCTACAAAAGGAGATACGTTGAAGAGACTGGTCATTTGCAGGCTGTTTCCGGCAGAATTTTTATCGGCGCTCAGCAAATAGGTATCATCCCACAAATTAGTAACAATGGTAGTTCTGGTTATTCTGGCCAGCTGCTGCAAATGCGGATAATAAGCCGCGTTTTTCAGGGTTACCGTTATTTCATTGGTTTGCCCGATCCAGGCCAGCACACCGTTCGGATCGTTGAAAACCGGACCGGCAAATTTAACCTGTCGTTTCCTTTCCAGATTATTGATCATATTGGCAACAGCCTGGCAGGTAGCGTTGCTGTTCAGTTTTACAATGGTAATAATGCCGGAATCGGAGAAATAATCGCCGTCTATCTGGTCGAAAATGGTGTACTGCGAAAGTAAAGCCTGTTGTTGTGCCAACGTTACATTGCCGCCAAAACCTACAAGCACATAATCGGTGCGCGCATTGCCTAACTGGAACACGCCGGTTTTAGTTAAATAATGGTAGGAAAAACAGGAACCAAAGCGGGCCTCATTGGGAGTAGGAGTGGCCAGCGCGCCATCCGGGGCAACGTTTTCTTTGTGGCACGAAATAAGAATGAGCGCAAGAAGGCCCAGATAAGTGATGTAGATAAGTCGTTTCATAGGTAAAAGGGCGGTTAAAGGTGAGCTTCTACCCATTCTACGGCGCGCGGCTACGAAATGGCTGAAATTTTTCCGAATATTTTTATTCTATGTTAATTTTAATATATAGATTTTCAGTTAGTTATGAAAACAAAAGACAGTTTTACGGTGCTTTCCCATAGCGTTTTACAAACCTGAAAAAGGCGGTTTTAAGCTTTAATTTTGCGGACTGGCCAGGAAAAAATCGGGTTCTGAATTCTGCACATACGGTTGCTCGTGAAAGTAATTGGCCATTTCCAGGGTGTTGCCTTGCGCGGTTTTGGTAGCCTGAACCAGGAAAGTAGTTTCTCCCAGCGGATCGAGGATTTTGGTTTTGGTTTGCGCGATCGCGTTTTCAAAGGTTGGCAGGTCTTCTCTGCGTTTCAGGGTTACAATAAATTCCGAGGTAACGCCCACCCAGGCATAAGTATTTCCCAATGTAGGCGGCGATTTAAAGGTTGGGTTGGCAAACGTAACTTCCGGCATTTGCTGCAGTTTTTTTGCCATTGCCAGCGCCTGCGGACACGTAGTGGCGGGTTTCAGTTTTACAATGGTAAATGCTCCGGCCGCCGAACGTTGCTCCGAACCCAGTTCCGCAAATTCTGTGAAACGGCTCAATAGCTTCCGCTGATTTTCCGGCGTTTGTCCTTCTGTAAAACCTACTAATAAAACGGCGGGGTTAACCTGCATCGGAATTTTTTCCTGGTTGTAGTAATAAAAATATTCGGGGCAGGTTTGCGAAACGGCTTCTGTGGAAGCGGTAGTAGAAGCAGTTTGCATATCGGTGCTTTTTCCGGCGGGCTTGCTGCAACCCAAAAACGCTATGAAAACGGGCAGAAAAACTAAAAGGCGGTTTCGCATAAAATTAAGAGCTAAAAAACGGTAGGGTTTGGGGCACAAAAAGTAAACCAGCCTGAAACCGGAAAGTTTACCAGCGTTTTTACGGAAAAATGGCCACAGGTTTGCAGCTTTGCCCGGCTTGCCGTAGCTTCGGAACATATTTCTGAAAATCTGCGCGTATGGAGCCAATGCACTGGGAAAAACTGCTTTCAAAAAAACGTTTCGAAGATCAGGCCAAACACCACGAGGCCGACGAATCGGTGCGCGGAGAATTTCAGCGCGACTACGACCGTATTGTTTTTTCTTCGGCCTTCCGAAGACTGCAAAATAAAACGCAGGTAATGCCCCTGCCCGAAAGCGATTTTGTGCACACCCGCCTTACGCATAGTTTAGAAACCAGTTGTGTGGGCAGGAGCCTGGGCAGAATTGTGGGTAAAAACATTGTAGAACGCCACCCCAAACTTACGCAGCATAAAAACATTTCCGACAACGATTTTGGCGATGCCGTAGCGGCCGCTTGTCTGGCGCACGACATTGGTAATCCGCCGTTCGGGCATTCCGGCGAAGACGCTATTTCGGCTTATTTTCAGAGTTCGGAAGCCGCGCCTTTTCTGCGTAATTTATCGGAAGCTGAAAAAGCCGATTTACAGCGTTTTGAAGGCAACGCCGCCGGTTTCCGGATCCTGACGCACACGTATCCGGCGCAATGCGACACGCCCGGCGGTTTGCGCTTAACTTATACCACGCTGGCCACTTTCACCAAATACCCGAAAGAAAGCGTGCCGCATTTCCCGAATTCTAAACTTTGCAGCGAAAAGAAATACGGTTTTTTCCAGAGCGAGAAAGAGCGTTTCAGCAACATTGCATCTGAATTGGGTTTGCTCCGGAAAAGCTCGGAATCGGGCGTGTTTTTTCACCGGCACCCGCTGGCTTTTTTAGTAGAAGCCGCCGACGATATTTGCTACCGCATTGTAGATTTTGAGGACGGCTGCAAATTAGGCTTAATTCCGGCGGCAGAAGGCAAAAAACTGCTAAAAGACCTGCTGGAAGAGCCGGAAGGCAAAGTTTCCCGCATTCATTTTTCGGATTGGCGCGAGGAAATCGGGTTTCTGCGGGCGAAGATCATCGGGAAATTAATTGCAGAATCGGCGGAAATTTTCCTGCTGGAAGAAGAAGCCATTTTAGCCGGCCGTTTCGATAAAGCTTTGATCGGTGAACTACGCTGCAAACCTGCTCTGGATGAGATCAAGAAACTCTCCATCCAGAAAATTTACCAGAACCGTCCGGTTTTAGAAATTGAAGCCGCTGGTTTCGAAGTTTTAGGCGGTTTGCTCGATGTGTTTCTGAATGCGGTTTTCTTCACGCAGTCGCGCCGAAACCAGAAAATGCTCGATCTTATTCCGGATCAGTTCCTGGGTTTAGACCGCAAAATAAGCCCTTCCGATTACGAAAAGATCTTGAACGTTACGGATTTTATTTCGGGCTTAACCGATCAGGCGGCGATTACGCTTTACCGGAAGATCAAAGGGATTTCGTTGCCAAAGATGTATTAGTAATGAGGCAGTTTGCTATGCGTTTTCCGTCATCCCGAGCGTTAGTCGAGGGAACTTATAAAGCCGCATTTCTGAGTTTTTAGGCTCAAAAGCATACCATTTTTGTCATTCTGAGCACAATTGAGCGCGGGAGCGCGAAGATTGCGAGCGTAGCTCTGAAGGACCTCGTCGGCGGGCAGCAGTTTTTCAACTAAAAGTGCTAGCGTTTTGAAATACTTTTTCTGCTAAACATCTGGCTTTTAATTTTCATCGGCAATTTTCTCCCTCAAGCCGGGTGGCTTTGTTTCTGCGTTCGCGTCTCACACTTTCCTGGCCGCGCGCGGCTTTTCTGACGAAATCGGAAAGTGCGGAGGCCGCGAACGCAGAAACTGGTATCATTTCCCTCCATAGTCAGCTTCTTTTTAGTTGAGCTTTCTAGCAAACGTGATTTTCGTGTGACGCTGCGCTGGCGGAATGAGTAAATTAATGAAGTGAAACAATGGAAGGAAAAGCTCCCCTCCTTTTCAAGGGGGGTGAGGGTGGTTAAATCCATTAATCCCTGAATCTGACAAATCCCAATTCAGAGAATTGTCATTGCAATCTGCTTTCGCTGACGGTACCAGCCGAAAATCAACTTTGCTAAAAACGCTATCATTTTTTACTAAAAAACTAATCAAAACGGTTGCGGACAGAAAAATCTGAAAAAAAGTTCCAGGTTTTTTTAGTCTTTTTAAATACGAATCTTGTTTTGCACCACACCCGGAAAAATGTACGCGTAAGCGCCATATGGAAACATACTTTTTGAATTATAACGTTTTTAAACCGTAGTTGCTGGTATGCATATCCCCTCATTGCCACACCCCGATAAGCGCTTAAATGGCTTTAAAATTAGTTTTTAAAAAAATCGTTCGTAGATTTGCGGTTCACCAATAAAGGAACACATGGATTTACGAAGACTAAATTATGTTTTCAGCTTTATTCTCATCATTTTTTTTGCGCTGAATATTTCAGCGTTTGCTACCGGTAAAGGCAAAACGCAAACCGGAACCGCTTCGTGGTACGGCACCAAATACCACGGCCGCAAGAGCAGCAACGGCGAGATCTATAATAAGAACAAACTTACGGCTGCGCATCCTTCCCTGCCATTTGGCACGGAGGTAAAAGTTACAAACCTGGCTAACAACAAGTCGGTAATTGTTCGCATTACAGATCGGGGTCCGTTTAAAGGCCGCCGCCTGATAGACCTTTCCGAAGCGGCTGCCCGCGAAATAGACATGATCCGGAGCGGACTTGCCAAGGTAGAGATGGAAATTCTTACCAAGCCGGCCTCCGAAGTAGCAACTACTGCTACCCTGCCAGATTCGGTGGTTTCGGAAGTGTATTACGTGATCCAGGCCGGTTCTTTTTCCGATCTGAAAAATGCAGAACTGCAATCGCAAAAGATCAAAGCGCTGCAAAACGATGTGCTGGTTACGCTTACGCAGGAAACTGTGAACGGCAAAACGGTGCACCGCGTGCTGGCGGGCCGCTTTACCGATCGCCAGATTGCCGACCGCGTGAAAACCGAACTTTCCAAAGCCGGAATACCAACCCTGGTGCGCCAGGGTAACGGCTGAATCAAGACCTTATATTGCCCTTTTTAAACTTATTAGCCCGCAAACTACTGGTATGCGGGCTTTTTATTTCTTATTCAGCCCACATAAAAAGCGGCTTATTTTTACCAGAATACTACTTTTTGCCCGTTAATTACGTATTCGGGCTGAAGCATTGCTAACGGCATAACCAGCTTACATGAATCAACTGAAAATAAAAGGTACTTTAATTGCACTTGGCGGCGGCGGCGACGATGCTTTGCTGCAACTTATTCATTCTTCTTTCTGCCACACCGATTCTTATGTAGAAGTAATTACCACGGCGGCGCCGGAGCCCGACGAATCGGGGCAGGCTTATAAAGATGCTTTCCGGGAACTTGGTTTGTGTAACGCCCATTATTTGCGCATAGACGAAGAGAACGAAGCCGATACTCCCGAAAACATGGAACGCATACGCAGAGCCGATGTACTCTTTTTTACCGGCGGCGACCAGCGGCGCATTGCCGATTTTCTGCGCGGCACGCAGGTATTGCAAATTATGCGCGAACGCTACATTACCGACGAAATTGTGATTGCGGGTACCAGCGCGGGCGCCGTGGCGTTATCGGATAGAATGATCTACGAAGGGTACGGTTCTTATTCGCTGGAAAAAGGACGTACCAAAACCAGCACCGCACTTTCTTTTATTCACGGTGTTTACATCGATTCGCATTTTACGGAAAGAGGGCGCTTCGGGCGTTTAGCCATGGCGGTTGCCAAGTGGCCCGATTACATTGGCGTAGGCTTAGGCGAAGGCACGGGTGTGATCATCAGGGAAGGCGACCAGATAGAAGCATTTGGCATTGGCGTGGTAACAATCATAGACGGCAGCAAAATACTTTCTACAAATCTGGATGAAGTGGAGTTTGGTGCGCCGGTGGCCGTAGAAAACCTGACTATGCATTTCCTGGTGGAAGGTTATCGTTATTGCCTGGCCGAACGCTTGTTCCAGCCAATGAACGTAAAAGCAATAAAAGAAGACTGATTCATCTTTTAAAGAAAACCGGTAAACAGCACTTTGCTAAAAATACCAAACTGATGTTTACCGGTTTTTTGCACATTTTCTCGCCTTAGCTTTTCGGCAATTTTGTACGCCGCCCGCAAATCGGTTTTCAGGCGCATCATATTTACCCCGATCTGTTACCTGTACACCTTATTTATTAACCCCCTTCACGTAAAATAGCGTTTAGTAACCGGATTATTCTTTAAGCAGTCCGTTTTATATTCATATATCAAGATTTTATTGCACTTAATTCTTGATTTTCCCTGAATTATGAAACTGATCCTGCTTCTGATAACGGGCTGCCTGGCCTTTACTACTGCTTTCGGGCAACGCTTACATATAAGCTATACCTATTGCCATTGCCTGGAAACGGAAGCAAGCGCAGATTCGGTAAAGCTGAAACGTTGTTTTGACAAGGTACTGGCAACTGAACTCAGGAAACAGAAAAATGAACGGCAGAAGCTGGAACTGGCAGCTATGGTAGATATAGATCTGCAAAAGACCTGCGCCGAATATGCGCGTCTGCACCATAAACTTAACCCGCCGAAAGGCGATTGGGAAATAATTAAAACCAACCCGAAATCGAACCTTGCCAAAAATGCGTGTAAGCAATTAGCCACCCATCAGAATTTATTCTATCTGGAAGACAACGGCGATACCACCCGGGTGAATTTAGCGAATGGGATCTGGAAGGAAACGGTAGGAAAAAAGAAACACCTTTCACTGCTCGATTTTAAGCCCAGAAAAAATGGTGAATTTGTGCTCGTGTTTCAGGGCAGTACCAACCCCGGCATCAATCGGTCCAGTTCTCCAGGCGACCAGTATAAATACCGGCTGGTAGCTAAAACGCCTACGTATTACATCGCTACCACTTCGCATGGCAGCGTGGTTTACCAGTTTAAACTCTACTATAATTAACCAGCCGGCTTTGCTCCACTTTTTACCTCCCAAATCCTACCGTTTTTATTTTCTTTTTTTGCCTGAAGCGTTTGTCTATGTACAGCTTGCTTGTATCACGGCATTTGAGCTTCAATGGCATTTCAGTTTTTCACCTTAAAAGCATAGCGTTTTCCGCCCCCCGGTAAACCTTCCGGCTGAAATCCGTATCTTTTCAGGTATTTCTGAATGTTCCTGAACCATGACCGATCTTTTTGCTGCTGCCGATGAAAATGTGCGCCGGGAACTGGCCGCCTGGCAGGAAAAAATGCTGCGTCCGCCTTCCTTCACCGATCGGGTTTCGAGAAAAATGCAGCAGAAAATGAACAGCTTCATTCCCGAAAAGATCCACGTGGCAATTACCGCTACTATGAAACAAATGATCAGGGGCGTGTTGTTTGGCGCAGAATTCGTTTCCCGGAAGCAGGTTACGGCGGTTTCGTTGGCGGAAAAAGAAGCGAAGGTGCTGGAACGGATAAACTTTTACCGGACGGCGGCAGCGGCAGAAGGCGGCATTACGGGCGCAGGCGGCCTTTTACTGGGCCTCGCCGATTTCCCGATCTTCCTGAGCCTGAAACTGAAACTGCTTTTTGAAATATCCGCTTTGTATGGCTTTGCTTCCGACGATTACCGCGAGCGGATCTATTTGCTTTACATATTTCAGCTGGCATTTAGCAGTGCTGAAAAACGCCGCGAAATTTATTTGCAAATGGCAAACTGGGAAACGCACAAGCAAAACCTGCCCGCCGATATTCACCAGTTCGATTGGCGGAGCTTTCAGCAGGAATACCGAGATTACATAGACCTGGCTAAAATGGCGCAGCTTATTCCGGTTATTGGCGCGCCGGTTGGGGTTGTAGCCAATTATAAACTCACTACGAAGCTGGGCGTTACGGCCATAAATGCTTACCGCATGCGCTGGTTTAATGCAGCGGCTGATACCGGAGTTTCAGAAATTTGAGTTTTTGGGGCGGAAAGCATAGCGTTTTATTATTTATTTGATCGGGCAAGCAACGGATAGGCGGTATTTGTACGTCCTGTAAACAGGTGTGCATATTCCTGAAAATCGTACTCTTTCAAGACAAAAAAGATAATGCTATGATCAGAGCTTTACTTATCTTCCTGCTTTCTTATGGAACAACTTTAGCGCATGCACAAACGGTTTCTTCTACCTGTT
Organism: Adhaeribacter terreus; assembly: GCF_042657365.1. Lineage (NCBI taxonomy): Bacteria > Pseudomonadati > Bacteroidota > Cytophagia > Cytophagales > Hymenobacteraceae > Adhaeribacter > Adhaeribacter terreus. The sequence continues at coordinate 267,363 of NZ_JBHSKT010000005.1, read as the reverse complement.
CAGCACAGGATAGTATTGTTGGGTTATACCAGGAAGATGCAAGCCGGCTGGCCTTAAGAAAGATACTACGTAACAATCTGGCCTACAAAGACTCGGTAGTTATTCCGAAAACCCACGTAGATACAGTACTAAATGCAATGCTTGCGGTTTATAATTCAAATCTCGCAGCCCGCGATACAGTGATTTCGCTACTGGATATTCATACTTTTCCACACCCGGTAATGAATTCTATAATAATTTCTGCCAGCGGGAGCTTACCCTGGATGCAGCAACTTCAGTTAGGGAATATGAATACCGGCGATGCTTATGTTGATCAGTTAATAACCAAGTACCATTTAACTTTTGACCGGACTTTCACAATCTTCAATCCAATTGTTGTTTTAAAATCAGACAGCAATTACAACATTTCCGCTTTAAGCAATATGTTTGAGGCAATTAATGGCGTACAGTATGCACACCCAGGCAGCTTTGGCGGCGACGGCAATGATATTCAGGATTCCATTCATACCGGTCACGTGGAGTTAATCTATTCTTATGGCTGGGGAGATTGCCTGAGTGGATGCATCAACCGGAGGTTCTGGAAGTTTAAGGTGTATTATGATTGTTCGGTTGAATTTGCCGGCAGCTATGGCGATATTTTCCGTTATACAGGAATTAAGGAAATTGAGCCCCACGCTATTTCACTTTACCCTAATCCTTTTAAAGACAATATCTCTGTTGAGGGTTTCCAGGCACCTTTTAATTACAGCATAACGAACTTAACCGGACAGGAACTTATAAAAGGACATGCTGCCAGTAACCGGATAGAAAACCTGGAAAAATTGCGCGCCGGCGTATATTTATTGACTATACAAACCAAAAGCAAAACCTCTATCTTCAGAATTTACCGGCAATAACAGCTGCATTCTTTTCTGAATAATTCACAATTTGAAATCAGTAGAAGAAAGGGTAACTTACCTTTTTAACTTAACTCCCTTATCATGAAAATCCTCCGCGACTTACTTGTATTTTTCAGTTTCGTATTTACCCTGGCCAGCTGCGATGCTTTGGAAAAAACTGACCGGGTGCGCAGCGAAGTGATCACCGAAGTGAAAGGCAAAAACCTGATGTATGAAATGTGGCTCACCGGTACCGAGAAGTTCCATTACAAGTTTATACTGGCCGGCCCGCAGGATACTACGCAGCTTTTCGAAGCCAGATTTCAGGACCCAACTGCCAGCGAAGCCATTATGGAAATTGAACAAACCGGTTCCGGCCTGAAGATCGTGCTCGACAAGCAAATTGAAAAGCAAAGCAAAACCGTGGATGGCGTAACGTATGAATTAGAAGGGAAAAAGTAAGGTCCGGATTTTTATTCATGTTGTAGCCTGCAACACTTTTCAGAATAAAAAAACCTGGCACTTTTTTAGCTGACAAATAAAAAATCCAGTATAATCTCACCCTTAAAAGCAAATTAATGTTTATATATAAAGATTTTTTTGTATGTTAGAAGCAAAATTTAGCTTCTATATGAAAAACATTTTTTTGCTTCTCCTATTGAGTTTATCTTTTAACGTGGTATTCGGGCAGAGCAGGAATATTACGAAAAGCTATTGCAATTGCCTGGCAACGGAACCAGGTGTAGATTCGGTAAAATTTAAGAGCTGCTTTACCAAGGTGCTCGGAAAAGCTTTTGCGAACGCCGAAGATGAAACGGAAAAGCTGGAACTGGCCCGGAATATTGATCTTGAGCTGCAAAAGAACTGCACCGAATATGTAAGGATCCTCGATAAACTTAACCCGGTGAAAGGCGACTGGGTTTTGCTTAAAATCAACCCGGAAACAAAATTAACGAACGACGTTTGCCAGCAACTTGCCAGCCACCGGCAGCTATTTTACATAGAAGGCAACGGCGATACTACCCGGGTTGCGTTATCGGGCGGAGTATGGCAGGAAACGGTTGGCAAAGCCAGATATGTTTCCCGGCTCGATTTTAAACCCAAAAACAACTGCGAATTCATTTTAACTTTCCTGGAAAGCACCGACCCTAATAAAGGGCAGTTCAGCCAGAAAGGCGACCAGTATAAATACCGGATCCTGGACAAAACCGCTACCCATTATATAGCAACAGCCTCTTATGGCGAGATCGTTTATCAGTTCAATTTATATTTCAACTAAAAAACGCTATGGCTCCGGACTTTTTACCCCTCAAACCATAGCGTTTTTTACTGCCGGTCTTCTTCCTGAAGTTCCATATTAATGGCTACGGCGGCTTTGGTACCTTCGGCAGCGGCTACAATTACAAGCTGCACATCGCGGGAAGCATCGCCGGCCACAAACAGACCTTTTACGTTGGTTTTTTGCAGTTTGCGGGTTTTTACTACGCCTTTCCGGGTAAACTCACAGCCGAGCATATTTCCCAGATCGCATTGCTGGTCGGTGCCGGTGCTAAAGAACATGGCTTCACATTTTTCGGAAGTATCATCGTCTAAAACAATTTGCTTTAATTGCGTTTCTTCTCCTTCCAGCCGGGCTATTTTTTTCTTATTTATGCCAATGCCGTTCCGCTTAAGCTGCGAAACTTCGTCGCTGGTAAGTTTATCGGTGCCATCGGTGAAAAGCGTTACGTGGTCGCTCCAGGTTTTTAAAGATAAAGCCAGGCCTACGCCGTTGCGGTTTTTGCCGTAAGCGGCAATGGGTTTATCGCGGCTTTCCCAGCCATCGCAATACGGGCAGTGGTGCACGCTTTTGCCATACATTTTTTCAATGCCGGGAATTTCCGGAACGCGGTCTTTTAAGCCGGTGGCCAGCAGTAATTTCTTCGACCGGAATTTCTCCCCAACTTCATCTTCGGCCTCGAAACCGCCTTTGGTATGATGCACTTTCTTTATGGTAGCGGCCCGCAAAACCACGTGGTATTCAACCAGTTCTTCGCGTGCAATTTCTATAAATTTAGAAGGTTTAATGCCATCGCGGGTAATAAAGCCGTTCATAGCATCGGAAAAGCGGTTGCGTTGTTTGTGCGTATCGAAAAGAATTACTTTGCGGCGGCAGCGGCCTAAAACCATGGCAGCACTCAGGCCCGCCGGTCCGCCGCCAATTATCATTACATCGTATGTGTGTTCGTTTTGCATAACTTTCGCTTAACGGAATTTTCGCAGTTTTGGTCGGGTTTTCAGGCTGAAAATGACAGCGTTTTTATTCTCCGGAACAGCCTTTTACTTTTTTGCACCAGAACCCTACCGTTTTAGGCAAACTTCTTTCAAAAACAGTAATCGGCAAGCATAATAAATTTGGGTAAAGTCTATGGAAATGATGAAATAGTTTTATACATTTAGCGGACTACTATATCATTATTCTTAACTATGAAACGAAAATTACTAACCTTTCTGGGCTGTGCCTTGCTTTCCGGAATGGTGCAGGCCGGCGGTTTCCAGGTAAACCTGCAGGGGCAAAAACAAATAGGCATGGGGCACGCGGGCACCGGTCTGGCTCTAGACGAAGCCAGCGTATTTTTTAACCCCGGCGCCATGAGTCATCTGCGGCAAAACGGGTTTCAGTTGGGCGCCAGCGGCATAATTTCTAAAATTGCTTACCTCGAAACGGCTCCCGGCAACACTACCGCTAAATCTGACAACCCTACAGGCACGCCTTTCTCGGCTTATGGCGTTTTCGGAAAAGAAGAAAGCAGCCTGAAATTTGGCCTGGGGGTTTATACGCCTTTCGGAAGCAAAGTAAAATGGGGCGATGAATGGATCGGCCGTTATGGTTTGAATGAGCTGGAATTAAGTGCAATTTTTATTCAGCCAACGGTTAGCTATAAAATTGGAGATAAAGTTGGTATTGGCGCGGGCGTGGTTTACAGTCGCGGCGGCGTAAACCTGCAACGCAGCATTCCGGTGCAGGACCAGGACGCCAACGACGGCCACGCTGAACTGGATGGCAGCGCGAGCGGCTGGGGTTATAATGCCGGTATTTATTTTAAACCAAACGATAAGTTTTCGGTGGGTTTAACCTACCGTTCTAAGGTGAACATGGAAGTGGACGAAGGAGATGCAACGTTCCAGGTGGCTTCTTCCCTGGCATCGCGTTTCCCGAATACTACTTTTACTACCGAACTGCCACTGCCTGCCAATATTACGCTGGGCATTGGTTTTACGCCAACCGAAGCCCTGACCATTGCAGCCGATGTACAGCGCGTGAACTGGAGTGCTTACAAGAACCTGCGTTTTGAATACGGAGCAGCCATTAACGGCAGTACGTTTACCGAAAACGCCCGCAATTACGAAGACGTGTATATTTACCGTTTGGGCGCCCAATATAAAATAACCGATGCTTTTGCGTTACGCGCCGGCGGCTACTACGATAATACGCCTGTGCAGGATGGTTATTTAACGCCGGAAACGCCGGATGCGAATGCGATCGGAATTTCGGGTGGCTTAGGCTATGCGGTTAGCGATAATTTCCAGATCGATGCCTCGTTCCTGTACATCAGCAAAGAAGAGCGGACCGATCTTTCGGATCTTTCCGGCGGCATTGGCGGCACCTATAAAACCAATGTTAACATTCCGGGCCTGGCCGTTAGTTACAAATTTTAATAGCAGCAGAAAATCATGAAAAAACACATAACCCGATCAGGATTAGCCGCTCTGGCGGCAGCAGCTTTTTTAACCGGCTGCGACCCGGAAATTGACGCCCCGGAAATAAGCAAAGGCGACGCCGATTTTACCCGTTATGTTTCTGTTGGCAATTCCCTGACCTCAGGTTATGCCGATGGGGGCTTGTATCGTTCCGGACAGATCAATTCTTACCCTAATATTCTGGCGGGCCAATTTAAACTGGCTGGCGGCGGCGATTTCCCGCAACCACTTTTCCCGGAAGATAAAGCGAATGGTTCCGGTTATTTGCGTTTAGCCGGTTTTAATGCTGATGGCACGCCTAAAATTGCAACCGTAACCGATAACCTGGCGATCAGAGGCGTTAATTCCAAAGGCACTCCGCTTTATATTGAATATACTGGCCCGGTACAAAACCTGGGTGTGCCCGATATCCGGATCGCTGATATTAAAACAGCAGGTTACGGCAGCACCGCAGGCAATCCGTATTTCGAACGCATTACTCCGGATAATAATCAGAACCAGACGTATCTGGAGCGCGTTGAAGCTAGTAATCCGACATTCTTCACCAACTGGCTCGGCAATAACGATGTGCTTGGCTACGCTACCGCGGGCGGTATGACGGGCACCGCTTCCATTACCGACGAAGCTACTTTCCGGACCAATTACGAAGACCTAACGAAGGCACTTACCAAAAGCGGCGCAAAAGGTGTGGTAGCAACCATTCCGGACGTAACCCTTATTCCGTTCTTTACCACGGTTGGCCCTACTTTAAAAGCAACCCTGGCAGCCAAAGGCCTTCCGGGCATGATAATTCTTACCGGTTCGGGAAATACTAAAATACCGTTGCCAACAACCAGCATTAAAGATGCCTCCGGCGGAACGGTACTGGTTCCTTTAACGGCCAGCGCTTACCTGCCGCTTTTAGGTTTGCCAACAGCCAAATACTGGCGCGACCTGTTGAAAAGACAGCAGCTTCCGGCTTTAGCTTTGCCTGTATTGCTGGCACAGTATGGCGTTACAGATACCACCAAAGCGTTCGGTTTCAGCATGGAAAACCCGCTACCTAGTTCGCTGATCTTAGACAACTCCGAAATAGCCAACGTAACCGCTGCAACCGATAAATTCAATTCTATTATTAAGGAAACTGCCAGCAATAACAACCTGGGAGTATTCGATGTAAATCCGTTCTTCACTTCTATTCTGCCGGTAAACGGACAGCCTGCCCTGGTTATTAATGCGGTAAATTATACGCCGGCCTTCATTTCAGGTAATATTTTCAGCCTGGACGGGGTGCATTTAACGCCGCGTGGTTATGCCTTGGTAGCCAACGAGTTCATTAAAACCATTAACGCGAAATATAACGCCAAACTTCCTACGGTAAATGTGAACGCTTATAACGCAGTGCTTTTCCCTTAACCGAAAAAACGCTATGGTTTTACCACAAAAAAGTCGCTCGTAACCGGGCGACTTTTTTTGCTTTTACAGCATACCGTTTTTCAGAAACAACCGGTTCGTGAAACAGAAAAATACAAATTTGCCTGCTATGGAATTAGCTTAACTCCTGATAGTAAATTGATTAATAAGGAATATTTAATATATTTGGACACTTGTTATAAGATTATTAAAAGAATTACTAAGATAAATCTGGCGATACAGCTTAAACAAGCAGCTTTTCGATCACCAACCTTACTACTATGATGCAAACTATATTACACTATTATTCTATTGGCAGGCACTCCGGGAACGGAAATAGATCATAGCCGACACTTTACAACAAGCTGCTTAACATCTGAAAAGCACGCAGGCCATATACTTTTCTCATCCTTTTCTGAAGTAAAAGTCCGCCTTCCTGCAAGAAATTAACATTTCAAAAACCACTCGGGAAACCATTTCAGGTTTTCTTTTTCTCAAGCCTGCTTTCGTTCTCAACCGTTCAGCAGCTTTACTTGCTCTCCGTTACGCCGGGTTTTCCCGGAATTTCACTACTGATGAACTCTCCGCAAAAAAGTAGCCCCGTTTCTGCGGAACGATTCATGATCAATCTTTTATCACCTTTTATCTAAAACACAATGAACAAACTTTTATCTTTTTACAGCGCTACCAAGCCGCCCCGGCAGCAGCAGCTGAAAAACAGAAAAGCCTTTTCCAGGCTTCTACTTATGCTCTTTGCCATTGGCTGGGCAGGTGTTGCACAAGAGGCACAAGCGCAAAGAGTAACCCCTGGTTTTTATAAAACCGGAACCGGTACAAGCGGAAACACCATTCCATTAAACCAGGCGAGCCAGAAAACGCAACTCCTTTATGCACCCGGCGATTTTAACGCAACTCCATCTTCGGGTTATATTACCAAGATTTATTTCCGGAATTCTGCGGCAAGCGCGTCTGCAACTTACAGTAATTTTAAGGTAAGCTTTTTGCAAAACGCTGATGCCTCAATTCCAAGCACATCTTTCTACACTGGCTTAACTACTGTGCATTATGCCGCGCTACAAACGGTTACAGCTAGTGATACTGCCGGCAAATGGTTCGAAATCCCGCTTCAGGCACCGTATTTTCAGTATGATAATACACAATCTCTGATCATTGAAATCCAATACACGGCAAAAACCGGTGGCATAAGCACCACTACTTCTACCAGCACCGGCAACAAACGTGTTTCAGGTCAGTCTTTAACAGCTACCACCGGTACCGCGAATACGACTCACAATGATTTCGGTATGGATATTATTCCTACTACTGCCTGTACTGCGCCCCCAACAGCAGGTACAGCTACTACCAGCGAAACGAACTTGTGCGCCAATACTGATTTCACTTTAAATTTAACGGGAAGCTCTTTTGGAACCGGGCAGACTTATCAATGGGAAACCTCAGCAACCGGTACAGGCGGCTGGACTGCAGTTGGTCCATCCTCAAATAGCCCGATATTTACGACCTCTCAAACTTCCGGCACGCATTACTACCGCGCAGCAGTTACTTGTAGCGGCCAAACGGCATATTCTACGGCTGTTTCTGTAACTTCTCCGGCACTGATAAGCGGCAATTTTACGATCAATAAAAACGTGCCGGCCAGTGCAACCAACTTCCAGACTTTTGCAGATGCTATTAATTCGCTTGCATGCGGCATTGGCGGCCCGGTAACGTTCGATGTGGTTACGGGCACTGGTCCTTATAACGAGCAGGTGGTAATTCCGGAAATTTTGGGGGCAAGCGCTACCAATACCGTGACTTTTAATGGCAATGGCAATACCGTTTCTGCAGCTCCGGTTTCTGCTACCCGTGCCATGTTTAAACTGGATGGCGCCGACTACGTTACGATCAACAACTTTACCATTGCTACAACCGGTACCGGAACTTCAGATTATGGCTGGGGTATTCATTTTATGAATGGCGCTGATAACAACACCATCAGCAATAATACCATCAATATTGGTTCCCTGAGCACTTCGGAAAGCAATTCGGTTGGTATTGTATTTACGAATTCTGCTACTGCGGTAACCACTAATGGTAATAATGGCAATAACAACCTGATTACCGGCAATACGATCAGTGGCGGTCACAAAGGTATTCACGTGAATGGCAATGCTTCGGCCGCAACTCCGGGCGCTGGCAACAACCAGATCATCAACAATATTATCCAGAATTTCTATGGCACTGGTATTGAACTGGATCAGGCAAACAACACTGTGATCCGCAACAACAACATCAGTCGGCCGGCAAGAGCTACCGTTACAACCTTCTATGGTGTTTATATGGGCGATAACTCTACTGGTTCTATTATAGATGGTAACCGCATTCATAATACGCACGACGGCGCAACTTCGCTTACCGGAACTGCTTATGGTATTTATACTACATCCAGCGACGCTGTGGCCGGATCGGAAAACGTTATCAAGAACAACCTGATCTACAATTTCAACAATACGGGCACTACTTATGGTTTTTACAACACAGGCAGCGACGGCGTTTATTACTACCACAATACTGTTAATTTTGATAACGCGGCCAGCACCGGTATTTCCCGCGGTTTCCACCAAACCACTGCTGCTACCAACATCAAATTCATTAACAACAACATTGCAATAAACACCGGTAGTCCTTTTGCAGATCAGCGGGCGCTGTACTTCAACACGGTAGCTTCCGTTATTCAAAGCAACAACAATAACCTGTGGGTACCGAAAGGCACAATAGGTATTTACGATGGCACTACTTACGCTACCCTGGCTGACTGGCAAACTGCTAATACAACAGCTCCATTCGATGTGAACAGCGTTTCGGTAGATCCGCGTTTTGTAAATGTAGCTACGGGCAACCTGCAACCAACAGCTTATGCGTTGAACAATGCCGGCCAGCCTTTAGCAGCCGTAACTACCGATATTACCGGCGCAACCCGTAACGCTACCACTCCGGACATTGGCGCTTACGAATTTGATCTAGCAGCTAACGATGTAGGGGTAACTGCAATTACGGCACCGGTTTCTGGTTGCGGCTTATCTGCGCAGGAAAACGTAACTATTACCGTTTTCAACTCGGGTACTGCTTCTCAGACCAATATTCCGGTGCATTACACATTGAACAATGGCACGCCGGTAATCGGAACTGTACCTGGTCCGCTTGCGTCGGGTGCTTCTGTTAACTTTACTTTCCCTACGCCCGCTAACCTTGCCACTGCCGGTACTTATACACTGGCAGCTTCTACAGACCTGAGCGGCGATGCTTTGGCAAATAACGATTCTATCGAGATTACCATCAATTCTGTTCCGGTAGTAGCCACTTTCCCTTACAACCAGAACTTTGATAGTGGTAACGGAGGCTGGTTAGCAGGCGGCAGAAATTCTTCCTGGGCTTTAGGAACTCCGGCAAAAACCATTATCAATTCGGCTGCTTCCGGCACAAATTCATGGGTTACGAGCTTAACCAGCGATCATAATGCATTTGAAAGTTCGGCAGTAACCAGCCCTTGCTTCAACTTTACCGGCCTTACCAACCCTGGCATTTCCATGAAAGTATGGTGGAGCATTGAAACTGACTGGGATGGTGCGATACTGCAATCTTCTATTGATGGCGGCACAACCTGGCAGACTGTAGGTGCTTTCGGCGATCCGAATAACTGGTACAATTCAGATAGCATAGATGCCAACCCAGGTAATCAACCTGCTTCACTGAACGGCAATTTTATTGGCTGGTCTGGTACAGGCACCGACGGCAGTGGCGGTTGGGTTACCGCTTCACACGCATTGACCGGTCTGGGTGGTCAGGCTAATGTGCGTTTACGTATTGCTTTTGCTTCTGATTTATACACGGAAGAAGAAGGTTTTGCGTTTGATGACATTGCCATTTACGAACAACCGGCTACGCCAACCGTTACAGCCGGTGGCGCGACTACTTTCTGCCCGGGTGGCTCGGTAGTTTTAACTGCCGCTTCTACTACGCCAGGGGTTGCTTATCAGTGGTTGAACAATAACGTAACTATTCCGGGTGCTACTGCTGCTACTTATTCTGCAACTACAGCCGGCTCTTATACTGCCGTTGCAACGTTAGGAATAGCTACCAGCGCCGCTTCTAATGCCATTACGGTAACTATAACGCCTGCACCAGCCAAGCCAACTATTTCGGCCAGCGGCACAACCGTTATCTGTACCGGCGATTCGGTAATGCTGACGGGTGCTACTACAACCACCGGTGTAACGTATCAGTGGTTACAGAACGGCACTGCAGTAACTGGTGCGACTACAGCTACCTTCAACGCTAAAGCTGCGGGTAACTACAGATTAGTGGTTGAAAATGCTTCAGGTTGTACCGATACTTCTACGGTTACTGCTGTTACGGTAAATCCTCGTCCGGCTACGCCAACTATTACGCAAGGTGGTGATTCTGGTCAGGAACTGACTTCTTCTGCGGCTACGGGCAACCAGTGGTATCTGAATGGTACAGCTATTACTGGTGCAACTGCCCAGACTTACCAGACTACTGCTAATGGTAACTATACAGTTGTAGTAACGGATGGAGGTTGTCCTTCTGATACTTCGGCTGCGGTGAATATTACCAACACCGGTATTAAAGGTGCCATGGCGGGCATGAGCGTAAGTGTTTACCCGAACCCAAGCAACGGTAAATTCAACGTGAAGCTGGTTGGTTACAAACACGATGCTGCTTTAGAGCTTTACAGCCTGACTGGTCAGCTGATCGTGAAGGAAAACGTGAAAGCCGGACAGGAAGTAACCAAACTGCAAGTGAAGAACCTGGCGGCCGGTACTTACCTGCTTAAAGTAGTTTCTGAAAAAGGCGTGCAGATCAACAAGCTCATCGTAGAATAAGCTTGCTGCTGAATTAAAATAGAAAAGCCCTCCGTAAATACGGAGGGCTTTTTTTTATGCCCTGACTTTTCAGGCCTAAAAGCATACCGTTTTTAGAACTGGTAAGCTTCAGAGGTTATGAAAACTCAACAGATTAGGGAAATTATTGAAGCCTTACTTTTTGCAGTGAAATGCATAGCGTTTTTGACTTTTCAGGCTGGAAACTATACCGTTTTTAATATGATTGATTTAAACCTCGAAAACAGCCGGTAAGTGATACGCAATGACTTAACTAAACAGTGAACTAATATTTCCGTAATAGTTCTGTTGCTCCTCATGAGCATTTCGTTATAAATGGATTGTTAAACGGTTTCTTATAAGGCTTATGAAAAATTATTTACGCTTACTAACAGTTGCCTGTGTCTTTATTTTCACTGCCTGCGACAACGACGATGAAGATGTAAATCCAAACAGAACGCAGTTGCTGACATCAGGTTCCTGGAAAATTACGTCTTCTACAGTAAACCCGGCCCTCGATTTTAATGGCGATGGCACAATAGAAACCGACCTTACGCAATTTATTAAAGCCTGCACCTTAGACGATATTACGATTTACAGATCCGACAAAACGTATTCGGAAGAAGAAGGGGCTACCAAATGCGACCCGGCCGATCCGCAGGTTTTCCGCTCCGGAACGTGGGCGTTGGGAAATAACGATACTGAATTGACAACAACTGCCAGCAATACGTCTTCAGCTACTACTTATAAAATAACGGAAATTTCCAGCAACACGTTAGTTCTTAGTCAATCGGTAGCAGATAGCACCGGCACCACATACACGTTTACTTCAACCTATAAGCACTAAACACAATCGCATACCGTCAGACAAAAATGTATGAGTTGAATTAAAAAAAGCGAGGGCATTCCCTTCGCTTTTTTTGTTTTCAGGCGCTATTATTAATGCTGCTGATTTTTATGCTTCTGGAAGCCATAATCTTAAATTCTTTGTTATATTTACAATCTGCTTTAGTTAATACACCATTAATCAAGATGAAAAAATATACATTGTTCCTTGCCTTGGGCGCTTCCCTGGCATTTTATTCCTGCGAAAAAAAAGATCCGGTCAAGCCTATAACCCATACTCCGAATACACCCCCTGAAACCGACACTACTCCCAAGATCATATACCTGCAGGCTAAATCCTGGCGCCTGACCGGCCTTACTCAAGGTGCACCCGGATCGGCTTTACAGGCGGACCTTTACAAATCTGGTTTCCCGAATTGCCAGAAGGACGATCTTTATAAATTCAATTCGCCTGATGCGTTAGTGGTTGCGCCGGGGCAAAACACATGCTCTTCCGGCGAAACTGAAAAAAGCGGCACCTGGAATCTGAACAACAACAGCACTTTCCTCACAATTACCAACCCTTCGCAAACCATGATCGGCATGACCGGTAATTTTGCCGTTTCAGAAATTACGGCCACAAAAATGATCCTTAAGCAAACGGTTAACGACAGCGAATACACCCTTACGTTTACGGCGCAATAATTTTGCCCTTTACAGATAGAACCCCATAAAAAAATGCGAAGCACTAAACCTTCGCATTTTTTTATGGGGTTTATTTTTTTCTGCCTGAAAGATCAGGAAATAGATTTCAACAATTTTTAAGGCAACTGATAAAAAAACCGGGTGAAAACCTGTCTTAAAAAAACACCAGTCTCGTATTTATAATTATCATATTACAAGCACTTTAACTAACAAACTTATGAAAAATTTACTATTCACTATGGCAGGAATCGCATGCCTGGCCCTAACTGCATGCGACAACGATGACGATGACGCTGTAAACAGCGTTGCACCAACCGCTTCGCGCATGGAACTGATCACGAGCACGAACTGGACCTTGGTTTCCAGCGATGAGATAGCTTTTAATGATTTGCCCGATGCGCTCAAAACCAGTCCTTTCTCCCGCGACGATATTTTCCGGTTTAAGGCAAACGGCGAAGCAGTGCGTGATGAAGGGCCAACCAAAGAGGAAGGCAAACCGCAGATTGTAGAAGTAGCGCGCTGGTCGTTTCTGAACCAGGAACGTAATCTGGATGCCGGCTTTAAAAGTTTACCGCTGAACGATGAAATAGTGGAATTAACAAAAAGAAGAATGGTACTCCGCCGTTTAGTTGGCAATACTGAAAAGTTAACCGTTTTTGAAGCACAATTTTAATTTAAACAACAAACAAAAAAAGCGAAGGCCTCCACCTTCGCTTTTTTTGTTTATGGGTTTTCCCAGCTTAAACTCTACCATTTTATAGTGGCAACGTTACAAAATATAATTACCCGATATGGCAACATTGAATACTAAATATTTAGTACATTTATCTTTTTCAAACCTAAGTTCATATCTGCTACTTTTCAGTTTACGCATGAAAAACTTTTATTTTCTTGTTCTACTGGCCTTTACACTTGGCCTTACTTCTTGTAATGATAACAGCGATAAGGATCCAGCCCCTATCGTTCAGCCAGACCCGGCTGACGACCCGGCTGCTATTGAGTTAACTAAACAATTACTTACAACAAAGAAATGGCGGTTAATTGCTTTGACTCAGAATGTAGCCGGCCAGGCCATTTATACTGACTTGTACAATAATTCCTATCCAAGTTGCCAACAAGATGACCTTTATATTTTTGAAACGCAAAATAATACACTTAAGATCGAGGTGGGTTTTGGTGAATGCACCCCGGCAGAGCCGGATAGAAATGGAAGCTGGAATTTGAAAAATGCCAACACCCTGACTATAACTGACCCAAATCAGTCGCAAACCGGCCTTACCGGAGATTTTAGTATTACGCAACTGAATGATACTAAAATGATCCTGAAACAAACTGTAAATGGCAATGAATATACAGCAACCTATGAAATATGGCATTCTGTTGCTAAAATTAAGTTATTGACTTCAAAACCATGGAAATTATCGGCCATGACCATGCAATCTCCCGGAGGACAGCCTACAGATGTATTCAGCTCAATGCCTGCATGCGAAAGAGATAATATAATAGACATCAGATGGACTTATTCTTATAATCAGTATTACCTTTATGAGGGCCCAACCAAATGCAATCCATCAGACCCGTACAATATCGGTTTCGGGTACTGGTTTTTAAACAAAAACGACACAGAATTAGTACTTGACGGTTCCGTTTTTGAAGTAATGCAATTAACAGCTACCACCTTGGTGTTAAGAGAAGAGTATAACGGTACTATTGGAATATCTACTTATATTCATTAACAAACTACAAAGTATAGAAAACCAAAAAAGCGAAGGTTATGGCCTTCGCTTTTTTGGTTTATAGGAACTGCATAGTTTAAACTTATTCGTTTCAGGAAAATCCGGGATTTAACAAACTGCATTTATTACGGCAAACAAGGGAAAATAGCGGTGAACAAACTTGCAATTACACATAAACCCTGTATTTTTAGGCACAACAACAATCACCTAAAAACACTTAAACTTTCATTAACAACATTTATGAAAAATTATTTATTCCTGTTGGCTGCGGCGTCCGCGTTTACTTTTACATCTTGTGGCGATGACAAAAAAGAAGATCCAACCCCAACTCCTGTAACTCCGGCGGCAACCAAAACGCAGCTGATCTCAGCCAAAGACTGGAAAATGACGAAGCAGACCCTGAACATGAATGGTTCCGGAGATATAGATATTACCAATACTTTCTATACTGCTTGTGAATTAGACAACCTGGAGAAGTTTGCAGCTAACGGCACTTATACGGTAGATGAAGGCGCTACAAAATGCGACACAGCTGATTCTCAGACCTTTACTACCGGCACCTGGGCCTTTACGAGCAACGAAACTAAAATAAAAATTACTGAAGGCACAGATGAAACTGAAATGGAGATTGTTGAATTGACCGCTACTAAAATGGTGGTTAAAGACAGCGGTACAGAGCAAGGTATAACTTATACTGCTATCACTACTTTCACTGCTCAGTAATTCAAACCTATCTCAAATAAAAAAGCGAAGGCCACCACCTTCGCTTTTTTGTTTACTATACTTTTTTTGCTGAAAACCCTACGTTTTTTTAAGCAATTGCAATAACCAGCACTTTTCAGATTCAAAACCCTACCGTTTTTAGTGCGCTTCGAGCCAATTGCTACCAGTGCCTAAACCAATTTCCATCGGTACGCTTAGCGGCAGGGCATTTTTCATGAGCTCTTCAATTTTCGGAGCTACTTTGTCTACTTCGTTCAGCGGTACGTCAAACACCAATTCATCGTGCACCTGCAATATCATTTTAGTTTGCAGCTTTTCTTTTTCGAGCCAGTCCTGTACGTTGATCATCGCAATTTTGATGATATCGGCGGCGGTTCCCTGAATTGGCGCGTTTATGGCGTTTCGTTCGGCATAACCGCGCACAGTCTGGTTCCGGGAATTGATGTCGCGCAAGTATCTTCTGCGGCCTAAAACGGTTTCTACGTATTCCTGTTCGCGCGCTTCGTTTATCACGTTATCCATGTATTCCTTTATAGCCGGGAATTCCTGGAAATACGCTTCAATGATATCGGCAGCTTCGCGGCGCGGAATCTTCAGACGTTCGGCCAGACCAAATGCAGAAATGCCGTAAATGATCCCGAAGTTGATGGTTTTGGCTTTCCGACGCATTTCCGAATCAACTTCTTCGGGCTTTACTTTATATACTTTGGCCGCCGTTGAAGTGTGAATATCCATGCCTTTCTGGAACGCTTCTTTCATGGTCGCATCGCCGCTGAAATGCGCAATAATTCTTAACTCGATCTGCGAATAATCGGCAGAAAGCAGCACGTGGTTTTTATCGCGCGGCACGAATGCTTTGCGTATTTCCTTGCCTTTATCCGTCCGGATCGGGATGTTCTGTAAGTTTGGATTGGTAGAGCTTAATCGTCCGGTTGCGGCCACAGCCTGGTTGAAAGACGTATGCACGCGGCCATCGAGCTTGCAAACCAACTGCGGCAGCGCATCGATGTACGTAGATTTTAGCTTGCTTAGCTGCCGGTAATCCAGAATAAGTTGCGCAATTTCGTGTTCGGAAGCGAGTTTGGAAAGCACTTCTTCGCCGGTGGCGGCTTGTCCGGTCTTGGTTTTCTTCAGTTTCGTACCGCCCAGGCCCATTTTATCGAACAGAATTTCGCCCAACTGCTTCGGCGAGCCGATGTTGAATTCCTGGCCGGCCAGTTCGTAAATGCGTTTTTCAATTTCACCAATGTAGCCTTCCAGTTCTTTCGAGCTTTCGGCCATGGCTTTGGAATCTATCGCAATGCCTTCTTTTTCGACTTCAGCTAAAACCGTAATCAAAGGCATTTCCACTTCGTCGAAGAGTTTTTTCAGGTTGTTTTTAACCAGCAGCGGCTCGAAATAATGCTTCAGTTTTAAGGTTACATCAGCATCTTCGCAGGCATAATCCGAAATTTCTTCCGGCGAAAGTTCTGCCATGGTGATCTGCTTTTTACCTTTTTTTCCAATCAATTCGGTAATGGAGATCGGCGTATAATTCAGGTAGGTTTCCGAAAGCAGATCCATGTTGTGGCGCATATCCGGCTCGAGCAAATAATGCGCGATCATGGTATCGAAAATCGGCTTTTTCACCGAAATACCATAGCGTTTCAGCACCAGAATATCGTACTTAATGTTCTGCCCGATTTTCAGAATTTCTTCGCTTTCCAGGATCTCCCGGAACTCATTTACAATGCTTTGCGCTTCTTTTTCGTCTTCCGGAATGGCCACGTAATACGCCTCGCCGGGAATATAGCTGAACGACATGCCCACCAAACGTGCCGTGATCGGATCGATGCTGTCGGTTTCGGTATCCCAGGAAATTTCGGTTTGCTGCTTCAGGTACTTTATCAGATTCTGGCGCAGTTCCGGGGTGTTTATTAAGTGGTAATCGTGCGGCGAATTATTAATGTCGCGACGGAAACTTGGAACAGCTTCGCCTTCTCCGTCAGCTTCGGCAACGGCGGTTTCCGGCGAATCAAAGATGGACATTTGCTGATCCGATTTCTGGCCTTTCACCATTTTGGCTGGAGCCGCTTTGGCAGTTTTTGGGGCTGAAGGGGTAGCGTTTCCGAAAATGCGCTGCGCCAACGTCCGGAATTCCAGTTCGTCGAAAAGCGCTTTCAGTTTTTCCTCGTCGGGGCCGTTGTATTCAAACTTTTCTTCGTCGAAATCTACCGGAACCGTTAAATGGATCGTGGCTAATTCCTTCGACATTAAACCCTGCTCGGCGTACTTCATTACGTTTTCCTGCTGCTTGCCTTTCAGCTCGTGCGCGTTCGCAATCAGGTTTTCTACCGAACCGTATTTCTGAATTAAGGTCTTCGCGGTTTTCTCGCCAATGCCGGGAATGCCGGGAATATTATCTACCGCGTCGCCCTGCAAACCGAGAATATCGATCACCTGCTTCACGTTCGAGATTTCCCATTTTTCCAGCACTTTCGGCACGTCAATAATATCGATGGCATTGCCTAAAAAAGCGGGTTTGTACACGAAAACGTGTTCGGTAACGAGTTGATAATAATCCTTATCCGGCGTCATCATATACACATCGTAGCCGGCTTTTTCAGCTTTGCAGCTTAAGGTTCCAATAAGGTCATCGGCTTCGTAACCCGGCAAAATGATCATGGGAATGTTGAAGGCTTCCACGATCTTTTTCACGTACGGAATGGCAATAGCCAGGTCTTCGGGCATGGCCTGCCGGTTGGCTTTGTATTCGGCAAAATTATCGTGGCGGAAGGTTTTCTCCGGACCATCGAAGCAAACCGCAATATGATCCGGTTTTTCGCGGTTCAGAACGTCTAGAAGCGTGTTGGTAAACCCGAGCGCAGCGCCCGTGTTCATGCCTTTGGAATTGATGCGTGGATTTTTGCTGAACGCAAAATGCGCCCGGAAAATAAGGGCCATTGCATCGAGCAGGAAGAGTTTTTTACGTGCCATTTCCAAAGGTAATTCTAAGAATTAGAAATTAGAAATTACGAATTAGAAATTGGCGTAAAAACGGTAGGGTTTTGGGGTTAAAAAGTACCTCCCTAAATCCTCCCCTGATTCAGGGGAGGACTTTTTACGCAATACTGTGATGGGAATTTGAAGCTGCTCTTTCGGATTTTTAAATCCGGAAGCAACCTGTGGCGTGTCTATTGCCCCGCATGTGCCGGTTAAATGCGCAGAAACGCGGATTGATAAATCCGCAGCAGTTGGTTTTCGGATACAAATATCCGAAAAAGCATGCTTGGAAATTGCAGACCGGGAATTATTAATCGTGGTTTGTAGAGACAAGGAATTGCCTTGTCTCTACGGTATCCGATAAACAGATTCGATCAACGTAATTCGATCAACGGTTATTTGATAAACAGAATTCGATCACCATATTTCGGTTAATGCATTAAATAAGGACCAAACTGATGCCAATGGCAATTAACATGAACACCACCAACGTTAATAAATATACCCCCGAAATATAAATGGTTTTCAGGATAGTGCGTGACCAACTTTGCTTGAAGAGGCGCTGCAAGGCCAGCAGCAGGTAAACTAAACAGATTAAAAATGCGGCGCGGCCAAACCCTTCCAGGTGCGTAAAATAGCCCAGCAACAGCGATACAGAGAATGTAATAAAGGCGAAGCAATGAAAATGGATGGAAAAGATAAGGTGCTGAATGTAATGTTTCTTTTGCCGGAAGTAAACACTCTGCAGAATGAGGCCAAAAAGTGGCATGAGGGCAAACATGAGCAGCGATACATTTTTGAAGACCTTATGATTTCGCTCTTCGGTGCTGGCCGCGGAAAACTTACCGATCTTGCGGCCCAGGTTTTTATTGAATTCAGTTGGCTCGAAACCAGCTTTTTTAATTCGGGCAGTTAATTCCGCATCGGACATGGTGGCCATATTCTGAATACTAAAATTATCTTTTTTCATGTTTTCAGAAATAATTGCACCAATTTTTACATCGCTTTCGTCCTTCTCCGATTCTTGCCCGGAAACGGCAGCAATGATCAGAAAAAAGATAAAGCTGATAAACACGTACATCCGGATAGGAGGGACAAACGCAGCCCGCTTGTTCTGAATAAAAAGCTCGGTTAACTGCCCGGGCTTGAACAGAAGAATCTTAAGCGTTCTGAAGATCTTGGTATCAAAATGCAGCGTTCCTTCCAGCACTTCCATAACTACGTGGCTGAAAGGCACATCCAGGTTATGATTTTCCTGGCCGCAATTGGGGCAATAGTTATTTATACCGCTAAACTGGTAGGTGCAATTCGGACAGTCGTTAAATTTTCTTCTTTTTTTCTCAGCCATTTCTCAGGTTCCGCAATTTTGCTGGTTCATTTAAAACGGGAAGCAACTTACAAAATTAGCTAGCTTCGTTTAACTGAAACATATATTTTATTTAATATTTGAACTTCCGCTAACAAAAAAATAGCCCGCAGCTTTACCGACCATTTCAAAACGCTATGGTTTTAACCACAAAAACTCAGGCGCCTTTGGGTGGAATTGGAGCCGGCACAGCATTTTTTACCGCCGGAATAGATTTCAGGTAAGCAAAAATAGCTTTCAACTCTTCGTCGGTATAATTTTTAAAATTCGGCCAGGGCATAGGTGGGAGCAACATGCGGCCATCTTCCAGCCCATGAAATTTGCCTTCTCGAATAGATATAAAAAATTGCTCTTCGGTCCAATTTCCAATTCCGGTAGCAGTATCGGGCGTGAGGTTGGCGGAAAAAGAAGTACCCCAAGGCCCAACCCAGGCCGTAAAATGTTCATTGCCCAACACCCAGCCATTTTTCACAGTTTTAGCATCGTATGGGGCAAGCTTCAGACCAGCCGGATGGCCGGATAAACGTTTAGCCTGATCCGGCTCCGGTATTCCGTTTTTGTATTTTTTGGGCGAATGGCAATCGTCGCAGACACCAACCGTTACTAGGTGCTCGCCTTTTGTTACTAATTCTTCGGTGCTCAGCTTTTTCTCGCCAGAGTCGGCCAGTTCTACATTGGCTTGGTTTTCGTTTGTTTCAACTGGTTTTCCGGCATTATTGCATGCATTTAGAAATACGACGCTTGAAAAGAGCATACAAGTAGCAGGCACAAATATTTTTTTCATAGGAAAAGCTTTTAAAGATTGTAAGGTCACTCTTCATTCCGGCTGGTGTTTATTTAAACATTTCACCATAAATCAACCGGAATAAATAAAACCATTTACTTTTCCTGATGTTTATTTACCGCTTGTTCCTTCCCTCATAAATTAAGCTAACTGGCATAAAAAAGCACCGGAATAAATTCCCCGGTGCTTCTGAACAGTATCAATTTTAACCTGAAAAATTACCAGTCGCCGCTGGCCCCGCCACCGCCGAAGCTTCCGCCACCAAAGCCGCCGAAACCACCGCCACCGCCGCCCCAGCCACCGCCGCCAAACGGACCACGACCGGAAGAAAAATCGCCAAACGTACCAAAGCCGCCGTAAGGATTCATGAGTGTGCGCATGCCACCACCACGACGACCGCCACCTTTACCGCCACCAAACATTCTGGAGATAATGAATATTACCAGAATACCGATGATCACCCAGAACAATATCGGCGAACTGCCACCATCGCCGTAATCTTTCGGTTCCGCTTTGTATTCGCCGCTGGCCAGCAAAATGATCTGGTCGGTAGCGCTGTTCAGGCCATGGTAGAAGTCGCCACGGGCAAAAGCCGGTTTAATTATTTGCTCAATAATGCGTTTGGCATAAGCATCGGGCACTACATGTTCCAGACCATAACCGGTGGAGATATTGACTTTTCGTTCGTTTTTCGATACCAATATCAGAATGCCGTTATTTTTGCCTTTGCCCCCTACGCCCCAGGTTTCACCAATGCGGTACGCAAAATCGGCTACTTCGTAAGGGCCCAGCGAGGTAACGGTTACAATGGCAATTTGCGTGGAAGTAGAATCGTTGTAGTTTACCAGTTTCTGTTCCAGCATTTCCACTTCCTGCGGAGCGAGCATATTCGCCAGGTCGTTCACCAGTTTGGGCGGATTCGGGCGCGGCGGAATATCGCTGGCATCCTGCGCAAAACTGAGCAAAGCCAGAAACAGGAAACAACAAAAAAGGAAATACTTTTTCATAAGGTACTTATTGGCAACTTCGCCGGAACGGGAAGTTACAGGTAATAAAAGTTGCAAACCGGTTTATTCCCCGAAGGAAACATCGTTGTGCAATTCGTTCGTATCGGTTTCGGGATCGTGCGGAAAAAAGGTGCGGAGTTGTTCGCCAGCCATTAAAATGCCTTTCACCAAACCGGCGCCGTAATTACCATTCTTAAACTCCGATAGCACCGTGGTTTTAGTTTCGTCCCAGAAATTATCGGGCACAACGGCATTGATCCCGGCATCGCCGATCACGGCAAATTTGTGGCTTTTCAGAGCTACGTAAAACAAAACCCCGTTGCGCAATTTGGTTTGATGCATGTGCAGGCTCGCAAAAACTTCCACAGCCCGGTCCAGCGGATCTACCTGGCAGTTATTCTCAATATGCACCCGTATTTCCCCGGATGTATTGGCTTCTGCCTGCGCAATGGCCTCCACAATTTCCTTTTCCTGATCTTCGGTAATAATGTCGCGCATCTTTTTTTAGTGATTAATGAATAGTGATTAGTAAATCTAGATTAGTATCATTTCAGCGTTTGCGTTTCAGGCAGTTTTTTAATGCAAAACCATACCGTTTTTGGAAGGAATATTTCCGCCGGAAAGAAGACTAATCACAATTCATTAATCACTAATCACTTAAATTAAAATTGAACTGTTGGGGCTTTCTGGGCGGCGGCATCGGCGGCAAACGGCGTTTTGCGCTCAAAATCGAACCAGCCGGCAATGAAGTTGCGTGGGAAAGAGCGGATGTAAGTATTATAATCCTGCACAGCTTCGTTGTATTTCATGCGCTCCACCGAAATGCGGTTTTCCGTACCTTCCAGCTGCGCCTGCAATTCCAGGAAGTTCTGGTTCGCTTTCAGCTCCGGATATTTTTCTACCGTTACTAACAACCGGGACAATGCACCGCTTAACTGGCCCTGCGCTTCCTGAAATTTCTGCATGTTTTCCGGCGTGAGCTGATCGGGGTTAAGTTGCACACTCGTAGCTTTGGCGCGCGCCTCAATTACCTGCGTAAGTGTTTCCTTCTCAAAATTAGCGGCCCCTTTTACGGTATTCACCAGGTTCGGCACCAGGTCGGCACGGCGCTGATACGCATTCTGCACGTTGGCCCATTTTCCGGCTACATTTTCGTCTTTCTGCACCATCTCGTTATAGCCACACGAAGTCTGCGAAAGCAACACTACCAGGCCGAAAAAGTAAAGCAATAATCGTTTCATAGTTTTTGAGTTGATTTGAATATTTTGGTTCTGCAATATAAACAAACGGTAGGGTTTTCGCCCTAAAAAGTGGCACGCCCGCCGTTCTGCGCTTAACGTACGGATTTACCTGTTTGCAGTTATTCTAAAAATTTCCGGAGCCGGTTTTCCATACAAAAAAACGGTAGGGTTTAGGGCTTAAAAAGTCTGAAAACCTGCCGGTGCAGAGTTCAAATTCATGCCCATAGAAGCCAAAATCCTGCTAATGTACCAACAAAACCAATTTTAATTGTTTATATTGCGTAAAACCCTGAACGTATGAAGGCTGTAATTCCGGTAGCTGGCAGCGGTAAAAAACTGCGCCCGCACACCCACACCCAACCTAAATCGCTTATTCCGGTAGCTGGCAACACCATACTCGGCCACATTATAGAAAGGCTGCAACAGGCCGGCATTCAGGATTTCGTTTTCATTATCGGGTATTTGGGAGGTAAAGTAGAAGCCTACGTAAAACGGAATTACCCCAACATCCGCGCTGAATTTGTAGTGCAGGAACCGCGCGAAGGTTTAGGCCATGCTCTTTGGGTTGCCCGCGAAAGTTTCCGCCACGAAGAAAGCATCCTCATCATGCTCGGCGACGCGATCATCGACGTAGATATGCAAAAGATCATCGATTCGCAGCAATCGATGCTGTGCGTAAAAAAAGTAAACCAACCATCCCTTTTCGGTATCATCGAAACCGACGAACATGCCCATATTACCAAGCTCGTAGAAAAACCAAGTTTCCCCAAATCGAATTTTGCGCTGGTAGGTTTGTATAAAATTGCTCATCCCGAAAAGCTGGCTCAAAGCCTGGAATATATTATAAAAGAAGGCATTAAAACGCAGCACGAATACCACCTGACCGACGCGCTCATGGACCTGATAGAACATGGCGAAAAGATTAGTACCTGCGAAGTAGACCATTGGTACGATTGCGGCCGCAAAGAAAGTCTGCTTCATACCAACGCCGTTCTGCTCAACCGTCCCGAATTCCTGCAGGCTGAAAAACCCGAATTCCCGAACACCATTATTATTCCGCCGGTAAGCATCGGGCAGGGCTGTACCATATCCAATTCCGTGATCGGCCCGAACGTTGCCATCGGCCAGAATACAATTATAGATTATACCGTGCTGCAAAATTCCATCATCGGCGAATACAGCGAATTGCACAATACCGTTATGCACGACTCCATCATTGGCAACGATTCCTGCCTCAAAGGCCTGAGTTACAGCCTTAATATCGGAGACAATACCGAGATCAATTTCAGCGAAAAGTAATTTAACGTAGGCTTAAATAAAAGCGCCCGCTATTATAAAAATAGCGGGCGCTTTTATTTAAAAACGGTATGGTTTCAGCCTCAAAAACTCATAGAAACCCGAAACGCTATGCCTGAAGCCACTAAAACCCGAACTTACTTAATAAGTTTAAATTCGGTCCGGCGGTTCAGCTGGTGCTCATCTTCCGAGCAGTTTACGCCGTCTTTACACCGGTTACGCAACTGACTTTCCCCGTAACCTTTGGCCGTAATACGTCTGTAATCAATGCCTCTGGAAATTATATATTTTACGGCAGCATCGGCCCGCAACTGCGACAGCATCTGGTTATAATGATCGGTCTGGCGGCTATCGGTATGGGAACTCAGCTCTATTTTCACTTCCGGGTTATCCTGCAACATCACCACCAGCTTATCCAGCTCGCGGGCCGCATCTGGCCGTATTTCACTCTTATCCAGATCGTAGTAAATGTTCTCTACAATATAAGAGCTGTTCACTTTATTCTTATTCAGCGTCAGGGCCAGCTTTGCCAGATCCAATACGCTCTGGCATTCAGGCATCACTTCTACCGATTTGGTTAAATAACCTTCCTTCGAACCTTTTACAATGTATTTTACCCCACCCTGAATCGGGAAACTAAACTTACCATCTTTATCTGAATACGAAACCAAAGCGGTAGTATCGCCGGCCCGGTAAAGGCGCAGCGTTACGTTGCTAAGCGGTTTGCCTTCCGTCTGCGCTTGTTTCGCTTCTGGCTGCTCAACGGTTAAACCCGCCAATGTACAAGGCACGCGGCTCGATTTGAACGAATAAATATCATCCGTACCACTTTCGCTGCCGCGGTTCGAAGAAAAATAACCGGTCTCTCCTTTTCCTTCCGGGTCAAAAATGATCCCGAAATCGTCGCCACCTGAATTAAAAGGTGTTTCGAGATTGGTTACAGCCTGCCATTTTGCTTTGGTACCTTTTGCCGAAAACAGATCCAGGCCACCCATACCCAAATGCCCGTCCGAAGAAAAGTGCAAAGTACCATCCGGCGCCAGCGTAGGGAAACATTCTTTGCCGACAGTGTTTACTACATTGCCGCAGTTTACCGGCTTGCTCCAACTGCCATCGGCCTCTTTGGTGCAGTAATAAAGATCTGTTTCTCCAAAACCGCCCGGCATATCAGACGCGAAATAAAGAATATTACCATTGGGCGAAAGTGCCGGATGACCAACAGAATATTCCCGCGGTTTATTATAAGCAAAAGGTTTAGGCTTGGTCCATTCGTTATTTTTAAACTGCGAAATGTAAATTTCCAGGCGACTAACCGGCGCATCTTTCAAAGGCGGATTAGCCCAGCTTGTAGGATCCGTATTTACTTTTTTCTTCTTGTATTTCTCTTTGTTGGTACGGGTATAAAAAACGGTATTTCCATCGGCTGAAAAAACCGCGGCGCCGTTGTGATACGTACTGTTCACAGGTTCCGGCAGCGGCTGCACTTTTCCCCAGTTCTTATCCTTGTCTTTTTCTAAATAATACAGCTGCAGATACGGTTTGCCTGTCCAGGCATAAATTTCATTATCGGCGCCTTTTTCCTGTTTTTCCCGGTCTGAAGTAAACACAATGCCATTCTTATAAAATACCGGGCTGAAATCAGAATTCGTCGAATTAAAAGTTTCGGCAGTTAAAGCCACCGGCTGAGGATTTTTGGTCCAGTATTGCGCCTGATCGCAGGCATAAGCCAGTTTCATAGCCATCGCCTGATCGGACTTTACCTGGTTGCCATATTGCAGATAGAGTTGTTTCGCCTTTTCATAATTCCCGTTCCGGCGCGCTGCTTCGGCATAAAAGAAGGTATTGATACTAGCCGCGCCCGGAAAAGCAAGCACCTGCGCATACCAGAATTCAGCTTCCTTGCTCACATTCATCAATCGGTAACCATGCGCAATGCGCTGGATAATTTCCAGGCTCGGTTCATTCTTATCGAGCAGTTTTTTATACGCTTCCGTTGCCTGCGCAAAAGCCATTTCATCGTAAAGGCGGTCAGCAACTTTCAGATCGGTCTGTCCGGAAACCGGCCGGGAAAGACCCAGAAAAAACACCAGGGAAAAGGGTAGAAAAAGTAAGCGTAAGTTCATGTTCAAGGGCAGAGGGGAATTTTAGAAATAGCGCGGCGAAAGCATATTGGTCTCTTCTTTTTTCAGGAAGAAAAAGCCCAGCGAAATTTCGTGGCTGTCATAATTATTCAGGCCTGTCAGCGTAACATCGTAAGCGTACCCCAGTTTCAGTTTTGGCGTAACGTATAATTCTACAATGCCTGCCCAGGCGCTCGAAAGGTTTACTTTATCTTCCGTAGAAACTTTATGGATCAGGTTCAGGCCGGTTCGGTACGAAGATCCTACCCAGATCCGTTCAGCAAAAAGCACAAATGCATTCAGATCGAGGTTGGTCGGGCCTTTAAAATCTTCTTTCAGCAAAAAGCTCGGCTTAAATTTAACATTTTGCCCCAGGTTAAACACGTAGCCCGAAGTAAGGAAATAATGGCGGGTTGGTGTCAGCACAAACTCATTTTCTACTGGTATTAAATTAGCTGCCGAAAAACCTGCATAAAATTGTTCGGTATGAAAATAAACCCCGGCCTTTAAGGTTGGAGCAATGGCGGTAACTTTCGTACCCGGGTTTACCTGGTCGTTCATATCCGTCATTTTTATCTTGGTCCAGTCACGGGAAAATTGGGTAATCCCCCCAGAAATACCAAACCGGAATTTACTGGTTTCACTCACATTCAACCGCACCGCCGCACTTCCCATCAGGCTTAGTTGCCCATCTGCCCCTATCTGGTCGTTAATAGCCTGGAAGCCCAGACCTAACTTATTCTCTTTAATACTTCCATCTGCGCTAAAAGTCTGGGTAGTAGGCCGGCCTTCCAGCCCGCTCCATTGATCCCGGTAAATAGCATTCACATTCCAGATTTCCTTGCTGCCTGCATAAGCCGGATTCACGACCAGGCCGTTAAAAATATACTGCGTATACTGGGCACTCTGCTGCGCGTATGCACTCCCTGCTACCAACCAGATTCCTAAAACTATAATAATACGGCGCATTTTTTTACTAATATTTAATACCATTTTTCTGGGTTAGCGAACAATCATCACGTAACCTTTCATTGTTTTTTCAGAATTATCGCAAACCTTCACCTGTAGAATATAATAATAGGTTCCCGGGCTCAGGCCCTGGCCATTCCAGTTATTCTTATAATTCTTCTGGCGGAAAACCTCATTACCCCAACGGTTTATTACCGTAAGTTCATTTTCATCGTAATTCTCCAGATTTTCAACCACCCATTTTTCGTTCACGTCATCATTATTCGGCGAGAAAGCATTAGGAATTTTAAGGTCAGGGTCAGAGGCACTGGCTTTCATTTTCGCTTCTATTGGCAAGCCCTGGCAGGTAGCTGTTTGCGCAACCACCGAGATCTGTCCTTCAGCCGAACCGGCTTTCACCACAATAGAAGTTGTACCGGCACCGCTGAGTATCTGCCAATCGGCCGGAACAGTCCAGTTATAAGCTACAGCTCCCGGAATAGGATCTACCGAATAGCGTAAGCCAATGCATGGCGAACTTTCATCTTTAATTTCGTTTGTGAAAACCAATGGTACCTGAACAGTTACAGCCAGACGGGTTGCTGCGCTGGCACCGCAACCGTTCATTGCAACTACCACCACTTCACCACTATTCGTTCCACCATTCACTACAATAGAATCGGTACCCTGCCCGCTTACAATATTCCAGCCCTTAGGCACTTCCCAGCTAAAGGAATCGGCGCCTGCAACTCCGGCAATACTGAAAATCACTCCTTTTTCGTCAGCGCAAAGCGTTGTATTACCCAATATATTACCAATTATAACTGGCGGCTGGTTTGTTGGGGTAGCATTTAATTCACTTGGAGTTCCGGCTCCGCAACCATTGTAAGCAACTACTCCTACATTTCCGGCTTTGGTTCCAGGGGTTACTGTAATAGAAGTGGTTCCCTGTCCGGCAGTAATTTGCCAGCCTAAAGGCACCGTCCAGGTATAACCCGTTGCACCGTTTACGCCGGTAGTTCTGTAAGTAGTAGCAACATTTCCGGTACATGGCGAAAGTGGTCCTTCAATTACACC
Source organism: Adhaeribacter terreus (assembly GCF_042657365.1). Taxonomy (NCBI): domain Bacteria; kingdom Pseudomonadati; phylum Bacteroidota; class Cytophagia; order Cytophagales; family Hymenobacteraceae; genus Adhaeribacter; species Adhaeribacter terreus. The sequence goes on along the minus strand of NZ_JBHSKT010000005.1, from coordinate 239,644 downwards.
GGAAGTTAAGGGCGGTTTGGAGGTAGGTGTAGTAGCCAATGTACTGGCGCTGCTGCTGCCACAACCATTTGATGCTACTACTGAAACTAATCCGGAAGAAGTTCCGGCTGTTACCTGAATTGAAGTTGTTCCCTGTCCGCTAACAAGCGTCCAACCGGTTGGTAAAGTCCAGTTATAAGAAGAAGCACCTACTACCGGACTAATAGAATATACTAACCCCGTTTGGCCAGCACACGGACTACCACTAAATGGTGCCGTTATTTGTCCTGGCTGCGGAGGCGCAGTTGTTGAGATCATCACATTCAGGCTGGAAGCGGGGCTTGTACCACAACCATTTGTTGCCGTTACAGCAATAGTACCAGCGCCAGTGCCTGGAGTTACCGTTATACTATTTGTTCCCTGTCCGCTCACAATATTCCAGCCGGCAGGCACCGTCCAGGTATAAGCATAGGCACTATTAACAAGCAGCACAGAATACGTTAAATTACCACTTGTAGAGCATGGCACACTATTCCCGATAATATTTCCCGGCGCAACTGGCGGGGTAAAGGTTGGTTGCACAGCTTGAGTGCTGGCAATACCGGTTCCGCAACCATTAGCTGCTACCACCGAAATATTACCGGCTACGCTTCCGGCAGTTACCTGAATTGAGATAGTACCTTGTCCGCTGTTTATGGTCCAGCCGGCAGGCACTGTCCAGCTATAGCTGGAAGCTCCCGCTACTGCTGCAATTGAATATGTTAATCCTGTCTGGCCAATACACGGAATAGCAATACCCGTGATCGGTCCGGGAGCAGGCGCAGCTGTTGAAGAAGGAGTAACGTTTAGAGTCCGGGGTGCACCAGGTCCACAACTGTTTGTAGCACTAACACTCACATTACCTGAATTATTTCCGGTGGTAACTGTAATGCTCGTTGTACCCTGACCAGCTGTAATGGTCCAGCCGGCAGGCACGGTCCAGTTATACCCGGTTGCTCCGGTTACAGGAGCTATAGTATAAGTTACGTTCGATTGGCCGGTACAAGGCACCAGGTTTCCGGTAATATTACCAGGTGTAGCCGGCGGATTTGTGATCGGGACCAAAGCAAGTGCCGTTGAAAGACCGCTGCCGCAACCATTTGTCGCAACTACCGAAATATTACCCGGATTTGTGCCAGCTGTAACAGTAACAGTATTAGTACCCTGACCAGCAGTAATAGTCCAGCCTGCAGGCACTGACCAGGTATAACCTGAAGCATTGTTTACCGGTGCAATTGAATAAGTAATACCAGTCTGGTTGATACACATATTTACATTTCCGGTAATAGCCCCTGGAACCGGAGGAACAGCTGTTGCTGCAATTACCAGTGAAGTACTGGCCGAACCGGCGCCGCAAGCATTTGATGCCGTTACACTTATACTTCCATTAGAATTTCCTGCAGTTACTGTAATCGTATTTGTTCCTTGTCCGGAAGTAATAGTCCAGCCGGCAGGTACAGTCCAGTTATAAGAAGAAGCACCACTTACTACCGGAATACTATAAACATTCATAGTGCTTCCGGCGCACGGCACGGTGTTACCAGCAATATTACCTGGAACAGGTGGCGGAGTGGTGGTTGGTGTAAGACCTAAGGTACTGGCTGCACTCGAACCACAACCGTTTACCGCTACTACTGAAATTGGCCCGGAAGTAGAACCGGCAGTAACGGTGATTGAAGATGTACCCTGACCACTGGTAATAGTCCAGCCGGCTGGCACGGTCCAGTTGTAAGTAGAAGCACCACTTACCGGCACCAATGTATAAACCAGATTCGTCTGGCCTGCGCATGGATTTCCTCCAGTGGTACTCACAATGGCACCAGGAGCAGGAGGAACCGTTGTTGCCGGGGTAACTACTTGCGCAACGGCTGCTCCAGTCCCGCAACCATTTGTAGCGGTTACACTCACAGCACCGGCAGAGCTACCAGCTGTTACGGTAATTGTATTTGTTCCTTGTCCGGCAGTAATAGTCCAGCCGGCAGGTACAGTCCAGTTATAAGATCCAACTCCGCTTTGAGCCGGTACAGAATATGTAATAGAAGTCTGACCGATACAAGGCACGAACTGACCTGTGATTGGTCCGGTTACAACCGGCGGCGCAGTAACCGGATTTACGATGTAAGTAGCTACCGGACTGTTACCGCAACCATTTGTTGCAAACACAGAAATCACACCCGGATTAGCACCGGCAGAAACAGTAATGCTATTCGTTCCCTGGCCGGCAGTAATAGTCCAGCCGGTTGGTACAGTCCAGGAATAAGTAGAAGCATTTACAAGTGCAGGCACTGAATAAACCAAACCTACCTGGCTGACACATGGATCTCCGGCATTGTTGCTGGTAATAGGACCCGGAAGTGCCGGTGGTCCGGTAGCAGGATTGACGTTCAAGGTTTTGGGACCACTTGTTCCGCAGTCATTACTAACCGTAAGACTGATCACTCCTGCCAGGCTACCTGCCGTAACTGTAATGCTATTCGTTCCCTGACCGGCGGTAATGGTCCAGCCAGTTGGCACCGTCCAGGAATAATTGTTTACTGCCAGTAGCGGTGGAATACTATATACATTACCAGTAGAATTACGACAAGGGAAAGGATTTCCGGCTATCGGAGGAAGAACTGGTGGCGGAGGCGGAATTGCCCGGATGCGTTTCGTACTTGGTTCACTTTCGCCGCAGGAGTTTACAGCAGTTACTGAGATAACAGCAGAAGCGGTATCAGGCCCCGGCAACAAGCTTATAGAATTTGTATTTTGCCCGTTAGTAATGATCCAGCCGGTTGGCACACTCCAGTTATAACGGGTAGAACCTGGCACTGCAGCAATAGAATATGTGTTTCCCGTTCCGCCGATACAAAGTACAGCAGGGCCGGTAATAACGCCGGGTTTGGTAGGAACCGCGCAAATAGTTACACTGGAAGCATTATTGCTTTGATTATTGTCGATCGCATCGCCGGCTACCGTGGCGGTATTGGTAATAAAGTTCGGCGCAGTAATAGTGGCTACAATGGTTAATGTATCGGAATCGCCGTTATTCAGTTCATCTACCGACCAGAAACCGGTTGTCTGGCTGTAAGGCGTATGATTGGTAGTAGTAGCACTGATAAAAGTCAGGCCCGGCGGCAACAGGTCGCTTACAAGCAGGTTGGTTTCATTATTCGGGCCTAAGTTTTTTACAACAATGGTGTATGTAATTTGCGAACCTACAGCATATGGGCCGGGAGTTTTCGTTTTTGTAACAGAAATATCGGAGTTGAAGCGGGGCGGCGGAATAGTGATGGGGTTATTATTCAGCTGCACAAAACTATTAAGCGACATGGCACGGCCCTGCATAATGGCACCGTTACCCATGGTAATGCTCTGATTTGCAAAAACGGAACCCTTAATATTGGTACCGGCACCCATTATTACCGAGTTACCTACCTGCCAGAAAATATTCGGCGAACGGGCTCCCTGACGCATACTGATCAGGGCATTAGGCAATGTGGTAAGATTACCGAGAACCTGAAAAATAAATACGGCATTCGGATTTCCCTGCGCATTGAGGGTAAGAGTATCGGAAAGGGTGGCATTGCCGTTGAAACGATAAACGCCGGGCGTAACGGATTTTACCTGCCCGCCTAAAACCTGCCCACTGAGGTTTTGGGTAAATGTTTGCGCCGCAACCTGGTTGTAAGCAGCCGTCAGATCCGTCATGGCAGATTGATAGGCCGTGTTGTTAAGATGCTGCGCACCCGTTATAATTCCGGGGCCGGTTGGTGTACTTTGAGGTGGGGTAGTAAATGTAAAACCACTGAAGTAAGTTCCGGCACCAATATTGTCGTAGATAATAGTATTGCCGGTGCTGGTAATATGCGTACCAGCCAACACGGTAAAATTACCCATTGTCCCGAGCGTCGGCTTGGTTTGGCCGAAAGCGTTAAAAAGAGTAAGAACAAAAATTAATTTTATGAGTACAATTTTATTCATAAAAGCCACTAGCTACATTTCTTAAATAACTACAATTCCGACCAAGCAAAACACAAGAATGAATCAGGCAGAATTTCGTCAATCAAATATCTACAATTTTCAAATAATTCAAGCTACTTCTTTTAAAGTATTTGAAAACTTAACAATATATTTCCTTTCAAACTCAGAAAAGTGAAATTCAACAAGTTAAGTCAGAAAACACAAGTAATCTGCATTCATTTTCACCAAAAAGCAGCCAACATCCGGCAACACAATCAGTACAGTTTAAAAAGACTCATCTTTTTAAAAAATCCTCTAACCCAATGTTCTGAAATGGCGTTTTCTGCTTTTCTGACAAGTGCACTTTAACAGGAACATGGGAAAACGCTATGGTTTTCGGACAAAAAAGTAAGTATTCTGAGCCACTACAAAAATTATAAATTCATAATTCCATACTTCCGCCAAAAAATTATTCGTTGCCCGAATACTTCAATTTTTATTTGTGAAAGTATTTACCAAGCCACATGGCGCATAAACCTGACAAGCAGTTTTTTAGTGCAAAACCATAGCGTTTTTTACTGAATCTGGCCTGCAACTTCAAAAAGGGAAACATTTTATCAGCAACCGTACTTAATAAAAAGCTCATTGCTGCGGCGTAATTGTTAAATTTGTAAATGGCTAAGATTAAAACCTCTTATTTCTGCCAGAATTGCGGCGCGCAATCGGCAAAATGGATTGGGCGGTGCCCGGCTTGCGGCGAATGGAACACCTACGTGGAAGAAGTAATTCAGCGGGAGGAAGCCAATACGGTAGCCGCCTGGAAACCGGTTTCTTCAAGCCGGCAAATTGCTGCTAAACCGAAGCCACTCGCCGAAATAAGCTACCAGGAAGAACACCGCATAGAAACCTCCGACCAGGAACTGAACCGGGTTTTGGGCGGCGGCATCGTGCCGGGCTCTATGATTTTAATTGGCGGCGAACCGGGAATCGGGAAATCTACATTAATGCTGCAAATTGCACTTTCGCTTAAAACCCAACGGGTACTTTATGTAAGCGGCGAAGAAAGTGAATTGCAGATAAAAATGCGCGCCGAACGCTTGGGGCCAACGCCAAACAATTGCTTCATTCTTACCGAAACCGGCACGCAGAATATTTTCAAACAGATAGAACAATTACAACCCGAATTGCTGATCGTAGATTCTATTCAAACGTTGCATTCTTCTTTTATTGAGAGCGGCGCGGGCAGCATTTCGCAGGTACGAGAATGCACGGCGGAACTTTTAAAATATGCGAAAGAAAGTGGCACCCCGGTATTTTTAATTGGCCACATTACAAAAGAAGGAAACCTGGCCGGCCCGAAAATTCTGGAGCACATGGTAGATACGGTTCTGCAGTTTGAAGGCGACCGCCACATGACCTACCGTATTCTGCGCACCACCAAAAACCGTTTTGGCTCTACTTCGGAACTAGGTATTTATGAAATGCAGGGCAGCGGTTTAAGGCAAGTGAACAATCCTTCGGAAATACTCATTTCGCAACGCGAAGAAAGCCTGAGCGGCATTGCTATTGGCGCGACTCTGGAAGGCAACCGGCCGTTTTTAATTGAAGTGCAAAGCCTGGTAAGCCCGGCCACGTATGGTACGCCGCAGCGCTCCAGTACCGGCTTCGATGCCAAACGCTTAAATATGTTGCTGGCTGTGCTGGAAAAACGCGGCGGTTTTAAACTGGGTACGCAAGACGTTTTCCTGAATATTGCAGGCGGTTTAAAAGTGGAAGACCCGGCTATAGACCTGGCCGTTTGTGCTTCTATTTTATCTTCCTTCGACGACCTAGTCATACCAAGCACCACTTGTTTTGCGGCCGAAGTTGGCTTGAGCGGCGAGATACGGGCGGTGAACCGGATCGAGAACCGGATAAGCGAAGCGGAGAAACTGGGCTTTAAAGAAATTTATATTTCGAAGTTTAATGTTAAAGGACTGGACTTAAAGAACCGGGGCATTAAGATTCACACAGTTAGCAAACTGGAAGAGGTGTTAAGCGGCCTGTTTGGCTGATGCTTAAATTCAAAAATTCTTTAAATAGTAACATAAGTTCCTTCCATATTTCCGCAAACAGACTTGTTTCTTAATTTCTTTTAAAAAGATGCAGGAGAATCGAATTTTTTTAAAAATAATTTGTCTGTGTTTCAATATCTTTAGGAAACAAATTCAATATACCTTAGCCGCAAACTGCTGAAGCATACTGATAACAAGGCTCTGCAAACCATTTTGAGCCGGATCGCTTTCCAGAATTAAGACAAAGCAAAGAGATAGGCAACGATTTATGAGAAAAGGATTACTCCTCACCATTTTAACAGGCATTTGTTTTTCGGCGGCGGCCCAGAACGTAACGCTTACCGGCAAAGTAAGCAACGCTGAAAGCGATAGCATTTTATTACAAATTCCCGACAACCCTTTTGACGCCCGCACGCATAAAACGTATGCTGCCCTGAACGAAAAAGGCGAATTCCGGATGACCTTGCAACTGGAGAAACCAGTACTGGCCGACCTGACCAACGGCGAAGACGGCATTACGCTTTTTTTACAGCCCGGCGACAACCTGGAACTGAAATTCAGCGCCGACAACGTGGTAAAAACCATAAAATTTAAAGGCCAGGGCGAAGCAGAAAACGTATATCTGCGCGAGCAGGAAAAGAAATTTGAAGAGAACGAAGATTATCAGGTTTTGCCCGATAATATTTACATGCGTGAAGAACAGTTCTCGAAATTCATAAACGCGAAGAAAGAGGATCAGGAAATTTTTCTGCAAAAATATATTGCCAAAAGCCCGCTTTCCGAAGCCTTTCAGAAATACGCCAAAGCACAGATCGAATTTACCTGGGCTAACGACCGTCTGACCTTCCCGGATTTACGCGAAAAGATCGTATTTGCCGAGAAGCGCCTGACAATGACGCCCGCTTATTTTGAATTCCTGAAAACGCTCGACCTGAATAACCCTGCTGCTTTTATTAGCCCGGTTTACAACGATTTTGCCATGAATTACCTGCATTACCTGGCAACGGCAGGCAATTTCAAGAAAACCGATCAGGATTATTTCTACCAGCTTTTTGAACTGGCTAAAAACAAATTAAGCGGCAACGCGCTGAATTTAGTGCAGGCCCGCATTATTTTCGAATCTTGCAAAACCGGCCATATTGGGTTTACCGACCGCATGCTCCGCGATTTCAACAAAAGCAACAGCAACCCAAAATTTGCCAAGCTGATAAACGACACCTACGAAGCCAATAAAAAATTTGCTATCGGTAGCCCGGCTCCGGATTTTGTAATGACCACCGTTTCCGGCGACACTGTAAGCCTGCAGGATTTTAAAGGCAAGCTGGTTTACCTGAGCTTCTGGGAAACGAATTGCGGTTTGTGCCTGATGGATATGCCGTATGCGCAGGATCTGGCCAAGAAAATGGAAGGCCGCGACATTGTTTTTGTGAACATCGGCATGGATAAAGACGAAAAAGCGTGGCGCAACATGGTTACCAAAAAGCAGCTTTTAGGCGTACATGCCTTTGGTAAAACTGCTTCTGAAGACCTGAAAAAACTTTACGAACTGAAAGAAAACCCGTCTTACTTTTTAATTGCCGAAGACGGTACATTCCTGAATACCAAACCGAAACGCCCAAGCAGCCACGGCTCTACCGACGAAATTGCCCAGAGTTTTGGCAAAGCAGCTAATACGGCAACTGCACTGAAAAAATAAACTAATTGTTAAATGGCTTAATTGTTAAATTGTTGAGCTACTAAAACTGAAAAGCCTGCCTGAAAACGGTAGGCTTTTTTGTTAAAAAAGTATAGCATTTGCCTTCACCTTGGTCTGTGGCGCACAGACCAAGGCTCTTTGGTAAAAACAGTATGATAAGCCTGAAAAGCCTGCCACAAAACGGTAGGCTTTTTTGCTTTAAAACCAGAGCATTATTCAAATAGCTTCCTGATTTCAGAATAAGATTGGGCGCGGGCATTTTTCTGATTACTTTTACGTAGAAAGCCATTCCAGATGAATTCGAAGGTACGCGACGGTTTCAATTTCCTCTCTAAACTTACGCTGAAACGCAGTTTTAACGCGGCGCAGGTGGTAGGTAGTTACGTGCTTTCCAAAATAACCGGCAAAGCCAACCATTATGGCAGCCCGCTGAGCATTTCTTTTGAACCGACTACCAGTTGTAATTTACGATGCCCGGAATGCCCGAGCGGTTTGCGCTCTTTCACCCGGCCCACCGGTATGCTGCAGGACGATCTTTTCAAAAAAACGATAGACGAACTGCACCAGAAATTGCTTTATCTCATTTTCTATTTTCAGGGCGAACCTTATTTGCACCCGCGGTTTTTAGAACTGGCCAAATACGCTTCCAGTAAAGGAATTTATACGGCAACTTCCACCAACGCCCATTATTTAAACGATGAAAACGCCCGTAAAACGGTAGAAAGCGGCCTCGACAGAATTATTATTTCCATAGACGGCGCTACGCAGGAAGTTTACCAGAATTACCGGGTAGGCGGCAAGCTGGATAAAGTGCTGGAAGGCACGCGCAACCTGGTGAAGTGGAAAAAGGAATTGAAATCGCAGACGCCGTTTATTATTTTTCAGTTTCTGGTAGTAAAACCGAATGAGCATCAGATAGCCGATGTAAAGCAGCTCGGCAAGGAAATTGGCGTGGACGATGTGTGGTTCAAAACGGCGCAGATCTACGATTACCAGCACGGGTCGCCGCTTATTCCTACCATCGATTATTATTCGCGCTACCAGAACAATGGCAACGGAACATGGTCGTTAAAGAATAAGCTGATAGACCATTGCTGGAAAATGTGGCATAGCTGCGTAATTACCTGGGATGGCCTGGTGGTGCCGTGCTGTTTCGATAAAGATGCCGAATACCGTTTGGGCGACCTGAAAAACCAAAGCTTCAAACAACTCTGGCAAGGCGAAAAATACCGCAACTTCCGGAGCCAGCTTTTAAAAGGCCGCAGCCAGATAGAAATGTGTAAAAACTGCACCGAAGGCACTAAAGTTTGGGGCTGATTTAAATTGTTTAATTGCTGATTGTTAATTGTTGATTGATCAGGATTTACGAATGAATTATCCATTTACAATTAGGCAGTTTTTCAGCGTTAAAGCATACCGTTTTTAGTTATACAACCAATCAGCAATTAACAATTTAACAATTTAACAATTCAGCCATTAAACAATTTAAAATGCAAGATGAACTGGTTACGCTGGCAGCGTATTTAATGCCGGTAGAGGCGCATATTCTGAAAGGGCGGCTGGAGTCGGAGGGAATTCCGGCGTATGTGATCGGGGAAAATTTTTCGACCATATACCCGTTTGCGGCGCAGCTTACCGGCGGTGTAAAATTGAAAGTAGCCGCTACTGATCTGGAACGCGCAAAGGAGATTCTGGCCGATAAACCTTTTCTTTCGGAAGAACAATAAATGAAACGGCAGTTTTTAGCAGAAAAACGGTAGCGTTTTTGCCTGTAAAAGTGGCCGGCTAATTGCTCACCAATTTGCTATACAACAAAACCAATTTGCAAATTGCCGTATAGTTAAAACCGACTTCGCGGGAAAATTCGCGCTTTTATGAATGAAATTAACAACGCCTTAAAGCTGGTATCGGAAAAGCTGGAAATGTGGCTGCAGTATTTTATTTTAATGCTGCCCAACCTGATCATGGCCATTCTGGTACTGATCGTCACGTTTCTGGTAGCCCGGTTGTTCAGAAAAGGCTCCGAAAAATTACTGGTTAAAGTTTCGCACAGCGTGCCGCTGAATAACCTTATTGCTACGCTGGTTTACACGGGCGTAATTCTAATGGGGATCTTCTTTGCGCTTGGCATTCTGAAACTCGATAAAACGGTTACTTCGTTGCTGGCCGGGGTTGGTATTTTGGGTTTAGCGCTCGGTTTTGCTTTTCAGGATATTGCGGCCAACTTTATTTCCGGGGTAATTATTGCCGTGCGCAAGCCTTTTGGCGTGGGCGATGTAATTGAAACCAACGAACATTTCGGCACCATAGAACGCATAAACATGCGCACCATCGACATCCGGCGGCAAACCGGCGAACTGGTAAAAGTACCTAACCGCAAGGTTTTTGAAAGCGCCACGATCAATTTCACTTATTATGGCTTGCGGCGAATTGACCTGAACTACCGCGTTTCTTACCAGGAAGATCTCGATAAAGTGGTGGCCGTTACCTTAGAAGCCGTACAAGGCATTACCGGCCAGATAGATTCGAAGGAAGTGGAAGTGTTTTTCGAGGAATTCAGCGAAAGCGCCATTATTGTGCTAGTGCGGTTCTGGGTGCATTATACGCGCCAAACCGATTATGTAACGGCCCGCAGCGAAGCCATTATGAAGATCAAAAAAGCTTACGACTTACACCATATCAAATTTCCGTTCCCGATCCAAACCTTCGAATTCGATTCGAGCCGGCAACAGGGTGCGTCGCCTTTGGCAGCTTTTACGCCCACACCAATCCCGCCTACCATCGAACCTTTCCCAACGCCAGATGCAAGCAAAAAAACCGGCAGCCAAACTACTACTACTTTCGAAGAAGAAACCGAAAAACCGAACGGGAATTGATGCGCTTTCTTTTAGAATGAGTGAATTGCTGAACGAGAGTTGAAGTCAGGGTGAAAAACTTTAAAGCGCACTATACAGAAATCTGAGTTTTAAGCGCGAAAACTATAGCGTTTCAGTTATAAAAAAACCGGTTCAGCTTTTCGCCAAACCGGTTTTTTTTAAGCACTGAAATTAATAACACGTTAAACGATCAACACATTACTTATTCTTCTTATCGAGGTTTTTGCCAAGGTCTTCTACCTGTTTCAGGAAAGCGTCTACGTTGCTGTCGGCGTAAGTTCCGTAGGAGTTGGAAATGGTACCTTTTACACCGTCGGTGGTTTCTATGGCATATAAGATCGACATATCATCGGGGTCGCTTTCGCCTTCAAAACGGTAAAAATCTACGATCTGCACATCCTCTGCATTATACATTTTATCGGTGCCCATTACGCATAATTTGCCTTGCGATACTTTAAAATCGGCGGTAAAACCTTCCCGGTCGAGGCGTTTTTCTACGTTTATCAGCGAGCGTTCTTCTTCTTTGTCTTGCATAGTTTTATAGCTTTTTAGTTTTTACAGCGTTAAAATATAGTATGAAAGCTATACGTAAAAAGCCCGCCAATGTGTTGACCTGAAAAGAAAAAAACTAAAAAATAAGAAAAACCATTTTGCATCCGGAACCTGAAAAACCCCAGGTTTTCAGCCCAAAAAACCGAAAAAAACGGCAGGGAAAAAGCTTAAAAAAATCAGAGGAAGGGAATAAATTATTTGCGTTGCGCCGCTTTTATCTGCTTTTCCAGCGCATCCGGATTTATGGTGGAGCAACCGCCGCAGCCTTTGGCACAACTTTTCTCGTTGCTGGTAGCCTGCCGCCAGAACATGCGCCCCAGGTAAGCAACCGCCGCCACAAAAATAAGAAGGATCAGAATTTCCTGCATCGTAATGCTTTAACGTTTACAAAGGTACAAAAAGTTTATGGTCGGATTAATTTTGCAGTGCGTTTAGCGGCGCCTTGTATAAAAACTGCCGGAAATTCTTAGCCGGATCTTTATAAAGGAAATAAACCTGACCGTTATGTACCGAAATTTTTTCCGCAAACGGATGCCCCAGTTTATAAGTACTCAACAGTTCGCCGGTTTGCAGGTCTAAAAGCCTTAACTCCGGAAGCCCGTTTTTACGGAATAAAACATACGCTTTTTCCTGCGGCGCATCTATCAAGATCTGCTTGTCCCAATTCGGCTGCAAATGGTAATTCACCGGTAAAACTCTTCGCAGGCTATCGCGCTCATAAAATTCAATTTCGCCGTTCACATGATCGAACAAACAAATTTCTTTACCGATTTTTAGCAAGGGTACGTATGGCGCTTCGAACATGACTTTTTGGGCGAAAGCAATATTATTTTCTAACGTATGTGCGGTGCGGTTCATATTCATTTCAGGATCTGCACCATTTTGTCCGCTTCTGAAAAACTGAAACCTGGCTTCACTTTGTTGCATGGTCAGAACGGCTTCATCTGCCACCATACGAAATAATTTTGTTTCGTGGCTTTGCCGGTTTACCGTGTAAAAAGAAACGATAATGCCTTTGTTGATATTCCGCCGGAAGTACGCATTTTCATTATCAGTTGTCAGACAGGGAAACAAATGTTGTTCAAAAGTAGCTTTGGTTTCGGGCGGGTACAAGGCTAAAGAAACAGAATCTAAATAAATCTGAAAAGCATGGTTCGCGGTGAGTAAATGCAGATTTTCCAGGCAATCTACGTAGAGCTTTTCGGCGTAAACCGGTAACCGGCAATTCATCAGCAGGCTGTCGTTGTATAAATTCAGCACCTGAAGGGTAGGGTTTTTCTGCCCGGTTTCCCAGCCCAAAACAAAAAGCCGGTCATTCGTAATGCCAAAATCCAAAACCGTTTCCGGACGAACTTTGGCCGGTTTCAGTTTTTTAGATGCTGTAATTCTTACTTCCGAAAGCGTATTTGTTTTAGGTGTTAAACTAACTGTAATATTAGCTTGGCCAGGCTTTAGTTTAAGTGTAAATTTCTCATAACCCAAATGCGAAATAATAAGCATTTGCCCCGCAAAAACGGTATCGATTGGCAGCGAAAAACTACCTTTAGCATCTGTGGCAATAGCTTTTTCAGCATTGCTGAACTGAATGACCGCACCTTCAATGGGCAAAGCAGTTTTTGTATCTAAAACCCTACCATTCAGCACTTTTTGTTGCGCAAAAGCAACCGGTACCGCCAAAAGCAAACAAGTAAATATTACCAGAAAAAAACTGCTTTTTAAAACCGGCATTGCCTCTTCATATCAGAACCGTGTTAAGTTACGATCCGGGAAATAAAAACGCTATGTTTTTGAAGTAAAAAAGTCAATTGTCTGAATTTGGATTCGTCAAATTTGAAGATTAAGGGATTTAGCCACCCCTAACCCCTCCTTGAAAAGGAGGGGAGCTTTTCTCTACTATAATTTCACTCTTAACGCAAGCGCAGCGTTTCCTGAAAATCACATTTGCTAGGAAACTAAACTAAAAAGAAGTGCACTACGAAGGTGAATGATACCAGTTTCTGGGTGCGCGGCCTCCGCACTTTCCGGTTTCGTCAGAAAAGCCGCTTGCGGCTAAGAAAGGGTGAGACGCGAACGCAGAAACGAAGCCTGCCCGGCTTGAGGGAGAAGATTGCCGATGAAAGTTAAAAGTCAGCTGTTTAGCAGAAAGGGTGTTTCAAAACGCTAGCACTTTTAGTTGAAAAACTACTTACCGCCGACGAGGTCCTTCAGAGCTACGCTCGCAATCTTCGCGCTCCCCCGCTCAATTGTGCTCAGGATGACAGAAATGGCATGCTTTTCAGCATAAAAACTACCAGTTACACTCTTTAATAACCGCCAGCATTTCCGCATGAACGGCACTGTTACTCGCCACAATCTCCCGGTCAAAAACCGGGTCACCAGCCTCTTTAAACGTAGTAACATTACCGCCTGCTTCGCGCACAATTAAAACGCCAGCAGCCACATCCCAGGCATTCAGGTTAAATTCGAAGAAACCTTCAAACCGGCCGCAAGCCACGTACGCCAGATCTACTGCTGCCGAACCCAAGCGCCGTACGCCATGCGATTTTGCCATGAACGCACCCAGAATTTTCAGGTAATCCTGCATTTTTCCGAAAGTAGTGTACGGAAAACCGGTTGCTACTAAAGAATCGGCCAGTTTTTCGGCTTTGGAAACTTTAATCGGTTTATTGTTCAGGAAGGCGCCGCCGTTTTTCCAGGCAGAAAAGGTTTCGTCGCGGTTTATTTCGTAAATCACGCCCAGCACAATTTCATTGCCTTGCATAAGCGCCACACTGATAGAAAAAACCGGCAGCGCGTGCATAAAATTGGTGGTACCATCCAGCGGATCGATGATCCAGTTGTAGATTTCTTTGCGCGTAGATTCAGTGCCTTCTTCAGTAATAAAGCCGGCTTCGGGCAACAGTTTTTTCAGGGCATCTACCAACTGCTTTTCCGCCTCCTTATCTACGTACGAAACCAGGTCGTTGAAGCCTTTGTGCTCGATCTTGGAAGCGTCGAATTTCTGACCTTCTTCTCTTATAAAAGCGCCTACGCAACGGGTTTCGGAAACAACTTGCTTACAAAGATTTTCTAGGTTCATAGTGCGGGTGATGCGGTTTGCGAAGTAAAATTTTATGCAGCAATACGTAAATGATCAGCGCCAAAGCCAGCCATTGCGCCGCCGGACCGATCAGATCGCCGGTGCGGCTGAAAACGGTTAATTCGGTGTTCAGTTTTACGGTTTCGCGCAAGGCAGCCTGTTTCCACCATTCCGACTTTTGCAGAAAATCGCCGCGCTGGTTTATAAAGCCCGAAATGCCGGTATTGGCCGAACGCGCTATGCTGCGGCGGTTTTCGATAGCGCGTAACGTGGCGTATTGCAAGTGTTGTTTATAACCTGGGCTGTCGCTCCACCAGCCGTCGTTGGTAATGATGCAGATGAGGGTGGCGCCGTTCCGAATATATTCGCTCACGTAGCCGCCGTAAATAGATTCGTAGCAGATCACGGGCGCTGAAGCCGGTTGCCCGGTTCCGGAATGCGGGAAAACGGAGCGTTCTTCCTGCGTGCCATGCGTACCCACCATGCCACCTAAGTCAATGGCCAGCGGACCTAAAAACTTGAAAAACTGCGGATAAGGCAATTTCTCCACGCCCGGCACCAGTTTCGATTTATGGTAAAGCGAAATTTCACCTTTATTCGTCAGGTACATGCCCGTGTTGAAGACATCGTAATAACCCAGGTCTTCGCGAAAACGGGCCGATGGGGTAGCCAACTTTGCATCCGGATAAAGTGCGTACGAATTGATGCCGGTTAAAAGATCTAATCCGGGGCGGCTGGCAACAAAACTTTTCAGCGTGGCAATATCCGGGTAATTATGGATCTGGTCTTCCTGAAAATTCTCACCGATCGCAGTTTCCGGCCAGACTAATAATTTAGTTTTTGGTGTAACGGTTTGTTCCGAAAGTGTAAGCAAACGCGCTAATTGTTGTTCAGTGGGAAGGTAATTTTTACCATCGCGGAATTTTTCTTCATACGGATCAATATTCGGCTGCACCACCACCACTTCCGCTTCCGCGCCTTTTTCCTCATAACTGAAATACATACCATAGGAAATCGCTATGGGAATTACGACCAAAAGTGCAGGTGCCAGATAAGGCTTCCAGCTTTTTTCAGGATTATCAGCAAAAGCTTTAAAGAACAGGATATTCCCCAGGATCAGCCATACGGAACCACCTAAATGGCCGGTAAATTCGTACCACTGCACCCATTCCGGCCGCTGCGCAAAACCATTTCCCAGTGTAAGCCACGGCCACGTTAAGTCCCAGCCCAAATGAAAATATTCGAACGCCAGCCAGTAAACGATGAAACTTGCGTAGCCAATCTTCGGGCCTAATCTTCGCTTGGTAAAAAAGAAAAGCATGGCCGGAATACACATGAGCAGCGCGTTACACAGCACCGCCGCAATACCGCCTGGCAAGGTAGAATAAGATACCCAATACGTTGCAAATGCATTCCAGAGCACAAAAAGCAGGTATGCGTATTTGAAAAACGTAGCCGCCGGCCGCGTGAATGACGGGTGCTCAATAATGCGTTCAATTAAGAACAGCGGCACCAATCCGAAAAACAGCAAGAGCGGTAACGGTTTGGTGGGCCACCCGAGCCAGAGCAGAAATGCGCCCAGCACAGCCAGCAGCGGTAAATATTTGCGGTTATTTGCGGCCTTCCACAACAAGAACAAACTCTCCTTTTATAGCTTTAGTGGTGAAAATTTTAACCAGTTCTTCCAAACTGCCGTTCAGCGTTTCTTCAAACATTTTAGTCAGCTCTCTGGAAACGGAAGCCTGGCGCTCCGGACCGAAATACTCGGCAAACTGGGTTAAGGTTTTTAAAATGCGGTGCGGCGATTCGTAAAAGATCATGGTGCGTTCTTCGTTTTTCAGACTTTCGAGGCGCGTTTGCCTACCCTTTTTCACGGGCAGAAATCCTTCGAACGTAAACCGCTCAGAACTGAAACCTGATTTTACCAGCGCCGGAACAAACGCGGTTGCGCCCGGCAGACATTCTACTTTTATACCTTCCTGCAAACAAGCCCGCACCAGCAAAAACCCGGGATCGGAAATGCCCGGCGTGCCGGCATCGGAAACCAGGGCCATTTTCTCGCCGCCTTTTAAACGTTCAACCAAATGCGCCACGGCTTTGTGTTCGTTGTGCAGATGGTGGCTGTGCATGCGTTTGTCAATACCCAGGTGGTGCAAAAGTTTGCCGCTGGTGCGCGTGTCTTCGGCCAGCACTACATCTACTTCTTTCAAAACCCGAATGGCGCGCAAGGTTATATCTTCGAGATTGCCAATGGGGGTGGGTACTAAAAATAAGCTGGTTTCTTCCTGCATAGCTGCCAAAGTTACGAAATATGTGGCAAAGCGTTCCGGAGTTTTTCGGGCCAAAAGTATAGCGTTTTTCGCTCGCGTTTCATTTAAAAGAACATTCCAGACACCAAAAGAAAGGGTAGGCGCAATAAATAAATCTTGTCTGTCAGAACAATGCACTGATTACTTCAAGTGGCAGAACCTGAATCCTTTTTCCCTTCGCGGGCAATTCGATTTCCGAAAATCCTGATTCTTATATATTTCTATTCGAAGCCTGAAACAAACACGACTTAAAATGGTTCGTATAGCAGATGCACCTTTCTTGTAAATAACACCCAACAACTACGTTATGGCCAGACCTAAATCCATTCCTAAACAGACGCAGCAAACGCAGCCCGGCAAAGAATATAAAATGGAACCGGAGCCGGAAGTGATCCGCAGGAATTACCGGGGCAGCGGCAAACTCGAAAATAAAATTGCCCTGATAACCGGCGGCGATAGCGGCATTGGCCGGGCGGTGGCGGTACATTTTGCCCGCGAAGGCGCCGACGTGGCCATTATTTACCTGAACGAAACCAAAGACGCCGAAGACACCAAGAAAATGATCGAAAACGAAGGCCGCGAATGTTTGTTAATTGCGGGCGATGTGGGCGATGAAAAATTCTGCCAGCAGGCCGTAAAGCAAACCATCCGGGCTATGGGGCGCATCAATATTCTGGTAAACAATGCCGCCGAACAACACGAACAGGAAAGCGTGGAAGATATAACGGAAAAGCAACTCGAAAAAACGTTCCGGACCAACATATTCTCCTACTTTTTTCTGACCAAAGCGGTGCTCGATAACATGAAAAAAGGTGACAGCATTATTAATACTACCTCGGTTACTTCTTTTCGCGGCTCCGATCATTTAATGGATTATTCGGCTACCAAAGGCGCTATTACTACGTTCACGCGTTCGCTTTCGCAGAATTTAGCCGAAAAAGGAATACGGGTGAATGCCGTGGCTCCCGGCCCGATCTGGACGCCGCTTATTCCCGCTTCGTTCGATGCCAAACAGGTGAGCAAATTCGGTAAAAGCACGCCCATGAAACGCCCGGGGCAACCGGCCGAAGTAGCGCCGGCATTTGTGTTCCTGGCCTGCGAAGATGCCTCGTACATAACCGGCCAGGTAATACATGTAAATGGCGGCGAAATGGTGGGCGGTTAAACTACTTTATCAAAAATTCAGTACAAGCTAAAAACGCTATGGTTTCGGGGTTAAAAACTCTGAGTGAATTTCTGAACGATTTTCAGCAGCCCGAAGCCCGGCAATTTTAGTTTTACGCAATTTTTATTTACTATAAAGCAGTATTATGGCAACCGATAAAAAAGACCTCGACAAAACGGGTAAAGAACGCCCGGTACGGATAATTGACAGCACCGGCGAAGACATGGCTGAAATGAATGCCGGACATTTGGTACCCGGCGCCGATCCTCCGAAGAACGAACACGCCCGCGGTGGTTTCGGCGACCGCGACGGTAAAACCGGTTTCGGCTCCGATTCCGGCAATGGCCCGAGCGCGGTAACCGTAAACGACGATTCTGCAGAAAGCAGCAACATTATTCCGGATGGAATTCCGACGGCCGAACACGAGCAGGAGGTAGATAACCCGGTAGTGCAATTGCCTTCTACAGAAAACATGCAACAAAGCGTTTCCGATATCAGCGACGAAATGCTGCGCAACGACGAAGAACCGAACCGCTAAATTTTCATCTTTGTATTGCGCAAAAAAGGCCGTTCAGTTCGCTGAATGGCCTTTTGCTTATTATACTTTTTGCCCGTAAAACCATAGCGTTTTCAACCTGAAAAAAACCGGCAGCCATGCAAACCGAAAAAGAAAAAATGCTCCGCGGCGAATTGTATAACGCCACCGATCCGCAACTTACCGCCGAAAGACACAAAGCCCGGGATCTGCTGCAGCAATACAACAACACCGCCGCCGGAAACACAGATCTGCGCTCTTTTCTATTACAGGAACTTCTGGGTAAATGCAGCAAAGGCCTGCAGATAGAACCACCGTTCTTTTGCGATTATGGCTATAACATTACCATTGGCGAAAATGTATTTTTCAATTTTAACTGCGTGGTTCTGGATGTAATGCCGGTAACTATTGGCAACAACGTGCTTTTCGGGCCGAACGTGCAGCTTTATACCGTCACCCACCCGTTAAACTGGCAGGAACGCGCAAGCGGCCTTGAATCCGGGAAACCTATCTATATTGGTTCGCATGTCTGGATTGGCGGGGGCGTTATTGTTTGCCCGGGCGTAACTATTGGAGAAAGAAGCGTAATTGGTGCCGGCAGCGTAGTAACCCGTGATATTCCGGCAGATGTTTTTGCCGCCGGAAATCCCTGCCGCGTAATCCGCGATCTCAGCACCGAAAAACGCATCCTGACTGTTTAACGCTTCACACTTTTTTTGCTCAAAACCCTACCGTTTTTTACACCTGTCTTTTCTGAAGTTCAGCCTTTTGCTTTTGCAGTGCTCTGGTTAAGCTTTTTGCCTGCTTCCGAAAATCCTGCCACGGATTCCCGGCTTTTTTCAAACGTTCGGGCATCGTTTCTATGGTGTACATTTGCGCTTTGAGGTTTTTATCCAGAAGTTCTTCCCAGAAAAGCGGCGCGGCCACCGGCGCTCCCGGCAAAGCTCTTACCGAATAAGGCGCAACGGCAGTTTGCGCGTACGAATTCCGCATATAATCTACAAATAACCGGCTTTTCCGGTCTTCAATGCGTTGCTCCGTGGTAAATTCTGCCGGATACATGGCCGCAAGTTCATTTCCAATGGCCAAGGCAAACGGTCGCACCATGTCAAAATCGTGATTGGGTTTTACAGGTATGGTAACGTGCAAGCCGCTGGAACCGGTAGTCATTACAAAACACGTTAGCCCGTATTTCTTTTCCAGCAATTCGCGCAGCAGTAATGCACCTTTCACCGCCGTTTTAAAACCGCCTTCCGCCGGATCCAGGTCGAAAATAATTTTATCGGGCTTGTGCAGATCTTTCACCGTACTGAGCCAGGGGTGCAGCACAATGGTGTTCTGGTTTATGACAAAGCGCAACCCAGCTTTCGTATTGATAACGGCTTGGTCAATGGGTTCCTGCTTTTCGCGCGCCACGCTTACCCGGCCTATCCAATCCGGAAAAGAAGCGCCGATATCTTTCTGATAAAAGCCTTGCTTTTTAATGCCCTGCGGGAAACGGTGCAGCATTAGCGGCCGGTTTTTCAGGAATGGCAACAAATGACCGGAAACAGCTTCATAATACTTTATCAGGTCCTGCTTCGTGAAACCCTGTTCCGGGAAAAGCATTTTTTCGGGGTGCGTAATAATTACCTTCTGGCTGGCGTTCATTTATAAACAAGCATGGTTCAGGCGACTTTACGTCGAATGGGAATTTTCAGTTAAAAACGCTATGCTTTACCATGAAAAAACTACATAAATCTAAATATAGAAAACTCAAAATCCTGAAAACGAGTATGTAAGAAGCCCTGCCAGCCTAAGCTAAAAGAGTATGGCAGAGGGAAATTTGTTAATTTATTGTTTCACAAAAAAGGAGGTTATCATGCCATACAAAAGCAATTCAACCAACAAACAATCACGCAGCCACTCAGGCAACCCTGCCGGAAAAGGCATTGGCGGAATGAAAGATGCACACATCGAGAGTTTTGATGATCAATATAATGACCTGGAAGCCCGGTATACCGATGACGTAGATGAACCTACCATCGATACGCGCTTAGGCAGCCACCCGAACCGCAACACCAACAAACCTAATATCGACAAACCCCGCTATAGTTAAAATATCACATAGTAGTTTATAAACAAAAGCACCTCTCGTAAAGAGGTGCTTTTTTATTTCCCTTCTTTTTAGCTCCAGATTTTCATCAAACGAACATATCTAAAAATATTCATATTAAAAGCAATTCACCCATAAAATCTGACCAATAGCAATATATTTAAAATAATTATAAATAAAAGTATAATAAATTGTAACTTTTTAAATTCATAACAGTATTGGAGTTTATAAAGATAAAAATAAGGATATTTTATTGCATAATATTCATATTCTTTACATTGTCTTCTGGTTTATTTTGATAAAACTTAAGCCTTTTTCTAGCAATTACCTTAATCACAATCTCACAAACCTTACTAAACTTCCATTTTATGCTGTAATGCTGCAGTTCTTCTGGAATTTGCCGCACGGGTGAGCATAATGGCGGCCAATACGTGTCTTAAAACCTTTAAAAATTACCATTATGCAAAAATCTACCAAACGTCCGAGAAAAATTTATCAGTGCAACGCGCACAATTACCAACAGAAAAAACATATGCGGTTCCCGTATCGAATTTATCTGTTACTATGTCTGTTTTTAGGCTTTACTGCTGTGCAGGAGGCTTGGGCAACTGAGTTCACTTCAAATGGCAATGGCACAAGTTGGAACAGTGCTTTAAGCTGGAATCTCTCCAATCCAACAAACTCCAATACTTCACCTGGTCCGGGAGATATTGTTACTATTCAGAATGGCCATAACATCACGCTTGGCTCTAATGCTTATTGCTCCTCTTTGACTATAAAGAATACCACAAGCTCCGAATCGACTCTTAATTTAGGCACGCACACACTAGCATTAGGAACAATCACATTTAACCCGGGAGGTAACGGTAATGAAAAAGTGAAGTTAGATTTTGGTACGGGAACTTTAAAGGTTAGCGGAGCGATAATCCTGAACGGCCAAAAAAGCCGCGTAACACTTGTTTATACCCCTAACAGCACTATTGAATTTAATGGCACATCCCCTCAAAGTTTAAACTTAGATGCAGACTTACCTTACCCTAATGTTCATATTAATAATAGCGCTGGCGTAACGCCAGACTTATCTATCAACTCATCTAGAATTACGGGGAATATTGTCGTATTAGGTGGTAAATTTGATAATGGCGGTAAAAGCATTCAATGCACAACCGGTAAAACATTTGAAATTAAAAATGGTGCTACATTTATTTTAAGCGGCTCTTCCTTTCCAACAGGCTTCACTAATGTTTTGAATGCAGGCAGTACCGTTGAATATGCGGGCGGCAACCAAACCATTGCCGTGCTACCTTACAGCAATTTAAAAATAAGTGGAACAGGCACTAAAACTCCTAGCGGCCCCATTACTCTGGAGCAAGCCATGAGCATTAGCAATGGTAGTACGTTGAGTCTTAGCAATGGAAGTATTACACTCGGTAATTATGATCTTACAGTTCAGCAAGGCGGCGCCATTTCAAACCCAAGTGCTACGAATTACATTAAGCAAACCGGTTCCGGCAAGCTGATTATTGAGGGAATAGCTGGAGGGGCAACTACTACAACTCCTGAGACAATATTTCCTGTTGGAACAACAAGTTCTTATACACCAGCATATATCAAAAACACCGGCGACATCAACGGCACAGGGAATTACTCAGTACTTGTAACGAATGGAATAAAGGGCACTAGCGGGCAGCCTGTAACAAATTTGGTTGCAATGAGAACCTGGAACGTGGATAGAGTTACTGGCACAGGCTCACCAAGCATATCGCTTCGTTTACGATGGGATCCTACTAAAGACGAGGGAACCAACTTTGTTCGTACCAACGTAGGTATTGCTCACTTTACAGGAGGAACCTGGGAACAGCCGCCTTTAAACACATTCACAGACGGCAGCTTAACTTATAGCGCTACGTTAGAAGGCATTACAAGTTTTTCACCCTTTGGCGTTGTCAACCCCAATAACCCGCTACCAGTAGAACTGGTCTCATTCAAAGCCATTAAAAAAGACAATGCGGCTTTACTGCAATGGGCCACAGCTTCTGAAAAAAACAACCAGGGCTTCCACATTCAGTACAGCGCCGACGGCCGGAATTTCGAGGATATTGGTTTTGTAGCCAGCAAAAATTCCAATTCAGCTACGCTGCTGCAATATAGCTTCCTGGATAAAACAACTACCGGAACCGGCATGCGCTACTACCGCCTTAAACAAACCGACTTCGACGGAACGGTATCGTTTTCGGACATAAAAGTGGTACAATTCGAAAATCTACCAAATGCGCCGCTCGTTTACCCGAACCCGTTCCAGAACGAGCTTACTTTCAACATTGTGGCCAACAGCAACGACGAACTGCGCTACCAGGTCATAGACCTGACTGGCAAAACGGTATACCAAAACACGCAAAAACTCACAAAAGGCAACAATTCCTTACAAATAAATTTTGATAAGGAACACCCGGCAGGTTTCTACCTGCTACGCACTCAAACAAGCAGTGGCACTACAAGTACCCGGCTTATCAAACAATAATCGGAAGTTTAATACTATAAAGGGGGGAAGTTTTGCTTCCCTTTTTTATTTCCCTACCGCGTAGCGCTCTAATCGTGCAAAGAAGTCTTTAACTACGCTGAAACGCTATCCTTTCAGCTTCAAAAAGTAGTTTAGCAATTTCAGCAAATTCCCGTAATTTTGCACAAATTGTGTACAGACTTATCATGCAGAAAGATACCGCTATATTCGACCTTATTCAGAAGGAAAAAGAACGCCAGATGCACGGCCTCGAACTTATTGCCTCCGAGAACTTTGTTTCCGAGCAGGTAATGGCCGCCCAGGGCAGCATCATGACCAATAAATACGCCGAAGGCTTACCGGGCAAACGCTATTATGGCGGCTGCGAAGTGGTAGACCAAAGCGAACAATTAGCCATTGACAGAGCCAAAGAATTATTCGGTGCTGAATGGGTAAACGTGCAGCCTCACTCCGGTGCGCAAGCCAACGCGGCGGTAATGCTGGGCGTTTTAAATCCCGGCGATAAGATCTTAGGTTTCGACTTAGCGCATGGCGGACATTTAACGCACGGCTCGCCGGTTAACTATTCGGGGAAATTGTACCAGCCAAGTTTTTATGGTGTAGAGCAGGAAACCGGTTTAATTAACTGGGAAAAAATTGCGGAAACCGCTGAACGCGAAAAACCGAAACTGATCATTTGCGGCGCTTCGGCTTATTCAAGAGACTGGAATTACAAAGCGCTGCGCGAAGCTGCTGACCAGGTTGGCGCGCTTTTAATGGCCGATATTTCGCACCCGGCCGGTTTAATTGCCAAAGGCTTCCTGAATAATCCGTTCGAACATTGCCACATTGTAACTACTACCACGCACAAAACCCTGCGTGGCCCACGTGGCGGTATGGTTATGCTGCCTAAAGATTTCGAAAATCCGTTTGGCTTTAAAACTCCGAAGGGCGAACTGAAAATGATGTCGGCGGTATTAGATGGCGCTGTATTCCCGGGTTCACAAGGCGGACCTTTGGAGCACGTAATTGCTGCTAAAGCAGTTGCTTTCTTCGAAGCGCTTTCTCCTGAATACAAAACCTACATCGAGCAGGTGCAGAAAAATGCGCAGGCTATGGCCAAAGCGTTTGTTTCTAAAGGCTACCAGATCATTTCCGGCGGCACCGACAACCACTTAATGCTCATCGATCTGCGTTCTAAAGGTTTAACCGGTAAAGTTGCCGAAAACACGCTCGTAAAAGCCGATATCACCATCAACAAAAACATGGTGCCTTTCGACGATAAATCGCCGTTCGTTACTTCCGGTATGCGCGTAGGCACGGCTGCTTTAACAACCCGTGGCTTAAAAGAAGCCGATATGGAGCGCATTGTTGGCCTGATAGATGAGGTTTTAATGAACACCGAAAACGAAGC
This sequence comes from Adhaeribacter terreus, assembly GCF_042657365.1. NCBI lineage: Bacteria > Pseudomonadati > Bacteroidota > Cytophagia > Cytophagales > Hymenobacteraceae > Adhaeribacter > Adhaeribacter terreus. The sequence continues at coordinate 215,409 of NZ_JBHSKT010000005.1, read as the reverse complement.
AAAAATTGCCGCCGTGAAACAGGAGATTAACACCTGGATGGAGCAATTCCCGCTTTTCAACAACTAATTTAATGATGAATGATTAATGAATAATGATTAATTGAAAATAAACCGGAATCCGGATAACGTTTTAATTCATCATTATTTATTAGTCATTAACTATTCATCATCATTAATAATTATTCATTAATCATTATTAAGAAAGTCGGTTGGAAGCAAAACGAATAGGCACAGGGGAAGAGCAGGAGATGAGTTTCGTTGACCACCTGGAGCTGCTCCGGTGGCATATTATCCGGGCTGTGGCTTCTATTGTGGTCTTTGGCCTGATAGCATTTTTTTCGAAGGATTTTATCTTTCACGATATTATTCTGGCGCCAAGCCGGCCCGATTTCTGGAGCTACCGCATGTGGTGCAAGCTCGGCGAGCTGGTTCATGCCCCGGAGATCTGCATCGATAAAATAAATTTTACGTTGCAGAGCCGCGAAATGAGTTCGCAGTTTACTACGCACATGTCGGTTTCGTTTACCATTGGCTTGATCCTGGCGTTTCCGTACGCGTTTTGGGAATTGTGGCGTTTTATTAAACCCGGCTTGTACCCGAAAGAAAGGAAAAACTCGCGCGGAGCGGTATTCTTCGTTTCGGTGCTGTTTATTATTGGTTTGCTGTTCGGTTATTACGGCGCTGCGCCGCTTTCCATCAACTTCCTGGCATCGTATCAGGTAGACCCCAGCATTACCAACGAGTTCGACCTGAATTCTTACATTTCTACGCTCACCACCATGGTTTTTGCGTGCGCCCTTATGTTCGAATTACCAATGGTGATCTATTTCCTGGCCAAAGCCGGTTTAATTTCTTCCGAAATACTTTCTGTTTTCCGCCGGCACGCCATTGTGGTGATCCTTATTATTTCGGCCGTGGTTACCCCGCCCGACGTATTAAGCATGAGCTTGTTTGCTATACCACTTTATTTGCTTTACGAAGCCAGTATAATTATTGCCAAAACCGTTAGAAAACGCGATACAGATCGTTTAAATAAAAACCTTACCCGAAATGAAGCTTAAAATTGCCATTGGCGGCGACCACGCCGGTTTCGAATACAAAAAACTGCTTACCAAACAGCTGGAAGAAAAAGGCCACGAAGTAAAGGATTTTGGTCCTTTTTCCGATGCCTCGGTAGATTACCCAGACCATGTACACCCGCTGGCCAAAGCCATAAACGAAAAGGAATTTAACTTCGGAATTCTGATCTGCGGCAGCGGCAACGGAGTAGCCATGACGGCCAACAAATATCCGCAGGTGCGCGCCGCTTTATGCTGGCTACCGGAACTGGCTAAACTTTCACGCGAGCACAACAATGCCAATATTCTCTGTATTCCGGCGCGCTTTGTTTCTGAAGAAATGGCTTCGGAAATGACGAAGCTCTTTTTAGAAACAGATTTTGAAGGCGGCCGCCACGAAAACCGGGTAAACAAAATTGCCTGCCAATAATAGTACGAAACAAGCTGAAACGAAGAAAGCGGAGTTACCAACAAGGTAGCTCCGCTTTTTTATTGACTTTTTGTGCCTGAAAGTATAGCGTTTTTCTTTTAGTAGTCAGCTTATCAGGGAAATAAAAAAGCAGTTTTCATCTGGAATTAACGCTGTCCGAAACCTAAAGACAACTCAGCAAAAGCATTATAAGCGAAACCGTTGACTTATTAAATCATATTATTTTCATAACAATTCTGAATTTTCTTAAAAATACAGTGTATAATCCATGTATTTTTCAATATACCTTATAACTTTTTAATGATTTCCCTGTATATAACTTACGAATTACACCTATTATCAAATACCCTATTCTCTTTTTTTCACTTCCGAACAGCACACCATGCTGAACTATATATTGAATTAGTAATAAAAGCCTTCAATATATAGTAAAACACAAAAGTTGCTGGCAGGTTCTGCCGAAACTGATTAACAGAATTTCAGGATTTTCTCTTGCTCTATGCATTACTATGCGCAATGCCTGGCAGTAAATATCTGAAATTTAGAATGCTATGCCCCGCTCATATTTATTGAAAATGCATTTACAACTTCGCTGGCGTGTTTTACTTTTAAAAGTTTCTTTATGGAAAACAATTACGGAATAGATCTGGCTTTCGCTTATCAAAACCCATTAAACAGGAATAAAGCTTTCAGAAGCTACTGCTCATTAGCAAAGATATTAGCCCTTTCAGTGTTTTTATATTTTGTAACTCCTGTGCTTTGCAGGGCGCAGGGGGCAATAACCGGGTTTACTCTCATTAATTCCAGCACCGATAAACCAATCCAGCATTTAACCGACGGCGTAATTCTGAATTTAAATACTTTGCCGACCGGCAATGTAAATATCCGTGCACTTACAGGTTCCACAAATGTAGGCAGCGTGATCTTTACCTTAACCGGTGCGCAACTAAAATCCCGGATAGACAACCAATCGCCTTATTCTTTACAGGGCGATGATAATAACGGCAATTATTACATTTGGAATCCTCCGCTGGGCAATTATACTTTAACGGCACAGCCCTATTCAGACAATGATGGCACAGGCATCGCCGGTACTCCCCTAACCATTTCTTTCAGCGTTGTAAATCAGAATGGTTATGCCCTGCAATTAAACACGTCAGGCAACGGCACTATCACAAAAAATCCTAACCTGGCGGCCTATACCAGCGGAACAGATGTAACCCTTACTGCCACACCAGATCCGGGTTACTTGTTCAGCGGCTGGATCGGCGATGTTAGCGATACAACCGACCAGGTAACCATTACCATGAACGATAACAAAAACATTACTGCTATTTTTACGGCTCTTCAATACAACTTAAATGTTTCACAGACAGGTGGTGGCACCGTTAGCAAAGATCCGGATCTGGCAACGTATGATTATGGCTCTACTGCAACGCTAACTGCAAACCCTGCTCCCGGCTTTGTATTCAGTGGCTGGAGCGGCGACACCAGCAGTACGGCCAATCCGCTTACGATGCCTATAAACGGCGACAAGAACATTACCGCTACTTTTACAGCCTCTTCTCAGCGGTTCTCTTTAAACATAACCAATACCGGCTACGGAACAACTTCAAAAACGCCCGATTCTGCAAGCTACCAGATCAATTCTGTGGTAAATATAACGGCTACGCCCGATAGCGGCTCGAGTTTCAGTGGCTGGAGTGGCGATGTTACCGACAAAACAAATCCGCTGGCAGTAACCATGAACGATAACAAGAATATTACGGCCACGTTCAGCCAATATTCGCCAACCGGATATTGCGGCCCTACTAATTCAGATAATATTGGTTGCTTTGTATCTGTAAAACCGGTTGGCAAAACACCTTTAATTACCTACCCAACTGCAACCCACACCTTCCAGTTATTAGCCAAGGAAGGGGAAACTCCTTTTACTGATGGCTCTGGGGGAAAGCTGCCTTCTAATTTCGACTTTGCAGGCTATGTACCTAAAAATGGCAGCAGCACAGAAGGGTATCTTGCTTTGAACCATGAAAAAACCCCGGGCCGGGTTTCCATTTTGAATCTGAAGCTGAATGATACTACCATGCTTTGGGAAGTTGATGCAGTAAGAAAGGTAGATTTTGGGCCCGTAGTAAAATCTGAACGCAACTGCGCCGGAACCGTAACTCCTTGGGGTACTGTAATTTCATCAGAAGAAACATATTCTACCGGCGACGCGAACAACAATGGCTATCAGGATGTAGGCTGGCAGGTGGAGATCGATCCGGCTACCGGTCTGATCATGGATTATGATGGCAATGGCTCGCGCGATAAACTTTGGGCGCTTGGCCGCATGTCGCACGAAAACCTTGCCATTGCGGCTGATGGCATTACAGCTTACCAGACCGAAGATGGCGGCACAAAATGCGTCTATAAATTCGTGGCCGAAGAGTATGGCAATCTTTCTTCCGGCACTCTTTACGTATTAAAACGCAATGCCAATGACCCGACTACCGGCCAATGGATACAGGTGCCGAACAACACAAAAACCAAAAAGAACACTACTTCTACCTTAGCAGCTTCTTTAGGAGGCACTAACTGGGGCTCTTTGGAAGAAATTGAAATTGGCCGCGACGGTAAACTATATTTCGGAACCCCAAAAACAGGAACGATCTGGCGGTTTAAAGACGATGGCGCAACCGTATCTGAAATTGAGGAATGGGTTACCAAAAAATCGTACCCGATAACCTATAATGGCGGCGTACAAAACGAAGACTGGGGCCTAGGTGTAGATAACCTGGCTTTTGATGGCGACGGCAACCTGTGGGTTATGCAGGATAAAGGCCACGCAAACGTATGGGTAATCCGCCCGGACCATACGCCGGCAAACCCAAAAATAGAGTTGTTTTTGACCACGCCTGACGAAGCGGAACCAACGGGGCTAACATTTACCCCAGATTTCCGGTATGGCTTCTTATCATTGCAAGGCTCTAACAACAAAACTACCCGAACCCTTCAGGATGCAGCAGGCAATATGGTGCGCTTTAACCAGGATGTGCTAATCGTTTTTGCCAATAAAAAGTACCTCGGTACACAAACTGCCTCAAAAATGGCGCAAAACAATGCAACACCATCCATAGAAGTTTTCCCAAATCCTTTTAATTCCTCTACAAACATTAAAATAAATTTACCAGCCAACGCCGATGTGAAACTTGAGGCTTACAATATGTTCACGCATGTGAGCCAAACCATCAATATTTTTGAAGGCCCGCTGGAAGCAGGTCAGCAAACATTCGAATTTACGCCACCCAAAGAATTTGACCGCTTTACAGGAATTTACTTAGTGCGTTTGCAAGTAAATAATAAACACTATACTACAAAACTCCTGCATTTGCGCGAATAACTTATTGATAGCCTTTACAGGAATTCCAGCAGCTTTATTTATAAGAAATGGAAACCAGAAAAGTGGAGCAACATGAAGGTTACTCCACTTTTCTGGTTAAAAAACATAGCGTTTTTGGTATTAGATGAGACCACTTAAATTTCTATACTCCTCTCGGTTACTTTTGAGCGATTCACCATTTTATCTGAAATAAACGGATAAAAAATTATCATAATCCATTTCCGGAACGTATTCAGTTTCAGTCGCATCCATTCACAAAGCATTATTTTCTTATTTTACGCAGTACTTTTTCCCTCTTCCCTTCCAAATCTTAATCTTGTACGAGATCAGTTAGTATTCTCCTGCCTGTGCTTTAGCAATGCTTTGGCCCAACAGACATTTTTCGCTATCGCCCTTCTTTATCGTGAATCACTAATGCTTAGGTTTTCTTCAGTTCTTTTACTCCTACTTTTATGCAAGAATTACAGTACAAATTAAAATCAACAGCCAATAAAACATTAAATAACAACAATTTTACAGGCAAAAAACTTCCAGATTATTCATCGCCAGTTCCTATTCTACTATTTTTCCTATTATGCACCTTTCTAAAACCTGAAACTTGTAAAGCACAAACCCAAAGTGTAACCAGTTTCAATCTTATCAATGCCTCGGCAGATAACATTATTCAACCATTAACTTCAGGCTCGGTAGTGAACCTGGCTACGCTGCCTACTCAAAAACTCAATGTTCAGGCGGTAACCAATCCTTCTATAGTAGGCAGTGTTTATTTTACGCTTACCGGCGCGCAATCAAAAACCCGTTCCGATGAAAGCGGCCCGCATTATTCGTTACAAGGCGATAATAGCGGCAACTATAGCAGCTGGACACCGCCATTAGGTTCATATACCTTAACAGCACAGCCCTATACAGGTAAAAACAGACAAGGAACCCCAGGCACGCCGTTAACAATAATTTTTTCTGTAATAAACCAAACCCAGGTAAACTTAAACGTTACCATAAACGGCAGCGGAAATGTTGCTAAAAATCCGAATCAGACTTCTTATGCTACCGGCTCTACCGTAACGCTAACTGCAACTCCAGATCCGGGTTACCAGTTCGATGGCTGGTCTGGCAACGCTACCGGAACGACCAATCCGCTAACGGTTACCATGAATACCACTAAGAATATTACAGCTAATTTCTCGCTAATACCCATTCAGTACAATCTGAATTTAACTATAAACGGTAGCGGTTCAGTATCAAAAAGTCCGGATCAGGCTACTTATACCAGTGGCTCTACGGTTATGCTCACTGCCACGCCAGATCCCGGTTTCCGGTTCGATGGCTGGAGTGGCGATGCTACCGGAACAACCAACCCGCTCAGCGTTACCATGAGCAGTAACAAAAATATTACGGCTACTTTTTCAGCTTTGCCGGTTCAATATAACCTGAACATTACCGTAAACGGTAGCGGAAACGTTACAAAAAGTCCGGACCAGCCTACTTACGATGCCGGCTCTACGGTAACGCTCACTGCCATGCCGGCTCCGGGTTTCCAGTTCGATGGGTGGACAGGTGATACTACTGAAACAACAAATCCGATCACCGTAAAAATGAACAGCAATAAAAACATTACGGCGAACTTTATACAAATACCGGGGCAGTTCCTTTTAAATGTTTCAGTGGTTGGCAGCGGTAACGTAACTAAAAATCCGGATCTGCCTTCTTACGCGCCCGGTGCAACCGTAACGGTTACAGCTTCCCCAAGCCCTGGCTTTCAGTTCGATGGCTGGAGCGGCGATACAACAGAAACTGCTAATCCGCTGACGGTAAAAATGAACAGCAACAAGAACATTACCGCTACTTTCAGCCAGATTCCTATTAATGGCTATTGCGGCCCGAACAATTCAGATAATATTGGTTGCTTTACTTCGGTAAGGCCGGTTGGCCAGACCCAGGTAATTACATACCCTACTGCCACGCATAGATTTCAGCTTTTAGCCAAAGAGCGAATTACGCCTTATACAACCGGTCCGGCCGGCACAATTCCGGGTAATTTCGACTTTGCGGGCTACGTACCCATAAACGGCAGCAGCACCCTGGGGTATCTTTCCCTAAACCACGAAAGAACGCCGGGAGAAGTTTCCGTTTTAGATCTTAACCTGAATGCAACCTCTATGCTCTGGAACGTTACCGGCACAAAAAGAATTAGTTTTGCCCCGGTGGTGGTGCGCAGCGAAAGAAACTGCAGCGGCATGGTTACTCCCTGGGGTACTGTAATTACAGCAGAAGAAAGCACTTCCAGCGGCGATAATAATAACGATGGTTACCAGGATGTGGGATGGCTGGTAGAAATAGACCCGGCAACCGGCCTGATACCCGATTACGACGGCAATGGTTCGCGCGATAAGCTTTGGGCAATGGGCCGTATGCGGCACGAAAACATGGCGCTTATGCCCGATAGAAAAACGGCTTATTTTACCGAAGATGGCAATACCAAATGCGTTTATAAGTTCGTGGCCACCCAGGCCGGCAACTTATCTGCCGGCGATCTTTTTGTATTAGACAGAGATAATAATTCACTTACAACCGGAGTTTGGATCAAAGTGCCAAATGCTACAAAAGCCGAAAGGAACAATGTTTCAACTACTGCCTATAACCTGGGAGGAACAAAGTGGAATGGACTGGAAGAACTTGAAATTAGCCGGGATGGTAAAATCTATTTTGCCGAAACAAAATCAGGCACTATCTGGCGGTTCAAAGATAATGGCTCAACCATATCTGAACTGGAACCATGGGTAACCAGGAGATTCTATAATATTAATTATGGCAGTGGCGTGCAGGCGGAAGATTGGGGAGTAGGTGTAGACAACATGGCTTTTGATGGCGACGGTAACTTATGGGTAATGCAGGATGCTGACCGGGCCAATCTGTGGGTGGTTCGCCCGGACCATACGCCGGCAAACCCAAAAGTAGAATTGTTTATGACCACTCCGTTTGAAGCCGAACCAACCGGCCTTACTTTTAGCCCTGATTATCGGTATGGCTTTATTTCCATTCAAAACCCAAGTTCAGATAATACACAGACCATTACCGATGCCGCTGGCAATGCAGTTCGGTTCAACCAGGATGTGCTGATCGTTTTTGCCAACAAAAAATACCTCGGTTCGCAAACAGCAACAAGGGTTGATAAACACCTGCTGGTATCTGGTATAAAAGTACAGCCCAACCCGTTTGGCTCCATTACAAATCTGAGCTTTACCCTATCGTATGCCGGGAATTACAAAGTGGAATTGCTGGATATGAAAGGATCTTTAATAAAGGTGATTGACGAAGGCCTTAACATGGATGAAAGACAACACGCTTATGAAATTGATGGCAGAGATTTACCGGCCGGCGTTTACCTCGTGCGCCTGATTACCGCCCAGGACGTTACCCAGGTGAAGATCGTATTGAATAAATAATTCAGTCCTGAAATTTAATAAGAAACACAAAAAAGCCCGGCAATAAATCGTCGGGCTTTTACTTTTTAAGGCTAAAACCATAGCGTTTTTACGGCAATTTCTGCAGCAGATCCTGGTATAAATGTAAATTTTCTTCATCGAAACAAACGAAGGTAACGGTTTCCGGCTGCGGATTTTGCTGTAAAAAGGCTACCGTTTCTTTCATTGCAATTTGGGCCGCGCCGGCTTTTGGATAACCGTAAACACCCGTGCTGATATTTGGAAAAGCAACGGTTTTACAGGCATTTTCCTGCGCCAGTTTTAAACTGTTCCGGTAGCAACTTGCCAGTTTTTCTGCTTCGTTCCGGTCGCCGCCATGCCACACCGGCCCAACCGTATGGATCACGAATTTGGCAGCCATGTTTCCGGCGGTGGTAATTACAGCTTCTCCGGTGGGGCAACAGCCTTGCTTATCCACAATTTCCCGGCAGGCTTTCAGAATTTCCGGACCACCAGCCCTATGAATAGCGCCATCTATGCCGCCACCACCCAGCAAAGAAGTGTTCGCGGCGTTTACAATGGCATCGGTTTGCAACCTTGTAATATCGCCCTGAATAACATTTATCCGGTCTCTAACTGAATTCTCCATACAAAAAACGGTAGGGTTTGAGGCTTAAAAAGTGGGGCTTAGTGAAAGATCAGTAAAAGCTGGCCAAAGTTTTCGTTCCGGTTCGTAATACCGCGTACTACGTATAAACCTTTGGGCAGATCGCGTACTTCTACTGTAAGCGTGCGTTCTTCCGCCGGATACTTTCTTATCAGTTGCCCTATGGAGTTAAAAATACCCACTTCTGTAAGCTTCTGATCGGCTGGGGCGCCAATGGTAAGTATTCTGTCGGCCGGGTTCGGATAAAGTTGCAGTTCGTTTTCCGTTACTTTCAAATAACCGATCTTCGTTTCAGTATCGGAGCCGCGCGCATCTGTAACGGTGAGCGTAACCGTATAGGCTCCCGGTGCGTCGTAGTGAATATCCTGCGGATCTTTCTGCGTGGAAGTTCGCGGTGTGCCGCCTTCAAAAACCCAGCTGAATGTGGCAGGTTGGCGGCCGTTGGAATAATAGAAAAAATCGGTGGTCTGGCCGGGGAAAATAGCATCGGGTATTGCCCTGAAATCTGCGTTCAGAACATTGCTACAGGTGTTAGATTGCAGCAGGGCTGCGCGTGAAGTATGCAGCACCGCATTCATTCGCTCTACTTGGCCGACCGTAAATAAATTCATGCAGGCATCGTTGGTATAATCCATGTAATTCATGAACATATCGCCGGCCGGGCCATTATTGCAGGAAATTCTCGGGAAAGCCGGGCAACCTGAAGATTGGCCATCCTGGTTTGGAGTGTCGGTAATAAAATCGGAATCGGTACAACTCTTATCGGCTTCGCCCCAGATGTGCCGCAATCCCAGCCAGTGGCCTACTTCGTGCGTACCGGTGCGGCCTCGATTATAGGGACCAGGAAACGGATTCAGCGGCGTGCGGCCTACGGTTCGGTAAAAAAGCACCACGCCATCGGTATTCGCCGGCCCGCCGGGGAATTGCGCAAAACCTAAAATGTTGTTGGCAAGGTTACAGATCCAGATATTGAGGTACAAGTTCCGGTCCCAGGCATCGTGGCCGCCCTGCGCCGTAAATTTCATCTTATTCTCGGTAAATTCGAAGGAAGTCTGGGAGGTTTGGGTGCGCGTAATGCCGTTGGTTGGTCTGCCTTCAGGGTCGAGCGAGGCTAAACAGAAATATACCTGCGGGTTACCAGCCACACTTTGAAAAGCGGCCGGCGTATTGCTGGCATCGGGGTTGCGGCGGTTAAAATCTTCGTTCAGAACATCCAGCTGCGATTGTATTTGCAGGTCAGAAATATTTTGCTGCACCGTATTATACAGCACATGGAAAACCACCGGAATGGTATCGCCTAAACTGTTGGTGCGCTGGCCTGATCGGTTCTGCAAATAAAGCGCCGCCGCCTTTTCTACTTCCTGCAACGCATTTTTATATTCGGGTTGGTTTTGCCCAAGTAGCGCATTTACTTCATCGGTAGCGCAATTGCGGCTTTGCATCGTTTCCTGCGCGCGCGTGGTAAAACAGAGGCAAAAAACGGTAGCAAAAAGCAGCGTAAAAGTCTTTATCATAGTTGCAGCAATATTGGTTGGCTCCCACCGGTTTTGATACGCGAAAATTACGGCTTTAGCTGAAATGCTTTTCAAAAAAAGCCGCAAAATATTCCTGTATTTTCTCCCGGAAAAACAGTGTTTACTTAAAACAAAAAAGGCAGCCAAATGGCTGCCTTTTTTACTAAAAAACAATAGCGTTTTACTGCTCAATACTTATTTTCTTAATTATACTGCCCTGGGCATTCGTAATTTTCACGAAATAGATACCAGCCGGCAGGTTTGCCACGTTTAAGCGGGTTGTTCCGGCATCCGGTTTCTGTTTCGCAATTACCTGGCCAATAGAATTGATAAGCTGAATAGTCGTTACTTTTTCAGTAGCCGGAATTTCAACCTGCAGGTAATTTTTAGCCGGGTTAGGATAGATCTTGATCAGACCTCTGTCGAAAGCTTCATCCAGACCGGTTGTATTCCGCACCACAATGGTATCTTTATGAATTTCGGTGCAACCATTTGCCGAAACTTTAAGGGTTACAATAAAAGTACCGGTGTAAGGATACGTAACCGGCAGTGGGGTATGCAGTGTATCTGTATTGGCAGTACTCAGCCCTGGTTCACCAAAGTTCCACAGGAAGAACGTTCCGTTAGTTGAATGGTTGGTGAAAGTAACGGTAGCTGCACCGTTACGGAAATCGAAATACTTGCCGCTCGGCGTGAAATCTGCTGTAACGTTTGGCACAATTACGCGAACGGTATCAGTAGAAACGCAGCCCGCAGAAGTTGTACCGGTTACAGTATAAAGCGTAGTTACGCTTGGGTTGGCAGTTACAGTAGCACCAGTAGTAGCACTCAAACCAGTAGCCGGCGACCACGCATACGTAGAAGCGCCGCTCGCAGTCAGCTGCTTAGGTGTATTACAAACTACAGCCGAAGCCGGAGTAACATTCACATTTGGTAACGCCACCACGTTTATGGTAATGGTTTTCGCATTGCTTAATGCACACGGGCCAGTACCGGCATGCGCCGTTAATGTTACGTTGTAAGTACCCGGGTTATTGTAGGTTATTACCGGGCTCTGTAATGTAGAGCTGGTTTGCGAACCACCCTGGAAGAACCAGGCATAAGCAGTTGCACCCGTAGTTGAACTACCATTGAAAGTAACCGGGCTGCCTACGCAAACCGTAGTGTTGGCAACCGTAAAGTTAGCAACCGGCGGACCTGGAGGCGGCGCAACTACACTAATTGCATTTGCCTGATTTACAGTAGTTGTAAGATTACAGTTAGAATTGCTGGCAGTAAGCGACACGCTATAGTTACCCGGTGTGTTGTAGGTAACGGTAGGGTTTGGCTGCGTAGAAGTGCTTGGCGTACCACCCGGGAAACTCCAGTTATATGTATTGGCACCTGTGGTAGCATTGCTATTGAAGGTTACCGTATTGCCAGTGCAAACGGTATTCAAATTAGAGGTAAAACTCACCACCGGCGCACCGCCAGCTACGATCGGGAATACAGCATTTGAAATATTCAGGCCCCAACCGCTTGTTGCGTTTGAGTAAGGCTGCCAGGCATTGGTAGACAATTGCTCCCAACCTTTACCTGCTGGTGCCGAGGCGCTGTGGGTATTGGTAATCAAAGCAACGGTATCGCCGGCAGTAGTAGGCAATACAATACCCATATAATAGTTACCTGTTACAGCTACCGGCGAATTGAACGCTACGCTGGTAAGCTGGCCTGCAGCAACATTAGCGGCAATAGAATTGATCAGCACAGTTTTAGAGGCGATGATCGTGCCCGGAGCGCCATTCGTACCGGTAGCATTCCAAACAGCAACCGTTACAGTAGAAGTAGGACTTGCAAATTTAGCGCGGCCAAAAGCAAATAAACCACCGTTAATAGTTGTAGAAGCACTCACGAATTTTTCAGCTTTGGCTTTATGGCCGTAAGCATTATTTCCTGAAACATAACCGTTTTTAGTTCCGGTAGAGGTTTGGCTTACATAAATTACCCCCGGACCTGGGAATGGTTGATTCAGTGTATCTGCGCAGGCAACAGCACTGCCAACAGTAATGAAGTTGTTAATAGTGCGCGTATCAGTGGCAGTTCCTTTGGTTACCGAAAGCGTTACGTTGTAAGTTCCTGGCGCATTATATTGAATGCTGGCCGGGTTTTGCGAGGTAGAAATATTTGGCGTACCACCCGGGAATGACCACGACCAACCAGTAGGGCTACCGGTAGAATTGTCGAAGAAGTTTACTGCGTTACCTGCTGTAATAGTAGTATTGTTAGCCGAGAAATTAGCCCGCAGGGTATTGGAGCAAGCCATAGAAGTTAATAAACCCGAACGCGCCGTTGTAAGAGCTGCAATCATGCGGGCTTTTTGCCCGTGGGTAAACATGTGCATGCAGTTATCATTGGTATAATCCATGTAGTTCATGAACATGGCACCTGGGCCGGTTGTAGCGCAGGAAGCACCAGCTCCGGTAAGTAGCGGAAAAGTAGGGCAGCCTTGATTTTCAGCCTTCTGCTGTGGCGTATCAGTTACCAGATCGTCAGCAGCACAGCCAGGTTCATCACCCCAGATGTGTCTCAGATCAAGATAATGACCAACTTCGTGTGTAGCGGTACGGCCGGAATTAACCGATCCTGGGAATGGATTATGAGGGGCTTTTCCTACTGTAGTATAAAGCAGCACCACGCCATCAGTAGCCGGAGAGGCACCCGGAGACATGGCATAGCCCAGAGTTTGCCCATTTGCATCAGGAGCGATGTTGCAGATCCAGATATTTAAATATTGCGTATTTGGCCATGGATCTTTCCCACCTGTTGTTCCTGCTTTTACAGCATGCGGAGCAGCCATCGTAAATGCCGAAGTAGTTGTAGAAGTACGGGTAATACCGGTAGTTGGCTGACCATTCGGATCTACGCTCGCTAAGCAAAACTCAATTTCAGTATCGGCGGCCAATTGCTTGAACGGGCCGGGAATTGAAGTTGTATCCGCATTCATTTTGCGGAAATCATCGTTTAAAACATCCAGCTGCGACATGATCTGCGCCTGCGAGATGTTCTGGGTAGTATTATTATAAACCACGTGGAACACTACCGGAATGGTGCGGGTAACGTTGGTTCTGGCATTCGCCTGGTTACTCAGGTATTGCTGAATAGCCCGTTCGTTTTGCGCTCTCTTGGCTTTATAAGCCGGATCAGCCAGTTGCATTTGTTGTTCTATTTCTGCGGTACCGCAACGCTTAATTTGGGTTTGCGCGTTTACCGAAGAAAAAAACAAAGCGCTGAGCGCGGCCCAGAGCGTAAAAGTTTTCCTCATTTTGAGATAAAGGTTAGGGTGAAAGTTATAATTGTTAAAAAATTTTTCAGCTGTTGCAGCAATTTCCCCTTTTTACAAGTAACAATACAAATAAATCAGGTTTAAAGTGCTATTAAGCCATTGATAGCATGCAATATAAGCAAATTGCCAATAAAAAAATACTAAAGCTTAAGCAACAGATTTTCAGAAAACAGGAAAGGAAATATATGCTATTTAAGTTCCCTGACAGCGGCAGCTTTAGCGGTATAATGCAAAGAATCGAATAAAATCACTTTCTGCACGCCGGAAACATAATATTTTTGCAATATTTGATCCGGCCCGATCGTCAGGAGACGTTCTTCACGGTTATAAAAGAGCGCATTTTTTTCTTCCGAAACCGCCCGTAATTGTTTTACAGCATTGCCTTTATCCGTCAGAATTTCCAGCATTCGAACCGGGGTATTAATAGCGGCTTTACGATTGTAAGTAATACGTTTGCCTGCAGCCGTATTCTCTTCAGAAACCGCGTAAGCGCCTTGCAACGCTTTCTTATTCAGGTCAATTTCCAGGAAATGTTGCAGTTCTTCTTCCCAGTTAATGTTTTGTACTTGTTGCGTTTCGGGTTTTTCCTGGTTTACCCATACCGTTTTCTGCAACGCCGGCTGCTGCTTGTTCAGAGCCGCAAGTTGCTGCTGCATGAAACCCGGCACATCAAAATATGCTTCCCCGGAAACAGGTTTAACCGGCCCGGAATCTCCGCAACCGGTCAAGCCTAAAAACGGTATAAAAATGCCGCTAAAAAGTAGTTTCCGCAGGCGCATATATTTAATGAGTGAATTATTGAATGAGAAAATGATTGAATTATTGCGTGAGTGAATGAGAGAATAAGAATCAGATATAATTCATTCTCTCATTCAAAAATTCTCACATTCAATAATTTAAACCACCAGCAGCGATTCGCCGGTCATTTCTTCGGGTTTTTCCAGGCCCATCAGTTCCAGAACCGTTGGCGCAATATCGCCGAGTTTACCGTTTTTGAGCGTGCCTTTAAAATCGTTGTCGGCTACAATAAACGGAACCAGACTGGTAGTATGCGCAGTGTTCGGCGTTCCATCCGGGTTTATCATGCAGTCGGCGTTGCCGTGGTCGGCTATAATAATGCATGCGTAATTGTGTTCTAAAGCAGTGGTTACCACTTTTTCGGCGCATTGGTCTACCGTTTCGCAGGCCTTTACGGCCGCTTCAAACACACCGGTGTGGCCTACCATATCCGGATTCGCGAAGTTCAGCACTATAAAATCCGGTTCCTGGGTTTCAAGTTCCGGTACCAGCGCATCGCGCAATTCAAAGGCACTCATTTCCGGCTGCAGATCATAGGTTGCTACTTTCGGCGAAGCGCGTAAAATGCGTTTCTCGCCTTCGAAATTCGTTTCGCGGCCCCCGGAAAAGAAGAACGTAACGTGCGGGTATTTTTCGGTTTCAGCAGCGCGGATCTGCTTTTTACCGGCTTTCGCTAAAACTTCGCCTAGTGTATTGTTCAGGTTATCTTTATCGAAGATCGGTTTTACGCCTACAAAAGTATCGTCGTAATTGGTGAGCGTTACGTAGTGCAGGTTCAGTTTGTGCATGTTCTGCTCATGGAAATCGCGCTGCGTTAAAGCTTGCGTAATTTCGCGGCCGCGGTCAGTACGGTAGTTAAAGCAAATCACCACGTCGTCTTCCTTAATCAAAGCGATCGGGTTGCCGTCGTTATCTACTTTTATGATCGGCTTGATAAATTCGTCGGTTACACCTTCGTTGTAGCTTTGCAGCACGGCATTCATCAGACTTTGCGTGTGCAAACCGATACCGTTTACCATGGCGTCGTAAGCAATTTTCACGCGTTCCCAGCGGTTATCGCGGTCCATGGCGTAATAGCGGCCCACAATGCTGGCAATTTTGCCGGAATTTTTATCCATGTGCTCTTCCAGGTCGCGCATGTATTTTACGCCGCCTTTCGGGTCGGTATCGCGGCCATCGGTAAAAGCATGCACAAATACATTATGCACGCCTTCTTCGTGGGCAATAGTACAAAGCGCTTTTAAATGGTCGATGTGGGAGTGCACGCCGCCATCGGAAAGTAAACCGATTAGGTGTACATTTTTCTTGTGCTGCTTCGCGTATTCCAGGGTTTCTACCAGCACCGGATTTTTGTTCAGCTGGCGATCGCGGATAGATTTGTTGATCTTCACCAGGTCCTGGTAAACCACGCGGCCGGCGCCAATATTCATGTGACCAACTTCTGAATTCCCCATTTGTCCTTCCGGCAAACCCACGGCTTCGCCGGATGCCTGCAGTTTGGCGTGCGGATATTTGGTGTAAAGCGAATCGATGAAAGGAGTGTTGGCTTTATCTACAGCCGAAACGTTTTTGTCGGCGGCAATTCCCCAGCCGTCCAGAATAACGAGCAGTACTTTTTTATTCATGAAACAAAGATAGGCAAATTCAGAATTAAGCGGAATTATTATTAGTTTCGGCCTGCAATTAGCGTAAACTTGCCGGGCTCCGAACAAAAGACTGGCATCATTTTGGTATTAAGCCATTCAACATCACGCTATTAAATAAGATGAAAGTTTTCAAGTTTATATTTTTAACCACTTTGGTGGCCTTTTTTGCTACCGTTTTTGCCTTTGCCCAATCCGGCGACGATGCTCTGAACGGTGTGAGATCTGCCATAAAAGTAGGTTCGGCCAAAGAAGTGGCGCGCTACTTCAATAACTCCGTAGAAGTTGGCTTAAACGGCGATAAAGCGAGTTACAGCCAGGCCCAGGCCGAGTTTGTTTTAAGAGATTTCTTCAGCAAAACTCCGCCCGCTAACTTCGAATACCTGCACCAGGGTTCTTCTAACGAAGGGCAGAAATACGCCATCGGCAAATACACTTCCAAAGCCGGTTCGTACCGCGTTTTTGTAGTAGTAAAACAGTTTGGCGGCAGCTACCGCATCGATACCATAGATTTTACCCGCGAATAACGACGCTGCCTTATCTGAAGCTATGAAAACAAGATAAAAACGGTATCGTTTTAAGGCCAAAAAGTCGCTCCGAAGTTTTCGGAGCGACTTTTTTTGTGGTTTTGGATAGCGTTTTTTCTTAGTGCTGAACCATGAATTTCTGATGATAGCTTTTGCCTTTCGCCGTTACTTTCACCACATATAAACCAGCCGGCCAGTTTTCAGTCGCCACTTTCAAATTTCCTTCTGCCGGATAATTTATTTCCAGCATTTTTTGCCCGGCAACATTAAATAACTGAACCGTTGCATTCCGGAAATCGGGGTTTGAAAGGGTTATTTCTGAAGTAGCCGGGTTTGGATAAAGCTGGAAATTCGTTTTTGAGTTGTTTTCAGAAATGCCCAGCAGCGTAGTATTAAGTTCAGCCACAAAGAAACCATTCCCGGTAAAGGTATGCTGATCGAACGTACTTCCGGAGTTAAAATCACCGGCAATCACACAATTCCCGTTCGGTAAACTCACAATGGCGTCACCGGAATTCCACCCGGAAGTACCAGCTTGTTTTGCCCAATTGGCGCTTCCATCTACTTCTGAAAATTGGGCTACAAAAAGATTTTGGTTTGCTGTAACAGCCGTAAGATCTGGCACGCCATTTCCTAAAATTAAACTACCATTAAAGGAACCGGTTACAACAATATTGCCTGAATGCGTTAATGCAAGATCCTTTCCTGCAACATTCTTTATCCAGGCCAATGTGCCATTGCTGTTATATTTTGCCAGCTTATTCCCAACTACAAACAGGTTGCCCTGGGCATCAGCTACAAGTTTATTGTGAAAAATATATGGAACAGATGGATTAAATGTTCCGGAAAAGTTCTGTTGCCAGATCAAGGAATCATTCCCGCCATATTTCTGGAAATATGTTCCGCATTCTATAAAATAACTTCCCTGCGGTCCACATGCAATTGCATAAATCGGATCGTTGAAGAACTTCAGCCATTGAATTTTGCCAACACTGTTATATTTCGCTAAATAGTAATTATTAGGAGCCAAGTTGCTTAAGGAAATTGTATCGTACTCCGGCCGGGGAACAAAGCTGCCTGACACATAAGTATTACCGGCAGAATCTGTAGCGCCTGCAAACAGAAAATCAGTAAACCCATCTGCAGGAGCAATTCCTGCTAATATTCCTTTGGTCCAGAAGGCGTTGCCGGCACTATCTAACTTGGCAGCACCTAAAACAGCGCATCCGTAACCGCAACCAAATCCAGCAACTATATACAAATTACCGGCAGTATCTACAGATAACTCCTGTATTCTCCCAACCGAATCCTTAGACCAGATCATTGTTCCGTCCGGCTTATATTTCGTTAATTTATTTCCCACGCCATCAAACCCCGATGCATAGATATAGCCATTCTGGTCAGCAACCACATTTATTAGTTCCCGTGGTCCGAAATTGTTGTGGCTTACCCAATTCCAGGATTGCGCATTTCCATAAAAGCCGGAAAAACAGAACAGCGCAAGAAGCAGCATTGTAAAACGGTATAGTTTCATAGTTAAAAAGTGAAGGATCGTATAAGCAGGTCGCAAAATGTTTGCAAACCGTTGCCTGGCCGTTCACTGAAATTCAAAATTTTCCCGTATAAAAGCCCGTTGCCCGGAAATTCCGGAAAACTGCTTTATAAACCTGTAGCTTTTAATATCTTTACCCCGTGAAACCTTTCTACCTAACCCCGGAAAACCTGAAAAACTTTATTCAGGCAGCGCTGCGCGAAGACATCGGCGACGGCGATCATTCATCATTAGCTTCTATCCCGAACGATGCCCAAAACCAGGCGCGCCTGCTCGTAAAAGGCAACGGTATTTTAGCTGGCGTAGAACTGGCCGAAATGATCTTCCGCGAAGTTGACGCAGACCTGAAAGTGGAAACGTTATTAAAAGACGGGCAAAAAGTGCAGATCGGCGATGTAGCCTTAACCGTAACCGGCAAAGCACAATCCATTCTCACTTCCGAAAGATTGGTTCTGAACTGCATGCAACGCATGAGCGGCATTGCAACCTACACGCATAGAATTATGGATTTGCTGGCGGGCACAAAAACCAGGCTTTTAGACACCCGCAAAACCACGCCCAACTTCCGCATCTGCGAAAAATGGGCCGTTGTAATTGGTGGCGGCATGAATCACCGCTACGGCTTGTTCGACATGATCATGCTCAAAGATAATCATATAGATTATGCCGGCGGAATCGAAAAAGCAGTAAAAGCCACCCACGAATACCTGAAACGCATCGGCAAAGACCTGAAAATAGAAGTAGAAACCCGCAACCTGGAAGAAGTAAAACAAGCCCTGGAAGTTGGCGGCATTCACAGAATAATGCTCGACAACATGACCCCGGCCACCATGAAAGAAGCAGTTGCCATGATCGGCGGTCGTTTCGAGACGGAAGCTTCCGGCGGCATAACGGAGCAAACCATTAGAGAAGTAGCCGAAACCGGCGTAGATTTTATTTCCGTAGGTGCGCTTACTCATTCCATTAAAAGCATAGACCTGAGTTTGAAAGCCGTAAAGGTTTAACCCCACCCAACCCTCCCCTAATTCAGGGGAGGGCTTTTTTTTTGTATTAGATCCATCAGCTCAAGCAGACGGAAATTGATTTTGTCTTTGAAAATGATTTTCAGGATTTTTGGGATGAGCAGGACTTCTGAATTTCAAACAGACATTAATACTTTAAAGCAAGCAGCAGAGCAGGAAAATCACCCCAACCCCTCCTGTCTAGGCAGGGAGCTTCTTTTCCTGCTATCCTAAATTCACGCATTTCGCCAGCGCAGCGTCGCGCGAAAATCACGCTATTAAGAAAGCTAAACTAAAAAGAAGCTGACTACGAAGGTGAATGATACGAGTTTCTGCGTGCGCGGCCTCCGCACTTTCCGGTTTCGTCAGAAAAGCCGCCTGCAGCTAGGAAAGGGTGAGACGCGAACGCAGAAACGAAGCCCGCCCGGCTTGAGGGTGAAAATTGCCGATAAAAGTTAGAAGATCAGACGTTTAGCAGAAAAGGTGTTTCAAAAACGCTAGCACTTTTAGTTAAAAAACTGCTGCCCGCCAACGAGGTCCTTCGCTAATGTTCAGGATGACAGTAAAAATGGTATGCTTTCAAGCAGAAAAACTCAATAGCAAACAAAACTACCAAGCCGCAGAGATCTCTCGTCGAGATGACAAAAAAACGCTATGCTTTCAAACCTAAAAACCACTTTAAATAAACAAACCCCTTCAATCAAAAAGAAACAACAACGAAAAACACCTTATTTTTATTCCCTTAAAATTTTTAGCTACTTTTGTGCGCTGAATTTCCGCAGCCGGAACTTCGTGCCCCAAATTTTAGATTTATTACAACGTGCTGATCAAAACCAAAAAGTACAAATTAGAACCGTCGCTTTATATTAAAACCGCCATGTTGGAGCTACTGAAAAAACAGTGGTGGTTCATTTTCGGGCCAATTGCGCTGGCGTGTTTAGCGTTTATCTGGCCAAGCTGGTGGTTCATTTCCATTGCTATTTTAATTGTAGTGCTGTACCTGCTTTTCTGGGCCGTGCAGTTTGCTGGCGTAACCCAGGTAGAGCAAAACAAAATGCTTTTCGAGAAAATGGCTTACGAGATTGATGGCCGCCAGATCTTAATGAAAATAAACGAGCGCCAAGGCATGCCGGTAAGCTGGGACATGATCAAGAACGCAAAGAAAACCAAAGACCATTATTTATTAAGTCTTTCAAAAGCGCAATTCATTTTCCTGCCATTCAATATTTTCACGAATCCCAACGACCTGAAAATGATGGACACGTATCTGAAACGCAAAAACCTTTTAGCTGACAGTGCTTCAAAAACAACCGTTGGTTAATCTCTGAAAAACGTATTAAAACCGCTATAAAACCTATCATCATGAATAAATCGATCTTAGCCGCTTTCGCTTTCGCAGGTATTCTTTCTGCTTGCAGCAGCCATCCTTCCGATTTCCGCCCAAACGGCAAAGTATCTGTAGACGAGGTAGCCCCTGGAACCCGCGAAACCGATATTTATAACCTGGACGGTCAGGTTGCCCCGCACCCGGAGCACGGCCATGAAGCAACTGGTCACCAAACCACTGCCCCAGATGCCGGCGGCACCAATACTACCCGCCCTGACGTAATGCCGAATCATGATGAGCACAAAAACGATATTGGCGGCAACGATCAGGTTCCGGCGGAAGAAAAAACCACAGACGCTGAGCACGTAGAAAACCACGAATAAGCCGGTTACAGCGCTTTTTTGTTCAGCTCCTCCTGAAAAACGGTAGGTAAAACGGCCTGAAAAGTGCTTTGCCCAATTTATTAAACGGAAAAGAACATGAAGATCAAAAATATTTTCAGCGCGCTGGCATTAGTGTTGAGCTTGGCAGGTTTTGCCGCCTGCACCGAGCAAACCAGCAAAGAAACTACCGAAACCACCCGCAAAGTAACCGACAAGGCTTATACCTGCCCAATGCACTGCGAAGGCAGCGCCAGTAATGAGCCAGGCAAATGCCCGGTTTGCGAAATGGACCTGGAGAAAAACCCGGATTACGTACCGCCGGTTTCGCCTTCGGCAGATATTACACAGGAAGGCACAATTGCCGATACTGCCGCTACCAAATAATTTCCTTTCCGGAAAACGCTATAGAAAAAGGCAGAAAAAGTATCTGCCTTTTTTTGTGCCTTCCGTAAAGCCTTTTTACGCTTAGAAATTCGCGTATTTTTGCAACGCACTATAAACTGCAAGCTATGTCCCAGTCCGAAGAATGGTTCAGCACCTGGTTCGATTCGCCGTATTACCATATTCTGTACAGCAACCGCAACTACACCGAAGCCGAACAGTTTCTGAGAAACCTGCTCCAGCACCTGCATCCAAAACCAGACGCTAAAATTCTGGACCTGGCCTGTGGCAAAGGCCGGCACGCCATTTACCTCAACCAGCAGGGCTACAACGTAACCGGGGTAGATCTTTCGCCGCAAAGCATTGCCTACGCCAAACAATTCGAGAATGAAAAGCTGCACTTTGAAGTACACGACATGCGCGAGGCTTTTAAACCGAACCAGTTCGATTTTGTGCTCAACCTGTTTACCAGCTTCGGGTATTTTGCTTCCGAAACCGAGAACGTAGTTGCTTTAAAAGCCATTGCCGAATCGGTAAAACCGGGTGGAAAACTGGTTATCGATTTTCTGAATGCCGAAAAAGTGGTGGCTAATTTAGTACCGCAGGAAACCAAGGTTTTAGAAGGCGTAACATTTCACATAACCAAACACATGGAAGGCAAGCTGATCGTAAAAACCATCGAATTTGAAGCCGAAGGCAGGCAATATCATTTTCAGGAAAAAGTGTGGGCACTTACCGCCGAAGATTTCCTGGAATATTTTAAAATGACGGACCTGCGCTTGCACGAATGCTTCGGAAGCTATAAGCTTGAGCCTTTCGACGCCAAAACCAGCGACCGCCTCATTTTCATTCTGAAGAAATAGCCAAGCATAATTGCTGCTTAACGGTTAAAATTCATTTATTTTTGTCCTGATACGCGTGCGCTGATACCTGTATCTAAATTAACCTTATGATCGTAGCCATTCTGATCTTGTTTTTCACGGTGCTTTTTGCGGGCTGGCTCGTACGCTTTCTGCCAAAAGACAACCAGTATTTCCTGAAGATCTTACTTGCTTTCAGCGGCGCTTACCTGTTTTCTATTACCATTCTGCATATTCTGCCCGATGTATTGCTCAGCACCGACGATCCGCACCAGGTTGGGTATTATGTATTGGCTGGTTTCTTCCTGCAACTACTCTTAGAGCTTTTTTCCGAAGGCATTGAGCACGGCCACGTACACAAACATGCCCACGATAAAAATACCGGTTACGTTCCGTTCATGCTGCTTTTTTCGCTCATTCTGCACTCCTTTTTAGAAGGCAGCATCCTGGTAGAAAGCGGCCACGGACAAGGACAAGGACATGGGCACGGGCATGATCACGCACCTTTATTAGGCAACAATTTTTACAGTGTTTTAGCTGGTATTGCCATTCATCACATTCCGGCCGCAGTTGCGTTAATGTCGGTTTTAATGTTCCGGCTCAATAGTTTCAAGAAGGCATTTGCTTATTTATTTCTGTTTGCCATTGCTTCGCCGCTCGGTATTTTATTCAGCAATTACATTATTCTGGACCAGTTGCAAAACACCAATCTTTTCATGATCCTTTCGGGCTTGGTAGCTGGTAATTTCCTGCACATTTCCACCACCATTCTCTTCGAAACCAGCCCCGACCACCGTTTCCACAAAAATAAAATTATAGCCACCGTTGCCGGCACGCTGCTCGCATTGGCCAGTAATTTTGTGTAACGCTACCAGATTTTGCGTTTCGTGTACTGAAAGACCCCACCTAAATCCTCCCCTAAAAACAGGGAGGACTTTTACTTCCTGCTAATTTCACACTTAATTCACTCGAACGCGCAGCGGAGTGTCGTCAACGAAAGTCGAAGAACTACAAGCCAAATTTGCGCTTACGGCAGCAAATTTGGCCGCTTGTATAGCCACTGTAACCTACTATCTAGGCACTATTCAGTTAACTACGAAGAAAAGAATGTATCACAGCGGCTTTTTGTCAAAGCGTTGTTTGAGCGGTCAGCGAGTTCCGCTTTGACTTGATCTTTTTGGTTCTTTTTGCATCAAGGCAAAAAGAACACAGAAGTGAGCTATGAAAGAAGCCTATTCCTGATCAATGATAGAATGTTAACGATGAAAAATGATATAATTTTGGAGCAGGAAACTCAGGAATGCGGCATCATAAGTTCCCTCGACTAACGCTCGGGATGACGAATAAAACGATATGCTTTTGAGCTTAAAAAGTAAAGTTTCTAACAAATCGATGAGATCTCTCCTGACGTCGAGATGACGAAAAAAAAACGGTATCATTTCAAGCAGAAAAACTCAGAATAACAGCATTTTAAATTCCCATAACTAACACTCGATAAGTCAAAAAAACGCTACACTTTTCAACGCAAAAACTACTTAAACCAACTAAAGCTTCTCTTCCCTAAAATAATTTCCAAAACCCTGCAACAATCCGTAATTTCCGGTAGTCATACCTGTGAACGAACAAAAACCACGATAACCTTTTGCGGATCTTCAGGAAAAAATCGGTTAGCGAAGCTGAAATGATACAAGGCTGCGTGGCTGGGAACCGGGAAATGCAGAAACTACTTTATGAGCGCTTTGCCGCCGCCATGAAAGGAGTTTGCCTGCGTTACTGTAAAACCAGCTTCGAAGCCGAAGACATCATGCACGATGCTTTCCTGAAGGTCTTCAAAAACATCGACAAATTTAAAGGCGATTGCCCGCTTGAAGGCTGGGTGCGCCGCATTACCATAAACACCGCGCTGTCGCATTTACGGAGCCGTTTGCACAAAACCGAAGCTTCCGAAACCGACGAACTCATAGAAATTGCCGAACCCGAAACCACTTTCAGCGCTTTTGCCGCCGAAGAACTGATGGAACTGGTGCGCAGCCTGCCGCCCAAATACCAGGCCGTTTTCAACTTACAAGCCATAGAAGGTTATTCTTACAAGGAAATTTCGGAAATGTTGGACGTGCCTGAAGTAACCTGCCGCTCGCACTATATGCGGGCCCGGAATATGCTGCGCGAAATGGTGGAAAAATCTAATAGAATTTATCATGAAAAGATCAGCTGACCCAAATTCCGATAAAATGAAGGCGGAGTTCCGGCAAAAGCTGGAAAATTACGAAGCTGCGCCTACCGATAACCTCTGGGATAAAATTGAACTGAGCCTCGACAAAGAAGAAGCGTTGGTTTACAAAAACCGTTTCCGGATCTATTCCAGGCTGGCGGCGGCGTGTTTATTGCTTTTACTGGCTTTCGGTGCGTTTTTTATTCCAAATAAACTCAGGCAACTAAAAGACGAAAGCCCGGAATTAGCAATTACGCAAACCCCGGAAACCAAGAGAAATTCCAGCTCGCAAGTCCAGCAATCTGAAAACCCTGCAACAGAAGCCGCGCTTGCACAGGCTAAAACAACCCCGGAAAACGCTACGGTTTCGGAACAAAAAACTGCAACCGCTAATTCAGAAACAGAAGCTTTAGAAACTACTGAACAACTTGCTGCAACTTCTAAAACTGTTTCCAATACGAAAGCTGAAAATGCTTTTGTCACAAGAAATCCTACCGCCGGAAAAACAATTGCTTTTAACGCGCCAAATGCAAAACCGAAAGCGCAACAGCCTGATCTTTCCGTTACTGAAACTTCGGAAAACGCTATGATTTCAGCGGCAAAAACTGCCCGGGCTGCAACCGATCTTTCCGAAACAATTGCTGCTATTGAACCGGACATTGCTACTCCCGATGTAACCATTGCAGCCATTTCAGAACCGGTAAATACAGCCCGCATAAACGCCCCGGATATAGCAGTAGCCAGCCAAAAAGCTTCGACAGCCAGTAAAATGCCTGTTTCCGAAACAGAACAAACAGCCAAAAATGCGGCTGTTGCGGCGGCTTTCAGAAATAATTCTGCTGCTGATGAAGTGCCGGCGGTTTCCCAAACAAACACTTTTTCAAGCCAAGACCATAGCGTTTCCCTTAAAAAAGAGAAGTTCAAGCCGTTGCCTTTTTTAAAGCTAAACAATACCAAACTGCAAAGCGCTGAACACCAGAAATTAATGCTTCCGGATTCAAACATGCTGGCAACAATTCCGGTAGCCGAAACTTTATCTGAAACAGCAACGCAAACGAAAAAAGCACCGCAAACCGGCAAGTGGGTTTTGGCGCTTGGCTATTCCGGCAGTAATTTTCAGACTGGGATGCAATTAGCCAGTCAGGCCGAAACAAAACCTGGCAGCCTGATAAGCTACCAGCACCAGTCCGAAAATATTTCCCAATACAATGCCGCCATTGAGGAATTCAACCAGGAAACCAAGTCGGGTTACTCGCAGGGAGGCGTGTTGCAGGTGGCTTATAAACTAACCAAAAACTGGCTGCTGCAAAGCGGTTTCAAATACTTCCGGAATCAGGCGCAAACGGCTTCGCATTATGCTTTTTCGAACCCGCAATTTGGCAACACCGGAACGGGTACGTCAGCTATGCAACCCAATACTGCCCAAACTACGCTTGTAACGGTGCTGGGAAACAACTTCGATCCGGATGAAACGCAAGTCCTGAAGACTCCGGAAAGCAAAACCAGCTACATTTTTCAGCAGATCGGCGTGCCTGTGAACCTGCGTTACCAGACCAACGCCAAAGCGCTCTATTACTTTGGTGCTGCCGGTTTTTCTATGAATCTGCTTACTTCCGCCACCATAGAAACCGAGCACCAGCAAACGGTTTATACCAATTCCCCAACCAAAAATGAGGCGCAAAGCTTAAGCCATGCTCCACAGGGAAATACTTTCCGGAATTGGTTGCCGGCCGTGGGCTTACAAACCGGCGTGGGTTACCAGCTTTCCCAACACTGGCAACTTGAAATGGCGCTGGAAGGCGAACAATATTTAAAACCGCTCATTCAGGCTGAAAAAACTGCCGGCGCAAAACAGGAAAATCCACGGAATGTGGGCGCCTCGCTGAAACTGGGCTATAGTTTTTAGGTCGGAAACCCTAGCATTTTTTTTTTAAATTTCTGCCTGCGTTGCAACGCCCGTAAACTTCCCGAAGTCTTCTTAATAACCGCCGGACGCTAAAAAGACTGCAGCTTTCTTTGGTTCCGGGTGGCGTTTTTTATAAACTTAAAACGGAATTACTATGAAAAATTATGAATGGCTGCGTGGGAACGTGGCAAAATTACAGCGTGGCTTTCGCCTGAAAAGCCAAATTTCCGGTTTCCTGTCTTTAATGGTGCTTGGCATTTCAGGTTGCGACGTAACCAATTGCACCGAAGGCCCGGAGCCGAAGGGCGTTTGCAACACTATTGTAACGGTAGAAGAAAACTCGTGCTGGCAAAGTTCTGAAGGCAATTTCTGGTTCCGGACCAGCCAGGGCAAATTATTAATGCCAACAGCCAGCTTGGTTAACCTGCCGGAATTGCAAAACGGCATGCGCCTGAAAATTGCGTACGATGTGATAGAAGAAAACCCGCAAAATGCTGTTACTTGCAATTACCTGGTTGTTCCCGAATTGCCTGAACAAGCCATAAAAATTACCTGCGCCGAGCCGCTTGGTTTTTGCGGCACCGAACCTAACCCGCAGAACTGCAACACTTTTGCCACGGCCGAAACGGTAATTTGCGGCATGGGCGTTTGGGCAAACATCTGGCTGCGCCTCGACGATGGCACGCTGCTGCAACCCTGGGAAAGCAATGTACAAGGTTTGCAACTCGTAAACGGGCAACGTTACAAAATTGGCTACGACCTGATGCAACGCGACAACCGTTACCAGAATGCCGTTATCTGCCAGGCGGTGCCACCAATGGCTGAAGCGGCACGCATTCATTGCATAGAGGCCGATCTTACTAATTCAACGGCAGGCAAATAACAGCTTTAATTATTCCATAAAAAAACCTCCGGCAAAGATCTGCCGGAGGTCTTTTTTATGTTTTCCACCTTTCAAACAGGTGCCGCATTTTTAGTTTTTAGGCTGAAAACCATAGCGTTTTTATAGCTGAGTTACGATCTTGCGCCAACCTGAACGCAGCTGGTCAGAGTTTCAGACTTTACACTTTCTCTGCACTTTTTCGCCTGAAAACCCTACCATTTTTAAAGCTTATTTCACGATCTCGAGCCAGCCTTTCCAGTTGCGACCTTGGGTATCCAGGATATGGTAATAATACGTGCCGCTGCTGATATTATCTGCCTTGAATTCGCCGTTGTAGTTTTCGTTTTTATAAACCTCATGGCCCCAACGGCTGTAAATGGTTAGTTTTGTTGGGTTACAGCTTACCAGCGGCACAAAATTATCGTTCAGTCTATCGCCATTCGGTGTAATGATATTCGGGATCTTTTCTTTCATTACCGTTACCGTGTTTACCGTAGATTCGCGCACGCAGCCCCGGCCAAAATCGGTAGTGAGTTTTACCGTGTAAGTACCCGGCTCGGTATAAACATGCTCCGGATTTGGTTCCGAAGACTTGGTTCCGTCGCCAAAATCCCAGGTATATTTCTTCCCGATCGGGGTATTATTCTGGAAGTTTATTTTTAGTGGTGCAAAACCCTGGGCGGTAGTATCGGTGCCGCAATTCCCGAATTCAAGCCGCGCAAATACATCCGGAACCGGATCTACCTGCACATTTTTTGTAGCGGTGTATTTACAGCTACCCAAATTAACTGTATAGGTAAGTGTTTGCGTGCCGATCAAAGCCGGGTTTGGCGTAAAAATTCCGGTTGGCGTAACCCCATTCCCGCTCCATACGCCACCTGCCGGCGTAGCACCGGTTAACTGGAACGGATCGGAAATAGCGCAAATACCTTCGTCAGGCCCGGCGTTTGGTGTAACCGGCAGCGCAACCCGCACATTTTTTGTAGCGGTAGAAACGCAGCCAACCGTATCAGTAAATGAATAAGTGATCAAGTGATTACCGGGCCCGGCTGTTGCCGCTGACCACTGGTTTCCGTTTGTAACGCCGGTTCCGCTCCAGCTACCGCCGGTCGGGTTGCCGGTTAGTGTAATATCCGGCGAATAAATACAATAAACTGTATCTATCGGGTTTATACTTACTGATGGAGGTGGCACAACCGTAACCGTTTTAGTGGCAAAACTCACGCAGGCACCCACAGTTGTGGTATAAGTTAAAACATGCGTTCCGATCAGGGCCTGCGAAGGCGTAAAAATACCCCCTTGCGTAACACTTGTTCCGCTCCACACTCCGCCCGCCGGGCTGGCGCCGGTTATCTGCGTTGGGCCCGCATTGGCACAAATTTTTTGCGTACCACCGGCTATGGCACTGGTTACCGCAAAATCAAACTTGAAAGCCGCATTGTTACAGTTGGGGCTACCATTTAACGACCAGTGATTAGGAGTAGTAGGAAAACTGTTATTGCCTCCACAACCGGCACAAACCGCGTGATAAACAATGCCCCGCTTATCGAAACGGCAGGTTCCACCATCTACGTGTTCGCCTCCTGTACCTGTTTGCGTGCCGCCCATAAAAGTAGCGTATTCTAACTGTCCAAGATTCTGAGAAAACTGCGCCAGGTATATGTCATTTCCATCCGTGTTCCCTTTCATGGCATTCGGGGTTACTGGTAAACCCACAGTAGTTCCGGACACATAACTAAGCTCCTGATTAGCGCCTCCGCCCCAACCGCAAATAAAAACCCGCTCGCAATTATCTACAAGAAACGCTGTTGGCGAAATATTGAATTCACCGTTTGCCGAACCAAACCGGGTGGAGAAAATAGAAGTGGTAAGATCGGCAGATAATTTCTGAATGAATTGGTGGCCGGTAGGCGTAGAGAAGAACGTAGGAGGGGCCGGTGTTGGCGGCACTACCGGATAACTTCCGGCTGATTGCCCCAGCAGGTACACATTATTCGAAGCATCGAGCTGTAAAAAATAAGCCTGATCGTAACCGGAAAACGATCCAGTTTGCCCCACAGTGGTTCCAATGTAAGAAGTACGGAACAACGAAGGCACATTACCAGCCACTGTAATTTTACTTACAAATCCATCTACCGGCGTAAAGCCCATTGCATTGGTAGTTTTCCAGGCGCCGGCCGTTTGTGCGAGGTTTGTGCTGGAGGTTCCGCCGCAAACATACACGTTGTTTTGATTGTCGATCTGAATAGAATAAGCAGCATCGGCACCAGAGCCACCCAAGTAAGAGCTCCAGAGCAGGTTATTAAGCCCAGGCGAAAGTTTACATACTACCGCATCGGCAACACCACCGCTTTGGAGGCTCTGGAAAGCATTCTGTAAAGGAAAGTTAGAGGAACTGGTAGAGGAAGCAATATAAACGTTGTCTGAACCATCTACCGTAATATCGCCGCGAAACTGATCGCCATAATTCTTAACCAACGGAGAAGTAATGGTCAACAAACCGTCGTTGCCGCTGCCACCCAGGTAAGTAGAACCCACCAACGCTGTTCCGGTGGCATTCAGTTTGGAAACAAACAGGTCGGAACCGGTTTGATATTGCAGATACTCGGCAAAGCCATCATTCAACGGATCTATGAACGTACCACCATTGTAACCACTATCAAAACCATTTGGTGTTGGGAAATTATTGGAACTGGTAGTACCCAGAATCAAAAGCTCATTCTGATTGTTCACCACCAAACTATGCGGCGCTTCTATACCGTTACCGCCTAAATAAGTAGCCCAAACCCGGCTGGCTGGCCCCGAAAGAGTAGGATTGAACTTCATAAGGCCAATGTCTGACATACCGGATTTAATTACCTGAAAGGCGCCCGTAGTTACCGGGTAATTACCCGGGCTAGGCCCCTGACCAAATGGAAGAACGTGAAAAGCTACGCCTCCGGAATAAATATTGCCGGCATTGTCATAAGTTGCCGTAAAGCCCCAGTTATCGGTAGTAGAGCCAGTATAGGAAGAATAAACCAGTGTTGGGTCAATAACCAGCGGGAGTTTTTTGCGGTAGCCTTTCGGGAAAACGAAGCTTACAATATTGCCTTTCAGCTGAAATTTACAGGCTACTTCTTTCTGTTTGCCATTTACGATCTGGTAAGCGTAAGGCTTTTGCTCGGTTACGGTATTCACGGAGGTTTTAATAACTAAGTCGCCGTTTACCAGTTGCATGCTTTCCGGACCATCGTACTGCATCCGGATCTGTTTCGGATCGGCGCCGGGTACCAGCACAAAATCGTATTTCAGCTTCTGCTCATGCTCGTAGATCTTTGCGGTTACGCCTTTATAAATTTCCTGATACTGCACTTCTTCAAACGCTTTTACTTCAGAAGCCCAATGCGAAGGATCGTTGCCGATAAAATAGTTGCGGAAGCCCGGCGTAGGCCGTTCCGTTGCCAGTACGGGACTTGCATTGCCGCCCAGAAACGAAACGGTATAAGCATGCGCCCGCATATATTGGCTGGTCTGCGCTGGTTTTTCATTTTTAGGTGCTCCGTGAATGTGGTTTCCTGCTTCAGAAGCATCGTAAAAACTATATACCCACTGGTTTTGCAACAGATACAAGTCGCCACCTCTGAGCATCGCCCGGTATTTTATAGCAGCATTCCACTGGTTACGGTTCTGAATAAATTCCAGGCTTTTACTTTCGCCGAAATCGCCAGAAGGAGGATTGGCGGCGCGGGCAGCCGGGTTAATAAATGCAGCCAGCAAAAAGACCAGCAAAAAACTTAAGCGTGTAAGTGTTTGAAACATAAAGCAGGCAGTTTTGTAACAACTAAAGATAGCGTTTTTTTTATAGAATTTCCAGGTAAATACTTACAATTCGCAGGTTTAGCCTTAACCGTTGCCTGCCTTCGCAAACCAAGACACTTTTTCTGGCCTCAACCCTACCGTTTTTTACTGAAAACCATAAAAAAAAGCCGGCCCTTTACGGTCCGGCTTTTACACCATTTTCGGTTACTGCTGCCAATCTATTTCACATGCACACTGGTTAAAACCGCCTCTGCACTTTCGTGCCAGGCCAAATATTGCTCTACCTGTTTGGCGTTTAACGCATGCCGTACCTGCCACTGATAAGCTTTTTCTGTTTCTTCCAGTTTCAGGTTACGCAGCCTGGGGTTATAAGCATAGTTATCCTGTATTTCGGCCATTGTCCGAAGCTTTTCAAACGTCAGGTTTTTGATCTGAATATATTCCTGCTCGTTGAGTTGCAGATCGTGGGCCATTACCCGGCTGATTGCGGCAGCATTATTTGCCAATTCGGGTTCTGAAGTTCTGGATTGTGCCGTTGCAGCAAAGGCCATTCCTAAAAAAAATAACGTAAATAACTTCTTCATATACCAACCTCCTGATTGAAATAACATAACCGGCAAGACAGCTTTTAACTTCCGGCAGTTGCCCGACCTTTAAAATATTTTAACTTTTATACTGAATTTCTTTAAACCTTAAGAAAACCAACGCTCCGGAAAAACACAGTAATTCATAAAGTCTCATGCTTTCCTGTTCAGGGCTTTTTCTTTTTCCCGATCACTTTAATTTTTACGGGCGCCACGCCGGCCTTTATCATATCTACTTTATTAGCAGCTTTATAGGAAAGATCTACCACCCGGCCCGGGGCAAAAGGTCCGCGGTCGGTAACTTTCACTTTCACCGATTTATGGGTATCGAGGTTGGTAACTTTTAAGCGGGTTCCGAAAGGCAGGGTTTTGTGCGCAGCGGTTAGTTTGCCCGGCCGGTATTTATCGCCGTTGGCCATTTTCCGACCTTTCAGTTTATTGCTGTAAAAAGATGCTTTGCCGGTTTCGGTATAAGTGCTTGCGCAGCCTGCCAGCAGAAATATTAAGAACAGGGAAACAGTGTAAGAAAGCGATCTCAAAAAATACATAAGTTGGTTTGTTCGGTCTTAGCGTGTGGGTTAATGACTTTTTAAGGCGTAAACCCTAGCGTTTTTTATAGTTTTCCGGATTCAAAGCCGGCTTAGACCAATGGCCCAGAAATTCCAGTATCTTCTTTTTACTGTAACCTTTATCTTCTTCCAGGTAAGCGGAATTCTGAGTATGCAAGCGCTTGCCTTCGCCATCTAAAACCACGAAAACCGGAAAACCGAACCGCTGCGGATAATCGAGTTTCTGCAATACATCCAGGTTTTGGTTCTCTTTGCTGTGGTTTACTTTCAGCACTACATAATTTGCCCGCAGCGCCGAATCTAACTGCGCATCGGTAGTGGTGAAATTATGGAATTTAATGCACCAGGAACACCAGTTTCCGCCAATTTGCAGCAGCACATGTTTATTCTGCGCTTTGGCGGTTTTAATAGCC
The DNA here is from genome assembly GCF_042657365.1 of Adhaeribacter terreus. Lineage (NCBI taxonomy): Bacteria > Pseudomonadati > Bacteroidota > Cytophagia > Cytophagales > Hymenobacteraceae > Adhaeribacter > Adhaeribacter terreus. The sequence continues at coordinate 182,771 of NZ_JBHSKT010000005.1, read as the reverse complement.
TGCTGCATTTCGGCGGCGGCGTTTGCCTGCGGGTTGTAAATATTAGGCTTTGTAGCTTGGGCAGAAGCACCGAAACCGATCAGCAGGAAAAATAAGGAAGCAAATAATATTCGTTGCAAATGCATAGTCTTTTAAAATTTCAGTTCCGTTTTGTGCCCTTCCCGCATAATTCATTCCTTCTGGGTGTTTGTTTCCGGACACAGCTTTGTACGCAAACATTACAAATATATTCTACTAAAAATAAAAAAAGCGCTTTTCCAGCTTATTTAGGGCATTTTTAGCTACTGGCACAATGGTTGAATTTCTGGTATCAGGTTTCTGAATATAGGCCGGGCCAAAAAACGGGCAAAACCAGAATGGCTCAGCAATTTTCAATCCATAATTCTTCCGGAGAAAATATTTCAGAAAAATTTAAGAATCCCGGGCAACCTGAACCAAGCCGCCGGCATCTTTTAAGCAGCACCCGGTTCAGCTACCAGATACAGAAAACAAAACATAAGTATTATAAAAAAATTTAAATTCAGGAAATTATGAAAAAGTTAGTTTTAGCCTTCGCATTATCATTACAAGCCGCTTTTGTATTTGCTCAGGAGCCGGTAAAATTAAAATCGGACAATGTAAATCTTTATCGCCAGCCAACAACCAAAGGGGAAGTGGTAAAGGTTTTGAACAGCACCGAAGATGTAATGCTGGTGCGCAAGTTTGATGCGAATTGGTCTATTGTAACGGCCGGCTCAGAAAGCGGCTATATTCACAATACGCATTTGCCAAAAATAAAGAAACAACCAGTTACCGCCACCGCTGCCAAACAATAAGCAGCCCGGCGATGAACAGTTAGTAGTGGGTGAAAGCAAAGGCCATTCTAAAAAGAATGGTCTTTCTCATTTATAAACACCAGAACTTTCACAGATATAAATATATAACTTTATCTATACCGAAACGACTTTAAACGCTTCTGTTTCCAATAGGTTTATTCTCTATTCCCAATCAAGCGCGCTTCCTATTTTCACCTCCGGAAACGCAGCATGATAAAGTGTATCGGAAGAGCACACTCCTTGTCTGTTTTTAGCACAGTAAATTTTCAAAAATCCGCCAAAACGCACTAAACAAGCTATTTGTCGCATTTTAATTTTATTGGCACAGCGCTTGAATATAATTAACCGGAAGATCTGGCAACGGAAAGCCCAGCCCTTTTAATTCGCAGGAAGATTTTCGGCCAAGTTTTTTTTATCTGTAAAACGCTATGCTTTTTGGCAGAAAAACCCGAAGCACTGTTGAAAATATTTTTTATAAATAAAATAAGAAATAAAATTTTACTGGAGGCAACCCGGGCTGCTTGCTTTGCATCTTATAAGTAACAGTTCCAGATATCAGGAGCTCTCATTTTTTTTACACCTTTTAAAGTTCACATCTATGAAAAAGCTTTTATTTCTTTTCGCCGCGCTATTGCAAACTGCCCTCGTTATGGCACAGCAACCGCCCCAACAGCAAATGCTGGAGCAAAAATCAAAGCCGAACAGCGCGCAGCCTTGCTTAAAAAATACTGCTCAATCTACCCAGAAAGCGAATCGCCTTTGGTTTATTATTTCCGATCAGGAAGAAGTTTGGCTGCCTGATCGTCAGCCAATATCACGGGGAGCAAAAACACCTATGCCGCGCATTTTCTACCAATACAAATAAATTTTTGCCCATTGGGAAAACAGATTCCGAAAAGCCGCCTCTACCAGAAGCGGCTTTTCTTTGTCCGTTTTTTAGTCAGATTATCTTCTAAAACAGTGGCAATAATTGCACTATTTAAAGCAACTTGTTTGATTTATATTGAATTAGAAACTTATTTGTAGCATATAACCGTTAAAGCCGTATATCCCTGTAAGTGAATATGTGCAAAGAATATGAAAATCAACAATAACATATCTTCCCAACTTTCCCGGATACGCAAAAAAGCAAAGCGTATTTTCAAGATAAGCTACGAAGACCTGTCTGCTCAAATCTTTTACGATCAGCGGAACACTTTTCAGCTGCAACTCTGCCGCGATGTCCAGTGCCGGGAAGAAGTATTATTAACCAGAGAAATTTCGCGGGCGCAAGCCTTTCACATTATGAATACGCGTAATTAATTTTTGTTCCCAAGTAAGTGCCGTTATCTCTTTTGAAGGTTTCAGCATTGTTTCGGCAGAACGAACCGATCTGTTAACAATAAATTTAGCTCGCAATGTCAGCAACTTCAGAATACATATATAACGAGAACGATATCCAGCACATGTTTCTGCAGGTAGAAAGCAGCGACTCGATCTGTATGCTGAATGTGGCCGGACACCCTTTACGCATCCGCGAAGTAATCTTTATGATGATAGAGAATGGCTGCCGCGTAATGAAAACCACCGCCGACGCTTACAACGTTTTTATGTTCGATAAAGAAGTTACCGAAGTTTACGATTACCTTTCCACCATTATTAAAGCCCGTTTCCTGAAAGATTAAAGGCTCTTTTTAAGCACTTCGCACCAGTTCACTTCCTCTGGCATTTCCGAAAAACCAGAAAGCCCAGCCACCCAAACCGTAGCAGATTACGTCAAAAAAGTCGGCGGTATAGCGGCTTACAAATAAGGGAATCACGCCTTCAAACATTAACGAAAAGTAAATTACCACCAACCCGATCTGCCAGCCTGTAAGGGCATAATCTGCCTGGCGCAGCACCATATTGCGTTGCAGAAATACGGCGGCACCTAAAACCAAAGGTAAACAAAGCAGGTCGTTCAGGTAATTATTCAGAAAGCCATTTTCTATGGGTACTACGCGCCGCAAAACGGTATGCAAAACGTATAAAAAACTGCATATCTGCAAAAGCGGATTCCGGAAAACAGCAAAATTCAGCCGGCCAAAATTGTAACCACCCATATAATAAACGAAATGATAGCCATCAGCGAGATCTGAAAAGCCTGCACAATGCGTTTCCAGAAACGGGTAAACCCCGAATCGTAGGGATAGATCTCAATCAAGCTGATGTTGAACTGATCTTTTTGCCGGAATTCATCTTGTTCGCGCATTTGCCGGGCTTTTAATCCCTGCGGGTCGAGCACGTTTCCGCAATGTTCGCACCTGTCGTCGGGGTGCTGTTGCCACGCCGACCATTGGCCACAGCCGGGGCATTTCCTGGAACTGGTAAGTGGTTCCATAATTTAAAAGGGAATAATTTTCAGGTATAAAAGTAAAACCGAAAAGCCAGATTACCTGAATTTTAGCAGAATACTTTTGCGGCCTGCCTGTTAAACTAAAAAACAAAAAGCGCTTTGCAGCGCTTTTCCATTTTAAGTAGTTTTTAACCCGAAAAACCTAGCGTTTTTGCTTGCCGTTGCCGGAACTGCTTTTAGTTGCATTTTCAGCGTTCTTTTTATCAGAAGCACCTTTTATCTGGATCTGCTTCCGGGCAATTTTGCGGGTCTCTTTCGGAACATTAATACGCAAAACACCATCTTCGAACTCGGCATCTATTGCCTCAGAATTTATGGTATCTGGCAAATAGAAAGACCGCATAAATGAACCATACTGGCTTTCGAGCATGTGGTATTTCTTGGTTCTCTTTTCGTCCGAGAATTTACGTTCGCCGGAAATGGTCAGGCGGCCATCCTGAAAATCGATATCGATCTCTTCTTTTTTCAGCCCCGGCAACGAAACTTCGATCTCGTAAGCCTCGTCGGTTTCTGAAGTATCTACGTGGGGCGTAAAGCTGGCCATAGCCTTGCGGGAATTTAAGGAATCGTTGAAAAACCGATCCAGCATGGAGCTAAAGCTCGACGGCGTTGTTTCGTCGGCCAAAGGGTTTCGAAATTTTTGAATTGCCATAATTACATTCTCCTTTCTTGGTATAATTAACTGAAAAAAATCCTGGCCTTCTGCCCGGAACAAATTTTATACCCACTCCACCAATCTAAGGTTTCAGCTCGAATACACTACATAAAGCCTTGCATAGCAACAATTTGTGAACCATCCAAAATTTTGAGCGAAGCATCCTTTCTCCCTGAAAATGCTCATTCAGAACAACTGCATTTATACTGCACAAAAAAAAGAGGCGCTGCAAAACAACGCCTCTTTTTTCACTTTAAACAATCAAAAAATTACTCAAATTCTATATCTATCTGGCGGGTATAGGTTTCCAGATACGGCAGGCGCACCTGAAGTTCATTGCCTTCGTAAACTGCTTTTATCCGGTCCAGAGCTACATGTTGCGGCAAAATGAATTCCTGGTAAAAAAGCGGGATCTGCACATCGTTATCTTCTGTATTTGGCAAAGCCGCAAAAACGGTAAGCTTGTTCTGGTTCAGCAAGATCTGGAACGCTTCCGGATTTACTGACGGTGCCGAAACGTGAATAATGGCGCCTTTTTTACGTTTTTCAACGTTTACTTCCGTTTGAACCACACCACCTCCAAGGGTATTCCAGATGTCTATCTGGCGGGCAATGGTTTGTAAAAATTTCTTATCTTTAAAAAGCTTCATGGCTTATTCTTCCTTTCTGTTTGCCTGTGTATTACAAACTATATACCAAACACGCTGCATGCAGCCATAATTCAAATTCCGGCTTTTTTGCGACAGAAAGGCAGCAAAAACGCTATGATTTCAGGATAAAAAAGTCAAAATGTCTTGTTTCAGGTCAATTTATTGCCGATTGAACCGATATAAGGCAAACCCGTATCTTTGCACCATGAAACATTTACTTGCCATTCTTTTCACGTTTATAACTTTTGCCACTATGGCCCAAACCGCCCCGCTTTTAGGCACCACCGATGCCAAACTTTTAACCCTAGAATCTACCTGTACCTGGTTCAACCCTACTTATGCAAGCTACCAACCCGACGCCTCCACAATTGCTGAACTCAATAAAGCGTTGTCTAAAGATGCTACGTTCCTGGTTTTTGGCGGTATGTGGTGCTCCGATACGCAGAACCTGCTTCCGAAATTCTTTAAAACACTGGAAGCAGCCGGCATACCGCAAAGCAGCGTAAAACTTTACCTGGTAGATGAGCAAAAGAATTCGCCCGATAAACTGGAAAAGCAATATGGCGTAAACAATGTGCCAACGTTTATAATCATGCAAAACGGCGAAGAAAAAGGCCGCGTGGTAGAAAATGTGCGCCAAAGCATAGAAGCGGATCTGCTCAAACTGCTGCAATAAAAACAGTAGTATTTTCGCCCAAAAAAGTCAAAGCCGGCCATAAAGTTGCCGGCTTTTTCTTTGTAAAACGCTATGCTTTTCGGCTTGAAAACTGCTGTTTCCTAAAGTCGCTTTCTAAATTCTTGAACTACAATTTCTTAAACCAGACTTGCTTTTGAACTTCGGTTTGCTTTTCTTTGTACTGTAATAAAAACAATTACAGTTATGAATAACGTCCGGTTTGCTACGGCTTTGCACATTCTAACCCTGCTTCATCTGCAGCCGGGCGAATTGTTGCCATCCGAATACATTGCCGGCAGCATAAACCTGAATCCGGCCGTTGTGCGCAAAGAATTAAGTAACCTGCGGAATTGTGGTTTGGTGGAAAGCAAAGAAGGCAAAGGTGGCGGCAGCACCCTGGCAAAACCGGCTTCCGAAATACTGCTTTCCGATATTTACCAGGCCGTGAAGCAACATGCGTTATTAGGCAAAAGCAACAACCCAAACCCGGCCTGCCCGGTGGGCAAAGAAATTAACACGCGCTTAGACGAACTGTATTCTGAAGCTGAATTTTTTGTATTGCAGAAATTGGGTAAGAAAACCTTAGCCGATTTTGCCAGCCAGTTCAGTTAATTTTTTTCTCCATAACTGTAAGCTAAATTATTACAGATTTATAAATGACTGCATAATAAAAAACACATTTGCTTTAAACAGAAAAATATCAGATATGAAAGTAGCATTAATAGGCGCCTCCGGCTTTGTAGGCACTGCAATCTTAAACGAATTAGTAGAACGTGGCCACGAAGTAACCGCTTTAACCCGCAACGCAGCCAATATTAAAAAGCAGCACCCGAATGTAACCGCGGTACAAACCAACGTTACCCAACCTGAAGCACTTGCCGAAAAAATAAAAGGCTACGATGCTGTGATCAGCGCTTTTAATGCCGGCTGGACCAACCCAAACCTGTACAACGATTTCCTGAACGGTTCTAAGGCTATTCAGGAAGGCGTGAAAAGATCAGGCGTGAAGCGTTTCATTTTTGTTGGCGGCGCCGGTAGTTTATACACGCCAGATGGTGGCCAGTTTGTAGACACGCCGGAATTCCCCGAGCAGATCAAGCCCGGCGCAACCGCTGCCCGCGATTACCTGAACCACCTGAAAGAAGAAAAAGACCTCGAATGGACCTTCCTGAGCCCGGCCTTAGAAATGCACCCGGGAACTTCCGGCCAACGCAAAGGTACCTACCGAAAAGGCCTCGAAAATCCGGTGTTCGATGAAAGCAGCCGCAGCGTAGCCTCGGTAGAAGACACGGCTCTGGCCATTGTAGACGAACTGGAAAACCCGCAGCACATCCGTCAACGCTTTACCATTGCTTATTAAACGATAGGCGTTGCAACAAAAAAAGTCCCCCTTCGGAGGGGATAGAGGGAGGATTCAATTATTGAAAATTTCATTGCCAATTGCGTATGCTTACGGCATTTAAAGCTGATCAGCGAAAGTTTCAATCCTGCCTCACCCCTCCCAAGCGGGCACAATAGTACTCTTGCCCTTGTTTTCACTAACAAGCAGCAACCATTAACCGAACAAAGTCATGGATCGGAAACATTTTATTAAAACTTTACTTTTAGGAACCGTGGGAATAACCGGCTTTTCAGCATTTAATAAATTTACCGGCGAGCTTAAAGAAGACGGCAACTTAATGCCTGTGCTTTTTATTGGTCACGGCTCGCCCATGAACGGCATCCAGGACAACGAATTCAGCCGAAGATGGAAGAAAATGGCGCAGGAAATTCCCGTTCCGAAAGCCGTTTTAGTAGTTTCTGCGCACTGGCTCAGCCGCGGCACCAGAATTACCGCCATGGATTTCCCCAAAACCATTCACGATTTTGGCGGCTTTCCGCAGGAATTATTCAACGTGCAATACAACGCGCCCGGCAATCCGCTATTAGCAAAAGAAACCGCAGCGCTGTTCAAAAACACGCAAATAGAAATGGACCACGACTGGGGCCTCGACCACGGCACCTGGACCATTGTGCGCCACATGTACCCGGAAGCAAATATCCCGGTTTTACAGCTCAGCATAGATTATTACAAAGACCCGCAATACCACTACGACCTGGCCAAAGAACTCTACGATCTCCGCAAAAAAGGCGTTCTGATAATCGGCAGTGGCAATATGGTGCACAACCTCGGCATGGTAGCCTGGGATAAACTCGATTCTGAATTCGGTTTCGATTGGGCTTTAACGCTAAATACCAAATTCAAAGAACTCATTGCCAACGGCGACCATAAACCGCTCATCAATTATAAGAATTTAGGCAAAGAAGCGCTGCTAGCCATTCCAACTCCGGATCATTACCTGCCACTGCTTTACACGCTCGGCTTAAAAGGCAGCAAAGATTCTGTATCTTTTTTCAACGACAAAGCCATGGCCGGTTCGCTTACCATGACTTCGGTGAAGATCGGGTAAAACGGTAGGGTTTAGGTCGGAAAAAGTCAAGATATTGTCATACTGTGCGCCAGCGAAGGACCTTGTTGGCGGTTTGCAGAAACGTTTCTACCTTCACCTCGGTCTGTGGCGCACAGACCGAGGTGAACTGACTACGATAAGCAAACTACAAAACGCAGATTCAGGCGAAAACCAGAAAAAAAAGCCGAGGCCAAAACGATATCCTTTTCATCCCAAAAAGTCAAAGAAAACACAAAAGTCTGCATCGGAAATTTCCGATGCGGACTTTTTCATACCACAATCCTATCGTTTTACATATAGAAACATTTCAATTCTTAATACTTGTGTCCTAATACCTGTTCTAAAAAAATAAAATTCCCACATCTTTCCCGATTTCTGCGTTTACTTTACCCAAACTGAACGCCTGAACTGACATGAAGATCCTGGTAATTGAAGACGAGCCCGATATGCTGCACAACGTAGTAACTTCCCTGGAAAAAGAGAAATACCGCGTAGAAACCGCCACTAATTTCGATGAGGCTCTAGATAAAATCGGCATTTACGAGTACGATTGCATCTTGCTGGATATTGGTTTGCCCGGCGGCAGCGGCCTGGAAATTCTGCAGGAACTCAAAAAGCTTCAGAAAACCGACGGCGTGATCATCGTTTCCGCTAAAAATTCCATAGACGATAAAGTTGCCGGTTTAAACCTCGGCGCCGACGATTATCTGCCGAAACCATTTCACATGGCCGAACTGCACGCGCGGGTAAAATCGGTGTTGCGGCGCAAGAAATTTGAAGGCAGCCACGAAGTTGTGCTCAATAACGTAACCATAGATCCGGAAAGCCACACCGTAAAAGTGAACAACAAAGATCTGCCCTTAAACCGCAAGGAATTCGACGTGCTGCTTTATTTAGTAACAAATAAAAGCCGGCTGGTAAGCAAAACTGCCTTGGCCGAACACGTGTGGGGTGACCAGATTGACGAGGCTGATAACTTCGAATTCGTATATTCCCAAATCAAAAACCTGCGCAAAAAACTGAAAGACAGCCAGGCCGAGATCGAAATTCAGGCTATTTACGGCATCGGGTACAAACTGGTGGCCGACTAAACTACGCACATGAAACTGCTCAACTACACCTCGGCGTACTTTGCTGGCATTTTGCTGCTCATTATTTCCATCTGGGCCGGCCTGTTCTACTATTCCATGCTCGACGAAATTTACGACAGCATGGACGACGGCCTCGAAAACCAGAAATTGCTCGTTATCCGCAAAGCTTCCGCCGATACCACCATTCTAAACCAACCCGAATTCGAAGCCGGCTATTTCACCATCAAGGAAATTCCGCTGGCCAGAGCGCAATCTTACACCGATACTTACCAGGACACGCTCATGTACATGGAGTACGAAGAAGATTTCGAGCCAGTGCGCCTGCTCAAAACCGCGTTCATCCACTCCAACGGTCGCTATTACGAAATGCAGGTTATAACCAGTATGGTAGAAGAAGACGACCTTATCGAAGACCTGCTTTATTCCCTCCTTTGGCTTTATTTAGGTCTGGTAGCCAGTATTTTACTCCTGAATAATTACCTGCTGAAAAAGATCTGGAAACCGTTTTACCGCCTGCTGGAACGCCTTAAGAAATTCCGCCTCGAAGACCAGCAACCGCTGCAAACCACGCCCACCAACATCGAAGAATTCAAGCTGCTGAACGAAACCGTAGAAAAGCTCATCAAAAGCAACCTCGCCACCTTCACCAGCCAGAAACAATTCATCGAAAACGCCAGCCACGAACTCCAAACGCCGCTGGCAATCAGCCTGAACAAACTCGAATTACTGGTAGAAAGCAACCACTTAACCGAAGAACAAATGCAGCTATTGGCTTCGGTCATAAGCAACCTCGAGCGTTCCACCCGCCTGAATAAATCCTTGCTGCAACTTTCCAAAATAGAAAACCGCCAGTTCCCGGAAGTTTCCGCAACCAATTTCAACGAACTCACCAAAAAGCAACTCGAAGATTTCGAAGCCTTGGCAGAACACCGCGAAGTAACGTTACACCTGGAAGAAACCGGAACGCTAAACCTACAAATGAACCCCGATCTGGCGAACATCCTGCTTACGAACCTGCTCAAAAATGCCATCACGCACAACATTCCCAGCGGCTCTATGATTGTTTTTATAAATCCGGATAACTTAACCGTAGAAAATACCGGCCCCGGAAAAGCTTTAGATACAGACCATCTTTTCAAACGTTTCTACAAAGGCGAACAAAATTCCGGCAGCACCGGCCTGGGTTTGGCTATCGTGAAAGCCATTGCAGATTTATATAATTTCAGAATCGAATACAGTTTCGAGGAAGGCAAGCACCGGTTTTCGGTTTACCCCACCCTGGCGGGAATTGTCTGAACCGTTGATTCATTTGATTATTATGATTTATGTGATTTCGTCTCAACTGAGATTTTTGAGATTTAAAAGATAGGCAGGATTTAGAAATCCAATAAAAGTAGGGGCATCCCTTGTAGGTGCCCTTTCATGTATTCGATTTTAAATTTATGATTTCACGATATCGCCAGCGCAGCGTCAGTTGAAACGCTACAGGAGATAAAAAGCCTGCTACGAAGAAGGGAAATCTACCAGTTTCTGCGTGCGCGGCCTCCGCACTTTCCGACTTTTGCGCAGCAAAATTGCGTAAGCAAAGGAAAGGGTGAGACGCGAACGTAGAAACGAAGCCCCCCGGCTTGAGGAAAAAAATTGCCGGTAAAAACTGAAAGCCAGAAGTTTAGTAGAAAATATTTTTCAAAAACGCTATCCCTTTATGCCTTAAAAGTCATTTGTGAGGCCTCATAAGTTCCTTATACTTCACTCGGGATGACCAAATAACGTAAAAGGAAAACGCTATGATCTAGTGCCTTAAAAGTCATTACGACTATCTGCCTACGAGGTCCTTCAGAGCTACGCTCGCAATCTTCGCGCTCCCGCGCTCAATTGTGCTCAGGATACAAAGAAAAAAGAATATCCTAGGCACAAGCAAAAGTTACTACCAACCTGATGAGGTCTCTCCTGACGTCGAGCTGACGAAAAACGGTATGGTTTAACCCCTTAAAACCCAAAAACAAAACTCAAAAAAACCTTAACATTCCCAATTCCTTCCCAAATCCCTCCCGAACTTTACATCAGAAATAATCTAAAACATAAAATAAGATCATGAAACCATTAATCTTAGCCATTGCATTAAGCACCTCTTCCCTTTTCGCCGTAGCGCAGGACATAAAAGAAACCGAAGTACCCAGCGTCGTGATGAACAGCTTTAAAAGCCAGTTCTCCGATGCCCAGAAACCTGAATGGGAGAAACTGAACGACAAATACGAAGTGGAATTTGAGCAAGGCACCGCCGAACGTTCGGTAGTTTTAGATGCTTCGGGCAAAGTGCTTATGCAGAAACAGGAGATTGAAAATTCCGCAGTTCCGGCGGCCGTAACCAATGCCATTAAGCAAAAATACAGCGGCTACGAGCTCGACGAAGCTGAAAAGATCGAATACAACGGTCAAACGTATTATGAAGTAGAGCTTACGCGGTGGTATGTTTTAAGCAAAGAGCTGATCTTCACCGTCGATGGCAAAGAAACTACCTTGCCGTTTTAACGGGTTAAGGCTTTGTACCGCGTAATTAAATAAATTTCGAGCCACCAAAGGCGTTTGCGCCGGGCTTTCAAATAAAGGAGATACCAAGATGAAAAAGATAGCAGCAGGCATTGTAGGGTTAGGATTATCGGCTTTTTTCCTGGTAACCGAAGCATCGGAAATGCTGAAACCGGAACTTTTAACCGAGATCGCCACCGATAAAGGCAAAAAAAGTAAAGCCGACAAAGAACCCGCTTCCAAAGCCGTTCAGGTGGTTGCCAAGTGGGAAGTACCCGATGTGCTCCGCGAAGTTTCCGGCATTGCTTACCTGAGCCCGAACCGCTTTGCCTGCGTGCAGGACGAACTGGGCACCATTTTCATTTACAACACCGCCACCGCTAAAATAGAGCGCGAAGTAGATTTTACCGATCCCGGCGATTTTGAAGGCATAACCGTGGTAGGCAAAACCGCCTACGTGGTTCGCTCCGACGGCCGTTTGTTTGAAGTAGCCGATTTTGAAAGCAACCGCCCGAAAGTTACCGAGCACCAAACCGCTTTCACCGAAGACAACAACATCGAAGGCTTGGGTTACGATGCCAAAAATAACCGCCTGCTGCTGGCCGTAAAAGACCAGGATTCCAACAGCAAGACTTATAAAGGCATCTACAGCTTCGATCTGAGCACCAAAAAGCTGAACCCAACGCCGGTTTATAAGATCGATTTCAGTCACCAGGTTTTTGCCAGCATTTTCGATAACGAAGAAACCATGATGCCCTCCGAAGTGCAGGTACACCCGCAAACCGGCAACATCTACGTAACCGACGCCAAAAACTGCCAGATCGTGGTTTTAGACTCCAACGGCGAAATCAAAAACCGCTTCCCGTTCAGCAAAAACGAGTTCTACAAAGCTGAGGGCATCGCGTTCAGCCCCGCCGGCGAACTCTTCATTTCCAACGAAGGCAAGAAAACCAAAGGCAATATTTTAAGAGTTAATATTGCGGGTTTGTAAGTTCTAAAAACGGTAGGGCTTCAGCCCCAAAAAGTCAAAAGCCCGGTGCAGCTGCATCGGGCTTTTTTTATTGGAATAAACAGGCATTATTGCAAAACGATTTTCTCTATGATCTGCTGCTCACCACTTAAAATATGAAGCAGGTAAATACCTTTTTTCTGCCCTGAAAGATCAAGTGCATTTTTACCGAAACGATTACCTTCCTGCTGCATTACTCTTTTCCCGGCAAGGTCATAGACCTCTAAATTAAAAGATTTGGCTGAAGCTGGAATAATAGTAAACAGGCCCTGGCTCGGATTCGGATAGATCACAAAATTGTTTGCGGAAGATAATTCTTTGGTAGTGCCTGAAATATTAGCGGCTAATTTATACATAGTCCCGATTCCGCCGCTCCAACCTGTCTGGCTATTAATAAAGGCCGCGCTCGAATGTGCATTATTATCCATCAGACTCCAGGTTAAACCACCATCGTGGGTAATAGAAATGCCCGGATTAGTATTTACAGGGGTAAAACTTACATACGTTTGGGGAGTACCAGTTACATGAGTAATTCCATAATTAAAGAACGGGCCGGAATAAGTAACCGGGGTCCAGGTTTGGCCACCATCGGTAGTCCGGCTTAAATTATTGCCATGGTTGACTAAGCCAATATTTCCATCCTGAAAGGCTAAACCAACCGGAATCGGCCCGAAACCAGGAGTATTCGCAACTATATTGGTGCTCGAAGCCGTCCAATGCAATCCTTTGTCGATCGACTTATAGATCCGCATACCTCCAGCCGTAACCCAGATCGTATCGCCTAAAACAACTCTCCTTTCCAGGGTGTAATCTTCTGCTGTCGGAGCCGGTAAATTCGCTTGCGGAACAATGGTCCAGGTATTTCCGCCATCATTCGTCGTGTAAATTTCCTGTAAATCGCCGACTATCACACCATTACTCGCATCAAAAAACTGAACAAAGTTAACGTATGAATTCTGGGACGTGTAAATACCGGGAATTAAAGTCCATGTTATGCCGGCATCAGTAGTTTTATATACCTGAGCAAGCCGTGGCCCCACACTACCCCCAAGCGCGCCAGCAATGTAAGCCGTATTCGCATCAATCGCTTCCAGCGAAAAAATATCGAAGGTCTTGCCGGCTGCATTGGGAATATTTACGGTTACTGTAGACCAGGTACCGCCACCGTTCGTGGTACGCAAAATATTAGGCGCCACATCGAGGTGGTACGCCCAAATTACATTCGGATCAACAATATCTATATATCTGACCAGGTCAACATTAGCCGGAACGGTTTGCGGAACCCACTGTGCCTGAGTTGCGGTAATGGCAACGAAGAAACTAACTAAAAGCGTAATTATTGTTTTCATAGAAAAAGGATGAGTATAAAGTAACGCTGCCAATATACAACAATAGTTACTTGCATCAAAAAAAATTGATTTTCCGGCAATTCCTTAAGATTTGCTCTAGCTAAAACGATAGGGTTTTGGCCTGAAAAAGTCAAAAGCTCGGTGCGGTGGCAGCGGGCTTTTTTGCGGTTAGTAACTAGAAATTGCTTTCTTAGAATAATATTGACTATTTTTAGCAACTAAAAACCAGTTGCAATTGTAAAAGGTAATATGAGCAAACTGGAAAAGCTTATAGCCCGCATTAAGTCGAAGCCCAAGGATTTTACCTGGAAAGAAGCAACTACCTTAATGAATGCTTATGGCTACGAATTAAAAGCCGGTGGAAAAACGGGTGGTAGCCGCAGGGCATTTGTGCATACCGAAAGCAAAACAATCATTTACCTGCACGAACCGCACCCGGGAAGCATTCTGAAAGCCTACCAGTTGAAAATAATTATGGAAAGCCTGAAAATTTGAGCAGCAACGAAATTCAGGAAGAAAGGAAAGAAACAATGAGCAATATTTTAAACTATAACGGTTACATCGGCAGCGTAGAATACAGCGCCGAAGACCGCATCTTTTTTGGCAAAGTAGAACTGGTTACCGATGTAGTTACCTTCGAAGGCACCACGCCCGACGAACTGGAAAACTCCTTCCGCGAAGCCGTAGACGGTTATCTTGAGCTATGCAAAGAAGTAGGCAAAGAACCCCAGAAAGCTTTTAAAGGAACCTTCAACGTGCGCATAAACCCGGAGCTGCATAAGAAAGCCGCTTTAGTTGCCATTCAGAAACATACCACGCTAAACCAGGTGGTTGCCGAAGCGATCAGCAAGTTTGTGGCCGCTTATTAAAACGCTATGGTTTTGGGTGGAAAAAGTAAAAGCCCGGTGCGGTGGCAGCGGGCTTTTTAAGTTGTTAAATTTAAGAATTACGGTTTTTTAAAAAGCGTAAGTATAACCTTGTATTTTCTCAGGTTTTACTTCCTTAGCAAAGGAAACATATTCCTTTATTTCGCCTTTTACTTCATCGTGGCTGGAAGTTTCGCCTTGGGCGTATTGCTGCTGGGCCTTTTTGATCTTCTCCTGCTCGAACTGGCTTAGCTGGTAATTATCATGCTCAATTTTGGCATCGGTCAAAACTTTCAGGGCGTTCAGGAAAGCTTCGTCGTTGATGGACTGGATGCGTTGGATCAGAATGTCTTTTAGGCTTTGGGCTGGCATAAAGAGAGAAAAGGAGCTTTTAAATTTACCGCCTTTCCGGTAATAAAGTTAACGAAAAATAATTGGGCTTTTGTGGGAAGGAAAACGCTATGGTTTTGGCCTGAAAAAGTAAAAGCCCGGTGCAGATACGCCGGGCTTTTTTATATAAATTGATTAAAGACTTACTTTTTCGGTTAAGCGATTTGGATTAATAACTGGCAAAATAACTTTAGATAAAATTGTGCCGGCAGCTCTTGAAATAAGCATCCCTCGTGTATCTGAATAAGATAAACCAATCAGGGTCGCTCCTATAACATCAGGCAAGTCCACGTGGCTTTTATTTGCTTTTTCAGAATCTTGGTTTAAGCTTAGTAACTCTTCAATATTCTTAATTTGAAATATATGTTGAGTTTTCATTTTACCTAAAGGATAATCAATTCCTTTAATATTAGTTGAAATACTTACATCCATAATAATGCGAATCAAATGCTTTTCAGTCATGCTAGATTCAGCATTAATATTGAAGTTATAAGTTTCAATATCTTTTACAGTAAAAGATTCTTCCGATATATCATTTACATTGAATTGAGTAAGCTTAGCCTCAAGGATTTCAATATGTTCTGTTTTAAAAGGAATCTTTTTTTCCATTTCTATTATTATGAAAAGAGCTCTTCAGTTTCTGTAAGCTGAAGAGCTCTTTTATTAAAGGAAACATTTACAAAATCTTTCTCTTCTAGATTGCTTTCTGGATTGTCTGCCTGAACCTCCATATTCAGGTGTATTTCAAAGGTTTTAGGTACTAAAATTATATCAGCATTAAGAATTGCTTCAATCTGCGATATTGTCTTTAAAGTAAAGTTATGAGTTCCAGTTAACCACTTACTTACCTGGGATTCTTTCTTCCCAAGTTTTTCAGCTAACTCTTTTTGTGTCATATTCTTTTCTTTGAGAATGCGTAAAATTTCATCCCCAATTTCAAACGATTTCGACACAAACCTTTTTGTTTCTTCTGAAACAACAATTTTGTCAAAAAATTTGCTCTTCATAATCTTATGCCTTTCTGTTATAATGGATTTCCAGAATTAGATCTCCAATAAGATTTTTATTGCCAACGATAATTTCTTTTTCTCTTACTTTATTTGTGAATGCTGCTTCCAGCTTATTCATGAATTCAAAAATTGGTCCTACATTAGGGCATTCCTGATCGGTTCTTGCAGTTTTAATATCTCCGTTCCCTAAGATAACAATATCATTACTAACTCTTATGCAATAGAGCCTTAGTTTGGCTCCTTTAATTTGAGGTAAAGCTCTTGCGTTCTTTTTAGGTCTAAAATATCTTTCCTCAGCTCCTCTTTTTCCTCCAATTGTTTGAAGAGCTTCTATAATAACTTCTAAGTCTCTTTTATGTTCACTATCTGAAAATCGCTCAATAAAATTATCAGTTTCAAAATAATCAGCATCTTCAATTCGTAAAGAGTAAAATTTTACCTTTTCTGAATCCCAGAACTCTTCTATATGTACGAACAAATTCACTTATAAGTTAAGTTCAAAGGTATAACTTGAAATTCAATTTCCAATATTTCATTAAAAATAAATAAAATACTTGGTTTAACATGAGTTAATCAAACAAAAAAGGGAGCCCATTTCTGAGCTCCCTTTTCTATTTCTAATCAATTCTAAAATTACGAACCACAAGCCTCGCAAGCGTCCGGATTATCCAAACTACATTGCATATCAGAATACCCCTGATTAGCTTCAACTTTGGCGTTTATCATCGGCTCCAGCGTTTCGGCGGCTTGTTTTTCTACCGTGAACTTGATGGCATCTACGGCGGCTTTGGTGCGCAGGTAGTACATACCGGTTTTCAGGCCGCGTTTCCAGGCGTGGAAGTGCATGGAGGTCAGCTTACCGAAGTTCGGGTTCTGTACGTGCAGGTTCAAGCTCTGGCTCTGGCAGATGTAAGCGCCGCGGTCAGCACTCAGATCGATGATGGTTTTTTGCTTGATCTCCCATACCGTTTTGTACAGATCTTTAATGTTCTGCGGAATGTTCGGAATGTTCTGGATCGACCCGTTGGCCGCAATGATCTGGTTTTTCATGTTGTCGTTCCAGATGTTGAGTTTGATCAGGTCTTTCAGCAGGTGCTTGTTTACCACCATGAACTCCCCGCTCAGTACGCGGCGCACGTAAATGTTAGACGTATATGGCTCGAAGCTTTCGTTGTTGCCCAGGATCTGCGCGGTAGAAGCGGTTGGCATTGGCGCTACCAGTAAAGAGTTGCGCACGCCGTGCTCCATTACTTCGTTCCGCAGCGCTTCCCAATCCCAACGACCGGAATTCGGCGTTACGCCCCACATATCGAACTGGAAAATACCGCGGGAAATCGGCGAACCTTCGAAGGTAGAATACGGACCTTCTTTCTTAGACAGATCTTTCGAAGCCGTCATGGCCGCGAAGTAAATGGTTTCGAAAATGTCTTTGTTCAGCTGCGCGGCTTCTTCGCTTTCGAAAGGCATGCGCAAATGAATGAACGTATCGGCTAAGCCCTGCACGCCCAACCCGATCGGGCGGTGACGCAGGTTCGAGTTTTTCGCTTCTTCTACCGGGTAATAGTTAATATCGATAACCTTGTTCAGGTTTTTGGTAGCGTGGTAAGTTACGTCGTACAGTTTTTTGTGGTCGAAATGTTTTTTACCGTTCGCATCTTCCACCACGTAACGCGGCAGAGCCAGAGAAGCCAGGTTACAAACCGCAATTTCGTCCGGAGAAGTATACTCAATAATTTCAGTACACAGGTTCGAAGACTTGATGGTACCCAGGTTCTGCTGGTTCGATTTCGCGTTGGCGTGGTCTTTAAACAGCATGTACGGCGTACCGGTTTCGGTCTGGCTTTCTAAAATAGCAAACCACAATTCCTGCGCTTTAATGGTTTTGCGGCCGCGGCCTTCACGCTCATATTTTTCATACAAACGCTCGAATTCTTTGCTGTGCGACGTTTCCAGACCCGGGCATTCGTGCGGACACATCAGGGTCCAGTCGCCGTTGGCTTCCACGCGCTTCATGAAAAGATCCGGGATCCAGAGGGCATAGAAAAGATCGCGGGCGCGCATTTCTTCCTTGCCGTGGTTCTTACGCAGATCCAGGAATTCGAAGACATCGGCGTGCCACGGCTCTAGGTAAATAGCGAAAGCGCCTTTGCGTTTTCCACCGCCCTGGTCTACGTAGCGGGCCGTGTCGTTGAACACTTTCAGCATTGGTACCAAACCGTTGGATGTGCCGTTGGTGCCTTTAATGTAAGAACCCGTTGCCCGGATAGAGCTGGCCGCTAAACCAATACCGCCCGCACTTTGCGAGATCATGGCGCAGTTTTTCAGCGTGTCGTAAATACCGGCAATGCTGTCCTCTTTCATGGTTAACAGGAAGCAGGAAGAAAGCTGCGGTTTTGGCGTGCCGGCGTTGAATAAGGTTGGCGTAGCGTGCGTAAACCAGCGCTCCGACATCAGGTTATAAGTTTCAATCGCCGAATCGATATCGTCTTTGTGAATGCCCACGGCCACGCGCATAAGCATGTGCTGCGGACGCTCTACGATCTTGCCATTCAGGCGCAATAAATAAGAACGCTCCAGAGTTTTGTAACCGAAATAATCGTAAGAATAATCGCGGTCGTAAAGGATGGAAGAATCTAAAACGGCAGCGTGTTTCTTAATTACTTCGAACACTTCGCGGGAAAGCAGCGCGGCATTTTCGCCGGTTTTCGGGTCTACGTAGGTGTAGAGCTGCTTCATGGTGTTGAAGAACGATTTGCTGGTAACCTTGTGCAAATTGGAAACCGCAATGCGCGCCGCTAAAATGGCGTAATCGGGGTGCTTGGTGGTTAGCGATGCGGCGGTTTCGGCAGCCAGGTTATCCAGCTCCACGGTAGTAACGCCGTCGTAAATACCATCAATAACCTTTTTGGCCACTTCAATAGGGCTCACATAGGTCATGTGCAGGCCGTAGCACAGTTTTTCTATGCGGGCCGTAACTTTATCGAACTTCACCGACTCGCGTCTGCCGTCTCTTTTTACTACTAACATGTTTTTCCTAAGTTAATGGTTCTCGCAGGCTGGAAAGGCCTGTTTCTGTCTTAATTTTCGGTTCTTATTCTTTAAAAGCAGCTTGCTATATAGCTAAATGCTTTTACGGAGATTTTACTTTTTAGCTTTAAAACCCTACCATTTTTGGTGCAATTTTTCTGCGGAAAACGGTAGCGTTTTTGGGTTGAAAAGTGGTGGGTTATTTGGTTAGGATGTAGGTGGTTATACTGAAAAGATTAGCGCCTGTTGAAGAAATAGAGTTTGATGCTTCTATTTTATATCCTTCTTTATAGTACTGCTCAAACGTATTAGTTATGATGTCAATGTTAGTGTCAACTTTCCCTTTTGTCTTCTCTAGAGTGACTTGCTTTTGCTCACCATTTGTAGATATAATTATTTTAGCTTCACAACCATAAGTGCATTCATAGATTCTAATAGTTACTACTTTCCCTTCTCCGGCTACTGCATTTTTAAAAGACAGCAGGGAGAAAAGCAGCGGCGCTATTAAGCTCAGAAGTATCGATTTCTTCAGCAGTTTCATTTGGTTAGGATGTAGGTGGAAATTAATCCCGTGCCATTAATAAAAGCGACATCGGAAGTTTCTATTTTATAACCTTCTTTATAATGTTGCTCAAGCGTTCTGGATAGTAATTCCATATTCTTGTTTTCGGCTGCGTTATTTTTAAATCGCTCAAGTTGAATTTCGGTAGATTTTTCTTTTGACGAAACAACGATTCGTGGGTCGCTAAAGCCAAGTCCATACATGCGTATCGTTACAATTTCCCCGCCACCAACATTTGTAAAAGACAGCAGCGAGAAAAGCAGCGGCGCTACCAAACCAAGTAAGGCAAATTTCTTCAGTGCTTTCATCTTAGTTTAAAGAGAAATTAAATTGCTTCTTTATATCAGTAAAAGGCACAGTTTTACCTTCTTTTACCTCCTGCACGCCTTTCTCCACCTGCTCCAGAAATAAAAGTTTCTCGATCAGTTCTTCGGTTTTGAATTCTTCCGGAAGGCTGATCAGGCTGGCTATTACTTTGGCTTTATTCATGGCTTTATTTTTATAGCGTTTCTTGGAAAGTAGTTTTTCAGGCTTTAAGCATAGCGTTTTCAAAGTCGCTCTTCCGGATTTGTAATCCGGAGGTTTATAGCTGCGGATCTGTGATCCGCCTTGCTCTACAGCCAGCTATAAAACGCTATCCTTTTCAGCTTAAAAAGTCGGATTGCAAATCCTCCTGATAAGTGCTTTTGGATTTCAAATCCGGAAGAGCAACTTCTGTGCTTTACTTATCGAACATTCGAATCTCGAACAATCGAAAATCCGAGATTAAAAGTCTTCGTCCAGGGAGAAAACGTTGTCGTTGCGTTCGGTCATTACGCCGGCTTTCTGGTACTCGCCCACGCGTTTTTCGAAGAAGTTGGTTTTGCCTTGCAGCGAGATCATTTCCATGAAATCGAATGGATTGGTGGAGTTGTAGATCTTAGAGCAACCCAGGGCTACTAATAAACGGTCGGCTACGAACTCGATGTACTGGTTCATTAAGGCGGCGTTCATACCAATTAAAGCTACCGGCAGGGCATCGGTTACGAATTCCTGCTCAATGGTTACGGCATCCTGAATGATCTCGCGCACGCGACTTTCCGGCAGTTTGTTTTCCATCATAGAATATAACAGGCAGGCAAAATCGCAGTGCAGTCCTTCGTCGCGGGAAATAAGTTCGTTAGAGAAGGTTAAGCCCGGCATTAAACCGCGTTTTTTCAGCCAGAAAATAGAGCAGAACGAACCGGAGAAGAAAATGCCTTCTACCGCAGCAAATGCAATTAAACGCTCGGCAAAGTTTTCACTCTCGATCCAGCGCAACGCCCACTCGCCTTTTTTCTTCACGCACGGTACCGTTTCCAGCGCGTTGAACAGGCGGGTCTTTTCGTTCGAGTCTTTAATATAAGTATCGATGAGCAGGGAGTAGGTTTCGGAGTGGATGTTCTCCATCATGATCTGGAAACCGTAGAAACAGCGGGCTTCCGGGATCTGCACTTCCTGCATAAAGTTTACCGCCAGGTTCTCGTTCACAATGCCATCGGAAGCGGCAAAGAAAGCCAGCACGTGGCTGATGAAATGGCGCTCACCGTCGTTCAGATTTTCCCAATCTTTGATGTCGGCCGAGAGGTCGATCTCTTCCGCAGTCCAGAAGCTGGCCTGGGCTTGTTTATACATCTTCCACACGTTATCGTACTGAATGGGCAGCAGCACAAAGCGGTTCGGGTTTTCTTTTAAGATTGGCTCCATAATGGGTAAAGATTTAGTATTCAACAAATTGCAATAAGAAATAATTGCCTTTCAACGTCACGGTTCTCTCGCTGGCAGTAGTTCGTTTTTCTTAAACTGGGTAATGGTTCTATGAAAAACTGTTTCAAATATAGGGGAGAAGCGCCCGAATTTTATCCACAAAAAGCAGTATTTCTCCACAACTTTCAGGCGCTTAATTTTCAGCTAATTAAAGTTCTATTCACAGCGTTTTAATACAACTTTGTGGATAGTTTCGGGGCTTGGGTATATAGCATGGCGGCTATATAATTTGGGCGGAAGAAAATATAATGGGCGGGGTTTGGTAAAGTGGTTTTGAGTGCGTACTTTTGCAGTCTTAAACAAAATTACATAGAAGCTGATGTACGCAATTGTAGAAATCGCAGGTCGCCAGACCAAGGTAGAGAGCGGTAAGTTCATCTACACTAACAAGCTTTCCGGCAATGAAGGGGACGCCGTTGAGTTCGCCAATGTATTACTTACTGACAATGATGGTAAACTGAGCATCGGTGCACCATTCCTGAACCTGAAAGTAACTGGCAAAATTTTAGGGCACGTGAAAGGCGATAAAATTATCGTTTTCAAGAAGAAGCGCCGTAAAGGTTACAAGAAGAAAAATGGCCACCGCCAGGACTTCACTAAAGTAATGATCGATAAGATCGGTTAATTTTCCGGAAATCTTTCAGTTAAAAAATTTAAAAACCTTTCTTACCTTTCAGGTTGGAATAAATTGTAAAAGAAAATGGCACACAAAAAAGGAGCTGGTAGTTCGAACAACGGTCGTGAGTCGCATAGCAAACGCTTAGGCGTTAAAATTTACGGTGGTCAGCCGCTTATTGCTGGTAACATCATCGTTCGTCAGCGCGGTACTGCGCACCACCCGGGCCTGAACGTAGGCATGGGCAAAGACCATACTTTATTTGCAATGGTTGATGGTGTAGTAGAATTCAAAAAAGGAAGAAAAGATCGTTCTTACGTTTCTGTAATTCCGTTTGAAACCGAAGCACAAGCTTAGTCGTATAACCTATTGCAAGTAATTTAAACCGGTTTTCGAGCTGATTAAATTACCCAGAGAAAGCCCTGCAGAAATGTAGGGCTTTTTCAATTTATAGGGGTTTCTGATTGTTTTTTTAAGAAAACCATAGCGTTTGTAACTGAAAAAGTAACATGACCGTATAAAACAGTATAGCCATTTATAATTACTTAATAGATATTCGTTTCTGCCGTAAGTGGCAGGATAGAAAGAAAAAGGAGAGCCTGTAAGCTCTCCTTTTTTGGTTTATTGACTTTTGTTGTCAACAGCAGACTTTTTATGCCTGATCTGCTGCGTTTTCCCTGATTCTAATTCAACGAAAGTGTGGTGAACACGGCAATATTTTCAGCAATTTCTTCGGGAAGAAAACTGCTGATGGGCATCCGGATAAAACTGAGTTGTGCGGTTAGCACGCCCGAGACTTCCCCGGAAAAGCTGCGTTGCCTGATCGTGATCTTCATATCTACATTGGCTTCATGCACTTGCAGAATCTGCGGTTCTATAATAAGCGTGTTGCCGGAAAGCTTCAAAATTGCTTTATCCTGCGAGTCTTTGAGGTTCAGGCCGGCGTACTTTAGATTTAGTTGCTGGCGGCCCAGGGTTTTGGCGGCGGCGTTGTCTAAAGCTTCCAGTAATTCTTCTATGGCTATTTTCATGATATTCTTTGGTTAAACTAATTGTTTCCGGTTAACGAATTCACCGAACTTTTCTCCCGGCTGGCGGGCAATTTTATACATCAACAGCAATTCGTTCAGTTCGTTCAGCAGGGTACTTTCCGGAACATGAATGCTGTAAATTTTATTCAGCTGGCTGCCGGCGCGGTTACCGCCGATGTGCAGGTTGTAAAAGCCGGGCGTGGTGCTTACCAAACCAATTTCAGCTAAGTGGGTTTTTACTTCTCCGAAACCAGTTATTCCGATCCGGAAATCCCGTTCGGCAAACCCGTGGCTCCGCAGCAGTTTTATAACCTGTTCAAGAAAAGGTGGTTTGCCCGGAGCTTCGTGCAGGCGGAAGAGACGTGTTTTAGCAATTTCGGGCACCATAATATGCCTGGCTTCTACCTGTTTATTACATGAATTGCTATGCTCTATGGCAACTAAAGCTTGCGGATACGACTGGTTGATAATGGTTGTAGTGTTCATAATGGTAATTGGTTAAGGGTTAAAAAAATCTGATTAAAAAAATAAAAAAGCCCTCCGGCGGTTGGCTCGAAGGGCTTTGAATGGTTTTTGCAGCAATGCTTAATTACTTACAAATATGCCAGTGTGCGCTTCGGGCCGGGCAACAGCGTTTATACATGCAATGTATTTGCTTGCCGTTAAAGCGGGAACAGACCGTAATTGCGTAATTCTTCATTATAAATTTCAGGAATAAAAAAAGCCCTCCGGGTTTACCGAAGGGCTTCTGTATGCTTATCGAATTCGTTCTTTTTTTCGTTACGCAATAAGGTTCCCTTCGGCTGCCAGATAGTGGCGCTTCATGCAGTTCACAGAGAAAATATTTTGCGTGTTGTATTTCATTTCGCTACAAAGGTAAGGCGCTTTTACACTAACTTCCAAATTTATTTTCAAAACACACTCATATACAAGATGTTGCATTGAGTCTAAAAGTAGTTTTGAGGCGCTAAAGCATAGCGCTTGCCGGAAGTTATATTTTTAAAACCTGCTTAAACCGCTTGTAATTCGTATAAAACCGGTTTGCTCGGGCTGGCATCCAGGGTTAAACTGGTTAGTTGAATATTCAGTAAATACAGCCCGTCTTTTATTACATCCGGCACAAAAATGAGTTCGGTAATGGTGGCGCTTTTGCGGATATTTTCCGGGTATTGCCAGAAAGCGTGGTGCGCCAAAAGTTCGCCGCCGTCTTCTTCGCGGTCTACGCTGGGCAGATCTACGAGCAAATGTTCCACGTTATTTTCTACCAGGAATTGCGCCAAAGCAGGTTCTAAATAAGTCGGGTTGGTACCGGAATAATGCGCGGTTTTCTTGGCTTCGGAATTAGCTAAGGTTCTGAGAATGATGGCCTCCGGTTTTTCGGTACTAAAATGTGGCTTTACATCTTCCAGCATAATTACATGGTCGCCGTTTTCTTTGGTTTGCGGCGTTACGGAAATTAGCTGCGCTACAAACAAATATTTTTTCAGGCAATTGTAAATAGTAGCTTCCGGGTCGGGAGAAATGTGGCCGTAGCACTCGGTGTGGGTTCCGTTGCCATGCGGGGTTACGTGCACGCGCTGGTAATTGGTACAACCGCCTTCAGCCACGCTGCCTACAAAGCTTCCAATTCTTATTGTATCGAATTGCACCGGTTCGGCCCAGAAACAATTTACGGTATCGTCGCCGGGTTTTAAGGGCAGCGAAATATCCAAGGGGTTTTCAGGCGAAAACTGATACTGTTTTCCGGCGTGCGTGATGATGGCTTGCATTTTTCTTTAATGTGAGAATTATTGAATTCGTGAATGACAGAATGTGAAGATGGAGAAGAATTTTAAAGAATGGAAGCTTTTATATTTTTTGCGAACCGGTCAAGCTCTTTGGCAAAAGCTGCATCATCATAATTTGCAACTACTTTATCAATTACATTTCCATTTTTATCGAGCAGGAAAACTTTATAGTTACTAATATCATCTTTTACTTTTTCATAGTCTTCCGGCAATAATTCACGATTTAAGCCAATTTCTTTTAGGATGATTTTCTCTGAATAAAATGGCGATGGGATAATATAGCTTTGAAAAGGAAACTTCCATTTGTTTAAGCGATAATCCATGTAAGCCAGATCATAAGATACACTACCAAAAACAAAAGCAACTTGTCCTGTATTGAAAGCTATACCTTGCTTTTTCAATTGGCCGAGCATTTTAAGCGTTGGAATGGTATAAGCTTCTAAACTTGGCCCGCAAGTTGGAAACCAGGTAGTAAAAATAGTAAGCTGATTCCGGCTTGCGATCTGCTTTAAGTTAGCAGCTGTTAATGCCATATGCGTACGGCGGCGAGAAGCAGTATCGCGCATCGTAAAAGCATTCAGTTCAAATTTCCGCAGATAAATGCTGTCTTCTTTTAACTTGCTCCGGCGGTCTTTGGCAAGATTCCACTCCCGATAAGTGGTGCCGTCTGGTTTTGTGAATATATAATCGTCAGGATAATGTTTTAATCCATAAGCATTTATCCCATCAAGCATAATTCCACAACCAGAAAGAGAGCCAATAAAACAAGCTAAAATAAGTGTGCGGAGAAATTTCATATATTTAGAAGATTTAAGCTCCTAAAATAGCTTATTCTTCCGGTAACACAAATAAATCTAACGCGATCTGATCGGCGAGTAACTTTCCGGCATCGGTTAATTTCAAAGTATTTCCGGAAATTTCGGCTAATTTTTTTCGCTGCAATTCGGCTAAATATGCCTTTTGCGAAACAAGAAGATCGAGGCCGAATTGGTTTTTTAAATAGCCCAGATCGGTTCCCCAAATGGTGCGCAAAGTCGTGAGCAGGTATTCGTTGGCCTGGTCTTCTATGGAAAGATCTTCCAGCGTAAAAGGAAGTTCGTTCTTTTCTAAAGCGGCGATGTATTGATAGTTGTGCGCTACGTTAAATTGTCGGGAAACGCCGTTGAACGAATGCGCGCTGGGGCCAATCCCTAAATACTTCACGCCTTGCCAGTAACTGCTGTTGTGCTTCGATTCGAAACCGGGCTGGCAGAAGTTGGAAATTTCGTACTGGGTGTAGCCGTGCTTTTTCATTTCTGCCAGCAAAATCTCAAATTGCTGCGCGGTGAATTCATCTTCGGCGGGTTTGAATTTGCCTTTTTTGGTCCAGTTTCCTAATACGGTTTGCGGTTCCACGGTTAAGGCATAGCAGGAAATATGCTGCACGTTCAAAGCAAAAAGTTGTTCCAGGTCGTTTCGCCAAAGCGTATGATCGGGCGCCGGAATGCCATAAATAAGATCGATGGAAATGTTGTTGAAACCGGCTTTTTGCGCTTCACGGATGCTTTGCAGGGCTTCTTCGGAATTGTGTGCGCGGTTCATTAACCGTAAATGTTCCCCGTGAAAAGACTGCGTACCAATGCTTAAACGGTTTATGGGCAGCTTCTTTAGTTCCTGAATCTTTTCCGTTGTAAGGTCGTCGGGGTTGGCTTCTAAGGTTATTTCAGCTTCCGGAATTACGTTGTAATGCTGAAAAACGGTATGGAAAATGGCTTGTAAACTCGAGGCGGGTAGGAGGGAAGGTGTGCCACCGCCAAAGTAGATCGTTCGTATTTCTTCGCCTTGTAAATAATCTTTGCGCAATTCCAGCTCTTTGCAGATAGCCGAAACCATTTGCGGCAACGCGCTGGTATTGGTACTGAAATGAAAATCGCAGTAGTGGCAGGCTTGCTTGCAAAACGGAATGTGAAAGTAAATACCGGCCATTTTAAGGTGCTAATTTTTTAATGTGCTAATGTGCTATTTCTATTAAACAGCAATGAACGAACGACTTTTCAGGCTAAAAAGAATACCGTTTCTGTGCTTTGACTTTTTCGGCTGAAAATCATAGCGTTTTTCTGAGTTTTTCAGCTCAAAAGTATAGCGTTTTCAGGCCGGGTTTTCAAAAACCAGCTGCCGGAAAACGAAAACTACGGTTTTTATCGTTTAATTGCTTGTTGGTTCCGTTCGTTTAAAAATGCAGGCTTTTTCTTTGTTTTTCTTTTCAAACCAAACTTCTTTCCGGAAGCTAAAAGCCGCATTTCTGAAATTCCCGATTACGAACAACCAGCAAGGAACAACGAACAACGAATTCAGACAAAGGTACAAACTAATTGCGGCGTTTCTGTTTTTTGCGTTCGTGCTACAGGCGGCGCAGGCGCAGAACCCGGTCAGTTTACCCACGCAGCCTTCCGGTTTACCGCCTGCACAACCCAAACCTTCTAAAATTGCTCAGCAGAAAGTTCCGCTGAAACTGCGTGCTTCGGAAACCGATAAAGTTATTCTGAAGAAATACCGTTTTAAACGCGATGCACCCGATTCCATTTCGGCGCTTCAGGAAGTTCGCGGACTGATTCTGGCTTTGCACGACGATGGCTATTTAACGGCTTCGGCCGATACTTTTTTCCGGAAAAACGATACCCTTTTTGTGGATATGTTCGTGGGGCAGCAGTTTAACTGGGTGGCGCTGAAGAACGGAAATTTAAGCGAAGGTTTGCTGCAGAAAGCGGGCTTCAAAGAAAAATTCTACCGCAACCGGCCTTTCAAGCCCGACGATTTTGTAAAACTCCAGAAGCGCGTGGTAGAATATGCCGAAGACAGCGGTTATCCGTTTGCAGCCGTTCGCCTCGATTCTATTCAGCTTTATAACGGGCAAATTGCGGCCATTGCCAAAGTAGAACGCGGCCCGCTTATAACCTTCGATTCTATAATTGTGGAAGGCAAGACCAAAACGAAATCGAAGTTCCTGAGCCGGTATTTACAGATCAGGGTGGGTCAGCCTTATGAGCATCGCAAAGTGGAAAGTTCGTTTCAGTTGCTGCGTCAGTTGCCTTATTTAAACGTAAGCAGAAGGCCGCAGGTGCGTTTTGCTGAAAATAAAGCGCGGTTGTATTACTTTATTGAAGACCGCAACGCCAACCAGATAGATGCTTTAATTGGCGTGTTGCCACCCGACGAAGGTGCGGCCAACCAGAAACCACTTTTGATCTGGGAAGGCAATATCAACATCCGGAATATTAAGGGCACGGGCATTCAGCTGGGTTTGCAGGCGCGCAAAGTTGACCGCAATTCGCAGATCCTGGACGCGAATTATCTGCAACCCAATATTCTGGGTTCGCCGCTGGAAATGGGCTTTAATTTCAATTTGTATAAGCAAGACACCACGTTTATCAACATCAAGCCGCGGCTGCAGTTTTCGTATTACACCACGCGCTACGGCAAGATCACGTTCTTCGGCGAAACCCGGAACTCCCGTTTGCTTTCCACCGAAAACCTGAAAAACCTGACCGCCATTCCGGAATTTGCCGACGTGAAATATACGGCTTTGGGCGGCGCTTATTTATGGAACAACCTCGACGATTTTTATTTCCCCAGGAAAGGTTTTCTGGCTACCGGGCAGGTAGCACTGGGCAACAAAGTTATTTCGCGGAACGCCGCCATTGAGCCGCAAAGCGTTTACGACAGCCTGAAACTTAGAAGCACGCAATTTACGGGCAGTTTGCGCCTCGAAAATTATTTCCCGATTGGCAAGAACGGCGTTTTACTAACCAGATTTCGCAGCGAAACCGTGCAGAATGACCAGATCTTCCGCAACGATATGTTCCGGCTGGGTGGCCTGAATCTGCTGCGCGGTTTCAACGATTTCGAGTTTTATGCTTCCACGTACTTTTTAGGCACGCTGGAATACCGTTTTTTTACCGCCGAAGATTCTTACTTACTTTTATTTTACGACCAGGCGTATTACCAAAGTAAATTACCGGGTTCTTTTAACGAGGATCTGCCGTTGGGATTGGGCGCTGGAGTGAGTTTTGGCACGCCTGCGGGGGTTTTTCAGTTTATTTATTCGGTGGGAAGATCGGAAGTACAGCCGAATCTGAGCCTGAGTAACTCGCGGGTGCACTTTGGTTTGGCAAGTAAATTCTAACTTTCTGAAATATTTTTTCGTAAAAATTTGCAAAGTCAAAATCTTTATCTACTTTTGCATCACCAAACAGTGCGGGATGGAGCAGTTGGTAGCTCGTTGGGCTCATAACCCAAAGGTCACAGGTTCGAGTCCTGTTCCCGCTACCTAAAGTAAAACCTTACTCCGAAAGTGGTGAGGTTTTATTTTCCCCAAAAACGTTTTGGTTTTGAACGTTTTGATGGTCCATTCGTCTAGGGGTTAGGACACCAGATTTTCATTCTGGTAACAGGGGTTCGATTCCCCTATGGACTACTAAAAAGGCCTTCTGTGAAAACGGAAGGCCTTTTTTTATTTTGTTCCGACTGCACGCTATTTCTGCAAAAGCAAGAATATTTGACATCTTCGCTTAGAACTTTACCAGCGATTCAGATCAAGTTTTTTATAAATTAGATCTAATGCTACAAATTATAAAACGACAAAATACATCAATTGTAAAATATTTATTGTAAATTGTAAAAAAATAATGAACGTATATCTTTGCAGGTTTGTAATAGGTATACATTAAGAAACACCATATGAATAACGGAACAGTAAAATTCTTTAATGACCTGAAAGGGTTCGGTTTTATTAAAGAGCAAAATTCAGATCAGGAATACTTTGTACATGTATCTGGCCTTGTAGATGAGATCAGAGAAAATGACGCAGTGAGCTTTGACCTGCAGGAAGGAAGAAAAGGACTAAACGCAGTGAACGTAAAACGCGCTTAGTTTTAAAATATAATTATATGAAAAAGCCTTACTCCCGGTAAGGCTTTTTTTATGCTGCTACAGCTATCCAGGCCTTAACAGCACATTCATAAATGTTAATTTTACCACGCGAAAGATGAACAGGAAATATTTAGTTGATACCTTAACCCATGAGTACTTATGCATTGCTCTTAAAAAGGGGCAGGATTGGGTACCTAATAATCAAAACCTGCTTGCAGGCTTTATGAGCACCCGCACACCTGTTACAGAAAGCGGTTCCGTATTAGTTTCAGGGGAATTTCAGGACAATGCCTTTTATGAAAAGTGGATCCGGAACGGTACCAATATTATATTCAAATACTAGCTCAATTATTAAAGAATAACATTCTATTACTTTAATCTTAGATTTAAGTGTTGGGCGTTAAAAAATAAAAGCATACAGCCGGGCCTTTAGAACAGCTACATGACCTTATAGCTCAGCAAGTTTTCTAAAATAAATATCGCTTAAACATGTAAAATCCTGGTGGATAAAGTTCGATATTTCACTACTTTGGTATACTGAAAAGAGCCGCTCAGAATTAAATCTGAGCGGTTCTTTTATTTATATCCAAATATCAGCTTTACCCTGATACCTGAAATAGTTTATTAAGGAATATTATTGAATCACTACTTTCATATTTTCTACGCCGTTATCAGTAATAACCTTAATAAAATAAACTCCCGGGCCGTTTCTGCGCAGATCAAAGCTTTCCGGTTTCCTTCCTATTGTATTTTGTCTGGCTACAATAACGCCATTAGATCTCATAATAATGATCTCGGCTTTGGAAGATTGTTGAGAGAGCTGAAGGTTTACTTCACCATGGGAAGGATTTGGATAAGCCAGAGACTTACTATTCTCAAGAGAAGTTGAGTTTATTAGAGCCAAATTAGTTCTGGTGCTGTTGCTGCAAGGGCCGGCTTGGTCGCCATGGTTTATATGGGCTTGCAGCGCATTCTCACTTATGCATAATGCTTTTCCGTTATGACATACTATTACTTTGTTTTTAGCACCGGTATCGTCACAATCATAATTATTGGTTACATAACCGGTTGGCGGGGTAGCAGAACAACTCGTGATCGCGTTATCCGGGTCGCCGTACCCATCGCCATCTGCATCTGCATAATAAGTTACGGCCGGAGTAGCTTCAAAATCATATGTGGTTGTGTTCCCGTTTTCGGTAATAGTTAAGGCATCTACAGCGCTTACTAAACCAGGATTGCCAGAACCCTGGTTTACCCCAAAACCACCCAGAATTACTGTCTCCGGATTATTAGCAAGAATATAGTTCCAGGTTACAAAACAGCTGGAAGCACACACTCCATTAATTGCCCTGGAAGACCACCAAATAGCGTTTCCACCATCATAAGCATCCCAGGTTTGCCAAATATTATTGGTTACTGTTCCCTGGCCGGTATTATAAACAGGTTCAAAAACCAAAACAGCATAACCACCGGGATCTGCACCATTATAATCTATTTCAATATTAATGGAAGCTACCTGCGCTGCGCTGCCGGCGGTTCTATAAGTTGAATATGCCAGACCACTTATATCTGAAAGCTCGGTGCCAATATGATCATAATTATAAAGGAAAGCTTTATCGGTTCCGGCTGGCGTTGTAAACTGTAAACTACCGCAACCAAGTGGCGGAACGCCCGGCCCTTGCACAAAAACAAGCGTACCGGCATTTCTTGTATACCCAACCCAATTATTGGTTGGCGGTGTATTTTCGGCCTGGCGCGTTATATCGGTTTCGGTAACTACAGTTTGCGCATAAACAGGAAATACCAGCAGTACAGAAACTACTGAAAAACATAAAAGGGTAAATTTTTTCATAAGTAAAAATGCTTTAAGAATATTGATAAGATGCTTTTGAAAAATATTGGTGTGAAGGCAGCGCCGAAAGAAAAGCGGCGATTGGACAGGGAAAAGCTGACGTTAGAAAACCTCAGACAATAATATTGTTATCAGAAGTTTTAAGGAATGACTTGATTGCAGTTAAATTAGTGAGAAGGCTAAAATCATGTAATTAAATGATTTCGCAGCATTGTAAAGGGGAGCAAAAATTTATCTTACCCGAAAGAGGCATGGGTAAAATATTAGCGTTAAGAAAGTGGATCAAATAAACATTTCCACTTGGTCAAAGGAGCAAAGATTTATTCTGTTCTAATTTTGTTCAGATCCTACATCTGAAATACAATGTAAAATTTCAGCGAATAATATTTTTTATAATTATTATACATTACCCTCTCTGGTAGGTTACTAATTTAAGTGTGCAAATGGCTAACGTATTACACAAGTGGCCCAATTGTTTTTATCAACTGGTCAATAACAATTAATACTTACATATAGAATTATTTCCTTAACAATATATATTAACATAAATAGCACAAATAACTGCCAATACATACATACTTTACCTGTTCTTACTTTTTATCCTCAAAACCCTACCATTTTCCAGCTATTCTGAAAGTAAGATCTAAAACCAGTAGCCTTTGCCAAACGTTTAATAGCTTAGTAAACATCTAATTATCAATTAAATAACAAAGCTATGAAAAACCTGAAAATATGCCTTTCGCTGCTGCTTACCGTTCTGTTTCTGAATGCCGGCATGGTACAGGCGCAAGGCAAAGACGACGACAAACCGAAACAGGAGAAAAACGGTAAAAGCAAAAAAGGCAAAGGCGCTTTAATTGGCGGTGGAGCCGGGGCCGTAGGCGGTGCTATT
This sequence comes from Adhaeribacter terreus, assembly GCF_042657365.1. Classification (NCBI taxonomy): domain Bacteria; kingdom Pseudomonadati; phylum Bacteroidota; class Cytophagia; order Cytophagales; family Hymenobacteraceae; genus Adhaeribacter; species Adhaeribacter terreus. The sequence continues at coordinate 150,447 of NZ_JBHSKT010000005.1, read as the reverse complement.
ATTGGCGGTAAGAAAGGTGCCGTAATTGGTGGCGCTGCTGGTACGGTGGGCGGAGCTGCGGTAGGCCGGAAAAAAGACAAGAAAAAAGACCCGGAACGCTACGAGCAGTATTCCGATAAGAAAAAGAAAGATTAATTCAGAAGTTGACCTAATAATCTGGAAGCCTTACAGAAATAACTGTAGGGCTTCTTTTTTATATCGCAGCGTTGGTGTAAAAACGGTATCGTTTTGGTTATAAAAACTCACGACTGGGATCGGCTTTCGAAACTTAGCAAAACATAGAACTTCCCTGATATATTTGCAGCTTAATTTATTTTCCTGCGTTAATACTTTTTAGCACCATTTCCCTACCGTTTTGAAAACACGCTTTTCGTTTTTGTTTACCTTATTTTTTATTGCCTGGCTATTGCCGGTTTCGGGTTTTGCCGACCAAGATGCCATAACCGTGGCCGATCTTACTTTTCCAGTGCCGGGAACGCGCGCGGCTACTGCCTGGGAGAAAAACAATGCCGGGAAAAGCTATAGCTGGCCAAATTACTTTTATGGTTTCCAGGAAGGCGACAAAATGATCGTGGAGCTGAAAATGGAAGAGGGCAAAGGCAAATACGAGGTTGATATAAAAGAATTTACTTCGGGCTCGGTGCTGTATGCGGGCCGGAATATTTCTAAAATTAAGAAGCAGGAATTCCAGATCCCGACCAAAGCCGTTTACGAATTTATTATCCGGAGCACGCACGAAGAGCCAAGCACCTGCAAAATGACCATCAAACGGATTCCGGCTTCGGTGGCTACGGCGCGTTTTAATGCCAACGTAACCTGGAAAACTTTGGAAGACACCGTGTTTACTTTTGCAAACGAGAAAGTGCTGGTGAAAACTGATTTTATTCCGCAGATTCTGGTAGATAAAACGTTCCGGGTATTTTCGCAGACCAGCATTGGCAAACCGAGCCGCGTTACGGTACCTTTTAAACTGCCTCCGCGCACGGCGCACTGGGTTTACTGGCTGGGCGTAGGGCAGGAGAGCGTGAAGGAAATGGAAGCACTTACCAAAACACTGGCAAAAGGCGGCGCGGCGGTAGCTTCGGGCATAAATCCGGTGGTGGCCTTTGGCATGGGTTTACTGCCGGAACTTCCGCAGGTTAAATCGAGCGGGTATATTGATTTTCTGTTTATGAACAAGCAGGCCGTGAAACCTTTTGAAGAGAAAGGCGAACGCAAACCGTTCAGCTTTGCGCAAGGCGATGCGATTATAAATGCCTACGGAAAAATTGCGGCTTCGCAGGTGCCCAAAACGGCCGATGGCGAAATTTACCTGGGGGTGGAAAACCATAATACCGTAACCGGATTGGATGTGGCCGTAAAAATTGTTGCCTTTGAGCCTGATTATAAATACGAAACCCGCAAGGTGAAGAAGATCGCTAAAATTAATCGCACGCGTGTTCCGGTTTTTGGTAATTAGTGGCAAACATTTTGCAGGAGCGCCTTTTTTTTTCAGAAAAGCAACCCGATAACGGCAAGCCAGTATAGGGAATTGCTATCTTTGTATCTATATTTTTTTATTTTAACTCCACTATGAGAAAATTTACCAAATTGAAAATGGCTTTGGCTACGCTTAGCATGGCATTTTTAGGTTCCTGCTCCAGCCAGATGTACACGTTTACCCCAAATACCGGCGGTTACCACGGTACTGAGAAAAAACCGACGGAAGTAGCAATTGCTGAAAATACTTTGGTTGCTGAGCCAACTGCGGTTGCCAGCATTGGCGATGAACCTGCAAATTTAGCTCCCGCCCACACCCAAGCTGCCGCTGCTTTAGCCCAGGCTCCTGCTGCAAAATCTACAGAACAAGCTACTGCAAACACCACGGTTACCGATAAAAAAGCTGCTAAGCAAGCCCTGAAATTAGCCAAAGCTGATCTGAAGAAACTGAAAAAAGATATTAAAGACGGCAAAGACGTAAAGATCGATGCAACTGTAAAATTGCTGATCGTTTTAGGTCTGATCTTCCTGTTACTTGGTATCATCGTGCCGATCATCGGTTACATTGGCGTGATCCTGATCGTAATTGGTCTGATCTTGCTCATTCTGGGAACGCTATAAGCTCCAGCACATATTTAAGAGAACGGCTGCTATATTCTGGCAGCCGTTTTTTTATGCCCTTTCTTTACTTTTTAAGGTCAGAAACCTAGCGTTTTACGAGTTTTCGGGCCGGAAACCATAGCTTTTTAGCAAGCTGTTCCTGAAAAATAGTTGAAAACAGAATTGGAGGTTGCATTTTCTGTTAACATCTTTGCGGCTTCAAAATTCTTCTAACACATTTTATGCGTTCCTTTCCTTTATTCAAACTGGCCTGCTTTGCCACCTTTTTTTCTCTTGCTGCAATTTCTTCGGAGGCCCAAAACAAGTACATAAAACTAAGCGGTTCTTATCATGCAGGGCTGGGTTCTAATCCGGTAAATTCAGGTTCGGGCAATATTAACAGTGGAGGTTTTTCAACCAGAAACGAACGCGTAGGCATAAATTATGGCAAGGGCGCCGTTTTTAATGCCGCGTTCGGGTATATGTTTACCGGCAATATTGGGGTAGAAATGGGTCTGGGCTATTTAAAAGGCAGAAAAATAACCACGGAAAGCAGCTACTATTATCCGGAATATTACATTACCGAAACCAATAACTACGAAACATATTCGCGGATGACCCTGCTACAACCGGCCGTTGTGCTTATCACGGAAAGCGGCAAATTGAAGCCTTATGCCAAACTGGGTATTTTGCTGGCCTTTGGCACGATCTACGAAAAACAGGCGGATGCGCTTTACAGTGCTTCGCGGGAGATCTCGGCGGAATATAGCGGCGGTTATGGTTTTGGTTTCCAGAGTGCGGCCGGGCTTACTTTGCAGGCCAGCGACAAGCTCGACTTTTTTATGGAATTTACGATGAATAACCTGAGCTACGCGCCTGAGAAATGGGCCATAACCGGAGCAAAAGAAAACGGCGGCGATGTGATGTATAAATACGAAAAGGAAATAACGTTCAGCGATGAGTATTTCCAGGATTATAACGCCAAAGGCGAACCTGTTAAAGTAACGGAAGGCCACCGCATTCATTTACCTATGAGCACCATGGGTATTGGCTTTGGTGTGAAAGCGAATTTTTAGTTTTTCAGGCTGAAAGTATAGCGTTTTCAGCAACTACATTCCCAAAAGCATATTTTTAAAACGGCGCGAAGCATCTTCCGCTTTATTCAGTTCAGAATCATAAACTTTATTATGAAACTCAGAAAATTATTGAGATCAACTTGTCTGGCAGGTTTTGTTTCCTTGCTTTCTTTATCTGCTTATGCACAAGGCGCTTACGTAAAACTTGGCGGCGGATATAATTTTGGAATTGGGTCTGCTTCAACGGCAAACGTAACCCGAACGCATACCTTCGATCCTCAAACCAATACTTCAAAGATCTCTGAAAGAGTACAACGGGTAAAACTAAATTACGGGAAAGGCTTGATCGGTAACGCGGCTTTTGGGTACATGTTTAACAGCCATTTTGGAGCAGAAGTTGAAGTGAGTTACTTAGCCGGCGGAGAAAATAATAGCCGGTATCAATTAACGTTTAATACTGATCCGGATAAGCCTTATATCCGGAAATATAACTCTTATGCAAACATGCTTTTGCTTCAGCCTGCGCTTATTGCTTCCAACAAAGTAACTGAAAAGGTTGAGCTTTATGGAAAGTTTGGCGTTGTGGTTGCAACTGGTCAGATCTTCACAAATGCATATATTTTAGACTACGATCAGGATCGGCAGGAAAGAACTATAGAAGCGCAGTATGACGGTGGGTTAGGGTTTGGCTTAATGGCGGGTTTAGGGTTTTCCTATAAGCTAACGGAGAAATGCGGTATTTTCTCTGAAATTAAAATGAGCAACCTTTCTTATTCGCCGAAATGGTATCGTTTAAAAAAGGAAACTATTAATGGCGAAGATATAACCGCTTTCAGACAAAAAGATACCGAACTGGTTAATTCTTACTCCACCAGTTATTCCGGCGAACCTTCTGTAAATATCAAAGAAGCATTTCCATTCGGCAGTGTTGGTCTTAACTTGGGTTTGAAATATACCTTCTGAGTTTTCCGGCCTCTTTACCCTACCATTTTTTCAGGCCTGGTTTTTGAAGAAGCGGGAAAAAACAGCGGCGCAACTTTTTGTATGGCTTGCGTATGCTTCTTACTTCAGTTAAAAAATTAACCATTTATGAAATTAGGTAACATTAAAAAAGTAGCCCTGGCTGCAACACTTTCTTTAGGATTATCGGTGGCTGCCAATGCGCAGGGAGCTTATGCCAAGTTAGGCGCTGGCTATCAGTTTGGAATGGGTTCGGCCACGCAAATGCAGGTTACAGGCAGCCAGACCGAGCGAATTAAGTTGAATTACGGCAAAGGAGTGGCAGGCAATTTAGCTTTAGGCTATATGTTTAACCCTAATATTGGCGCTGAACTTGGTCTAGGTTACCTGGCCGGCGCAAAAAACGAAACCAAAAATGTGTATGGCAACCGGGTAGAAGATGATACTTATTATTCGCGGATGCTGTTAATTCAGCCTTCCATTGTAATATCTGCCGGGAAAGAAGGCCTGAACCCTTACGCTAAATTTGGTCTGGTGGCTGCCAAAGGTAAACTGGTGCACGAACTGGAATATACGCAAAACGGGGTAGCCGAAATGGAAATTGAACATACAGGCGGCTGGGGAATCGGTTTGCAAGGTGCTCTGGGGGTTGAATTTGGCCTGTCAGATCAGCTGGCTTTCTTTTCTGAGCTGAGCATGAGTAATCTGAGCTACGCACCCGAACGGTCTGAAGCAGTGGCTTACCGTTATAATGGCGCCGATGTGTTGCACCATCTTACAGTCCGCGACCGCGAAACGGTTTATGTAGATAGTTATATAGATAGCAACAAAGGCGAAGCAATGCCAAGAGAACATTTGAAAGAAAACGTTCCTTTTAGCAGTGTAGGCATAAACCTGGGCGTTAAATACAATTTTTAGTTTTTCGGGTGAAAACCCTACCGTTTTAAAAGCTTTGTTTCTGAAAAGGAGCAAAGCTTTTTTTATGCCGGTGTTTTGTTTGGCCGTTAAGGGTTCTGATTAAAGCCGAAAACCTGGATAAAGACTTTTTCAGGCCAAAACCATAGCATTTCGGGTTTTCCGGCCTGCGTGCATCGCATTTTTCAGAGCAAACAGAAAAATAGTTGATAGTAAAATTGGAGTCTGCAATTTCTGTTAGCATTTTTGCAGCTTGAAAGTTTTAAAACGATCTATGCGCTTTTTCAACCTGTTAAAGCTGGCGGTGGCCGGTATCATTTTCCTTAGTTCGGTGCCGGGTTATGGGCAGGGCTTTTACACCAAAGCTGGCGGCGGTTATAATATTGGCATCGGTTCAGGGCATGGCGCTAATATTACCATCACCCGCACCGGAAATCCGCAGAACGGCACTTTAACAACCGTAGAAGAAGCGGAACGGGTAAAGATCAAATACGGGAAAGGCCTGGTTGGCGATGTTGCGGCAGGTTATATGTTTACCGATCTGCTCGGGGCGGAACTGGAAGTAAGTTACCTGCGGGGAGGCAACAACAAAACCACGTTCAAAACTTTTTCGCAGAGCTCAAGCTTTGGCTACGATTCTGCCATTACCAGTTCGTACCAATATGCCCGCATGATCCTGGTGCAACCTTCGCTGGTCTTTAACAGCCGCATTTCAGATAAAGTGGCGTTGTACGGCAAATTCGGGGTACTCATATCGAAGGGATTTATTATTGTTACTTCCGAACGCATTGGCGCCACAGATTCTTATATCGAAGAAAAATATGAAGACGGCTGGGGTTATGGTCTGCAGGCCGCTTTGGGATTCGACGCTAAAATTGCCAGCAAATTCGCTTTATATGCCGAACTGAAAATGTGCAATCTGGTTTATTCGCCCCAGAACCTGCATTTAGAGAAATTTATTTACAACGGCGAAGATATTACGAATTCCCAGGTCCGCGATATTGCGCTGAAAGAAAGATACACCAATATTAACGGCCAGCAGCATGTGCAGCTGAGAACCGATTTCGCCCTGGGGTATGTGGGGCTGCATTTTGGTTTTAAACGCAGCTTCTGAGTTTTTCAGGCTTAAACCCTACCGTTTCTGCAGAACAGATCGTGAATAGATCGTGCTATCAATACCGTTTATCTTTATCTGACTTATACTAACAAAACCTTTATGAAATTCCGGAATCTTTTAAGATGCACATTATTAGCAGGTATTTTTCTATGTACCGCTTTATCAGCCTTTTCACAGAGCAATTATCTGCAATTAAGCGCTGGTTATAACTTTAACTTTGCCAGCCTGATCGATGATACAGAAATGTCTTATGGGAAAGGAGTAACTCCAGGTATTACAATTGGAAGAATGTTTACAGATAAAATAGGCGCTGAACTAAGCGTTCGGTATTTATTGGGTAGCAAAGATCAATATTCATATACCTACCAGATACCTTCCGGATATGGCCCTATTACAATGAATGCGGAAGTAACCAAGTATAGCCGAATGCTTTTGCTAGAACCAGCTTTTGTAGTTTCCGGAAATAGCCCTTCCACAAATATTTATGCGAAGTTCGGGCCAGTAATTGGGTTTGGTAAAATATATGAAAAATATTATGAAGATGGAGATGGCAGCCCGCTTGAACGGAATCTTGAGCTAAAAGGTGGCGCAGCACTGGGAGGTCAGACTACGTTTGGTGTAAATTTTAATGCCGAAGCCAAAACCTCTCTTTTTGCAGAAGCGAATTTAAAATTACTTTGGTATTCACCCACCCATGGCGAGGTGGTGAAATTACTCAGCAACGGAAAAGACCGGACAGCTGATATGAGCGTGCGCGGCCGGGAAGTAGAATATGTAAAAAGCCCGAATAACAGCTACGGCAACTACGATACGCCTGCCCAGGCACCAAAATTCAACCATCCATTCAGCAGTGCAGGGTTCAATATCGGCTTAAAACGTACGTTCTGAGTTTTTCGGGCTTAAACTATAGCATTTTTCCACGTGGAAAATGTTGCCAAAGCTTTGTACTTAACGGTGCAAAGCTTTTGGTTTTTAAGCGGCTTTCTAAATAATTGCTTAGTTTTACGCCTGAAAAGCCTACCGTTTTACGACCGGCTTTTCAAAGGAAATTATCACATTAGCACATTCATAAATTAGCACATTAAAATTATGAGTATCCGGATCGAAAAAGACACTATGGGGCCGGTTGAGGTTCCAGCGCATCGTTACTGGGGCGCCCAGACCCAACGTTCTAAAGAAAATTTCACCATCGGCGGTCAGCTGATGCCTAAAGAAGTTATTTCGGCGTTTGCCATTTTAAAGAAAGCAGCGGCGTTTGCCAACGCAGAATTAGGCGTATTGCCACAAGATAAAGCAGAAATCATCGGTAAAGTTTGCGACGAAATTTTAGCCGGCGAATTAGCCGATGAATTTCCGCTGGTAGTCTGGCAAACCGGTTCGGGTACGCAAAGCAACATGAACGTGAACGAAGTAGTAGCCAACCGCGCGCACGTGTTACTGGGCGGCGACCTGATGGACGAAAAGAAAAAGATCCACCCGAACGACGACGTAAACAAAAGCCAGTCTTCTAACGATACCTTCCCGACGGCGATGCACATTGCGGCTTACAAAGCTGTAACCGAAACTACTTTGCCAATGGTGAAAAAGCTGCGCGATACGCTGCACGCCAAATCTCAGCAGTACATGGATGTGGTAAAAATTGGCCGTACGCACTTAATGGATGCTACGCCGCTTACTTTGGGTCAGGAATTATCCGGTTACGTTTCGCAGTTGGATCACGCCATGAAGGCCATTAAAAACACCTTGGACCATTTAAGCGAACTTGCTCTTGGTGGCTCGGCGGTAGGAACTGGTCTGAACACACCGAAAGGTTACGATGTACTGGTTGCGAAGAAAATTGCTGAATTCAGTGGCCTGCCAATGCGTACCGCCGAAAACAAATTCGAAAGCTTAGCGGCCCACGATGCTATTGTTGAAACCCACGGCGCTTTGAAACAACTGGCGGTTAGCTTAATGAAAATTGCCAACGATATCCGTTTGCTGGCTTCCGGTCCGCGTTCTGGTATTGGCGAAATTATCATTCCGGAAAACGAGCCGGGTTCTTCTATTATGCCGGGCAAAGTAAACCCAACCCAGGCCGAAGCTATGACGATGGTTTGCGCGCAGGTTATGGGTAACGACGTTGCGGTTTCCGTTGGTGGCATGAACGGCCATTTCGAGCTTAACGTATTCAAACCGGTAATGATCTTCAACTTACTGATGAGTGCAAGATTATTAGGTGACGCTTGTGATTCTTTCGATAAGCATTGTGCCGTTGGTATTGAGCCGAACTACGAAGTAATTAAACGTCAGCTGGAGAATTCTTTGATGCTGGTAACGGCTTTGAACCCGCACGTAGGTTACGACAATGCCGCTAAAATTGCGAAGAAAGCCCACAAAGAAGGAACAACGTTGCGTCAGGCTGCATTGGAACTTGGTTTACTGAACGATGAGCAGTTTACCGAATGGGTTCGTCCGGAAGATATGATCGGTTCGTTGAAGTAAGCTTCAGAACTTCTGTAACAAAAAAGCAGCTCCGGATTTCGGAGCTGCTTTTTTGTTTGGTTGGGATTAAGGATTAATTAATTACAGATGTATTCGTATTTCTTAATTGACTCAATACTTCCATCTGGCTTTTTTGTAGTTATTTTAATAGGGTAACCTTCCTTATTATATTCGTAGCTCATTGTTCTTAAAAGCACTTTAGGGCGTGTAATTCCCTGACTTTTATCTGTATAAAAAGTTTTTGTTACGTTATTAACGGACCAGTCATAGCCAGATGCAGTAAGTGCTCGAAACATAAATCGTGGATTCTTATAAGTATCAAACTCTGAAGTATATAAATGTTTTGTTGTATCTACCGGATTCGAATATTGAATATCAGTATATTCTACCAGATTATTGTTTCCGAAGGTATAGTAAGTAATAGCACGGGGCCTATCCTGATTAACGGAATTTTTCCCAATAATGAATATTCTCTAATTGATCGTCATTGTTATAGTGAACAGGAAAAGAAAGTAAAACATCACCGGATGTGACATGGTTATATGTTGATTTAGTAATGAACCCAATAGAATTAAATTCAAGTTTTTGAGAGTAGTTAGAAGAAGCAGACCGATTATATGAATGGGTAGCTGATGTAATTTTATCGTTACTATAGGTAATAGCATAAGAATCACCATATTCAAAGTCTTTATATTCAATGAATTGGCCAGAAGAGTTATAAATAATTTCTAATATTACGTTATTATTTTGATCCAGTACTTTGCTTAGCAAACAATCCTGCTGTGTTACTTCCGGGATTTGTGGCTCTTCCTGTTCTTTGTCGCAGGAAGAGAAAAGGGCCAATGATAAGATTAGGCTAAAAAAGAAATTAAACTTTAACATTAAATTTAGATTTAAAGAACCGGAAAAAGCATTTCTTCCGTAGCCAAAGATAATAGTAAATAATAACAGCAAACAACTATTCCAGACACTTCCCGAAAAGGGTAGGTACCGACAGCTAAAAAATACTCTAATGAAAAACGTTGCTTTAGCCATAATTTTATTTCTCAGCTTAAATTCCTGTAATCAACCCGAAAAAGAAGCGGCCGTATTAGGAAGCGCTTCTGAAAGCATCATAAAAGAGACCGGGAAAAGCAAACCGGAAAACACTTCGGAAGAAACCAGCCAGGAAGTTTCAGGCAAAAATGAAACGATCGTTCCGGGCAAAAGTATTGGCTTGATAAAGCTGAACGAACAAGCCGAAGTGGTTTATAAGCTTCTGGGAAAACCCAACTTAACCGATGCTGCCATGGGGAAAATGCTGGCTACCTGGTTTACCGAGGCCAACCTTTCGGACCCGGATACAACGGCTTATCAAACCAATATTTTCTTTGTGCGGAATATGGGCAGCGCCGAAGAAAGCGCTTTAGCCAAGCAGATCAGGATCACAGCGAAACAATATAAACTGGGAAACGGCCTTGCTATAAATTCAGATCTGAAAACTATTCAGGCAAGCTTTCCGGAGATGAAAAAAGCAGCTACGTACACTTCGGCCCGAACAAAGCAAAAGATCGATGTTTACCACGACTCCGTAGCCGGCATTACTTTCGAAATAAATAAGGCCGGCAAATGCGTTGGGATTGGTATTCAGGAGCCCGGAAAAGCAAATTTCGAAGTTTATTCGGCGGTAAGTTCAGATCTGAAAAAGCTGTAAATTTTTAAAGCCGCGACTTTTTAGGCGCTTTTCCCTACCGTTTTTTATAACAGCAATAAGTTTGAGGCCGGAAGTTGCTACCAATTTACTTTTGCCAGTTGGGTTGCTAAAACAGTACTTATTTCGGCTGCTTTGCTGTGAACCATCATGTGCCCGCCACCATTTATCAACACCTGTGCGTTCGTGTTTTGGTGTGGAAAAACCCGGTCGTCCTGGCCATTTATGATAAAAATATTTTCCGGCACGAATTCATTTTTCCAGCCAACAACCTGATCTATAGACCAAACCAGAAGTTTCCGGGAAGCTTTCTCCATAAACGATCTTACCAGTTTTTTCTGGGCTTTGGTGCGGGCGTTAAAAAACCAATGCGCGGCAGGATAGAAATTCGTGTAAATAAACCCGGGAACCAGTTTATGCAATTGCAGCTTATCTACCGTTTTCAGAAGCAAGGAAAGTCCGGAGCGGGTAGTAATGCTGGAAATAAGAATGGTTTGCTGCGGCTTCAGGAATTTGTTTAACTCTACGGCTACCATACCGCCAAACGACATACCCACGAGCACAAAAGGCGCCGAAGTATCGATCTGGGCAGCTAACCGGTGGCAATAACTTTCCAGGTCTTCCTGTTTCACCGGATCGATCCATTTCACATGAATTATCTTGTATTCAGGCGGCAAAACCAGATTTTCGAAAAGGCGGTCATCGGCAGCCAGACCACTGATAAAATATACGTTGCGGAGATCAGACATTTCAGGAAATTTGCGCGTAGCTATCTTAAAATAGTAAGCCAGTATAATTGGTTCCGGGACTGTGGAAAACGCTATAGAAAATAAGTTAAAAAGTACGAGAGCAAGCTTAAAACGCAATTCTGCTTTTCAAAATTATTTGTTCTATGAATAGATTCCCGGGCAATTTTTCTTTACTAGATCATGCATTCAACCCATAGCTAAGTACAGGCAAATTAATGGATTTCGGATGAAGTTTTGGCCGGGAAAATTCAAAAGCCGTAATATAGCGTTCAACTATTCGTTTAAATTAGAATTAAGCATTAAATATATTTCCGAAGATGCCGCGCAAATACATAAAAAAACGAATAAACAGTTTTGGCTACGCTTTTAAAGGTATCTGGGCTGCGTTCTGGTATGAGCCAAACATGAAACTGCACCTGTTGGGCGCCGCCGAAGCTATTTTTCTGGGTTGGTTTTTCGAAATAAATAATGCTGAATGGATCTGGATTACCTTGGCAATAGGCTTGGTTTGGATGGCGGAGATCTTCAATACCGCTGTGGAAAAACTCACCGATCTGGTAAGCCCGGAATACAACGAACTGGCTGGCAGAGTGAAAGATCTGGCCGCCGGCGCAGTGCTCATTTCGGCTATTACAGCGCTGGTAATAGGTTTATTAGTTTTCTGGCCTCATGTGGAAAAGCTGCCGGGCTACGACGAACTACTGCAAAAATATCTGTAAAAACCGTTTCTGAAATTTAAATGGTTTGTTACTTTTGCCCTGAATTATGATGCTTGCATACCAAAATATCCGACCACTTTTTCTGCTAGTTTTTATAGCGTTTTTCACGAATTGTCAGAAACCAATTGCTACCCAAAACGGTACGGTTTCCGACGTAAAAACTCATGATGCAGGAATGCCAGCCTGGTTGAAAGAAAAAATAGCGGCATTTGAAAAGGATAAACCCGCAAACCCGCCGGTTAAAATTTATAGCTACCAATACCAGAACCAGCAGGTTTATTTTATAACGGGCCGCTGCTGCGACATACCGAGCGAAGTTTATTCCGTAGAAGGGCAGCAGCTTTGCCAGCCCGATGGCGGATATACCGGTCGCGGCGATGGAAAATGCGCTGACTTTTTTACCAACCGAAGCGAGGAAAAACTGATCTGGGAAGATCTTAGAAAGTAAAAATTATGTGGAGTACCTTACAAAAATACGCTGAATACAACATCTGGGCAAACGACCGCCTGCTGAATCATATAAACCAACTGCCCGGTGAAGCCCCCGCACAAGCCCTGAAACTTTTCAGCCACGTGTTGAATGCCCAGGCTATCTGGATCGCACGCATGACGGATACGGTTTGCCCGGTAAAAGTCTGGCAGGAACATACCCTGGAAGAACTCCGCACTTTGCACGAAGACACTTCGCATAAACTTTACGACCTGTTGAAAGATGCCGATCTGGAAGAATTTAATAGGGAAATAAAATACACTAATTCGCAGGGAATGGCTTATACCAACCGCGTCTGCGACATTTTTACGCACGTTTTCAACCATTGCACGTACCACCGCGCGCAGGTTGCTACCAACTTGCGCCAGAATGGTTTCGAACCGATCAACACCGATTACATTACTTATGTGCGCATAAAAACCGGACAACCGGTTTAGATTTTCGATTTTTCGAGTTTCGAATGTTCGAATTTCAATAAATAAAAATGCCGCTCCGAAATTATTTCGGAGCGGCATTTTTATATTTATCTGGTTATCGAACAATCGAAACTCGAAAATTCAAACAGTCTAAAAACGGGCACTTTTTATGTGGAAAACGATAGCGTTTCCTAGTTCATATCTACATTTACAGTAGTAACAGCGTTATTCGTAACTACCACACCTCCAATGGTTTTCTTTTGGTTTGGTGCGTAGAAATCAACATTGTAAATGCCACCGGTCAGGCCTTTTATCAGGTAATTCCCATTGGCATCGGTAAAGCCACCAATGGTATCGATTACGCCATTAGCACCCGGAGCAGTTTCTATCACATGGATCTCGTTGTCAGCCATTGCAGGTGTTACATTCCCGCGAATGCCGCCGGCTATAGCTTCCGTAATGGTACGAATTACCGGTTTCAGGTTATAACCACCGTTTCCTTTAGCAACAATAGATTTAGCTGCATCGAAATCTAATAAAACCACATACGTTACGTCCGGAACCAGATCAGCATCAATTTTTACTTTCAGGCCGGAAGTCTGGCCGCTAGGCGTTTTAAGAGCATGCGAGGAACCGTCTTTCAGTACCAGGGTATTATTTTCGCCCAGAATTAAACGGATCTGCGAAATATGACCGGCAGGAAGATTGGAAGCCGCTAAAAGGGTATCCTTTCCGTTGGAAAAATCAAGCAGGTTGTAAACGCCCGGATTAATATTACTTAGCGTAGTCCAGCCATTGGAGTTATTGTCAGCATTGGCATCGGTATGAATTTCTACGCCACGAATATCAATCAGAACCTTATCGTAATCGCCGGGAGCATCGGTCAGGCGTACTTCCATGCGGGAAGTTCCGGTAGCTTTATCATCGTCGTTTTTGTCGCAGGCGCTAAAGCCTAAAGTTAAACCCAGCAGCAATGCTGGCAACATAAATTTTGCTTTCTTCATTTCTCAGTTTGTTTGGGTGAAATAGATTTCGGGAAATAACCGCTATACGTGAAACCAGCAAAAGGTTATAAACGCATCCAATTACATTTCCCTTGATCTATGAAATAAAACCAAAACAAAAATTCAGCCGAAATTGTATCTAATGGTTTCAGTAGCAATTTTTTTTTTGTGAACGTGGCAAAAAGCCGCAAAACAAAGTATTCAGACTACAATATTATTTATTGAATATATGAGTTTTTAGACCTAAAAGAATAGCGTTTTCATTAACCCAGACTTCTGAAGTTGGCCTGATCTTTACAAACTACAAGAAAGAAATTCTAAAATAAGGCTTTTCTGATGCAATAATAATTTCGGACTTTTTAAGCCTGAAACTATAGCGTTTTTGAATGTAATGATTGTGGAAAACCAATAAAAAAAGGTCCCGGAATTTCTTCCGGAACCTTTACTTATTGAGGCAAAAACAATAGCGTTTTTATGTGGAAAACTTAGCGTTTGAAGATACCTTTCAGTTTGTTTTCCGCTTCTTTCTTCAGTTTATCTTCAGCTTCTTTGCGTTTCTTTTCCATTTCCTGGCGGGCTTTTTCTTCGGCTTCTTGCTTGCGGCGGTCCAGTTCGCGCTGTAAGCTATCCTGCGCAGCCTGACGTTTTACATTGAGCTTTTCTTTCTCTGTATTCAGGCGGGAAGTTACCACGTCTTTCACCATTTCTTTAGCCTGAGCTTTTGCGCTGCCGCCGGCTAAAGCTATTTTCGGATCGTCCATGGTTCCGCCAACTTTCAGGTTAAGCGTTACGCGTTCGGCACCTTTGTAATCTTTCATGCCGGCAAACGAAGAAAGTTTCTGGTTCAGGGCGCTGCCTACTTTTCCGGTTGGCACATCCATGGCCACGCCGTAATCCATGATGCCGCTCAGGTTGTTCGTTCCGCCTACGGTCATGTTCATATCGCCTACTTTAATATCGAAAGGCTTCACTACCAGGTTTCCGTTCAGGATCTCGGCGGCAATGTCTTTGTTTTCCACCACGAAATTCTGCACTTCCTTGAAGTTGGTCGTTTCGCCGATCTTGTTGAGCACTTTAATATTCTTTACTACCGCGCGTACCACTTCAATAACGCCTTTACCAGTCATGGTTCCCATCACCGGCATCATATCCTGGCCAAGTTCGCCGGCAAAAGCAAAGTTTGTAGAGAATTTACCTTCCAGGAATTTGGAAATAGGCGCCAGTTTCTGAATGGTTTCGAAGGCGTTGAAAGCTTCTTTGAAATCGAGGTTTTTAATATCCAGGTCGAAGGTGAATTTCGGATGGGCAAGGCTTTGGGTATTGTAAGAACCGTTGGTTACAAACGCGCCGCCAAGCGTGTTGAAAGCCAGGTTCTGAAGTTTCGCGGTTTTGTCTTTAATAATTACGCCGCCTTTCATGTTCTGCAGTTTCAGGTTGTCGTAAAGCACTTCATTTACTGTAGCATTCAGCACAAAATCGATGTTGCCCGGCACTTCTACCACACCCGTTGCTTCCGTAGGCGATTGCTGTGCTACCGGCTGACCGGAATATTCATCTACCATCCACTCATTTACATCGAAACGCTTGGAAGAAACGTTCATGGTTCCGCGCAAAGGCTGGTTTTCGGCAAACATATAACCCATATAGTTTGAAATGGTACCGTTTACCTGCACATCGCTTTTCCCCACAAAGCCGCTCATGTTCTGCACGTTTATCTTTTCATTGTTGAAGCTGGCATCGGCGGTGGTAACTTTCATACCCTGAGGCAGATCCTTGCTTACGAACGTAAGTTTATCCACATGCATGGAGCCGCTGGAAACAATGTTACCGTACTTTTCTGCTTCAATATCAGCCATCTTTCCTTTGGTTTTGATATCGGCTTTTATACGACCGGTTAAAGTCATGCCTTCCAGCGGGAAAATTTTGGTCATCTTAGTCAGATCGATCGTTCCTTTTACATCCGCATCGAAAACCGGCTTGTCAATGCCTTTCACGTACACGCGGCCGCCCAGCGGTTCGCCTTCCAGCAGCATTTTAAAGTTCTCGATCTTGATCTCGGTATCGTCGGTGTTGCCGGTGGCATTCAGCACATTTACCAGCGCGTTCAGGTTTTCGATAGGAGCGGGGAAGTCTTTTGATTTTACGTAGCCGTTGGCCAGGTTCAGGTTGGCAGTCATTACCGGCATTTGCTTGGCTGAATAGGTTCCTTTGGCGTTTGCATCAACTTTTAATAAACCGCGCAACGTCATGCCTTCCACCGGAAACACTTTGGTCATTTCGTTCAGATCGATGTTCGCTTTCAGATTTCCGTCTACTTTCATCGGGTCCAAGCCATTAATAACCGCTTTGGCATCAACCGGATTTTTACCCAGATCTAAGTGAAACTTACGTACTTGCACGTTGGTGTTGTTGATGATGCCGTCCTTATTATCCACACTCATGTCTACGTTAATATTGGTAGCAGCCTGCGGAAGATCGGGGTATTTGAACATGGCATTGGTAACTTTCAGATTCGTACCAAAACCCGGCATTGAAGTTTCGTTGAAGCGGCCTTTTACATAACCATCAAACGCCAGCTTGCCATCGGTTTTCACATCTTTAAACTGTTCCGTGTACATACCCGGCACCAAAGAAAGAATGGTCTTGAAATCGGTATCCAAGGCTTTGAATGTCAGGTCAAGGTCAATGTCGCTTCCCGGCATGAGAATAGAACCGGCAAAATCCATCGCAAAATCGTTGATCTTGAATTTATTGTCTTTGAACGTGTAAAGCGATTTATCCAGGTCCATGGCCAGCGTTACATCTGCATCCAGTTTTTTGTTTGTAATGTAATTCACCCCGTCGTAGGTCATGGTAAAGCCTTCGGAAGTAGTTTTAGAAACCATATCGAACACGCTCTTCTCAAAATCGCCGGAGCCGGTGTGGTTCATTTTAAGCAGCTGCACCGAAAATGGTAGGCTTAAGTCTTCATAAACTAACTTGCCATTTTCCACTTCCCATTTTTCCATAGCCATGCTGAAATCGGAAGTTGCGGTGTCGGGTTCGCCTTCGGTTGGAATAGCTTTGTAAATATCCCAGTTGGCTTTGCCGCTTTTCAGAACTTTCAGTTTAATGTTCGGTTCGGTGAGTTTTATAGATTTTATTTTCAACTGATCGCCGGAAATAACGCTCATCAGGTCCAGGCCCATGCGGAATTGTGGCAGATAAGCCAGCGTGTCGCGCTGAAAAGAATCTACACCCACAACGGCCAGATTATCGATGTTCAGCCCTAAATTCGGGAACGTACTGAAAATGCTAACGCCAATATCGTCGGCTTTATAAATTACTTTGGCGTCTACGTTCTTGGCAATTTCCTTGTCTACTATTTCCTTGATCTTGTCTTTAAAAAGCACCGGAATTAGCGCGGCGGCAGCAATTAAGACAACCAGGAAAATGGCAAAACCAATAAATACTTTTTTCATCTTTTTAGATAGCGTTTGCTTATACTTTGCGAAAGTGTGAAATTAGCTAAAATTTTAGCACAACAATTTATCCGGAAGCCTTACGAAAAAAACCAGTTTTGTTTCGGGTTTTAAATACGAAACTACTTTTGGCTGGCGTTTTATTAGCGTTTTTCTGTAGTTCTTTCCGGGCAGATCTTCTGCTTCAGAGTTTTTCAATCAATTTATATACCGTTTTTTAGCTGGTTTTAGTATGCGCGTTTGGCGGAAGGTGAAATTTTTTCTGGGTAGCCTGCTTTTTATGAGCAGTGCCGCTTACGCCCAGGATGCGCATTTCTCGCAGCAATACGCTACTAAGCTTAGACTGAACCCGGCCTTTGTAGGTTTAACCGGCGAAAATAATATAACTGCCGCGTACCGCAGCCAATGGTCCACGTTGCCCGGCGCCTATATTACCAATCACCTTTCCGGCGAAATGCGGTTTGGCGAAAGCAAAAGTTCGGGCGGCATTTTATTGATGCACGACAAAGCCGGAAGCTCTGCCTTTACAACATTCGAGTTAAGCGGCGTTTACGGATATCATACGAAGATCTCGAAAAACTTTGCGGTAAGTGCGGGTATGCAGGCAACCTATGGTTCCCGGAAAATAGATTTTGGCTCGTTAACTTTCGGCGATCAGCTTTCTGACGACGGTTTACAAAGTGAAACATCTCAGGAAAGCAATATTTATTTCGACCCGGTGAAATATGTGAGTTTAGCAGCCGGCGGCGTTTTGTATAACGACCAGCTCTGGCTCAGCATAAGTACTTTCCACATGAATCAACCGGATCTGGGCTTTACGCAGGAATCAAGGTTGCCCTTAAAAGTAGTGGTAAACACGGGTTATAAATTCTACGCCAGCACGCGGGTTTCGCAGAATAAGTTTTACGAATTAAGTTTTACGCCAACCGTTACTTACACCCGCCAGGACCCTTTCAGCAAAATAGACCTGGGCTTTTATACTTTATATACGCCGGTTACCGTTGGTATTTTATACCGCGGTTTAGAATTTGGCGGACAATATGAGCAAAGTGCAGTTTTTATTGCCGGCCTGCAGTTGAACCAATTTAAGTTTGCTTACAGTTATGACCTCGGATTGAGCGGTTTAAGTTCCAGTTCGGGTGGTACGCACGAAATTTCTCTGGCATTTGAGCAGAACGATCTCACAAAAATATTCCGGGCAAGAGCAACAAATAAAAAATACCTTCAAATAGCTTGTCCGGCGTTTTGATTTTTTGTATTATTGCAAATTATATTCTGTTAGAAAACCATTTTATTATCAGGTACCTTTAATTTTATGAATCTTTTCAAGTATCTAACCATCGCAGCGACCGGCGTAGTGCTGTTGTCTTCCTGCAACAAAGGCGGCAATCCGACCAGCACCAACCCGGGTGATGCCAGTACCGCAACCGGTATTGCGTATAACGAGGATGAAGGCTTCCAGGTAGCAGATTATTCCGGCCAGCCTGAAGGCCCGGGTCTGGTATTCATTGAAGGCGGCCGTACCACGCTGGGTTCCATGGAAGAAGACATGGGTATGACCCGCGACAACCTGGAAAGAACCGTAACGATTGCATCTTTTTACATGGATGAAGCAGAAGTTGCGAACATTCACTGGTTAGAATATCTATATTTCATCAAGAAAGACTCTTCAGAAGAATTCTATCGTTCTTCTTTACCAGATACTACTGTTTGGGCCCGTCAGTTATCCTTTAACGATCCTTACGTAGATCATTACCTGCGTTATCCAGGTTTCCGTTTCTTCCCGGTTGTAGGTGTTAGCTGGGAACAGGCGAACGACTATTGTACCTGGAGAACGGCTAAAGTTAACCAGAACCTGGCGAAAGAAGCTGGTGTAGAAATTCCGGAAGGAACAGGCCGTATTCCATTAGAATCTGGCGTAGTGCTTCCAAACTACCGTCTCCCTACAGAAGCGGAGTGGGAATATGCTGCAATCGCGATGATCGGTACCCAATATACTGACGATGAAAACCAGGCGAATAAACGTATCTATCCTTGGGATGGCCACCAGGTTCGTAACCCATATGGCAAAAACATGGGTCAGTTCTTAGCAAACTTCAAACGCGGTCGTGGTGACTATGCTGGTATTGCAGGTTCCCTGAACGATGGTGCGATGATCACAGAATATATTTACAACTACCCTCCAAACGATTACGGTCTGTACAATATGGCAGGTAACGTAAACGAGTGGGTACAGGATTTATACCGTCCAAACTCATTCCAGGATATGGAAGACCTGAACCCGTTCCGTCGTAATGGTTACTTAGATGAAGCCAAAAACTACGATAAAGCTGGTTTCCAGTCACTGGTAGATGATAAAGTTCGCGTTTACAAAGGTGGTTCATGGAAAGACGTAGCTTACTGGTTATCTCCAGGTACCCGTCGTTTCATGGCCCAGGATTCAGCTACTGCAACAATCGGTTTCCGTTGCGCGATGATCAACGCTGGTTCTAACAAGTAATTAAAAGCATTCATAAATAAAAAAGCCTGGCCAATTGGTCGGGCTTTTTTTATGGGTTTTAGTTTGGAAATTCTGTAATGCAGGGTTTAACCCTACGACTACGGCGATTAATTTACTCTGCCTTTTAACGCATAAAACCCTACCGTTCTAAGCAGCTGCAATAGTTGCTATGCTTAAACTCTTACAGCCATGCTCTATTAACTCCTGTCCGCAAGCTTCTAAGGTGGCACCGGTAGTAAGTACATCGTCTACCAGCAAGATCCTTTTTTCTTTAATTTCTTCAGGCTTTAAAACGCTGAAAATTTTATCTACGTTTTCCCAACGGTCAAATCGGCTTTTTTTGGTTTGCGTACTGCTTTCGGCAACGCGGTTCAACACCTGATTATTCCAGGGAATTTCCAGTGCTTCGCTTAAGCCTTTCGCAAATTTATCAGATTGATTATAACCTCTTTTTTTGAGTTTCCGGTAGTATAAAGGCACCGGCACAATAAGATCAAATTTCTGGTTGTAGCCCGACTTTTGAAGCTCAAAACCATACCATTTTCCCAGCAATTGCCCGATCTCCGGAACGTTCTTGTATTTCAGACTATGCAATAAATTCTGTACCCGGCCGGCCCGTACAAACGTTAAGTAAGAGAGCGCGTTTTCAATATTGATCCGGCCATAGAAACGGTTCGAAAGCGGATTTTCTAAGGGAGAAAGCAAATGATAATTGGTGTAGGGAAGTTTCAGGCGACAGGAAGTACACACCATATTCTCTCCGTGCGAGAGCGTTTCGCTGCACGCGTAGCAGATCTCCGGATAAACCAGCGCTAAAAGATCAGAAATAGCCTTCATAAAATATCCTCCCATCTGTTTCGTTTCTGAAAAACAACTTTTTTAACGTATCTTTATTAGTTAGCGGAATTCCATCCGCTTCAACCTCAAATTTTAAGATTTACATGAGTCAGGTTAAAGAATTCAACGATTACCGGCAGAAAATGAATGAAAAAATCATGCAAGCCGACAATAAAGTTATTAAACGCTTTTTCAACTTAGATACCAATGCTTACGCCGAAGGTGCCATTGATGTTAAAACCAAAGAGATGCTGGGCCTTGCCTGCTCTATGGTTCTGCGTTGCGACGATTGCATTAAATACCACTTAGGCAAATGCTTCGAATGCGGTTTAACCGACGACGAAGTGTACGAAGTTTTCGCCATTGCAAACCTTATTGGCGGCTCCATTGTGATTCCGCATTTCCGGAGAGCAGTGGAGTATTGGGAGGAATTAAAAACGGCTTAAAAGCATTAAAGAGATACTGGTATTTAGATATTAGTATCTCGACATTTTACTGTGGAAAGCATAGCGTTTTTGAGGATCAAATTCAAATATAATAAACCACTACCCAGAATGTCATTCTGAAAGAAACTTCTGACTTAGGAGCACAGAAATCACAAGGTTCTTTCAGAATAATAGATAAGTAGAAAGCTAAACATGATAGATATAATATAAAAATCGCTATAGTTTTCAACCTAAAAACTCAATATAACATGTGGAAATCGAAAAGTATTTCAACAGAAACAATTTCAATTCTCCACAACTTCAAATTTTCAAATTAAAACAAAATGGACTTTTTCGAAAGTAAATCAGATGTAGATCTGGATGTGCGCTGGCAGGACCTGCGGCTCGATCTGCAACAGAAATTCGGTAAACGTCCGGACCTGAACGCGATTCTTTTTCTGATCGGCATTCAGGAGTTAGGGCAGGGGATAACCGAATTCACCAAAGAACAAAAACAGGACCTGATGCACATTGCTACCTGCAAGGTTTTCAGCTTGTCGGGATTTTATGAATTAGAGCGCGTAGATGAAGATGGCTGGCCGCATTACAAATCGGTGAAGCCAATTCCGCCGGGACATTTAAAAGCTCAGGAGCGGATGCTCAAATGGCATATTGTAGAATATTTTGATCAGTTAAATGAAGATTATCAGTTATAACGTAAACGGAATTCGCTCGGCGTTGAGCAAAGGTTTTTTAGAATGGCTTCAGGCCACCAACGCCGATGTGGTTTGTCTGCAGGAAATTAAATGCTGCGACGACAAGATCGACAAAACCATTTTCCATAAGCTGGGTTATGAAGTACACTGGCACCCGGCAGTGAAAAAAGGCTACAGCGGTGTGGCCATTCTTTCTAAAGTGGCGCCGAAGAAAGTGGAAGTTGGCTGCGGAATGGAAGTTTACGACAACGAAGGCCGCGTGCTGCGTATCGATTTCGATGGTTTCTCCGTTCTGAACGTATATATGCCGTCGGGCTCCAGCGGCGATGAACGCCAGGATTTTAAAATGCGCTGGCTAACCGATTTCCACGAATATGCGAACAAACTGAAAACCGAATTACCAGGCTTGGTTATTTGCGGCGATTACAACATTTGCCACCAACCGATCGATATTCATAACCCGAAATCGAACGCGAACAGCTCGGGCTTTTTACCGGAAGAACGCGATTGGTTTTCGAAATTCTTGGCAACGGGCTTTACCGATACGTTCCGGCACTTCAACAAAGAGCCGCATAATTATACTTGGTGGAGTTACCGCGCCGGCGCCAGAGGCAAGAATTTAGGCTGGCGCATCGATTATTTATTGGCTACCGATAACCTGAAAGAAAAGCTGAAACGCGCCGCAATTTTGCCAGAAGCCAAGCATTCGGACCATTGTCCGGTAATGCTGGAGCTGGAACACTAAGAAAACTGAGCTGTGGAAAACGCTATACTTTAAGGGCTTAAAAGTCGTTTTAATTAACGTGGGAAATTAGCCGAAAACTGAGAAATCAGAAAGTAGCAAATACTTGAAAATCAGCTTTAAATTATTACTTCAACGATTTGAATTCATACAGTTATGCAACCTGAAGAAAGCCTGAACAATCTCCTGTTTCAGCTGCAGGCCTTTAAGAAAAAATTCTACCTGAATCTGTTGATAAAGGGTGCGATCTTTTCGGTGGGCTTGCTGGCTACCTTTTTCCTGCTGTATAACCTGCTCGAATATTATTTCTATTTCCCCAACGTTGTCCGGGCGTTTTTACTTTTTAGCTTCATAGGTATAGCGTTTTACTCGGCGTGGCACTGGCTTTGGGTTCCGGTATTAGCGTTGGCCGATCTGAAGAAAGTTTTATCGGATGAAGAAGCGGCGGCGAAAGTGGGAGGGTTTTATCCAGAGATCCGTGACAAACTGTTAAACACTATTCAGCTGCGGAATTTAAGCATGACCAACGATCTTATTGCGGCCAGTTTAAGCCAGAAAGCTTCGCAGTTCCGGGGAGTAGAATTTAAGGAAAGCATTAAGCTGAGCGAAAACCGGCCGTTGCTGAAATATGTGTTGGTGCCAATGGCAATAGTGTTAGGCATTCTGTTGATCTATCCAAGCATCTTTGTGCAGGGCACCGAACGCATCGTGAATTTTAAGCAATTCTATGCGCCGCCGGCTCCGTTTGAATTCGTAATTCAAAATGAAGACCTGAAAGCGTATAAGAATGAAGACTTTCAATTGAAGGTAAACGTGAAGGGAAAAACGCTGCCGAACCAGGTTTCGATTGTGTATAATGGCCGGGAACAGCTGTTGAAAAAGGTTAGCGCCGACGAATACGTTTTCGACTTCCGGAACCTACAAAAGCCTGTGGATTTTCAGTTAGCTGGATCCGGGTTTTTCTCCGATGAATATGCGCTGGAATTACTTGCAAGGCCAAACCTGAAAGATTTCAAAGTAGTTATCAACTACCCAACTTACCTCAAAAAAGCTTCGGAAACGGTAGAAAATTCCGGCAATTTAACCGTTCCGGAAGGCAGTTTATTAACGTGGAATTTCGATGCGGATGAAACGGAGAAACTAACCTTAGCTTTCCAGAATCCGGACCAGGTGGTAACGGCCGAAGAAGACGATGACCAGTTTCAGGTTTCGAAAAAGATAATGCAAAGCCAGGCTTACCAGGTTCAGTTGCAAAATCAATACGGCGAGAATAAAGATGAGATCAGCTACCAGTTAACGACCATTCCAGATCGGGCGCCGGATATTTCTTTGGAGAATTTCAACGATACCACGCTTTACCAATTCTTAGTGGTGGGCGGCAGCATTTCCGATGATTATGGTTTAACTCGCTTGAATTTGAATTATCGCATAACCAATCCGCGCAACGGCCAAACCAATTCGGCTTATAAAGCGAAAGCCATTCATTTCGATCCGCAGCAGGTTAGCCAAACATATTTCCATAAGTGGGATATTACAAACCTAAAACTTCAGCCGGGTGACCAGTTAGAATACTTTGTGCAGGTTTGGGATAACGATGGGTTGCACGGCAGCAAATCGGCAAAAACGCGTACGCAGACCTTTAAACTGCCGAGCCGTCAGGATATGAAAGAGGAACTGGCCGCCAACGCGAAATCGGTGCAAAGCCAGCTTTCTCAGACGCTGGAGCAAACCTTGAAGCAGAAAGAAGAACTGAACAAGACCGAAGATAAATTCAAACTTAAAAAAGAACTTACCTGGCAGGATAAAAAGCAGCTTCAGGATCTGGTTGATAAGAAAAAACAGCTTGAGAAGGATCTGGAAGCGCTGCAGCAAATGAACGACCAGCTGAACAAGCAGGAAAACCGTTTCGACGAAAAGAGCCAGGAATTAGCCGAAAAAAGCAAAGAACTGCAGAAGCTGATGAACGAATTGCTCGATCCGGAAACGAAAAAGCTATACGAAGAGCTCGAAAAACTGCTTCAGGAAAAACGCCAGAACGACCCGGAACTTCAGAAGTTATTAGACAAGCTCAATAATAAAGAGAATACCTTAGAGAAAGAACTGGAACGCGCTTTAGAGCTTTTCAAGCAATTACAATTTGAGCAGAAACTGGAAACTACCCAGAAACAGCTGGAGCAAATAGCTAAAGAGCAGGAAAAGCTTGCGGAGAAAACCGAAGAAAAGAAAGCTGATTCAGAGCAATTAAAGAAAGAGCAGGAGCAACTGAATAAAGAATTTCAGGATGTAAAGAAAGATATTGACGAACTGCAGAAGCTGGATAAAGATCTGAAAGGCGAAAACGATATGGACCAGTCCGACCAGGATCAGGAAGATATTGAAAAAGACCAGCAGGATTCGCAGGAATCGTTAGAGAAAAACCAAAGCAAGAAAGCTTCGAAATCGCAGAAAAGCGCGGCCCAGAAAATGGAAAAACTGGCTAAGAAGATGGAGCAAAGCAAAAAAAGCCAGGATATGGAAGAAGCCCAGGAAAACCTCGACGACCTGCGCGCCATCCTGGAAAACCTGTTGAAACTCTCTTTCGATGAAGAAGCTTTGATGAAAGATTTCCGGGCCGTAAACCAATCCGATCCGCGTTTCGTGGCGCTGGGGCAGCAGCAATTAAAGCTGAAAGACGACGCTAAAATGATCCAGGATAGTCTTTATGCCTTGGCCAAACGGGTATTCCAGATCCAGAGCTTTGTAACGCGCGAAGTGGGCAATATGAACCAGCACATCAATTCGGCGGTGCAGGAGATCAAGGAACGCAACGTGGGCAAAGCTACCGGCCACCAGCAAATGGCAATGACCTCTATAAATAACCTGGCGCTTATGCTAAACGATGCCTTAAAGCAAATGCAGCAGCAGATGGCCCAGCAAATGAAAGGCGACCAGACCTGCAGCAAACCGGGTGGTAAGAAGCCGAAGAAGGGAAATATGGCCCAAATGCAGTCGGAATTGAATCAAAAGATCGAAGATTTGAAAAAAGGACAGGGGCAGGGCAAATCTATGTCGGAAGAATTAGCTAAATTGGCTGCCCAACAGGAAGCTTTGCGCCAGGCTTTAAAAGAGCTGCAAAAGCAAGGGCAGGAGAAAGGCGAAAAGCCCGGGAACGGAAAACTCGGAGATCTGGCGATAATGATGGAACAAACCGAAACCGATCTCGTTAATAAACGACTTACAGAACAAACTATCATGCGCCAGCGGGAAATTATGACCCGTTTGCTGGAAGCAGAAAAGTCGGCCCGTGAAAGAGAACTAGATAACAAGCGCGAATCGCAGACGGCGCAGGAAAGACAAACCCCGGTTCCGCCTTCGTTCGAGAAATATTTGAAACAAAAACAAAAACAAACCGAAATTCTGAAAACCGTTTCGCCGGCTTTTTCGCCTTATTACAAGCAAGAGGTTAACGAATACTTTCAGAAACTTGGCAAAAACTAATATTAAAACCCAGTACTGCTTAATACCAACTCCCAAAAAATTATGAATCAGGTTAAAATTCAGATTCCCTCCATTATCGAAAACATCCGCATAGTGGAAAGCTTTATCGACAACTCTAAAGATAAATTCCAGATCGAGGACGATATCTATGGTAACATTATGGTTGCTGTAACGGAATCTGTAAATAACGCTATCCGTCACGGCAACAAATTCGATAAAGACAAGAACGTTTATCTCACGCTTCAGGTAAATAACGACCACTTAAAGTTTGAAGTTGAAGACGAAGGAAACGGTTTCGATACCGAATCTTTACCAGACCCAACGGCTGTGGAAAACCTGGAAAATCCTGGAGGGCGCGGTATCTTTTTAATGCGTAACCTTTGCGATGAAGTTAAGTTCTCAAACAATGGTAAGACCGTGCAATTAACGTTTTTCCTAAACAATGCTTGAGGAAAACATTAGTTTCGAAACGGAAGATATCCACTTCGAATTAACGAATTATCAACAGGTAAAAGCGTGGATAAAGCAAGTTATCCACAACCACAATTACGAGCTTGGAGAACTAACTTACATTTTCTGCTCCGACGATTACCTGCACAAAATAAACCTGGAGTATCTCGATCACGATACCCTGACAGATATTATCACCTTTGATAATGCCGACGAAGAGGGCACTATTGAAGGTGATATTTTTGTTAGCGTGGAACGTGTGAAAGAGAATGCTGAAGAAATGAAAGTACCATTTGATGATGAACTTCACCGGGTATTGATTCACGGCGTGTTGCACCTTTTGGGGCACGACGATACTACACCAGAATTGAAAGCAGCTATGCGCAAGGAAGAAGATAAATGTTTATCTTTGCGTAGTTTTTAAGGGAACTTAAGAATGTTTCACGTGAAACACTTTTAACCATTACAGTTTTAATGTTTACAGAATACGATATTATAGTAGTTGGCGCCGGTCACGCAGGTTGCGAAGCTGCACATTCAGCAGCTACAATGGGTTCTAAAGTTTTGTTGGTTACAATGAATATGAACACCATTGCGCAAATGTCGTGCAACCCGGCAATGGGAGGAGTGGCGAAAGGCCAGATCGTAAGAGAAGTAGATGCTTTGGGTGGAATGAGCGGAATCATCACCGATAAAACGATGATCCAATTCCGGATGCTTAACCGTTCCAAAGGCCCGGCAATGTGGAGCCCAAGAGCGCAAAGCGACCGGATGCGTTTTTCCGAAGAATGGCGTACCGCTTTAGAGAACAACCTGAACATCGATTTTTGGCAGGATATGGTTTCTGAAGTGATCGTAGAAAACGGTAGGGTTTGCGGCGTAAAAACTAGTATGGGAATTGAGATCCGTTCAAAAGCGGTGATCTTAACCAACGGCACTTTCCTGAACGGTATCATTCACATCGGCGAAAAGCAACTGGGTGGGGGCAGAGCTGCCGAACGTTCAGCAAAAGGAATCACGGAGCAGTTAGTTTCTTTAGGTTTCGAAAGCGGCCGGATGAAAACCGGAACCCCACCACGCATCGATGGTCGTTCACTGGATTACTCTAAAATGGAAGAACAGTTTGGCGATGCTGAACCTTCGAAATTCTCTTACACCGATACCCAGCCATTAACCAAACAACGCAGCTGCTACATTACCTACACCAATTCTGAAGTTCACGAAATCCTGAAAACCGGCTTCGAAAAATCGCCAATGTTCCAGGGAAGAATCCAGGGTTTAGGTCCAAGATATTGTCCGTCTATAGAAGATAAGATCAACCGCTTCGCCGATAAAGACCGTCACCAGATCTTTGTGGAACCGGAAGGGTGGAGCACGGTAGAAATTTATGTAAACGGTTTCTCAAGCTCATTGCCGGAAGATGTTCAGTTCAAAGCTTTGCGTAAAATTGCCGGTTTCGAAAACGCGAAAATGTTCCGTCCGGGTTACGCCATTGAATACGATTTCTTCCCGCCAACGCAGCTGAACCATACCTTAGAAACAAAGCTGGTAGAGAACTTATATTTTGCCGGACAAATTAACGGCACCACCGGTTACGAAGAAGCCGCTTGCCAGGGTTTAATGGCTGCGATAAATGCGCACCAGAAAGTTCAGGAAAAGGAGCCGGTAATTCTGAGCCGTTCCGAAGCATACATTGGTGTACTGATTGATGACCTGGTAACCAAAGGTACCGACGAACCTTACCGGATGTTTACTTCCCGCGCAGAACACAGAATTTTATTACGTCAGGATAATGCTGATATTCGTCTTACTAAAATTGGTTACGACCTTGGTTTAGCCGATGCGTCGCGTTTAGAAAAAGTAGAAAGGAAAATCAAAGAGACTTCCGAAATCGCTACCTATTTGCGTAAGAAAAGTGTGGAACCTTCGGAAGTAAATACGATCTTGCTGGCTTTAGAATCGGCGCCAATTTCAGAGAAAGCCAAAGCCTCTAACCTGCTAAAGCGTCCGAATATTGAGATCGAACATATTGCCAAAGGCGATGCGGAATTGGCCAGCTTCCTGAGCAACTACAGCACGGAAAGCATTGAACAAGCCAGCATCGAAATTAAATACGAAAGCTACATTGAAAAAGAGAACCAGCACGCCGACAGGATGAAGGAACTCGAAAACTACGTGATCCGCGAACGCTTGGATTACACCAAAATGCCAGCCTTGTCGCACGAAGCGCGGCAGAAGCTGCTTAAAATAAACCCGGAAACAATTGGCCAGGCTTCCCGCATCAGCGGTGTATCGCCAGCCGATATTTCAGTCTTAATGGTATACCTCGGAAAATAGATGGCCTACGAACGCCTTGAGAATTGCCCGGTTTGCGGGAAATCAGAGTTTAAGAACTTCTTAGTTGTAAAAGATAAATCGGTTTCGCAGGAAAGCTTTGTAATTGTGCAATGCGAAAACTGCAGCTTCAAATTCACGAATCCGCGTCCGGATGCCGAAAGCATTGGCGCGTATTACGAATCGGAAGATTATATTTCGCACAGCAATACCAACAAAGGCATTATCAATAAAGCGTACCAGGTAGTGCGTTCTATTGCGGTAAAAGATAAACTGGAGCTGATCAATAAACTGGCGCCGAAAGGAGCAATTCTGGATTATGGCTGCGGTACCGGATATGTATTGGCGGCTTGTCAGAAAGATGGCTGGAAAGTAGAAGGCTTTGAACCAAACTTAACGGCTAATAAACAAGCAGAAGAAAAGCTAGGGAAATACATTGAAAAAGTAAGCCTTGAGCGCTTCGATGAAGAAAGCTTCGAAATAATTACAATGTGGCACGTATTAGAGCATGTGCACACCTTGAATGAAACATTTCAGGAATTACTTTCTTTATTAAAACCAGGTGGAGTTATGCTGGTAGCCGTTCCTAATGCAGATTCTTTAGATGCACAGAAATACGGGGAAAATTGGGCAGCTTATGATGTTCCACGTCATTTGTATCACTTCAACCAAGCTACCATGAAGCGGTTCCTGAAGAAGCATAAACTGGCCCTGGAAGATACCAAACCTATGAAATACGATGCATACTATGTAAGCATGCTGAGCGAAAAGTATAAAGCAGGTAAAACAAAAATGTTCAACAGTGTTTTAAACGGTTATAAATCAAATAGTTACGCCAGTAAAAACAATAAAGATTATTCAAGCCTGATCTATATAGCACGCAAAAAATAAAATATGCTCCGGATAAAAAGGTTCGCGCTTGCAGGAATGCTGCTTTTTAGCACCTCGTTCTTTCAAATAGAGGCGCAAACTGATACAACCCGGGTAAAAACCGAAGCCGTAATATTACCCCAACAACCTGATCTGAAACTGGAGAAGGATAAAAAGAGGCAGAACAGAACTGAGAAATTAGTTTTCGTTTCGTGCCTCTTTATTGTTTTAACCACCATACTACTATACAATGTGCGCTCAAAATAGACTTTTAGCCGCTTTTTCCCTACTGTTTTTAAGCGGGTGTGCTGCCATAAACGCCCCTGAAGGTGGCCCTCGCGATGAAAAGAAACCAACCCTTACCAATATTTCGCCAGCAAATGGTACTACCAATTTTAAAGGCAAAACCATTACCATGACTTTTGATGAGGACGTAAGGCCAAGCGATATAAATAAGCAACTCATCATTAGTCCGAATACTGCAAATACTTACTCGGTAAGCAACGACCGGAAAACCATTACCCTTGAATTTGATAAAAACCTGGAAGAAAATACGACCTACTTTCTAAATTTCAGGGAGGCTGTAGAAGATATAACGGAAAGTAATAAGGCCGAGCCTATTACATTATCGTTCAGTACAGGAGCATTCTTGGATACGGGTAGGGTAGCGGGTAAAGTAATAGATTACATTAGTTCAAACCCGGAAAGTGATGTGACAATTGCGATGTACCCAGAGAGTGATACCAACAATATCCGTGACCACAAACCATACTATTTCACAAAAACCAATTCCGACGGCAGTTTTGAACTGAAAAGCATAAAAACAGGCAATTATTGGATATTTGCGCACGCCGATAAAAATGCCAATGAATACTATGATCAGGAAAAAGAAAAGATCGGATATCTGTTAAAACCCATAACAGTAAATCCAAAAGCAGATTCGGTTCTTTTAAAAACGGTATTACTGGACACGCAAAAGCCCTTTGTCTTAAAAACCGAAAATTTCCTTGACCAAAATACGATCGATTTCAACGAAGGCATTAAAACGCTTTTGTTCAGAACAATGTCACGGCCGCAAAAAGAAATTAAACTAACCTATTTGCAGTCGGAGGATGGGAAAAAAATTACTGTTTATCCGGAAAAAGGATCTTTAGCAACCCAATTAATAGCGTTATCTACTGATAGCTCCGGAAATGCTGGTGTGGATACCGTTAAATTCAAATTAACTGGTTCTAAAGGAATTCCTGATCGCTTAAATTTTAAAATTTATCAAAATGAACTTGAGGCGGAAGCAGAAAATGAAATTAAGATAATATTCCCAATTCCAGTTCAAGTTACTGGCACACAACCTTTTACGTTAATAGAAGATACCATACGAAAAGTTAAGCCAGATTTTCCTAAAAGCTATAAACTCAGCCAGAACAACACGGTACTTACACTAAATTATAGTCCAAAAGCTCTGAAACAAGTTGATTTAGAATTAGATACCACTCAGATAAGGGCAATAAACGGTAAAGCATTCCAGAAGCAGAAAGTTAGCTTTACTATCAGTCGCAAGGCTACTACAGGTAGCATTTCGGCCATAATAAAAACGAATT
Source organism: Adhaeribacter terreus (assembly GCF_042657365.1). Lineage (NCBI taxonomy): Bacteria > Pseudomonadati > Bacteroidota > Cytophagia > Cytophagales > Hymenobacteraceae > Adhaeribacter > Adhaeribacter terreus. The sequence continues at coordinate 119,338 of NZ_JBHSKT010000005.1, read as the reverse complement.
ACCAAGAATACAGCGTAGAATTGCTCAACGAACAAGGCAAAGTAATAGATATTAAACAAAATGCTCGTAGAGTAAATTATCCGCAATTAGTACCTGGCAATTATAATATCAGGGTTAAGATAGATGAGGATAGAGACGGGAAATGGGAATTAGGAGATAAACGTCTGACAACCAATCCTGAAAAAATTTACGTTTACCCGAAACCGATTAGTGTGCGGGCAAACTGGGAAATTGCAGATCTTATTCTCACTTTTTAACCAAAACGCTGCATAACCTGTGGATAAATGTGGAAGAACGTGCATAAAATTTCGGAAATGAAGCTTAAAAATCAAATTTCAGATCAGAGCTTCGGAAAAATGTGAATACCGGTTCAAAAACTTATATACCGAAAATGCTTTTCCACGGAGTTCATAAACCAAATTAAAATTTCAGCTCACATATCCATAAAAGTGGAAAACTCGCATAAGTGCTTGTTTTTCAGAAATCAGAAATGAACATAGCAACATTTCTATGTGGAATACCGAAAGAATAATGCACAGAAATATGAGCAGGCAATGGAAAACAAAAACTTATTCACTTATAAACAGCCCTAACAAACAGAAGAAAATATTTAAGCTTTAAATTTTTTTTTATTTAAAATATTAGCGCTGTGGAAATGTGAATTGGCGACCGAAAATTTTTAAATCTGAAAAACGGCGAAGCCGGAAAAATTTTAAAAAGAAAACGGTATACTTGAGACCGCAAAAAGTAAGAAAGAAAAACTAACACGTAAATAAGATGCAGGAAAACGAAATCGTACTAGGCCAGGGAATTGGCGATATAAAATTCGGTTTAACTATGGACGAGGTTGAAACCATTATGGGAAAACCGGAAGAAGTTGAAACTTCAGAAGAAGATGAAGAATTTGAATACGAGGTCTGGAATTACTGGGAGGAAGGTTATTCCTTTTATTTCGACGAAGATGATGACTACCGCTTGGGCCTAATCGAAACGGCAAATGAAGAAGTGACTATGTTCGGCCAGAAGATCTTCCAGATGAAGCAAGCTGAAGTGGAAGCGTTACTTAAAAGCAAAGGCTTATCGAACCCGGATAAAGACACGTTAGAAACAGGCGAGAAGCACGTAACTTACGAGAAAGAGATGCTGGATATGTATTTCGATAAAGATGCGCTGGTGACCGTTAAATTCGGTGTATTTGTAAGTGATGATCTGGAAGTACAATGGCCAAATTTGTAATCCCGACTTTTAAGAATAAAACCATACCATTTGAAAACCGAAAACCGTCCTGAGAATTTCAGGGCGGTTTTTCTTTTACTAAGGCAGGCAGAAAGCGTTTAAAATTAAAAGATGGATTGTACCTTAGAATTACTGAAATACGCTTAAAAGGCCTTAAAATGACTTTTTTATACTGAAAGCATAGCGTTTTCCACATAAAAAAAGCCCCGGATATTTCCGGGGCTTTTCAATTTAATTTCTTTCAGTATCAGATCATCCAGCGGAATAACAGAAACAACGTACCGGAAAGGAACATAGATACCGGGAGAGTAAGTACCCAAGCCAATGCAATATTCCGGATGGTGCCGGCATTCAGGTTTTTAATACCGCGGTTAGCTACCATAGAACCCGCAATACCCGAAGATAAAATGTGGGTGGTACTTACCGGCAGCTTGAAAATAAATGTGGAAAAACCAATTACGCCAGCAGCCATTAATTCGGCAGAAGCGCCCTGTGCGTAAGTTAAATGTTCTTTACCGATTTTTTCACCTATGGTTTTAACAATTCTTTTCCACCCAATCATAGTACCAATACCCAGCGAAAGCGCTACGATCATCACTACCCAATTCGGAGCGTAATCTGTAAAACTGCGCATGGTAGCAATACTGGCATGAATTTCTTCGCGGTCGTTCTGGCTTAAAGAGATATCCGGGCTTTTCAACAAGGCTTCGGTATCTTTATTAAGGAGTAGAATATCTTTCCGCAACTGGAATTTGCTTTTGTCTTCCAGCTCATGCAACGTTTTCGCTCCTTCAAAAATACTATGCATATCGGCTGCTTCAGCTTTAATGCGGCTTACCGTTTCGGCATCAGTTTTCGATAAAACGGAAACATCGATACGGTTCATCACCTGTTCCGTGCGGGCCAGCGAATGTTGGATTTCGAAAGGATCTTTGGTATGATCTAAGGCAAAATAAACCGGCACAATTCCGATTAGGATCAGCATAATTAAACCCACGCCTTTCTGACCATCGTTGGAACCGTGAAAAAAGCTAACCGCGGTACAGGTAAAGATTAGGATTAAGCGGATCCAGAGGGGAGGTGGTTTCCGTTTGTGCGGCTCTTTAAAAATGGTTTTGCTTTTAACGAAGCGCTTCAGCACAAACATAAGCATAACCGTAAGCGTGAAACCCAATAACGGCGAAACGATGAGCGACATCCCGGTTTTTCCGGCTTCACCCCAGTTAACTGCCGCGCCGCCGCCATCTGGCAGGGCTGAAAAAGCAATACCAACGCCCAGAATGGCGCCGATAAGCGTATGCGAGCTGGAAGAAGGTAAGCCATAATACCAGGTTCCAAGATTCCAGATAATTGCACTTAATAGGAGGGCTCCGATCATAGCTATCCCATGATAGACGTCCTGATCGATGAGTGCTTCGATGGGCAATAAATAAACAATACCCATGGCCACCCCAATTCCGCCGGCAAATACGCCAATAAAATTCCAGAAGGCCGACCAGACCACCGCGATCCAGGGCCGGAGCGTGTTGGTGTAAATTACGGTTGCTACCGCGTTGGCCGTATCGTGGAAGCCATTCACAAACTCAAACGCGCAAGCCGCCAGCAGGCACAAAATGAGCAGGAATAATAGTTGTGGATCTAGTCCAAACATAAAATTTATGATAAAATGAAAAAATCAGGCAAAATTACGGCTATTGCCCCGCGCCAATGTTAACGAATTGTTAAATTAATGTAACGCAAAGTACGCTGCCTACGGAAAAGAACAAAACTCTGGCTAAAAAACGGTAGGGTTTTTAACTGAAAAAGTATAAAATGCCGGTTGCCTTTAATTTAAAAGCTATACCTATATTTGCACCCATGGCAAAAGAAGAAAAGAATACCCTCGAAAACACCCAGTTAAAAGATATTATTTCGCACGCCAAAGAATACGGTTTCGTGTTCCCGAGCTCGGAAATTTACGACGGTTTGCAGGCCGTTTACGATTACGGCCAGATGGGCGTGGAATTGAAAAACAACCTGAAGCAGCTCTGGTGGAAAAGCATGACGCAGCTGCACCAGAACATTGTGGGCATCGATTCGGCCATTTTCATGCAGCCCGATACCTGGAAAGCTTCCGGCCACATCGATTCTTTCAACGATCCGATGATCGACAACAAAGATTCGAAAAAACGCTACCGCGCCGATGTTTTAATTGAAGATAAAGCTGCCGAATACGAAAAAGCCGGCGACAAGGAAAAAGCTGATGCTTTATTAAAACTGATGGGCCACCTGCTGGAAAAAGAAGATCTGGTAGGCGTTCAGGAATTAATAATTGCCGAAGGAATAAAATGCCCGATCTCCGGCACCGCCAACTGGACCGAAGTGCGTCAGTTCAATTTGATGTTCTCTACCCAGGTTGGTTCGGTAGCGGAAGACAGCACTACTATTTATTTAAGACCTGAAACGGCTCAGGGTATTTTCGTAAACTTCCTGAACGTGCAGAAAACCGGCCGGATGAAAATTCCTTTCGGTATTGCGCAGATCGGTAAAGCTTTCCGGAACGAAATTGTAGCGCGCCAGTTCATTTTCCGGATGCGCGAATTCGAACAAATGGAAATGCAGTTCTTTGTTCGCCCTGGCACCGAAATGGAATGGTATAATAAATGGCGCGAAAGCCGCAAAAAATGGCACGAAGTGGTAGGCGTTCCGGCCGAAAAACTCCGTTTCCACGACCATGAAAAACTGGCGCATTACGCCAACGCCGCGGTAGATATCGAATTCGAATTCCCGTTCGGTTTCAAAGAAGTAGAAGGCATCCACTCGCGTACTGATTTCGACTTGAAACAGCACCAGGAATTGAGCCGCAAAAAAATGCAGTACTTCGACAACGACCTGAACGAAGAAGGAAAACCATTCGGAAATTACGTGCCTTATGTGGTTGAAACTTCCGTAGGCGCCGACCGTCTGTTTTTAATGACACTTTGCAACGCTTACCAGGAAGAAGAAATTACTGAAAACGAGCAAACTAAAACCCGTACCTTCCTGAAATTCCACCCGGCCATTGCCCCGGTAAAAGCCGCCATTTTCCCGCTCGTTCGCAAAGACGGTTTGCCGGAAAAAGCCATGGAGATCTTCGACGACCTGAAATACGATTTCAACATGATCTACGAAGAACGCGACGCCATTGGTAAACGCTACACCCGCCAGGATTTAATTGGAACGCCGTTCTGCATTGCCGTGGATTACCAGACCATGGAAGATAACACCGTTACGGTACGTGAACGCGATTCCCGCGAACAGAAACGGATGCCGATTTCTGAACTGCGTCAGTATATCGGCGATGCCGTGAGTATGAAGCGGATCTTCGAGAAGTTGTAACCCCACACAACCCTCCCCTGATTCAGGGGAGGGCTTTTTTTTATATTAACGTGCGGACAGGTCAAGCCCTCTCCCTACGGGAATTAAATCCGGAAAACCCTCTTCAAATCACTTCCAAAACGCTATGGTTTTTGGCCTGAAAACCCAAATACCTTATTAAAGCCCGCGCCCAAACCAATTTCTCCTTTCAGAATTCATATTTCTGAACCGTAAACCTTACCTTTGCTCAATTGTAGCAACCCATGTGGAAGAAAATTGCCCTTTTTATTCTTAAGAACCGGCTTTCGCTAATAATTGTTTTGGCGCTGGCTACGGCGTTTATGGCCTGGAAAGCCCGGGAAGTGGAAATGTCCTACGATTTTGCCAATGTGGTGCAGCAGGACGATCCAGATATGATCTACTTCAAACGTTTCAGGCAAACGTTTGGCGAGGACGGCAACGTGCTGGTAATCGGCATGCACGACAGTGCGATCTACAATCTCAGTAATTTCCGCGAATTCAAAAATCTTTCCGATGCCGTTGCCAAAGTAGAAGGCGTAAAAGCCGTGATTTCTTTGCCGGGTTTGGTAAGCATTGAAAAAGACACTACCGAACGGACCTTTACCCCGAAGAAAATTTTTGAGCCTTTTCCGACAACTCAGAAAGAACTGCACACGCTGCTGCAAAAAGTTAAAGACCAGAAATTCTACGAAGGCTTAATTATAAACGAACAAACCGGGGCTACGCTGCTGGCCGTAACTGTAGATCCGGCCTACCTGAATTCGGCAAGAAGGGTAGAGGTAATGGACAACATTACGGCCCAAACCGAAGCCTTCGCCGAAAAGACCAATATTAAAGTGCATTACGCCGGCCTGCCTTTCGTGCGCGCCATCATGACGACCAAGGTTGCCAGCGAAATGAAAATGTTTTTGGGCCTGGCGCTTTTAGTAACGGCCATTACCTTATTTCTGACCTTCCGGAGCTGGTCTGCGGTAATTTTTCCGCTGTTGGTAATCAGCGTGGCGGTTATCTGGGTAATGGGGACAATTGCACTCTTCGGATTTAAAATTTCGTTGCTAACTGGCTTAATACCAACCATTATCGTAGTTATCGGCATCCCGAATTCTACTTACTTATTAACGCACTATCACTTGGAATACCGCAAGCATGGCAACCAGGTGCTGGCAATGGCGCGCGTAGTAAGCAAGCTGGGGCTGGTAACGTTTGTCAACAATGCTACTACGGCAATCGGCTTCATCGTTTTCACATTTACCAACATTGCGCTGCTTTACGAATTCGGAATAATTGCCGGTATTAACATTTTCGTTACGTTTTTCGTCTGCATTATCCTTATTCCGACGGTGTTCACCTACTTGCCGCCGCCAAGCCCCAGACAGCTCAAACACCTTGATGCCAAACAGCTTTCCAAACTGCTGGAGTTCATCAGTTTTATCGTTTTGAAAAAGCGTCATCTTATTTATTTCTTTACCATTCTGGCTTCCGGACTGGCAATTTATGGAGTTTCGAAGATGAAAACCGTAGCGTTTATGGTAGATGATCTTCCGGAAGAAAGCAGTGTAAACGCCGACCTCAAATTTTTCGAGCATCACTTTAATGGCGTAATGCCGCTCGAGATCGTGATCGATACCGGCGTGAAGCAAGGCGTTTTAAAACTGAACAACCTCAAGAAACTCGATAAGCTGGAAGCGTTCTTGAAAACCCAACCTATTTTATCGGCACCTATTTCGGTAGGAGGTTTGGTGAAAACGGCTACGCAGGCCTTTTACAACGGCGACCCGAAATCATACCGCTTACCGGACAATACTGAGCGGAATTTCATTTTCAGTTACCTGGCCAAGCAAGGCAAAGGCGAAAATAAAAGGCTGCTCCGAAATTTCGTAGATACTACCGGCCAGCGTACCCGCATTTCTTTGCGCGTAGCCGATGTAGGTTCGCGCGAATTAGATGTGCTGCTGAACACCAAACTGAAACCGGAGATCAGGAAGATCTGGGGTGGTGAAGAAGTTAAGGAAACGGACGAAGGCAATACCATGACCTTTCAGCGCGAAGGCGCCGACAACAAACAATCTATAAGTTTAACCGGAACCACGCTGCTTTTCCTGAAAGGAAATGAATACCTTATCAACAGCCTCGGTATGAGTTTGCTGCAGGCTTTTGTGTTGGTAACTTTAATTATCGTTTTCCTCTTCCGGAGCTCCAGTGCGGTAGTTATAACGCTCATTCCCAATATTATACCGCTTTTATTGGTAGGTGGGTTAATGGGTTATTTCGGTATTTCGCTTAAGCCAAGCACCGCCCTGATCTTTACCATTGCGCTGGGGATAACCGTGGATAATACTGTACATTTCCTAGCCAAATACCGCCACGATCTGGCGGCTAATGGTTTTAAAGTACGCGAAGCAATTTCTTCGGCAATCAGCGAAGCCGGTACAAGTATGATGTACACAACTGTTACCTTATTCTTTGGTTTCGTTATCTTCGCGTTCTCGGAGTTTGGCGGAACAAAGGCACTGGGTATATTAATGTCGCTGACCTTATTGATCGCTATGTTTACCAACCTGATCGTGCTGCCGGCCTTGCTCGTAACCTTCGATAAAGGAAGATACACCTACGAGCCGAACGCACCAATAGAAGACTACGACGAATTCAGCGAAGAAGAAAATGCTGACGAAGACCCGGAACTGTTGGAAATTAAAAAAGAATTAGAGCAAACTGATAGCCGTGAAGTATAACGAATACAAAAACCTCGACTACGCCAGAGTTGGCGAAGACATCCTGAAGTACTGGAAAGAGAACCGCATTTTTGAACAATCGGTAGAAACCCGCGAGGGCCAGCCCACTTTCGTTTTTTATGAAGGTCCGCCTTCGGCAAACGGTACGCCCGGCATTCACCACGTAATGGCCCGCGCCGTGAAAGATATTTTCTGCCGCTACAAAACACTGCAGGGTTTCCAGGTGAACCGCAAAGGCGGCTGGGACACGCACGGCTTGCCGGTAGAACTTCAGGTAGAAAAAGAGCTCGGCATAACCAAAGAAGACATTGGCAAGAAAATTTCGGTGGAAGAATATAATGCCCGTTGCCGCGAAACCGTAATGCGTTTCAAATCTCAGTGGGACGATCTGACCGAAAAAATGGGTTACTGGGTTGACCTCAACGATCCATACATCACCTTCGAGAACGACTACATCGAAAGCGTATGGGCGTTGCTCAAAAAACTCTACGACAAAGGGTATCTCTATAAAGGCTACACCATTCAGCCGTTTTCCCCGGCGGCCGGTACCGGCTTAAGTTCCCACGAACTTAACCAGCCCGGAACTTACAAAGACGTAAAAGACACCACCATCGTAGCCCAGTTCAAAGTAAAGCGCAACGATGTTTCGGAGAAGTTATTCACAGCTTCCAACGACGCCGACGTTTACTTCCTGGCATGGACAACTACGCCTTGGACGCTTCCTTCAAACTCCGCTCTTGCTGTTGGTAAAGGAATTCGTTACGTACAGGTAAAAACCTTTAATCCGTACACGCATCTTCCCGTACAGGTAATTCTGGCGAAAGACTTGATCGGTAGGTTTTTCTCCGAAAAAAGTAAAGGCTTAGATTTCGCCGCTTATAAAGCCGGCGACAAGCAAATTCCTTTTGAAGTGGTTGCTGAATATACCGGCGCTGATCTGAACGGAATTGAGTACGAACAGCTAATGCCATACGTCCAACCGGATACTCCGGCGTTCCGCGTGATCATCGGCGATTTCGTTACCACGGAAGACGGAACAGGAATTGTCCACATTGCGCCAACCTTCGGAGCGGATGACTTTAGAACCGCTACCCAGCAAAATATCCCGGCAATTACGGTAGTTGACGATATGGGGAAAGCCGTTCCGCTAGTGGATAGACAAGGCCGTTTCGTGCCGGAAGTTACCGACTTTGCGGGCAAATACGTGAAGAACTACGACGGTCAGGATGAAACGCACGTTGATTACAAATCCGTTGACGTTCAGATCGCTATCAAACTAAAGGAAGAAAATAAGGCCTTTAAAGTAGAGAAATACGAGCATACTTACCCACATTGCTGGCGAACCGATAAACCGATCCTATATTATCCGCTGGATAGCTGGTTCATCAAAACTACGGCTGTAAAGCAACGCTTAATTGAACTGAACGAAACCATTAACTGGAAACCAGAAAGTACTGGCTCTGGTCGTTTTGGAAACTGGCTCGAAAACCTGGTGGACTGGAACCTATCGCGTTCGCGTTACTGGGGCACGCCGCTGCCGATCTGGCGCACCGAAGACGGTACCGAAGAGATCTGCATTGGCTCCATCGAACAGCTGGCTGAAGAAATTGACCGCGCCGTTGACGCCGGTTTAATGGATGCGCCGCTGCCGGAAAGCTACGACCTACACCGTCCGTTTGTGGATAATATTGTGCTGAAAAGCAACCACGGCAAACCGATGTACCGCGAAACCGATCTCATCGATGTGTGGTTCGATTCCGGTGCGATGCCGTATGCGCAATGGCATTACCCGATCGAGAACAAAGAACTTTTCAAAAAAAACTTCCCCGCCGATTTCATTGCGGAAGGCGTGGACCAGACCCGCGGATGGTTCTTTACCCTGCACGCGCTGGCCGTAATGCTGGAAGACAGCGTAGCTTTCAAAAACGTAATTGCCAACGGTCTGGTGCTGGATAAGAACGGCAACAAGATGAGCAAGCGCTTAGGCAACGCTGTGGATCCGTTTGAAACCATTGGCAAATTTGGTCCGGATGCTACGCGTTGGTATATGATCGTGAATGCGCCACCTTGGGATAACCTGAAATTCAACACCGATGGCGTAGTTGAAGTACAACGCCGTTTCTTTGGCACGCTGCAGAACACCTATTCCTTCTTCGCGCTCTACGCCAACCTGGATAACTTCACGTTTGCCGAAGCCGAAGTACCGGTAGAACGCCGCACGGAAAGCGACCGCTGGATTATTTCGAAGCTGAATTCGCTCGTAAACGTTGTGGAAAACTACTTCAACGATTACGACCCGACTAAAGCTGCCCGCGCCATTCAGGACTTCGTAACCGACGATCTGAGTAACTGGTACGTGCGCCTGAACCGCAAACGTTTCTGGAAAGGTGAATACAACGAAGATAAAATGGCGGCTTACCAGACGCTTTATACTTGTCTGGAAACTGTGGCTAAACTGGCTTCGCCGATCGCGCCGTTCTATATGGATCAGCTATTCCTGGACCTGAACAAGGTTTCCGGCAAGAGTTCTTCGCAATCAGTACATTTGGAACGCTATCCGGAAGCTGTGGAAAACCTGATCGATGCAGATCTTGAAGAACGGATGGCTTTGGCACAAACGGTTTCTTCACTGGTGCATTCACTTCGGAAAAAACATACCATTAAAGTGCGTCAGCCGCTGAGCCGCATTATGATGCCGGTGCTTACCGACAAAATGCGCGAACAGATTGCCGCCGTGGCCGACCTGATCCAGACCGAAGTAAACGTGAAGAATATCGAATTTATGGATGATTCTTCGGCAGTGCTGGTGAAAAAGATCAAGCCAAACTTCAAACGCTTAGGCCAGGTTTTCGGTCCGAAACTGAAAGTAGTAGCTACCGCCATTCAAGGAATGAGCCAGGAAGATATTGCTACTTTGGAACGCGAAAACGGCTTTGCTTTTGATATGGGCGATGAACAGCCGGTAATCATTTCGCCGGAAGATGTGGAAATCTCTTCGGAAGATATCCCTGGTTGGCTCGTAGCTTCGGAAGGAAAAATTACCGTAGCCTTAGATACCACCATTTCAGAAGAACTGAAGCAGGAAGGCATTGCCCGCGACCTGGTAAACCGGATCCAGAATCTGCGCAAAGATGCCGGTTTGGAAGTTCAGGATAAAATCAGCCTGCAGATCGAAAGCCAGAACACCGACGTAATTGCCTCTGTGGATTACTTCCGGAATTACATCTGCGAAGAAACCCAGGCGGTAAACTTTGAAGTGAAAAACGGTATCGAAAATGCTACTGAAATTGACCTGGATGGTATGCTGTTGAAGCTTGGATTGACGGTAGCGAAATAATGTCTGAATTGGGATTTGTAGGATTAGAGGATTAAAGGATTTTTGATTAGATCGAATTTTCAAGGTAGCGTAGGGTTTAAACCCTACGCTACTTGATTTTAAAAATTATCAATCCTTAAATCCCTTAATCCAAAGAATCCTAATTCAGACACAAACATTGAAACACGAATTATGAAATACTGGAAATATTATTTGGCTGCTTTGCTGGTTATTATCGTCGATCAGGCGGTGAAGTTTGCGGTACATTACAATATGGAAATGGGCCTGCCAGGTGAGATCAAGATCTTCGGCGATTGGTTCAAGCTGCACTATACCTTAAATCCGGGAATGGCTTTCGGTGTAGAACTCGGTTCTGATTACGGCAAAATTATCCTGACGCTTTTCCGTTTGGTAGCGATGTTTGGTATTGGTTATTACCTGTACCACTTGGTTAAAACCCGCGCGCATTCCGGTTTCATCTGGTGCATTGCTTTGATCTTAGGTGGCGCCATTGGTAACTTAATCGACAGTATTTTCTATGGCGTCCTGTTTGATAATGCTCCTTATGGCGCGCATTCCCCGTGGTTTCACGGACAAGTAGTTGATATGTTCTTTGTAGATCTTTGGGAAGGGATTCTGCCAAAGTGGATCCCGATTCTTGGTGGAAAACCAATGTCGTTGTGGCCAATCTTTAACGTCGCCGATGCAGCAATTTTTATGGGCGTAGTCTTTATCCTGTTCAACCAAAATAAGTTTTTCGGCCACGATGTGAAGGAGAAAGACGAAATTCATACCGAAAGACCGGTTGTCTGAACACGATTTTAAGGATTTTAAAGATTTACAGGATTGCCGTAGGGACAGGGCTTGACCTGTCCGCAAACGTATCGCGACTTTTTTCCCAGAAAGGGATAGCGTTTTTCTTATTACCTTCATTCAATAAGAGCGGTCATCTCGACGCCAAGAAAGATCTCCGGAATTAGGTAGAAAGCTAGAATAAAAGTTACTGCAAACTTGGAGAGATTTCTCCCTCTAGTCGAAATGACAAATTATTGCGTCATCCCGAGCGAAGCCGAGGAAACTTATAATGCCGTTTTCTGAACTAAGCCTCATAAGTTTCCTCGGCTTCGCTCGGAATGACCAAATACACTAATTCTCAAAATCTAAAGAGAAACCCGCCGTTGTTGGTGTTTTCACCAGCAACTTCCATTCAAACCCCAACCCAATGCGCAATCCAAACCTTCTAATCTTCATCTTCTTCCTAACCACCATCACCTTTGCTTGTAACCGTGAAAAAGTTAATTTAGAAGGCCGGTGGGAAATCGCGCAGGTAAGTGGCCCTAAAGCTGATGTGGCGAAAGACAGTGTAAGCCATTTGCTCTTGCATTGGAGTGTTGGTAATAAGCTCGATTTTACCGCCGGCGAGTTAATTGCTAACCGCAAAGGCGCCAACGACAGCACGTATTATGGCCTGGCCAGCTACAAAGTAGCAAAAGACGGCAAAACCGTTGTGATCGATGCTGGTAGTTACAAACCTCTGAAATTCGAATTGCGCAATGCCGACGATGACCAGGTTGAATTAACGTATAAGCGCCAGGAAGTGAAAGTAGTGCTGAAGCCTTACGAAGCGCCAGAAGAATAAGCCCCAGTTTTTCCACACTAAACCATACCGTTTTCCGTGTCTGTTAAGCCCCTTTTAAGCGTCCGTAACCTTGAAACGCAATTCCGTTCGCAGCACGGTTTTGTGAAAGCGGTGAACAATATTTCGTTCGATCTGATGGCTGGCGAAACGGTGGCGATCGTGGGCGAATCAGGTTCGGGGAAATCGGTTACTTCGCTTTCTTTGATGCAGCTGATCAACGATCCGCCGGGGAAGATTACGGGTGGTTCAGCAGTTTTGCAGTCAAAGAAATTTGGGGAAGTGGATTTGCTGAAGCTGCCGGAAAAGCAGATGGAAAAGCTGCGCGGTTCGGAAATTTCGATGATCTTCCAGGAGCCGATGACTTCGCTTAACCCGGTTTATACCTGTGGACGACAGGTGATGGAAGTACTGCAACTGCACGAAAACCTGAGCCGCAAAGAAGCAGAAGCCCGAACATTGGCGCTTTTTCAACAGGTAAAATTGCCAAGGCCGGAGAAAATGCTGAAGGCTTATCCACACGAAATTTCCGGCGGACAAAAGCAGCGCGTGATGATCGCGATGGCGATGGCCTGCGAACCTTCGGTACTGATTGCCGACGAACCGACCACCGCGCTGGACGTTACCGTGCAGGCGCACATCCTGGAACTGCTGAACGAACTCCGCGAACGCAAAGGCACTTCCATTTTATTCATCACCCACGATCTGGGCGTGGTGGCCGAAATTGCCGACCGCGTGATGGTGATGTACAAAGGCAATATTGTGGAGCAGGGCAAGGTGCTTGATATTTTTACCAATCCGCAGCACCCGTACACCAAAGCCTTGCTGGCTTGTCGGCCGAAGATCAATACTTTTCAGCCTGTTTTGCCTACCGTTTCCGATTTTATGGAGGTTTTGCCGACCGGCGAAATTGTGGAAAAGCCTTTTGTAAAAGACGATTCGCTGCCGGGCGTGGTCAATAATTACATCGATACGATGACGGAGCTGAAGCGGAAACAGGCCATTCAGCAAAGCACGAAACCGCTGGTAAAAGTAGACGACCTGCGCGTACATTTCCCCATTAAAAAGAACTTCTTAGGGAAGGTAAAAGAATACGTGCGGGCCGTAGACGGCGTAAATTTCGAGATCTTTCCCGGCGAAACGGTGGGTTTGGTGGGCGAATCAGGCTGTGGAAAAACGACCTTGGGGCGCACGCTTTTACGACTGGTAGAACCTACTTCAGGCCGCATTATTTTTAACGATGTAGATATTGCCGGTTTAAGCCAGGAAGCGCTGCGCCAGAGCCGGAAGAATTTCCAGATGGTTTTCCAGGATCCGTACGCGAGCCTGAACCCGATGCTGACCGTGGGCGAAACCATTATGGAGCCGATGAAGGTGCACAACATCCTGAAAAACGGGAAGGAACGGCGCGAAAAAGTAAACGAATTGCTTGAAACCGTTGGACTTACGGCTGCGCATTTCGATCGTTATCCACACGAGTTTTCCGGCGGACAGCGGCAGCGCATCAGCATTGCCCGGGCGTTGGCGCTTAGTCCTAAATGCATTATCTGCGACGAATCGGTTTCCGCGCTGGATGTTTCGGTGCAGGCGCAGGTGCTGAATTTGCTGAACAAACTAAAGCGCGAAATGGGTATAACCTACCTGTTCATCACGCACGACCTTTCCGTAGCCAAATATATGAGCGACCGCATTTTTGTGATGAACCAAGGCCGGATCATTGAAAGCGGTACGCCGGAGCAGATCTTCAACCAACCCCAAAACGATTACACCCGCGACCTGATCGCAGCCATTCCCAAAGGCGATGTGGAAGATATCCGGAAGGCGCAGGAGCGGAGGAAGGGTTTGTAAGCTTGAAAGTTTTTTGGGCTGAAGGGATAGCGTTTTTTTAAATAACGCTTTTCCAAAATAGCTTAAAAAAATAGTACTAATATTCACTGGAACACAGACACAGTAGATATGCACGCAGCTGATTTAAATAGAGTAGTATATTATTCCAAAGATGATTTGGCTGGTAGTTCTCATTTAACTAAAGGAGAAAGTATACTTAGGAGCTCAACAAAATCTAATTACACTGATATTAATGACGTTTTAGAGCTTTATAATATTAAGAAATACATTGATAACGATTTATTTTTAAATAGTTGGACACCAGAAGACATTATAGCTTTCAAACAGAAAGTTAATGAGTTTGGTAAAATTGTTGGTCAGTTTATGTCAACAATTGATGATAATAATGTTCTTCAACAGTATAGCTTAACGGTTCGTGAATACATTGATTCATTTTGGGAGTTAGTAAATAATCAAGCCATTTTTAAGCGAATTTCTAAAGTTAATTTTAGTACCATTTTAACAGATGAACCACACCTGATATATACTATATTAACACATAGAAGTATCGTTGACCAATATAATTCAGAATTAAAGACCTTTTTATTAACATATCCTAAATCAGCTGAAATTCTACTTTCTATTTATGAAGTGAAACAGGAGTTTCGAACAAAGCAAAAGTATCTTCCAAAAAGTTTAACTATCGAAGACAAGGAAACTATTATCTCAAATTATTTAGAATCCTCTAATGTTAATTTAAACTATGTTGGTTTGATTCAGAACATTAGAAATAAGACTGATTTTAAAGTTTCTGATAAGATACGTTTGAAAGCCAAGCGTTTACAGAAATTAGAAACAGAACAATTTTTTTCGGAGAATAATGGAATGAAATATGGTGTTTCAATCAGTTTTATTGATAACGCCACTAAAATAAAAGACGGATATATGGATAATCTTGTAGCAAATTATTCATATAGTTTAGACTACATAAAACAGCATAACGATAATTATTCCTTATTTGAGAATTTCAAAATTTTGTTCGAATATCTTGATATTCAGAACAGGATTACCCTTGTAAGTAAAAGAGGTCAAATGGGCGTAATGGAAATGTTAATGGGCGTCCATTCCCAAAATGAATATAGGGTAGGTATCGTATTTCAATTAAGTGAAATGACTTCTCAAGCCCAGATAGTTGCTTATGACAAAGTCGTTAGCGATTTAAATAAATCATTAGAAGATATTTTACACTACGTCTATACATCAAAGTTCCAAGAAATATATGGCTATGCCGATAATGCCCATTTATCAATTCCGTCAGCAACAAACTCTTTCTTTGAAAAGGTGAGATTGTTAGCTCCTGAATTTGAGTCTGTATTAAAGCAATTTAAACTTTTTGTAGAAGATGGATACATTGATTTTGAGCTTCTACAAATATCTTCTTCTCCTTCTGCTATAAAAGACATTCCAAGCCTTAATCAAAAAAAGTATATTTATTTTAATGAGGATAATGAAATAATTGTTGGTTGTGCAAATTTGTTTTTCTCCGATCAAACTGGTCTTTCTTATGTTGAACCGTTCCAGAATAAGAATTACGCTAGTTTTTTTGATTTGCTTGAGAATGAGGTGGTATATTTTGACAATTATGAAGATTATCAGAAGCCAAAAATAGATTATCTTATAGAAAAAGGTTTTATTTCTATTGATGAAAAAGGTGTGATTCAAATCACAAATCCTGAAAGACTTATAATATTGAAAGATTTGTACTTCAATGAAGTTGCCTCATTTCATCATTACCCAATCAATTTCCAAGAGGAAGTTAACCGAATGGCAGCGGATAATATCGTTTTTTTTGAGAGTACCTTGTTTTCTAAGCCTGAGCAATCATATCTCAATTATTTCCTGAATAAAAGCGAATTTACAAATGGTTTAGATTTAAGGAATAGTTACTTACACGGTACGCAAGCTAAGCCAGACGAAGTACAGAAACACCAGTACGCGTACTTCACCTATTTAAGATTACTATTTATGACTTTGCTAAAGATTGAGGATGATTTATTGATTTCACAAGAAACAACCCCAAATCTGAACTAAAACCCCCTCCAAAACCTTATACAATGCTGCCCCATCCCAAACGGCAGCAGGCTTGGCGAAAACGCTATTAATTTTATTTCCAAAACTCCTTTCTTTCAGGCTTTATTGGCCTAAAAATCCCCTTTCACCGCAATTTTTAACAAACAATTTAATTTAACGTTCTCTTAACCGTAACCTTTATAGAAAAAACAGTATACTTAAGAGATTAAAAAGTATAGATACATTTAGTAGATGCAAAGAAACCGAAAAGGAAGAAACGCTTCCGAAGAACCAAAAGAAGATTCAAGACGCAAGAAAAAAGGCGGCTTGTCTGAAGATATAAGCAAACAACGGGTTAACCAGATCTTCGCCAAGAACTTAGGCAAGGTATTTTCCCCGAAACAAATATTGCGCCGCCTGAGCGTAACCACGCAGGCCGGCCGCGAGCAGGTATACGACCATTTAAAGCAGCTGCGCAAAGAAGGCGATATTATGCTGCTCGAAAACGGCGATTACATTTTTAACCCGGAAACCAAAATCGTGACCGGCAAAGTTGACCTGGCCACCCCGAAATACGCTTTCGTGGTGAGCGAAGAGCTGGGCTCCGACGTGCGCGTTTTCACCGAAAAGCTGAAATTCGCGATGGACGACGACCTTGTGAAGGTAAAAGTAAGCTACGGCCGCGGCGACAAAATGGAAGGCGAAGTGCTGGAAGTATTGGAGCGCAAACGCGAAGACATTGTAGGCCGCATTGAGGTTTCCGACCGTTTTGCGTTCCTGGTGCCCGATTATAAAAAGCTGTACTTCGATGTATTTATCCCGATGGACGGCATTAAAGATGCCCAAAACGGCGATAAAGTGCTGGTGCAGGTTACCGAATGGCCGAGCCACCCCGATAAAAAACCGATTGGCGAAGTAATTCGCGTGTTTGGCCAGGCGGGTGAGCACGAAGCCGAAATTAACTCCATTATGGCCGAATTTGGTTTGCCGTTCGAATTCCCGAAAGAAGTGGAAGCCGAATCGGAAGCCATTCCGGAGGAAATTACGCAGGAAGAAATTGGCCGTCGCCGCGATATGCGCCACATTACCACCTTCACCATAGACCCGGTAGATGCCAAAGATTTCGACGATGCCCTTTCCATAACCAAACTGGAGAACGGCAACTGGGAAATTGGCGTGCACATTGCCGACGTTACCCACTACGTGCAGCCCAATACGCGCCTCGAAAAAGAAGCGTACCACCGCGCCACGTCGGTTTATTTGGTAGACCGCACCATCCCGATGCTGCCGGAAAGGCTCTCAAACGGGTTGTGCTCGCTGCGTCCGAACGAAGATAAATTAACGTTTTCAGCGGTGTTCGAAATGGACGATAACGGCGGCATCCACCAGCAATGGTTCGGTAAAACCATTATCCATTCCGACCGCAGATTTGCCTACGAAGAAGCCCAGGAACGCATCGAAACCGGTGAAGGCGACTTCGTGGAAGAGATCCTGACGCTGAACCGCCTGGCTAAAATCCTGAAAGAACGTCGGTTTAAAAACGGCGCCATCAGTTTCGAAACAGTAGAAGTAAAATTCAAGCTCGACGAAAACAACAAGCCAACCCAGGTTTTTGTAAAAGAACGCAAAGACGCGCACAAGCTCATCGAAGAGTTTATGTTGCTGGCTAACCGCAAGGTGGCCGAGTTTGTGTTCAATATGAAAAAGAAGGGCGAACGCTTAACGATGGTGTACCGCACGCACGCCGAACCGGACCCGGAAAAACTGGAGAACTTCTCGAACTTTGCCGGCCGTTTTGGCTACCGGTTGAACATCCAGGAAAACAACGTAGCCGAAAGCTTAAACAGCCTGGGCGAACAAATGGAAGGCAAACCGGAGCAAAGCATCCTGCAAAACCTGGCCATCAGAACAATGGCAAAAGCCATTTACACCACCGAGCCGAAAGGGCACTTTGGTCTGGCTTTTCCACACTATTCGCACTTCACTTCCCCAATCAGAAGGTACCCCGATATGATGGCGCACCGCCTCATTGAGCAGTATTTGGCTAAACCAGTTTCGGCCCCGAAAGAGGAATTTGAGGAACGTTGTCAACATTCTTCGGATATGGAAAAACGCGCCGCCGATGCCGAACGTGCTTCCATTAAGTACAAACAGGTGGAGTATATGCAGGATACCATCGGCCGTCAGTTCAAAGGTATTGTAAGCGGCTTAACCGAGTGGGGACTTTACGTACTGATAGAAGAAACCAACACCGAAGGAATGGTACGCCTCACCGACCTGGAAGACGATTTCTACGAACTCGATGCGAAGAATTTCCGGGTTATCGGCCAGAAAAACAAACGGATGATCACCTTCGGCGACGAAGTTACCGTGGAAGTGAAAGCCGTAAACCTGATGGACCGCAATATTGACCTGTATCTGGTAACCGAAACCAACTCCAGCCGCTACGGTCTGCCGCAAGAGGAGGATGTTTACGAAAGCCGGGCCCGGAAAAAGAAAGCCGAAAAAGGTGGTCGTGCCAAACAGGAAGACCGCGCCAAAGTTCCGCCGAAGCCACGAAAAGGCAAAAGCGGCTATATTCCGGATAAACCGGTTATTACCCACGAAGGCCCGGAACGCACCAGCGCCAACGAAGAAACCCCGGACAGCAGCGAATCGCCGCACGTTCCGATTACGAAGCGGAATATCCGGGATTTCTACGGGTTTTAAGTTTGTGGAAAACGGTATCGTTTAATGCTGAAAAACCAGCTCCGGAGTTCTGGGGCTGGTTTTTTTTGTATATTGGGATTGATAAAAATGAGATATGGAAATTATTGATAAAACTGAAATCCTGGCTCTTCATAAGGTGTTGGCCAAAGTGAAGTTTTCAGCTGAAATAGATAGCTATGATTTAAATGAGTTAGCTAATAGTCCGATTATTACCAGGCTTCTTGTTAGAGCAAGAGAGGAGCTTATCAAAAATCTAAAGGAAGAAGGGCACGAAACCTTAGTTGAAAATTGGTTAAAAAATACAGCGTTTAAATTTGAAGGTGAAACAGGCCGTGCAATTGTAAAACGCTTACAACATTTGTCTGATTCTTCTAAAAGTAATTTAGCGGATTTAGGAAAAGATGAATTGAAGGAATTTGCTACTGAATTAATTGAACCGCTAGTTTTCGAAGAAGAGGAAGCTGACAAATTAGCAAACTATATCTCTGAAATGGTTAAACCCAAAAAAAGTTAATTAGTCTGAATTTTTAAAAGTGCTTTAATATATTAAAGCACTTTTTAGGCTGATTTTCATAGCGTTTTTCAATCCTTTGCGTCATCCCGAGCGAAGCCGAGGGAACTTATAAAGCCGCATTGCAAAAGTTACTCCTCCTCAATTATATCATTCAAAAACTTAAGCAACGGATTCCACTTTTTAATCAAAGCTTCCTTTTTACTCCGGCTCCAGTTCTTTAATTGCTTTTCTCTTTCTATGGCATGCGTCGGCGAATCGAAACGTTCGTAGTAAAGCAGGTTGTAGCAGTAATACCTTCCGGCAAAAGAGGCTTTGTTTCCGCTGTTCTCAAAATGCTGGCGTAATCTGGTTCGCAGATCGTTGGTCACTCCAATGTAGAAAGTGGAGCGGGTGTGGTTTGTAGTTATGTAAACGAAGTAATTGTTGTTGAACATTATGCCGGTAAACCTGCAATGCGGCTTTATAAGTTCCCTCGGCTTCGCTCGGGATGACGCAATAATTTTATTCCCAAATCTAATACTCCAATTTACCTCATTCCTCCCAAAAGAATTCCGGAAATCTGAGAATGCTGTTGTAATTTAGCAGCTGCACAATTCAGACTTACGTTTTGATTCCAATAGCTACTTTTTCGGAGAAGATCGCGCAGACCTTATCCACCATAAATTACGGCGAAGAACCGGCAGAACTTTACGAACCCATCCGGTACATGATGGCGCTGGGCGGCAAACGAATTCGTCCGTTGCTTACCGTGCTGGCGCACCATCTGTTTGAAGATGAAGTAGATAAAGTGTTGCTGCCGGCCGCAGGGGTAGAGGTTTTCCACAACTTCACCTTAATGCACGACGATATTATGGACCAGGCGCCGTTGCGTCGTGGGCAGCCGACCGTGCACGAAAAATGGAACGCCAATACGGCCATTCTGAGCGGTGACGTGATGCTGGTGAAAGCTTACGAATTATTCTTCGGGGTGCAGCCCATTCATTTGCCGGTGATATTGAAGTTATTTTCCAAATGCGCGGCCGAAGTTTGCGAAGGCCAGCAGCTAGATATGAATTTCGAAACCCGTACCGATGTGAGCATTCCGGAATACCTGAAAATGATCACGCTGAAAACGGCGGTGCTTTTGGGTTTTGCGTTGGAACTGGGTGCCGTTTTAGGAAATGCTTCGGAAGAAGACCGAAATAACCTGAAGGAATTCGGCATTAAAACCGGCATTGCTTTCCAGCTCCGCGACGATCTGCTGGATGTTTATGGCGATGCAGCACAATTCGGGAAACAAGTGGGTGGCGATATTCTTTCCGATAAAAAAACCTTTTTGCTTTTAACGGCTCTGGAAGATTCCAACGACATGCACCGCACCGAACTGCAAAACTGGCTCGGAAAAACAGTAGCAAATTCGGGGGAAAAAGTGCAGGCGGTAACCGCTATTTACGATCTACTGGATATTAAAACCAAAACCGAAGCCAAGATAAACCAGTATTTCCACGAAGCGTTAGCGCATCTGGAAAAAGTGAATGCGCCTTCGGAACGGAAGGAATATTTGCGGGCGCTGGCTTTGAGTTTGATGGAGCGGACTAGTTAATTGTTGAATTGCTGATTGCTAATTGTTAATTGAGTTTTTTGCCCGAAAGGCATAGCGTTTTATAAATTCCTGTATTGCTGGTGCGAGCTTGTAGCTCGTTCCTTTTACAATATCTGAATTGATACGGGCTGCAAGCTCGCACCAGCAGCTGAACTTATAAAGCCGTATTCATGAGTTTTTGGCCTGAAAAGCATAGCGTTTTCCACAACTAAATAAGTAGCTAAATAACTCGTTTGCAGTTTGTAGGAACAATTCTGCTAGCTGCCGACAAGGTCCTTCAGAGCTACGCTCGCAATCTTCGCGCTCCCGCGCTCAATTGTGCTCAGGATGACAGGAATGGTTAAATTAGATTGCATCATGTACTAATTTTCTCATTTTCCTATTTTCTCATTTCCCTATTTTCTCATTTCCCTATTTTCTAACTTCCTCATTTAAGAAAACATGTCTTTAACTTTTATACTGATTGGTTTGAACGTTGTTATTTCGCTTTATGCCTGGAAAAGTCCGGAATTTATGCAGAGCTGGGTTTTTCATCCGGTAAGCGTGAAGCGGAATAACCAGTGGTACCGGTTTTTGACGTCCGGCTTTCTGCATGCCGATTGGGGACATTTATTTTTCAACATGTTCTCGCTTTACTTTTTTGGTGCGGCGGTAGAAGGTTTGTATAAAGCGTATTTCGGGCCGGAAATGGGCGCGGTCTGGTTTCTGGCTTTGTTCGTGATTGGGGTAATTGTTTCGGATATCCCTACTTATTTAAAGCACCAGAACGACCATGGTTATTACTCTTTAGGTGCCAGCGGTGGGGTTTCTACTATCATTTTCGCGAGTATTTTGTATAGCCCTATGAATGAGATCTGTTTGTATGGAATTATCTGTATGCCGGGCATTGTGCTGGGAATTCTGTACCTCATTTATTCGTATTACGAAGCCAAAAAAAGCTGCGACAATGTGAACCACAGCGCGCACTTTTATGGGGCTGTGGTGGGTATTGTTTTAGGCTTGATTTTGGTGCCTCAGGCAGCCGGTAACTTTATGGGTGAAATTCTGGCAAATTTGCCTTTTTAATGCTATCATTTTCAGGGTAAAAGCCTAAAGTATTTATTGTTAAAATTAGCAGGTTTATAGTGGTATTCGTATATTTAGAAAGGACTCACCACAAATTAAAACCCGGCTATGAAAACAACGCTACATGCTTTTACTTTAACTTTTCTGCTGTTGTTTGTTTCGGCTTTTACGGTGCAAAAACCGGCCGCCGGCAAAATGCTTATGGAGCAGATCTGCGATTCGCGCCCTTTGCTGAAAGAAACCCTGATGCAGGCCGGACTTTCTGGGGTGCTGATGGATACTGGCCCTTATACTTTTTTTGCCCCTTCGGATGCGGCGCTGGGAAAATATAAGAACACCGACCCTGGTAAGTTAAAAAACATTTTGATGAGCCACGTTGTGCCCGGTCGCCTGCTGCAGGATGATTTTAAAGACGGCTCCAAAATAACGACTTTAAGTGGCAAAGAACTTACGGTTTTCAGGAAAGGAGACCAATTGCTCATAAACGGTGTGCGGCTTACCAGTGGCAACCAGATGGCTCAGAACGGGGTAATGCACCAGGTAGAAAACTGGCTTGTAACGCCAAATTAAGGTTCAGCTTAAAACGCTATGGTTTTTCAATAAAAAAGCCCGGCCTGAAATTTTCAGGCCGGGCTTTATATTTTACAAGAATAAATAACGCTTAAAGATTCGCTTTAACTTTAAAGCTCTGGCAGTTTGCTTGCAATCTTGCGCTGCCGGAAGCATTTAAATGTTTGACTAAGCCCCTGACGCTCAAATAGCAGAAGGATAAAATGCTCTCACCCAATTCTCACCTCCGTATTGTAAGAGGCCAGGGGGTTAGTCAAACTTTTAAAAAAACAACGTACAAAACAAACAACATGACCCGGATCTAACTCTCCGGGATCGTTACCAAATTCTTAATATCCGTTTTATTGAAAAGGTTAACGGTTCTTTAAAATTTTTTTTGCGTATTTAATAAGTATAGGTCGTTATTTTAGTGCAATTCGTTGCCTGAGCTACTAAAAAAAAATGCATTTTTTTTCGGCAGCGTTTTGTTGGCTGTAAATTGAAGTTGAATTTCTGAACAATAGCTTTTTGCAGATCAATATTTATTCAGGTGTAAAACGGCCTTAACAAAACAAGTGGCAGGCTTAATTGCGATTTTTGCTGAAGTTAACGGTTTGCAGCTTGTTTATTTTGCATATTGATTAAGTGTTGCAACAATTCGCCGGCATTTGTAAAGTCTGTTGCCTGATAATAATCGCCTTTGTCCAGCATTTTTATTTCTACTACCACCGTAGTATCGAATTTTGGCTGGGTAAATTCTAAACCAACCAGGGCTTCACCGCCATTTTCCTTCACGTAAGCAATACTTTTAAACTGGCTATCGTCGCTTACAATGGTGCCGATAATAGCAGCCAGGGAGAAAAGCATTTCGTTGCCTTCAAGCCGGGTATTTATGCGGCCAGTTTCTACGTAGTTTTTTACTTCGGCGCGGGCGGCTCTGGCTAAAGTTGGTTTAAAAAGATCGATAACGCTTTTGCTCAAACGTAAGCCCGGAATAAAATTTTCGGTCAGGCCCGGCGATCCGGTTATTTGGTCTACCAGGCTGTTGGTTAAGGATTCTACATCCACATATTTCTCGAATTCGGCCATGTTGTGGTTTTGCGCCGCTTCTTTAGCTTGCAGTAAAGCATATTTAGGCCCTGAAGTAAAACTGCGGAAATACAGGTAGCCGAGCAGCAAGGCCAGCGCCAAACCGATAAGTAAAATTTTCTTCATAAAAACGCTATTAATTCCGAGGTAAAAACTGCCTGTATCAGAAGTTTAGCAGTCTGGGTTTTATACGGTTGAGAATCGGTTCAGGAAAATAAAAAAAGCCCGGCCGTAATGAAACGACCGGGACTTTCCGGAAGTGCGTTAAAATAAGTTTATTGCCTGATGATCTGCTTCCCGAAACGACTTTCTTCCGAAGTGATCGCTACAAAATAAGTGCCTTGCTTCAGGCTGCTTACATTTACCGAAACGTTATTTGCTGCGGCTACGGTTTGGGTTAAAACTACTTTGCCTAAAACATCGGTAATGGTTACCGTTGCGTTGCCTTTGGCCTTTAAGCCTTCAATGGTCATTACATCGGCAACCGGGTTAGGGTAAACGGCAATATTGGCTTTGTTGAGTTCTTTGGCTACGCCGCTTACTACGCGGTTAAACGCATAGATGGTTCCGGAAGCTGGTATGCTGTCCAGGCCCATGTAAGTGCCGGACTGGTTAAGTACCGTAAGTGTAGGTGCAGTAGCCAGACCTTCCAGGAAAAAGCCGGAAATTCCGGTGCTGGATAAACCGGTAACAATTGCGATTGAAGGGCCATCTTCGCCGAAGAAAATGCCTTGTACATCTGATGCCGTTACCGTACCGTAATGCACTTCCACTTTATTCGAGCCTTCGTAAAGCCATACCTGGTAATTTGCTACATCGTTCGGGTTAATGATCGGAGTTCCGAGGGGGTCTATGACCAAACCTACGTTTTTGAACTCGATCTTCAGAATCTGGCTACCGGCTGAACCTGTAAGCAGATAACTGATCGGCGATAATGTGCTGGTAGTAGAAGGATAGGCTTTGTCTATTATAACGGCATCGAACGGGTAAATATATTTATCAGTGGTGCCATCGGTAAAAAACAGGTCGCCTAAACCATCTGTTTCCAGTGAAGTGTACGTAGTGCCGTCCAATTCGAAATTAAAGCCGATCGGGATCGTGAAATTGGCAGTGTTTGGTTCCCAGCCAAATGTACTGACTACCGTTGCGCCGGTAAGGTCGGTGTATGTGCCGGTGGTGGTAGTTACGGTGTAACCCTGGGCAAAAGCGCTGACTTGTGCAGCAATAGCAACGGCTAAAATGAGTAAAATTTTTTTCATGGATTTTCTGGTTTAGGATTGAAGGATAACTACCCGGTAACTATCTGTTAATCAAACTTTCAGCGCCGGAAAATATTTTACGGATATCAGCTTGATTGGGGGAAGCCAGGTTGTATAAATTTAGCCTAAACCACTTTTCAGGGCATGAACCCTAGCGTTTTCAGAAGGCAAGTTTGCAGCGCTCATTGGCCAGAATTGTCAGCGCGGTTTCTACCGGATATTTGTTCTTTTGTTGTAAGAAGTATTGCTCGTTTTCGGTTTTAATTTCCCGCCGTATCCTAGCTTCCAGAAAGCGGCGGGCATCTTCCCGGTTTTCCAGGATCAGGCCAGGTACTTTTGCAGGTTTATTGTCTTCGCCTTTGGCTACCATGGTAAAATAAGACGTGTTGGTATGTTTCATAATGCCGGTTTTCACGTTTTCGGCAATTACTTTTATGCCCACCATTAACGAGGTAGTGCCTACATAATTTACCGAAGCCATTAACGAAACCAGTTCGCCGACTTCTACCGGCTGCTTGAATTCTACGCCATCTACGGTAACGGTAACGCAGTAATTACCGGCATGTTTGGCGGCGCAGGCGTACGCTACCTTGTCCATAAGCGAAAGCAGAATACCGCCGTGAATTTTACCTCCGAAATTGGCGTAAGCCGGAATCATGAGTTCGGTAATGGTGGTGCGGGAATGCGAAACAGGGCGGAAATCAGGGAGTTGCATAGGCGTTTGCTTTTTGGCTATACTATACGGGCCAGTATGTAAAAAGCTGTTCCTGAAGTACTTTTTACCCCGGTTTTCCTAGCGTTTTACAAATCTGGCTTGCTGGGTCTGGTTTTTTGTTTGCACAGAAAGCACGTAAAAGCCGGCCGGCAGTTTTTCAATTCCGCAGCTTACTTTATTTTCTCCGGCCTGTAGTTGTTTCTTTGTGTTCAAAACTTCGCGGCCGGCCAGGTCCGAAATTCTGATCTGCGCGGTTTCGGTTTCAAGCGTTTCAAGTTTCAGGAATAATTGCTGCGCGGCCGGGTTTGGGTAAAGCTGCAGCGTTCCGGAAATTGGTTTTTCGAATGCCACCACTTTTACTGCCGAAAACGATAGCGTTCCGTCCAGATCTTCCTGCGCCAAACGGTAGTAAACCAAGCCGGAAAAGTCGGGGAGATCGATGTATTCGTAAGTTGTAAGGCTGGAGCTGTGGCCCTGCGCCGTTTTTTCGCCAATGGTTTTCCAGTTTCTGGCATCGGCGGAACGTTGCACCCGGAATAATTTGCTGTTTTTTTCGGAAGCGGTTTGCCAGCTGAGTTTTACTTTATTGTTTACTTTTTCGGCCCAAAACCCTACCATTTCTACCGGCAGCGGCGCGGGCGCTACTTTATACTGAAAATCGGAAGGTTGGGAAAAAGTAGCCTGCAGGGTTTGGTTTGTAGCATCATACGTCCAGGAAGTAAGGTTCTGGCCGGAAACACTATTGGGCTGCTGGGCCACGCTTACGTTTAACGTTGCCGCTTTATTTACATACCCCTGAAATTCGTTCGGTGCATTTTGCGACCAGGTAATATTGGCGCGTCTGCTGCTTTCAATAATTTTTTCGGTGCCGTAGAAAAGCGTGGTGCCATTCTGTAAAAACAATTGCGCAAAAGCCCCGGCATTATCTACCGAAAAGAGCGTGAAATTGGCGTCAGCTTTTACCGGCTCCGGAAGAATATTTGTGGTTACGGTTTGCAAAACGGTATCGGCCTGCGTAAAAGCAATATCGGTAAAACCAGCTGAAACGTTGGTTAAACCCGCCATATTGGGTAACGACAGGGTAGAAGTAGCGGCTGTAGAAACGGTATAAGGTTGCAGCGCAGCCAAAAACTGGGTAGCAGAAACGTTATCTTTCTGCACTAAAAAAGCGGTGTGGTCTTGCGCCTGGTTGTACGTTATTTCGTGCGCGGAAGCAGTTTTGCTGTACGTTGTTGCGCCGCCGCTGGCTGTTACGTGGGCTTTCAGCGAAACGCCATTCTTTTGCCAGGTTCCTTCGTGGTTGGCAGCATTTTCGGTAAAAGTGCCTTGAGCCGCCGCACCATTTTCAAGCCCGAAACCGTGCAGTTGCCAGGTAAAATTGTGAGGCGCTGCGGCGGAAATAAAATCGGCCATCAGGTAATATTCGCCGCGCACGTTTATGGTTTTGCGGGTAATATTAGCGCCGGAATAAGTAGTTCTTACTTCGCCATAACCCAGCGCCTGGGTTTCGAAAGTGTTTTCTATAAAAGCTTCGGCATCGTTGGGTGCGCCTGAAGTACCGATCTGCGGCCCGTTCCCATCTACTAAAATAAGGTTGTGATTGCTGGCATTGCCTACTTCCGCGCGGCGATTATAATTTAAATAACCGGCATCTAAGGCTAAAAGCTGGCCCTGGGAATATAAAATAAAACTGCTGGCATCGCCGTGGTTATGGCCGCCGGAGTTAGAAAGCGCTCTGCCATTTTTCCCGTATAGGTGCAGGTAATTACCGGTAAAACCGCTTCCTGAACGGAAAACCAGGTTGCCGGCCTCCGGAAAAGAGGTTAATGTTTTTTCTGTTTGCGGAGCCGGGTTTATGTTGGCCGCTAAATAATTGGCGCGTAGATCTACCGTTCCATCGAGTTGCTGGTTCAGGCTTTTCAGCTGCGCAGGCTCCATGTTTTGCGGGTAGAAATCTTTTACAAATTGAGGTTTGCCGGTAAGTGCCAGTTCCGGCATGGCCATATCGATATACGAATCTTCCAGCGCCGGCAAGCGGCCGTCAGGCATGGCAATATCAGTCATCCATTGGTAAAGCAAATCGTAATTCGGGTCGAAGTAAGGGTTACGAATCTGGCGGGTAGAACCGTTCCACGTGAAGCTATAAGTGCTGTCGGGCAGGAAATTACCGAAAGCGCGGAAAAAAGGCAGGCAGTTTTCCATAGCATATTTAAAATAATATGGTCCTTCGGCATATCCCGCCACAATTCCCGGCTCCGATTGCCGCGCGGCGTTCCGCCACATGGCGTTATCTATGTTGTAGATACCAATACTTATCCAGTTGAGCGGTTGCTGCCACGCATTGGCGCTGTTCATATCGTTCAGTACAATTCCCGACATGCCCAATGCCGCCGCTGTCATAAACAAATGGTTGTTGTTGATATTGCCTACAAACCCGGATCCGTTTTTGTAAAGGTTGCCGGCAAATTGCTGCAGTTGGTTTTTAGCTGTAGACAAATTCGTTTCCGGGACTCCGGCGCCGCGCAAAAGGTCGTAAGCAATTAAATAATCTATCAGTTCTTTGCTGCGCCACTGCCATTTTTCGTAACTCCAGAAAGGATCTGCGGCGGTATTCAGGCTATTAAGCAAGGCAATAATATTGGTTTCGAGCTGGGCTCTTTCCGGGGCTGTTAAAGTATCTAAGGTATTATTTGCGGAAGGTTTTAGATTCATGATCCGAACGAAAGCGGCGTTTTTGGCAGATCGTGCACGTAAACGGCGTTCAGTATCGGTAGTGTTTGAAGCGGGTGGCGTTACCATTGCCCAGTTGTAAACGGAGGTATAAATTTCCAGCCGCGCCGGATCCTGTAAAGATTGTTTTACACCCGGAATTTCGGATGCTTTCATTAATGTGCGCGGAAAACTAAGATCGGCGGCGCTGGGTTGCCAGCTGCCCTGCGCAAAGATGTTTGCCGAAACGCTATATAAAAACAGGAAAAAACTCAGTCTGGTAAAAATTTTCAGAGGCATAAAAACACGTTAGAGGCTACGTTTTCACAGTCGAACAGCAACGTTTATGAAAGAGTTCGAAAATGTATTTTGCTGGTATGCTACTTTTTATGCACTAAACCCTACCGTTTTAAAAATGTTTGCCCGGAGCCCGAAATTCTGTTTTTCAGCAAACTCTCAGAAAGGAGTAATTTGGGTTATTTCAGGAATGAGTTGTAGAATTCAGAAGGCATTTTGCCAAAAATATTAACTGCGGAAGGTTCAGCTTTTGACTTGGGAATTGCGTAAGGGCAGTAAGCTTTATTACCTGAATATGTTACTCGTAAAAACGAAGCTCGGCTTGAGCAAGATCAGTGGAATTGGTTTATTCGCCGATCAATTTATTCCCAAAGACACTATTATCTGGAAATATACCGAAGGCGTGGATGTGAAGATTACGGATGAGAAACTGGCCGAACTTGAAAAAGAATATCCGCTGGAAGGCCTGAAAAAATATTTATACCGCAGCAAATCGAGCAACCTGCACATTCTTTGCGGCGACGATGGTCGTTTCATTAACCATTCTTTCGAACCAAATACCCTCGATACTTCCGAAGACGACGAAGGTTTTACCGTTGCTGCCCGCGATATTCAGCCCGACGAAGAAATCACCTCGGATTATAATGGTTTTGATAAGGATTTTGAGAAGTATAGGGAGATGCTGATGTAGGAAATACTATTTAAACCCGATCGGCAGGGTATACTCGATGGTGGCTTTTTCGCCATCCTGCAAACCCGGATTCCATTTGGGCATGTTGCTGACCAGACGCAGGGCTTCCCGGTCGTAAGGTTCACTCAGAGAACGGCTTATCATTACGTTGGCTTCCCGGTCGTAATATTCACTCAGAGAACGGCTTATCATTACGTCGGTAATGTCGCCTTCGGCCGTAACCACAAATTTCACCAGTACATATTTGTTGAAACCGCGCTTAATGAGCATGTAATCTATTGGGGTGATGGCGACGCGACTGTTATTGATCAGGTATTGCACAACTGCTTCTTTGCCACCCGGGAAATGCGGTTCGGTCTGAAAAGCAAAAAATGTCGTATCGATACCGGCCGGGGTAAAACATTTGCCGGTTACAAAGTTGCCGTCTTCATAAAGCTCGGCTCTTTTCAGGCGTTGGCTAGGGTAATAGGTTTTAAGCGGGCCATGAAAAACGCCGTTTTTAAAAGCTATTTCAGATTTAACCTTGCCATCATTGTAATAATTCCGGGTAAGCCCGTCGCGACGCTGGTAACGTAGGTTAGAAAAAGATTCTTCCGAAACCAGCTGTCCGTTCATGAAAAATGTTTTTACAATTCCGCTGGAAGGGCCGGTTTTAGTGGTTTCTGTGTAATAAGTGGCTTTCTCTTTGAAATTTATTTTGGTGAAATGCTCGTTTAAATAATTGATCTTCTGCGCAGAAACAACAAATGATAAAAGTGTAAGCAGAACGGTAAGCGTAAATTTCATGATTGCGATTTTGCGGCAAAAATAACAAAATATGCAAAAGAATTATGCTTTAGTATAAGATTTGTTCTGAAATTTTACCGCAATAAAAATGCGCAGTAGTAAAATGCTGTTTTATAGAAACACCACTTCAGAAATAGCCTGCACACCCACTTCCGTGTTGATCAGAGCTATTACTTTGGTTTTGGCCATTACCAGTTCGTGTTTAAGCGGCGCCGAAGAAATACGTACAAATAATTTCCCGTTCCGGAAGTAAATTTCCTGGGTTTTGAGAGCAATGGCGCGGCCCATTATTTTCTCCCAGCTTTCTACAATGGTTACTTCGTTGAGCTTGCCCTGCAGTTTATAAGCATTTACCAGCGCCTGCAACGTTTCCTTCAGCGGTTGAATATCGGCTTTGCGGCTGTTCAGGGTTTTGTCAGTGTTGTAGCGTGGTCTGAGCATATGAGTAAACGTTAAATGGTTGTACGTGGGAAATGGGAGTGAGGCAAAGGTAAAAGGGTTTTGGCAGAAGTTATCGGCAATTTGTCCACAGGAGAAGTTTGAGTTTTTGTGGATAAAATGATAGCGTTTTTATCGTCATCTCGACGATAGGAGAGATGTCTTCGGATTGGTAGAAATGTTAGCTATTGAATTTTCAGGCTGAAAAGCATACCATTTCTGTCATCCTGAGCACAATTGAGCGCGGGAGCGCGAAGATTGCGAGCGTAGCTCTGAAGGACCTTGTCGGCGGGCAGCAGTTTTTCTACTAAAAGTGCTAGCGTTTTTGAAACACCTTTTCTGCTAAACAGCTGGCTTTTAACTTTTATCGGCAATTTTCTCCCTCAAGCCGGGTGGCTTCGTTTCTGCGTTCGCGGCTGCACCCTTTCCTTTGCTTGCGCAATTTTGCTAAAGCAAAAGTCGGAAAGTGCGGAGGCCGCGCACGCAGAAACTGGTATCATTTTCCTTCGTAGTCTGCTTCTTTTTAGTTTAGCTTTCTTTGGTAACGTGATTTTCGTGCTACGCTGCGCTGGCGATAGGCGTGAAATCTTGGTTTAGGGAATCAAAAGAATCAAATAAATCACAGTTCAGACCAATTTCATTGCCGTCTGCTTTAGCTGACGGTTTTAAAGTTTCCCGCCTGGACAGGAGGGGTTGGGGGTGGTTGACTACTTTATCTAATAAAAAATCCTGCCCATCCCAAAAATCCTATAAATCCTGTTCAAGACATTCCCAATTCAGACGAATCCCAATTCAGACAGAAACACTACCATTTTTCACCAAAAAAGTGCGGATATCCTCCGCAAGATCTTTCAGAAAAAGCTGCGTACGTTCGGCATGCGAATCGGTAATGAAAAGCTGGCCGAAGGTGTGATTCGCAACCATTTCCAGAAGTTTCGCAATGCGTTTTTCATCGAGCCGGTCAAAAATATCGTCTAAAAGCAGTAGAGGTTTCTGATTTTTAGCAGCGGCAAATAATTCGAACTGCGCAAGCTTTAAAGCAATTACAAAGCTTTTCTGCTGGCCTTGCGAGCCATAATTCTTTACCGAATTTTCATCCATTAAAAACACGAAATCGTCTTTGTGCGGGCCTACGGTGGTGCGTTGCAAAATGCTGTCTTTGCGTTCGGCTTGCTTCAGCAAAAAAGCTAAATCCTGACCGGGAAGTTGACTTTTATATTCAATATTTACTTCTTCGGAGCTTTCAGACAAAAACCGGTATTGCTTTTGAAAAACCGGTTCGAAATCCTGTAGAAACTTCAACCGTACCTGCGAAATTTTCTCCGCAAACGGTATCATTTCTTCGGTTAAAACTCCTAAATAATCCGAATCATAATAGTTGCGGTCGGCGAATTGCTTGAGCAGGCTGTTTCGTTGTTTCAGTAAATAATTGTAGCGCAGCAGGTTGTCTAAATAATCGTGGTTCAGTTGCGAAATAAGGCTGTCGAAATACTTGCGGCGTTCTTCACTTCCTTCGCGCACCAGGTCGGTATCGTAGGGCGAAATTAAAACTACCGGAAAACGGCCGATGTGCTCGCTTACTTTTTCGTAGGGCGCTTTGTTGTTGGTTACAATTTTCTTCTGCCCGGTTTTGAACGTAATTTGGATAGCGTTTTTCTGGGCTTCCTGCACAAAGCGGCCTTTCACCATAAAATAATCTTCGCCTTGCTTAACGTTTTGCAGATCGGAGCCGGAAAAAGCGCTTTTGGTTAAGGCCAAATAATGAATGGCATCGAGCAGGTTGGTTTTGCCGGAGCCGTTCGGGCCGATAAAGCAATTTATGTGAGGAGAGAAAGTAATGTCCGCTTCTTCGTAATTCTTAAAAAAGAGCACCTGCAGATTTTCGAGCGTCATTAATTTCGTTGTAAAATTCTTTTTAGTTAATTTCGCGTGTTGTAACCATTTGTCAGGAACCGTTTTGGCTGTTTTCAGCTTGTTCCGGCGGTGGTTAGCGATCCAAAACTAAGAAAACACGAGCAATTCCAGCTATGGCAGTTACGAAAGAAGCGAAGGAAACAAAGGTAAAGGCTGAAACAAAATTTTCAAAGGAAACCTATATGCGCTGGTATGAGATGATGGTTCTCATGCGCAAATTCGAGGAAAAAGCCGGCCAGTTATACGGTCAGCAGAAAATTAAAGGCTTTTGCCATTTATATATCGGCCAGGAAGCTTGTGCTGCCGGCGCCATTACCGCCCTTACCAAAGACGATAAATGGATCACCGCTTACCGCGACCACGCGCATCCGCTGGGTTTAGGTACTTCGCCAAACGCGGTTATGGCCGAATTGTTTGCGAAAGCGACCGGTTGCTCCAAAGGCAAAGGCGGCTCCATGCACATTTTCGATAAGAGCGTAAATTTTGTGGGCGGTCATGGTATTGTAGGCGGCCAGGTGCCACTGGGCGCGGGTATTGCTTTTGCTGAAAAATACAACGGTACTAAAAACCTGTGCATTTGCTACATGGGCGATGGCGCGGTACGTCAGGGTGCTTTACACGAAGCTTTTAACATGGCCATGCTGTGGAAGCTGCCGGTGATTTTTGTGGTAGAAAACAACGGTTACGCCATGGGCACTTCCGTGCAGCGTACTTCCAACGTAACCGATCTGTATAAAATTGGTTTGGGTTACGATATGCCAAGCGAGCCGGTAAACGGCATGCGTTGCGAAGATATTCACGAAGCTGTGGCTCGTGCCGCCGAGCGTGCCCGTAACGGCGAAGGACCTACTTTCCTGGAATTCAAAACGTACCGCTACAAAGGCCACTCTATGAGTGACCCGGCGAAATACCGCACCAAAGAAGAACTAGAAGATTACCGCAACCAGGACCCGATAGAAAGCGTGCGCCACACCATTCTGGAAAGTAAATTTGCCACGGAAGAAGAACTGCAGGCGATTGACGAAAAGATTAAAGCCCAGGTTTTAGAATCGGTTGAATTTGCTGAAAACTCGCCTTACCCGGAGCCAAGCGAATTATTTACGGATATTTACGTGCAAAAAGACTACCCTTACTTAATGGAGTAACAAAACGGTAGCATTTCCAGAACAAAACCCTTATATTCGAATTTTTATTTCAGTTTTTATATTAAATGGCAATCAAGAATACCACCGACCCGAACGCGGCTAAACCGAACGCGGCCCAGGAAGCAAAACAACGCGAGTTCGATCTGCTGCAAGATCCGGATCTGTTAGCAGATCGTTTAACCAGCGGCTCGGAAGACTTCGTTAAAAAGCATAAAAATACCCTGATCGGCGCTTTTGTAGCTATTGCGCTGGTTATTGCCGGTGGTTTTGCTTACTACGGTTTCAAAAAGAGCCAGGAAGAAGAAGCCCAGATCGCTTTATATCCGGCGGTTTACGATTTCGAAGCCGATTCTCTGAACAAAGCTCTGAACGGCGATGCCCGCTACAAAGGCCTGAACTACATTGCCGAAGAATACAGCAGCACCAAAGCCGGTAACCTTGCTAAATTCTATGCTGGCGTTGCGTTTTTAAAGCAAGGTAAATTTCAGGAAGCCATTGATAAACTGGAAGATTTCAGCTCCGATGACCTGATTCTGCAGGGCCGTGCGTATTGCCTGATCGGCGATGCGAACATGGAACTGAATAAGCCGGCCGAAGCTGCTGACATGTACATGAAAGCCGCTAACTATAAAGCCAACGAATTTTTTGCGCCGCAATATTTAATGAAAGCCGGTGTAGCATACGAAGCTGCTAAAAACTATAAAGAAGCTGCCGATGCCTACAACAAGATCATTACTACTTACGCAGCAGCTATGGAAGTAAATGATGCCAAAAAATACAAAGCCCGCGCCGAAGCCCTGGCTTCAAACTAATTACTCTTAATCTATTAAACTTCCGAAAGTCTTAAACGGCGCTCGGGTTGGAAAACTTTCCGGCCGATGCGCCGTTTTTGTTTTAGCGGATTTTATATAATGCGCCTGGTTCCACTTTTTTATGCCAAAAGCATAGCGTTTTCCAGATCTAATGCACACCTTCGTAAAACCAATTATTAATTCTTAATTATCAATTATTAATTACTTATGGCCAGCGCCCTCAAAAATTTAAGCGAATATAATTCTGATAAACTGATCGATGCTTCCGGCAAACGTTTTGGGTTAATTGTAGCCGAATGGAACAAGGAAATTACCGATGCCCTGTGCAAAGGCGCTTACGACACTCTGATCAAGCACGGCGCTTTGCCGCAAAATATTCACCGCAATACCGTGCCGGGTAGTTACGAATTACCGCTTGGCGCGCAGTTCTTAGCTTCAAGCCAGGAAATTGATGCCGTTATTTGCTTAGGCGTAGTAATTAAAGGCGATACCAAACACGACGATTATATTAACCACGCCGTAGCCAAAGGCCTGATAGATGTAAGCCTGAAATTCAATAAGCCGGTAGTTTTTGGAGTAGTAACCACCAACGATCTGCAACAAGCTTTAGACCGCGCAGGCGGCAAACATGGCAACAAAGGCGTGGAAGCAGCGGTAGCGGCTATTCATATGCTGAGTTTCTAAGCTGGAAAAGGATATTGTTTACCCCTACCCAACCCTCCTCTAAAAAAGAGGAGGGCTTTTTTTGTACCAGTTCCGTCAGCTAAACCAGACGGCAATGAAATTTGTCTGAATTGGGATTCGTCAGATTTAGGGATTAAAGGATTCAACCACCCCTGCCCCTCCTTGAAAAGGAGGGGAGCTTTTCAACAAACCACATTTCACAATATCGCCAGCGCAGCGTCGCAAGAAAATCACATTATCAGAGCAACTAAACTAAAAAAAAACGACTACGAAGGAAGATGTTACCAGTTTCTGGGTGCGCGGCCTCCGCACTTTCCGACTTTTGCTTTAGCAAAATTGCGCAAGCAAAGGAAAGGGTGCAGCCGCGAACGCAGAAACGAAGCCCGCCCGGCTTGAGGGTGAAAATTGCCGATGAAAGTTAAAAGTTAATAGTTATGAGTTAAAAGTTGGCTATAAAAATGGTAGCACTTTTAGTTGAAAAACTGCTAGCCGCCGATAAGGTCTTTCAGAGCTACGCTCGCAATCTTCGCGCTCCCGCGCTCAATTGTGCTCAGGATGAAATCAAAAACGCTATCCTTTCAAGCTCAAAAAGTCAATAGCAAACCAAACTACCAACCCGAAGAGATCTCTCTTCACGTCGAGATGACTGTAAAAAACGCTATGCTTTTAAGCGCAAAAACTACCTTCCTTTACCAAACTGAAACTGCAACCCTAAAGAAGGAATAAAAGTCAAGCCTTTAAGCTCGGTTTGTTTACCACCCAGTAACTCATACTTGCCATAATTCTGGTAATAAATAGATAGCGCCGGTAAAATATAAGCATATTTAAAACCGATCTTCGCATTTACAAAAGCGCCGAAAGCCCCGTAATTATTCTTGGCCGAAAGCGGTCGGATTGGAATCACATCTTGCCGATCAGCCTGTTTTTGCACGAAATTAGACGGGTTGAAATGATAATTGATCCAGGTATGCGAGTAAGCTACGCCGTATGAAATATTGCCTATTTCCTCTTCCGGCCCAAACGATGTGCTGAAAACCAACGGAACGAGAATATCGGTGCGCGAAGCGTTGTATTGCAGAAGATCGTCTATGTTTTGCCACAGCACTTTGCCTGGTAATTTAGAATCGCGGCTGGAATACTGTAAGCCAATGCTGCCGTAAGTTCCAGGTTTACCCGGATTTTTTGGTGTGCCGGTAGAACCCATAAACTGGTACATGGCATCGAAAACGTGCGACCCGAAAGCATATTTATAACCTACATCCACGCGCTCCACCAAACCATATCGCACATAAAAATCCCAGCTCGGCGAAACCGGATCTAGGGTATAAGCCAGCGCCGCTCTGGAAACGCCGTTTACCTGATCGTCTAAAACAACGGTATCGCGGTTTTTAAGGTCGTTTACCAGGCCCAGCGTTACATCAGAAAGAGCGCCAATAGGCTGGGTAGCAACGTTAAACGCGTAATTGGTGCCAACCTTAAATTCACCTTTCGGCGTAACTTTTCCAGAATGAATAACGGAACGCGGCGCCGTGCAACCAGCAGTTAATAATAAACCCAACAGGCCAGCCCAAAAAAAAGTACGAACAAATTGCATAAACACAAATATAAATGAAACCGTTAACGGCTATTCAAAGATAGTTCCAGACTTCCGGTTTTAATAAAAAGCAATAAAAAATGCTATGCTTTCAGGCGAAAAAACTGTTTGTTCGTATCATGCAGAAGCAACGCATGTTTAGGAAGGTGCAATTTTATTCGGAAAGCCTGCAGGCAAACTGGGAAAAAATAGCGCCTGAAAATTGCTTAAAGGCGGTTGTGTGTGAACTCCGGCTTAATTTTCCGGCAGGTTCACCGGTGTAAAAAAGGTTATTCGGAAGAAAAAACGGAAAATAAACAAAGCTGCGTAGCAACTTCAGGATTAATCCGTTAATTTTGTGCCAAATTTCAGATTGCGTAAGTTGGTGTTTCCGAAGCCGATATCGTTTATAAACTATTTGTTAAAAACGGTTGTTACAAAACTGAAATGCAGCCCAAAATTTAATGCGGGCGTAAACTGCCAATACGAGTTAAAAGAAATTTTAAAATAATATAAAGGGTACCCTAATGAGCGAGGAAAAACTACGCTATTCACGTGAAGAGTTGATCGAGTTTGAAGATCTGATTACCGAGAAACTTAATAACGCAAAAAAAGAAGTAGCTTTTATTAAAGAAACCCTGAGCCGCCGCAACGATTCCGGAACCGACAACACTGCCTCTTCTTCTAAACTGCTGGAAGACGGCGCCGATACTGCCGAAAAAGAAAGCCTGAACCAGTTAGCTTCCCGCCAGCTGAAATTTATTCAGCAGCTCGAAAATGCTTTGATCCGCATTAAGAACGGAACTTACGGCGTGTGTATTGCCACCGGCAAACTGATCCCGAAAGAGCGTCTGCGTGCCGTGCCGCATACCCAGCACACCATCGAAGCTAAAAACCAACGCATAGACTAAGCGCGATTATTCGATCGTTAGAGATTCGATCGTTCGATTTTGGGAACTTTAAATTACCGGTAAATGTAAGGTTTTAGCATTTATCTGTCGAAAAATCGAACATCGAAAATACGAACATCTATGATGAATCCACTGGTATCGCATATTCAGGCGCTGGTTTTTTGCGCCCAGGCTCCTGTGGCTATCGAAGAAATGCATAAATGCCTTTCCGAAGCCCTGCAGGTGGAAGTTAGCGTGAGCGATGTGCTGGAAGCAATTGAAGAAATTCACCAGTTATTCGCTTCCGAAGCTTTTGCTTTCCAGATCTAC
Source organism: Adhaeribacter terreus (assembly GCF_042657365.1). Taxonomy (NCBI): domain Bacteria; kingdom Pseudomonadati; phylum Bacteroidota; class Cytophagia; order Cytophagales; family Hymenobacteraceae; genus Adhaeribacter; species Adhaeribacter terreus. Next base: position 81,413 of record NZ_JBHSKT010000005.1, on the reverse strand, counting down.
GCCATTGGCGGCGGTTACCAGTTTTTAACTAAACCCGATTTTCAGGATACGTTAGCCTTGTTTCTAAAGCAGAAATCGAAACGCAAACTTTCGGCTTCTGCTTTAGAAACGCTGGCTATTGTAGCTTATAAACAACCCGTTACCCGTACCCAATTAGAGCAGATCCGCGGTGTAAGCTGCGATTATGCCCTGCACAAGCTTCTGGAAAAAGAACTGGTGGAAATTAAAGGCAAAGCCGACACCATTGGTCGCCCCGTTTTGTATTGCACCACCCAGAAGTTCATGGAATATTTTGGCATCAACCACCTCCGCGACCTCCCGCAACTGAAAGATTTTGCCCTGGAAGAGAACACCATCGGCGAAATTTCCGATAATTAGCATTTCACAATTTTTATATACCGATCCAGTAGCGATACTGCATCACCAATCCAATTTAGATGGCATACAACAATTCAAGAGGCGGCTCCGGCGACAGACCGGCTAAGCGTTCATTCGGTTCCGACCGCGCCAGCAGCGGCGAAGGCAAAAAGATCTTCAACCGCAACGACAAAGGCCGTTCCTCCGATAGCCGCGACCGCAACCCTTACGGCGACAGCCCGAGAGGTGATTATGGCGGCAAACCGCGCACCGAAAGACCTTACAATGCCGAACGTTCCGACCGCCCGTACAACAAAGAGCGCGGTTCCGATCGTCCGTATAATGCAGATCGTTCCTTCAACAAAGACCGTTCTTCCGGTTCAGATCGCCCTTACAATAAAGAGCGTGGTGCTGGTTCCGACCGTCCTTACAATAAAGATCGGGGCTCAGATCGTCCGTACAATAAAGAACGTGCATCTGGTTCAGACCGCCCTTATAATAAAGACCGCGGTTTCAAAAGCGACCGTCCTTATGAAAACCGTTCTTCCGACCGCCCGAGCCGTAGCGAAGGTGGCGATAAAGAATTCCGCCCTTACCGCCCGGCAACCCGCAAACCAACCGACGATCGTCCGTGGGTAGCGCGTGCCGAAAGATCGGGTCAGGGTTCTGTGCCACGTGGTGGTAAAGGCGAACGCAACCGCAGCTTTAAACCAGAGAAAGAAGAATACCGCAAGCGGCAGGAAGAAAAAGGGGCCGTTCCGCACATTGGCAGCAAAAAAAGCTACTATGGCCAGAAGCCGAACCCAGCCGATATGCAGGGCGACGCACGTACGCCATACGTAAAAAAACGCTACGATTCTGACGATAAAAAGTCGTTTGGTTCTTCCGAAAGAGGTTTTTCTAAAGACCGTGGCTTCAATAAAGAAGAGCGTGGAGGCAACCGCTTTACGCCAGGCATGCGCGCATCCCGCGAAGGCCAGGGCAGGAAAGAAGGTTTTGTTCCGCGTGAAACCCGTGCGCCGCGCGAAGACCGTTTCAATAAAGAAGAGAACTTTAATGCAGCAGATAGCGAAGGCGAATTCCGTCCGTACCGCCCTAAAAACGATACCGGTTTTGGCGACGAACGCCCCTCAAGAGAAGAGCGTCCGGCCAGAAACGAGCGTGCACCGCGCGAAGAACGTGGTAGCCGTCCGGACCGTTATGCTGAGCGCCAGAACCGTATTTCAAGAGAATCGGTAGGCGAAGCACCAAACTATTCCGGCCTGAAACGCTATGCAAACCGCGATAAAAACCGTTCGGAAGATCTTTCAGCCGATGGTCAGCTGCGTTTGAACCGTTACATTGCCAACGCTGGTATTTGCTCGCGCCGTGAAGCCGATGAGCTGATCGCCGCCGGAGAAATTCGGGTAAACGGTGAAGTGGTTACTGAACTGGGCTACAAAGTAAAACCGACGGATAGCGTTCAATACGGAAAAAAAAACTTAAGTCGTGAAAAACTGGTTTACGTTCTGCTGAACAAACCAAAAGATTTCATCACGACTACTGAAGATCCGGAAGGCCGCAAAACGGTAATGGACCTGGTTAAAAATGCCTCGAAAGAACGTATTTTCCCGGTTGGCCGCTTAGACAGAAACACTACTGGTTTGCTGCTTTTCACGAACGATGGCGAATTGGCGCAGAAATTAACGCATCCGAGCCACAAAAATTCGAAGATCTACCAGGTTGAATTGGATAAACCGATCACGAAAGACGATTTCCAGAAAATTTCCGAAGGTCTGGAACTGGAAGACGGCAAAGCCATTGTAGACGACTTAGCTTTAATTGGTAATACGAACAAGTTCTTAGGCATCGAAATTCACATTGGCCGCAACCGCATTGTGCGCCGTATTTTCGAAAGCTTAGGCTACGAAGTGGTAACCCTGGACCGCGTGCAATACGCCGGTTTAACCAAAAAAGACCTGCCACGCGGCAACTGGCGTTTCCTGAACGAAAAAGAAGTGATCCGCCTGAAATATTTCTTATAGCATTTAATTTTCCGGCAATGTTGAAAAGCATTGCCGGAATTTTTTTGTCTGGTTCTTTTTAAAAACGGTATCATTTTCTGCTTAAAAACTCATGCGCAACCTGATCATAGACATCGGGAATACCAATACCAAATACGGCATTTTCGAAAACAACAAGCTTGAAAAGCAAGGCGTAGTTTCGGGAATTGCGGCTTTGCAGGAAATTGTAGCCGAAGAAAACCCAGAAAATGTGGCGCTGGCTTCGGTAGGAATTTCGGGGGAAGAAGTGCTGAAAACGCTATCAATTCCGGGTAAAAAAGTTGAGCTCACGCATAAAACTGAGTTGCCGATTTCTAACCTTTATGAAACGCCGGAAACCTTAGGGAAAGACAGATTAGCTGCCGTTTTAGGCGCTGTATTTCTATTTCCAAAAACCAATTGCCTGGTAATAGATGCCGGAACCTGCATAACTTACGATTTTCTGGATGCTGCAGGGAATTATCATGGCGGACTGATAGCGCCGGGGTTGGCTATGAAATTTAAGGCCATGCATACGTTTACCAGCCGTTTGCCGTTTCTGGAACAAAGCGCTTTTGAGCCGGAGCTTTCGGGCAAAACTACGGCGCAGGCTATGCAAAGCGGCGTGTATAACGGAACGCTGGCCGAAGCTGAAGGTATTATAAAACGCTATGAAAAACAGGCCGAAAACCTGAACGTACTCCTTTGCGGCGGTGACGCTGCTTTTTTTGAAACTAACTTAAAAGGACGCATCTTTGCAATTCCTGAATTGGTTTTGCTCGGGCTGAATAGTTTATTGATCGAACATGCATAAGTTTTTAACGATATTTTTAGTGTCGGCGGGTTTGCTGGCTTCCAACGGAGTTTCGGCGCAAAGCCAGGCCAATTCGCCTTATTCGCGTTTTGGCATCGGTGATATGAATACAAACAACGGTAGTATTCGCAATTTCAGCATGGGCGGCAGCGGTGTTGTTTCACCAAACAGCTACCAGATAAATGAACTGAACCCGGCGCTGCTTTACTTCAACAACAATGTAATCTTTGAATTTAACGTAAACAGCCAGCTTAAAACCCTGAAAGAAGACAGCCGCTCGCAACGCGTTGGCAGCACTAATTTAGGTACTATTGGCCTGGCTATTCCTGTAAATAAAAGTTGGTCAGCAGCTTTGGGCCTGAAACCATACAGCACCGTGCAATACGAAACCAACGCGGTGCAACCGGTAACCAACGACCCGAATATGCAGGCTTTGGTAAAATACAGCGGCGAAGGCGGTTTATCGGAAGTTTATTTCGGCCACGGCGTTAAAGTTTTAAAAGACCTGACCATTGGCGCCACCGCATCTTACGTTTTTGGTACTATAGATAATATGTACACAACGGCGCTGCAACAACCAGGCGGTTCCCAAACTCTTACTACGCAGCAGTTGCGCATCCGGCACGAAACTAATTACAACGATTTTACTTTTAAAACCGGTCTGGCTTACCGCCGCAAAATGGGTAAATATAACGTGGGCATTGGCGGGGTTTATAACCTGGCTACCGATCTGAAAGCCGAACGCCGTACGTTTATTGAGCGCCTGAATACTTCCGGCCTGGACCAAACCCAAGCCGACAGCACCGAGAAAAATGTAACGGTGCCGAGTGGTTTGCAATTGGGCCTAAGCCTGGATAATGGTGTAAACTGGAGCGTAAATGCCGATGTTGCGCTGCAAAACTGGTCGGAATTCAAAAGCTTTGAAGGCAATGCTCCGTTCGAAAATACCACGCGCTTTGGTTTGGGAGGTGAGTTTGTGCCGGAACCTGCTTCGCCGAAATACCTGCGCCGCGTAACCTATCGGGCCGGTTTCAGCTATGGACAAACGCAATACGTAGTTAATAACGAGCAACTGAAAGAAGCGGCTTTGACCTGGGGCTTTACTTTCCCGCTGGGCCGTTCGCTTATTACCGAAAGTTCGTTCCTGAACCTGGGTTTTGCGCTGGGTAAACGCGGAACTACCGATAATAGCTTGGTGCAGGAAAACTTTATCCGGGCGCAGGTTGGGCTTTCGTTGAACAATAAGTGGTTCATTCAGCGTAAATTAGATTAGAAAAAACGGTAGGGTTTCAGCACTAAAAAGTCAGGTTGAAAGATTTTTAAGACAGAAAACCTGAACGAACGAACCCGTAAAAATTAAATTGGCCTGATGCAGAAAAACGTTCCGGATAAAAGCTGGCAGATTGGTTTTTGGCTGTTGAGCCTGGTTTTGCTATTGAATGCCGGTTGCGGACCGGCAACGCAAGATCCGGATAAGCAACCCAAATACACCGGCCCGATCATGGAAACGGCCGATGTAAAAACGCTTTATTCCGATTCGGCGCGCCTGAAAATTAAGCTCAATGCGCCTTTACAACAGCAGTACGAAAACGGCGACGGTATTTATCCCAAAGGCTTTAACCTTACTTTTCTGGATGAGTTAGGCTGCATAACTACCACGCTGCGCGCCAATTATGGCAAATACGATAAAAACACCGATTCTTACCTGGCCCGTGGCAACGTTGTAGTTAAAAACATTGCTAAAAAAGAAACGCTGGAGACCGAAGAATTGCGCTGGTACAAGCAACAACGGAAGATCCGCACCAATAAATTTGTAAAGATCCGTACCGCCGATGAAATTCTGACCGGCCACGGCCTCGAAGCCAACCAGGATTTTTCGCGCTACCGAATTTTAAAACCAGCCGGAATTTTCTCTGTGAAAGAGTAAGTTAATTGTTAAATTGTTAAATCAGGAAATAGGGGAGGTTTGAGATTTAATAATTCTCTTATGCATAAATCCTCCCTTTCAAAAAATCAATTAAGAAAACCATTCAACCAATCAGCAATTTAACCATTTAAAAAAACGCTATCCTTTTTCACTAAAAAAGTAAAGCTGGCAACCAATTACTATTAAACAATTACCTAAAACCGTGTCGCTTAAACAAACTATATTAATATCTTTAACCATTGTTTCTTTTATAATCGGGGTGCATCGCGTATTGATCGATATGCAAACGGTATCCATTTCAGAAGCAATCGGGTATAATTACTGGATCTTTATGATCTCCATTGCCTTTATTACGGTGTTTCGTTACAACAGAAAAAAACAGAATTCTTAAGCCCATTTATAATTTATGAGCGACCCCGGCCCCATTTTGCTGCTGATTTTTTTCTTTCTGCTGATAAGCTTTTTCACTACCGCCGAAGTTGCTTATCTGCGGCCGGCAAAATTTTCCTTCGATCTGGGCGCAAAACGCACTTCCTGGTCCGAGCGCCTTACCGACTGGCTGCTTGAGCACCGTTTACGCGTAGCTGCTATTTGTCTGGTGGGCCGTTTAATTGCTATGGTAGGCTCCGGCGTTATTCTGGCTTCGTGGCTCTACTACCATTTGTGGCAAAACCCCGAACTTTCGGCAATTGGTTATTCGGTAGTAGCGGTAATTGTGGCGGCAATCATTCTTTTCCTGTCGCGGTGGCTTATTCCTAAACTTTTTATTGGTATTTACGGCCACGAATTGCTTCGGGTATTTGCCCTGCCATTAACCATTTTCTATTACCTGTTTTATCCGTTGGTGCAGTTCGTAACCGGTTTTAACCGCTTTGTAACCGGAAAAATAGCGCGGGTAAATTACTCCAAAGAAAAACCTGCTTTTGCCGCCACCAACCTGGAAGAGCACATTCGCCGCAGCGCCGACCCGGCCCAAACCGAAGAAATGCCGGAAATTGATACCCGGATCCTGGAAAATGCCCTGGAATTTAAGACCGTAAGAGTGCGCGAATGCATGGTGCCCCGTACCGAAATTGAAGCGCTCGAAATCTCCGACAGCCTCGAAAACCTGCGCAACCTGTTCATAGAATCGGGCCATTCCAAGATCTTGATCTATAAAGAAACCATCGATAATATTATTGGCTATTGCCACCAGCTTTCACTTTTCCGCAAACCCGCAAAAATTGAAGAAATTCTGACGCCGGTAACCGTAGTTCCGGAAAACATGTTGGCGAATGAGCTGCTCGTAAAATTTATTAAAGACCATCGCAGCATGGCTTTAGTGGTAGATGAGTTTGGCGGAACCTCCGGCATTGTAACCGTGGAAGACGTAATCGAAGAGATCTTCGGGGAAATTGAGGACGAATACGACAAAGACGAACTCGTGGAACAAGTGTTGCCGGAACCGAATACGTATCTTTTCAGTGCGCGCCACGAAATAGATTACCTGAACGAAAATTACGGTTTCCAGCTTCCTTACGGCGATTATGAAACTCTGGGCGGCTTTATTTTATCCGTTCACGAAGATATTCCGCAGGCCGGTGATGTTATTCAGGTGCCACCTTTCACCATAACAGTTCTAACCATGGATGAGAACCGCATAAACACCGTACAGTTCACCATGCACCCGGAGCAGACCGAAGCCTGATAATCAGCGTTTACGGGGAAATTTCGCAAAATTTTGAACTTACGGGATATTCTCATTATTTTGCAATTCTTTTACAATTTAACTTATCAATGGCAGTAATTAACAAAATCAGGGAGAAGTCTGGCTGGGCAGTAGGTGCTATTGCCTTAGGCTTGCTTATTTTCATGGTATTAGGCGATTTGCTCGGCCCTAATTCCAGATTGTTCGGGCGTGGCGATACCATCGTGGGCGAAATAGCCGGTCAGGAAATCACCATTCAGGAATTTGACGAAACGCTGGAAGGTATTAAACGGAACTACGTTGCCCAGAATGGCAAACAGCCGGGCGAAGAAGAAATGGCACCGTTGCGCGAGCAAGCCTGGAACCAGCTGATCTTTAAAGTAGCTTTTCAGAAAGAATTTGAGCGTTTAGGCTTAACTGTTTCGGAAGATGAGTTAGTAGATATGGTACAGGGTAATCATATTCACCCGGCCATTCAGCAGGCTTTCGTAAACCCGCAGACCCAGCAGTTCGATCGTGCTTCAGTTATCAATTACCTGAGCAACTTAGATCAGCAGCCAGCCGAACAACAAGCAGCATGGCACCAGTTCGAGCAGGGTTTAGGCCCTGACCGTATGCGGATCAAATACGATAACCTGATCAAACAATCGGCTTATGTAACCACGCAGGAAGCAAAGAACTTCAACGAAGAGCAGAATGCAACTGCCAGCGTAAAATACCTTTACATTCCATACTTCACTTTGTCAGATTCGGCTTTTAAAGTAACCGACGAGGAGCTGAAAGCTTACCTGGATAAAAACAAAGACAAATACAAAACGGAAGATGCGCGCAGCTTCGAGTACGTAACCATTCCGGTGCGTGCTTCGGAAGAAGATGCGAAAGTTGCGAAAGAAGAAATTGCTGACCTTACCAAGCAGTTCCAGGCTTCAACCAACGATTCTGCTTTTGCAGTTGCTAACTCCGATGCGCCTTTCAACCCGGCCTATGTAAATATTGGTGAGCTTCCTGAAAAACTGAAAAACGAAACGCTGACTGAAGGCCAGGTTTTCGGTCCTTATGAAGAGAATGGCGTTTACACGATCCATAAAGTAACTGATATTAAAGATGGTGGTGCTGCATCTGTTCGCGCGAGCCATATTCTTTTCAAGCCAGCTGGTGAAAGTCCGGAAGCGAAAGCCGAAGCAAAGAAAAAGGCCGAAGATGTGCTGAAACAAATTAAAGGCGGCGCTGATTTCGCAGCAATGGCCCGTCAGCACGGTTCCGATGGTACAGCTTCACAGGGCGGCGACTTAGGCTGGTTCCGCGAAGGCAACATGGTTCCTGAATTCGAGAAAGCTGTTTTTGGCGCTAAATCTACCGGCTTACTGCCAACCCTGGTAGAAACCAGCTTCGGTTACCACATTGTAAAAATTACCGAACCAAAAACTACGCGCAGCTACCAGATCGCAACCATTACCCGCAATATTTCTGCCTCTGACGATACCCGCGATGCCGCTTACCGCAAAGCCGATGAGCTGGCCGGTTTAAGCAAATCTGCGGAAGACTTTAAAGCTAACATCGAGAAAGATAAATCTTTGATGAAAGCAGAAGCGAAAAACATTCGGGCGAACGATCGTTTCGTAAATAACCTGGCTAATGCCCGTGAGTTAGTACGTTGGGCTTTCCGCGAAGACACAGAAGTAGGTGCAGTTTCGCCAGCTTTTGAAGTGGACAACCAATTTGTAGTAGCTGTTTTAACCGGCAAGACTAAAAAAGGTGAAGCCAGCATAGATGCCCGCCGCGAAGAACTGACCGCTGCGGTTCGCAACGAGAAGAAAGCGCAGCAGATCATAGAAAAACTGAAAGGTGCCAGTGGTTCTTTAGAGCAGATCGCTTCTAAATACGGTCCTGAAGCGCAGGTTCGTACTTCTGAAAACGTAACCTTTGGCCCTGGAGCTATTGAAGGTATTGGTCTGGAGCCGGTAGCAGTTGGTCAGGTATTTGGTCTGAAACCAGGCAAACGTACTGCTGCTATTGAAGGCCAGGCTGGTGTAATGATGATGGAACTGCAGAAAATTAACCCGGCTCAGGCTCCTGCAGATCTGAACATGCTGAAACAGCAAATGCTGGTTAGCCGCAAAGGCCGTTTAGACAACGCTGTTTACGAAGCCATTAAAGCAAGTGCCGATATTAAAGATTCCCGCGTAAAATTCTTCTAAGCCAGAAAACGGTATGGATTTTACCTCAAAAAGCTGCTCCCGAAAAGGAGCAGCTTTTTTATTTGCTTACAGCCTGCATAGTTTGGGAAGAAATTGCGTTATATTGAAAAGTAAAACTGCCGGGGTTTCAGTTCCTCAAAAACTAACAACCAGCAACGAATAACGAACAACGAAAAATGATGCGAGCACTTTTTTGCCCGAAAACCATAGCGTTTTTGCTGCTGCTGATCTGTAGTTTCAGCTCGGTTGCGCAGCAAAAGAACCGCAGCGAAGAAAAACTGGCCAAAGAATATTTTGAGCAGGGCGCGTTTGCCAAAGCCGAAGTGATCTACGAAAAGCTGATAGACGATAACGCGCGGTTTGCTTACGTGTACCCCAATTACCTGCAAACCTTGCTGGCACTTAAGAAATTTAAGCCCGCCGAAAAACTGGCTAAAAAAGCCATGAAAAAAGTACCGGATAATCCGGATTATGAAATTGATCTGGGTTTGGTGTATAAAGCCGCCGGTAAAACCGAAGACAGCCAAAAGCATTTCGATAAAATGATAAGCCAGCTTACAGCACCTAAAGTGCGGGCTACAGCGGCTGCTTTCAACGAGAAGAAATTGCCTGATTACGTAGAGAAAACGTATTTGCAGGGGCGTAAACTGGAAAACAACCCGCTGGCTTACTACGGCGAACTGATACAGCATTATACCGTGCAGCACCAGACCGATAAAGTAATGGGAGAGGTGCTTGGTCTGGTAGAAGTGAATCCGGGACAAATTGGATATGCGCAGAACATGCTGCAAAACAGCCTGAAAGATGAAAAAGAATTTGAAGCGCTGGAACGGGTTTTGATTTCGAGAGTGCAGAAAAACCCGAATCAGAACGTATTGAGCGAGCTTTTGCTTTGGGTTTATATTCAGCGGAAAGATTTTGGCAGTGCGCTCATTCAGGCGCGGGCCATGGACCGTCGTAACCGCGAAAACGGGGTGCGCATTTTTGAACTTGGCTCGATCAGTCTGAAAAACGGCGATTACGAAACTGCCATTGAAGCGTACGAATACATCACGAAAGAATATCCTTCCGGCCCGCATTATGCCATGGCCCGCCAGCGCCTGCTGAATGCACGGGAAGAACAGGTGAAAAATACCTTCCCCATTTCCACCGAAAATATCCGGACGCTGATAACGGAGTATCAGAAATTACTGACCGAATTCGGGAAAAATAACCAGACCGCCGAAGCTATGAAAAACCAGGCGATGCTGCACGCTTTTTACCTCGACGAGAAAGAGAAAGCCATTGTTTTGCTGGAAGAAGTGATCAATACGCCGCGCGCCAATGCAGATCTGGTAGCACAGGCCAAGATCAGTTTAGGCGATATTTATTTACTGCAAGGCGAGCCATGGGAAGCTACATTACTTTATTCGCAGGTAGAAAAATCGCATAAGGAAACTACGATCGGGCACGAAGCAAAGCTCCGGAATGCCCGCTTAAGTTACTACAAAGGCGATTTTGAGCTGGCGCAGGCGCACCTCGATATTCTGAAACTGGCTACCAGCCGCGAAATTGCCAACGATGCCATGGAACTGAGTTTACTGATAACCGATAATACCGGCCTCGATACTTCTACCGCCGCCATGGAAGCCTACGCGGAAGCCGATCTGTTGCTGTTCCAGAATAAGTTTGCGCAAGCCATTCAGAAACTCGACCTGATCCTGAAGCAATACCCGAACCACAACCTGGCCGACGAGATCTATTACCAGAAAGCGAAAATTTTCCTGCGCCAAGGAAATTATACCGACGCGCTTTTCAACCTGGCCAAAATTACAGCCAACTACAGTGACGATATCTTAGCCGACGACGCCTTGTTCCTGACCGCAAAAATCACCGAAGAAAACCTGAAAGATACAGCCACGGCCCAGAAACTCTACAACGATCTGCTCCTGAAATTCCCGGGAAGCACCTATACCGTAGAAGCCCGCAAGCGTTTCCGGAAATTACGCGGCGATGCGGTAGTGAATTAAACTTCTTCCATAAATCCGTCAGCTAAAGCAGACGGCAATGAATATTGTCTGAATTGGGATTCGTCAGATTCAGGGATTAATGGATTGTCTGAACACGATTTCAAGGATTAAATTAATGACCAGGATTTTTATCTGAATCAGAATTTACAGAATTAGAGAATGTTCAGGACAATTGTCTGAATCAGAATTTTCAGAATTGACAGGATTTCCAGAATTCCTTATTTATCGAATTCTCACCCATTTCGCCAGCGCAGCGTCGCGTGAAAATCAAGGTCTTCAAAGAAAGTAAAATAAAAGAAAGCTGACTACGAAGGAAAATGATACCAGTTTCTGTGAGAGCGGCCTCCAAGCTTACCGGTGGCTTTAGCCAGCCCGGTAGGGCAGGTAAGGTTGCAGCCGCGAACGCAGAAACGAAGCCGCCCGGCTTGAGGGAGAAAGTTAACTATGAAAGTTAAAAGCAAACGGTCAAAAACGCCGCCAGCTATGAAAAACGGTATCCTTTCAAGCCATAAAACTCAATAGCAAGCAACACTACCAGCCCGAGAAGATCTCTCCTCACGTCGAGATGACCGCAAAAACGGTATCCTTTTAAGCTAAAAAACTGCTGTCCGCCGACATGATCCTTCAGAGCTACGCTCGCAATCTTCGCGCTCCCGCGCTCAATTGTGCTCAGGATGACTAAAAAGGAAACGCTATGCCTTCCAGCTCAAAAACTCAGAAAAACTAACCGAAGAAAACAAAAAGCATAATCAGGAAAATGATAAAAGCCAGGTACATCAGCACATCGGTCTGTGCATAATCCTTATACTTGTTGTAAAAATCTTTCAGCTTCTTCACTTCAAATTTCCTTTAACCGGCTGCAAAAATACGCACATTTTACCGCAAAGTCTACCTTCCGCAAAAACCGGATTGATGTTTCCGGAACTATTTCCGTATTTTTGTATTCTATAGCATATATAAAACAACGGAAGGATGGAGAAAAGATGGGTTTTTAAAGCGACACCGGCGCCTGAAAAAGTGGAAAGTCTGGCCAAAAGTCTGTCTATTCACGAAAAACTTGCTTCCATTCTTTGCCAGCGCGACATCTGTACCTTCGATGAAGCCAAAGCGTATTTCCGCCCTTCTTTAGAAGACCTCCACGATCCGTTCCTGATGAAGGATATGCATCTGGCCGTAAACCGGCTCAACGATGCGCTTCACAACGGCGAAAAGATCCTCATCTACGGCGATTATGACGTGGACGGCACCACTTCCGTGGCCATGGCTTACAAATATCTGCAGCCGTATTTCCAGGGGAAAATAGATTATTACATTCCGGACCGTTATAAAGAAGGTTACGGCGTTTCTTCTGCGGGCATCGACTGGGCTTCGGAAAATAACTTTAAACTCATCATCAGCCTCGATTGCGGCATAAAATCGGTAGATAAAGTTGCTTACGCCAAAGAAAAAGGCATCGATTTTATTATCTGCGACCACCACTTGCCCGACGAACAGGTTCCGGCGGCCGTAGCCGTGCTCGATCCGAAACAAAGCGACTGCCCTTATCCTTACAAACATCTTTCGGGTTGCGGTGTTGGTTTCAAGCTCATGCAGGCTTTCAGCATGCAGAATAATTTAGATACAGACGAACTTTATGCGCTGCTCGATTTCTGCGTAATTTCTATTGCCGCCGATATTGTGCCAATTACCGGCGAAAACCGCATTCTGGCTTATTTCGGTTTGCGTTTGCTCAATTCCGGGGCACCGTTACGGCCGGGCTTGGAAGCGCTGAAAGAACTGGCGGCGCTGAAAGAAGACCTCGATATTAACAGCATTGTTTTCGGGTTTGCACCGCGTATTAATGCGGCCGGCCGGATGGGCGATGCCAAGCGTTCGGTGGCCATGTTGCTGGCTAAAACCAAGGAAGAAGCCTTTGAGGAAGCTAAAAGCATAAACGAATCGAACCAGAACCGACGCGTGCACGACACCAGCATTACCAAAGAAGCGCTGGAAATGATCGATCAGGATGCGGTTTTGCGGAAATCGAAATCTACGGTACTTTTCAAAGATAACTGGCATAAAGGCGTGGTAGGCATTGTGGCTTCTCGCTGCATAGACCGGTATTACCGCCCAACCATTATCCTTACCGGTTCTTCCAACGATGGCCTAGCTTCCGGCTCCGCGCGTTCCGTTCATGGTTTTGATGTTCATAGCGCCATTGTAGAATGTTCGGATCTGTTAGAGCAGTTTGGCGGCCACATGTACGCGGCAGGCTTAACCATGAAAGTGGAAAATGTGCCTGCGTTCCGGGAGCGTTTCGAAGAAATTGTAGCCCGCACCATAACTAAAGAGCAGGAAACGCCGCAGGTAGAGATCGATACGACCTTAAATTTCAACCAGATCACGCCGAAGTTTTTTAGTATTCTGAACCAGATGCAACCTTTTGGGCCGGGAAATATGGCGCCGGTATTTTCTTCGGAATGTGTGTATGATACGGGTAGCTGCCGCGTGGTTGGGGATACGCATTTAAAGCTGCGGCTTACGCAGGATGGTTTTACTGAATTCGATGCCATTGCTTTTGGTATGGCCGATTTTTATCCGAAGATCCTAAAAGGTATTCCGTTTGATGTTTGCTATTGCGTAGAGCAGAATGTTTTCAGAGGGGTTATTTCGTTGCAATTGCGGATTAAAGATATTCGTTTTCAAAGCTGATTTTCTGCCTGAGTTTTCAGGGTAAAAAGCATAGCGTTTCCCTTTTTTGTCATCCTGAGCACAATTGAGCGCGGGAGCGCGAAGATTGCGAGCGTAGCTCTGAAGGATCTCGTTGGCGGACAGTAGTTTTTTAGCTACAAAGGATACCGTTTTATTCGTCATCTCGACGCCAGGAGAGATCTCATCGGCTTGGTAGAAACTAGACTTTTGAAGCCTGAAAGCATACCGTTTTTCATAGCTGGCTTATTTGCTAAACGTCTGGCTTTTAACTTTTATCGGTAATTTATTTCCTCAAGCCGGGTGGCTTCGTTTCTGCGTTCGCGTCTCACCCTTTCCTTTGCTTGCGCAATTTTGCTAAAGCAAAAGTCGGAAAGTGCGGAGGCCGCTCTCACAGAAACTGGTATCATTTCCCTTCGTAGCGGGCTTTTTATCTTTTGTAGCGTTTCAACAGACGCTGCGCTGGCGGAATGTGTGAAATAATAGTTTAGGAAATCACAAGAATTACAACAATCAAATAAATCACAGTTCAGACTAATTTCATTGCCGTCTGCTTTCATTGACGGATTACACCTGCGAAGAAAAGTCCTCCCCTGAAATAGGGGAGGATTTAGGTGGGGTCTTTCAAAATCTTGCTCATCCCAAAATCCTCTCTTCAGATAAAACAAAAAGCGGGCTCAGAAAGCCCGCTTTTTCAGTTGAAAGTCAGTTTCGTAGTGGTTAGTTCTCGTAATAAATTTTGCCTAGGGTATTGCTCGTAAAAGTATTTACAGTTTCCACATCTGCATTCAGTACACCTTTATTGCCGAACACGTGAATGCCATAGCCGCCGCTGTTGCTGATCTCGGAGTTGCGCACTTCTAGGCTGGTGGCGGTAGTTCCAAAAAGACCAATAGCTGCTTTTGTCCCTCCAAATAACGCTTTTCCGCCGGCGTACTGAACTTTAACGTTATCTAAAACATTGAGCGCGCTGCGAGTGTAAACCACAAGGCCATTCCAGGTTCCGGTGGCTTTTACAGTACCCGTAAATACGATCTTTTTGGCAGCAGTGCCTACGGCGTTCAGGTATCCACCAGTCTCAATATTTATTTGTTTGTCTTCGGCCATTTCTATAATAGTGCCGGGTTTCAGTTTCCAGCCGGTACGAATGCCTATAGTGCCTAAAAACCGGATCGGGGTATTGTCGGTAAAGGCTGGCCAGGTAACTTCGTTGTTTCCGGTTAAAAGTGAACTCCGCACTTCCACCGCGTTGCGGCCGTTATTATTGGTATAAATGCTGGCTTCGTCGAGGGTGGCTACGTGGTTAGCGGCTAGTTGCAGAGGCGCTTCCTGGTTGTTGTTGAAAACATTGCTGGCAAACGCAACCGGAATGCTGTTATCGCGGAGGTACATGCCAAAACCGCCGCTCTGCGAAATAGTTGTATTGCTTACCGAAACCCGGGCATTGTCGAATAAAGCAACAGCAGTTTTCTGGTTATCAAGCATAGCTTTACTGCCGGCATGGAGTATTTCAGCGTGCGAAAATTCGTTGGTGCTGGCTGCTGAATAGATAATAATGCCGCTCCAGAAGCCTTTCTGATCCGTTTGGCCAATAAAGCGGATCTTCTTCTCGGCAGTGCCATTGGCCACCATACTTCCGTTTGTGTTCAGATCGAGGCGGGTATCCTGCGCAAAAGCAATTACCACCCCGGGCTTTATTGTTAGTTTAGCGTTCACCCGAATGTTGCTGTTTACCAGGTAATCGGTTTTGGTTGGGTCGGTGTTGCGGTCTTGTAGTACGGTGTCGGCCAGCACATCGGTGAGCACCAGCGCGGGCAAGTTATTTACCGGCTGGTTACCTGGATTTGGGCTTGGTTTCGGATCTTCTTCGTTGTTGCAGGAGGTTAAAATGAAGGCGGCAGGAATTACGAATAATGCTAATTTTTTTAAGGAAAACATAGTTTTTGATTAAGGGGTAGAATAAAAACACTGAAAAAAAAGCAAAAAGGGGTACCGGACCCGCCAAATGCGTAGTTGCAATTGGCAGGCTGTTTTGGTACTGATTCAGAAGTTTAAAGAGGAATAGTGGAGAGGCAGGAAAATTTTGTGTTGAGTTTTCAGGCCGGAAAGTCTAGCGTTTTACAAACCGGAAAGTCTGGCTGCCGCTGGCGGATTGCAGGGTTGCGGTATATAAACCGTTTTTCAGTTCGTCGGTAGCAATTTCAACGGTATTTGCGCCAGCAAGTAATGTATGCAGCGGAATGGTTTTAACCGCTTTGCCAACCACATCGTGAATGGTTAAAGTGGCTTTTTCAGCTTTAGGAGCGATGAATTTTAAAGTGGCTTTCTGGTTGCCGGAAACCGGGTTCGGATAAAAAGTAAGCTCCGGGAAAGTGATGTTTTCTTTGATACCAACCGTGGTTATAAACGCAAGATCATCGATGAGTACGTGCGTGTTGCCTTCTTCCGGTAAGTACAGGAAATAAACAATGGCAGAATCTGGCGTTAGATTATTGGAATATTGAATGTTTGCCGTAAAAGGTTTAAATCCGTTTGGTGCATTGTCAAGGTCGGTCATGCCATAGCCAATGGTGTCAGTTTTGGTACCGTTCCATTTGGTCATGAAAACGATAGCCTGGCCATAATCATTCGGGTCAGTAACTACGCCGGAAGTCTGAAAGTGGCCTGTAAATGCTTGCGGGCGGTTGTTCGGGCCCAGACTGAAAGCGGCCATTGCGTCGGCGCCAATGGTATCGGCGGTGCTGGACAGTTTCAGGGAGAAGCTGCCGGTATTTGCGGTAGTAGATTTGCCTATACTGGGTTTTATGCCGAAACCAGCCAGCAATTCTGAAATAAAGCCCAGGTTCCAGTTCTGCGGAATTTCATAAGTATAAGGCCCGGTTATGCCAACGCCGGCTTTAGTTTGCCAGGTTTCTAAGCTGCTGTTCTGAATTTGGGCAAAAGAAGTTGCGGCAAACGCCATTGCGATTGCGAGGGTAAATAGTTTTTTCATGGTTTTATAAGACTAATGAGATTGGTGATTGGAATTTGTAAAAGATTGAAAAACTGTTGACTAATATGGCTTTTTGATTTCGGAAGAGTTTAATCAAGGATTACTTTTTAAGGGCAAAAGCATAGCATTTTTATTGCAGGCCAGCGTTGGAACTGGTAAGCATGCGCGTCAGGTTTTGGGCGGCAACCTGCCAGTTAAGCGGTTGGGCTGGTAGATCGGTACGGCGCAAGTCGTTTTCTATGGCGTTCAGTTCGGCTTCTGAAAATTCGTGCGCAATGTTCACGGTCTGTTCCAGAAAACCGGCTTTAGAAGCTGCCGTAATCCCTTCGGCTCCGTAACGAATTGCTTTCCCTTCTTTATCGATCAGCAGCCCTTTCAGAAAAAGCACGTCGATCGGTTTGTTGGTAGCCACCAGTTTTTGCGACATCGGCAGCCAGAAATCGGTGCCCATATCCAGCCCGGCCGGCGGCGATTTGCGGGTTTCTACCAAAGCGTTCACTTTCTTCGTTTTCCCGTTTGGATAAAGATAGCCTTCGCCTAACTGGTACACGATCACGTAATCGAGCTTTTGCGTAGCCATCAGGTTTTTGAGTTGCTGCATCCAGGCTTTGCTCCCCATTTGCCCGGCCAGCCGCACACAATACTCCGGAAACTCCTTTTCCTGCGGACAATCTGCCAGCACATACATCGGCTTTTGCGGGCCAAGCACCGAACCTAAAAACAGATCCGGGAAATATTTTGCGTTATAAAGTTCGTTGTAAACCGGCATTTGTACCGCTGGCATTTGCAGGCTATCACTCAGAAATTTGTTGATCGCCTGCTGCAATTGCGGCATTCTGGCATCGGTAAACGTTGGGTTCTGCCGGGCGCGGCTGTCTAAAGTAACCGCTACGTAGCCAATTTTTGCGTTTGCAGCCGGCAGATTTTTCTTCAGTGTTTTGTAATAAGGCGAACTGAAAATTTCGTAGGAAAAAGACTGCCGCAGATCTAAACCCACAAATCCGGAAAATGCAATGCTGCAAACTAACAAGGCGCTCAACAAAACTCTTTTCATTTTCTGCATTCAACTTTTAAGGCCGGAACAAACTACCTTATTCAGGTTTATGAGGCTAAGACATACAAAAGAAAATCAACCCTTAGTCCGCAGTAAATTTTTTTTAACATTTTTTTAAAACGGCCTGAATTGTTCTGAAGCCATGCTTTTGCAAAAGTAACATCACCGGTTCCTGCAAACATTGACGTACATCAAGAGTTTTAAAGCACAAAAATTTCCGGATTTAGTTATAAGATGCTGAAGCAGTTTCGTTGGTTGCCTTGCCTGATAAAAAATTGCAAAGTGGTAGGGGAAACAGGTGAAAAACTAAGAAGGGAAGGGCAAAAAAAAGCGTTTCCGCAGCTTACAAAAGCTACCGGAAACGCTATGATTTTTAACTGAAAAAGTGCTTAGGCTGGCTGGAAGGCCGGAAAATAGATTAAGCCATGTTGTGGTAAACGGCCTGTACGTCGTCGTCTTCCTCTATTTTTTCGATCAGGTTTTCAATATCTTCAGCCTGTTCGTCTGTTAATTCGGTGCGGGTGTTTGGAATGCGCTGCAGTTCGGCGGAAGTTACCGGCAAGCCTTTTTCTTCCAGCGCTTTCTGCATCGGGCCGAAATCTGCAAAGGCGGTTTCAATAATTATCTCGCCGTCGTGTTCGTAAATATCTTCGGCGCCAAAATCGATCAGGTCCAGTTCCAGTTCTTCCAGGTTCAGACCTTCGGCCGGTAAACGGAAAATACCTTTGCGGGTGAAAATAAAATCCAGCGAACCGGTTTTGCCTACCGCGCCGCCCGACCGCGAGAAATAAACGCGCATGTTGGCAATGGTGCGGTTCAGGTTATCGGTAGCGGTTTCTACTAAAATAGCAATGCCATGCGGACCGTAGCCCTCGTACACCACTTCGTCGTAGTTGCCTTCATCTTTGCTGCTGGCGCGTTTAATGGCGGCTTCTACGCGGTCTTTCGGCATATTTACACCTTTGGCATTTTGAATAGCCGTGCGTAAACGGGCGTTGCCTTCGGGGTTCGGGCCGCCTTCTTTTACCGCCATCACAATCTCTTTGCCCAAGCGCGAAAACGCTTTCGACATTTTATCCCAGCGTTTAAATTTGCGGGCTTTTCTGAATTCAAATGCTCTTCCCATTGCTATATACTTCCTGGAGGTTTATTTCTTTCTAAAAAGTGCAAGTTACGTTCATTTTGCTTTATTGGTCAAGTAATAGCGCTTTATAAATTTAACCGTTATTCCGTTTTCGCCGGTTAATAGAAAAATGCAGCCGGCAGAAAGTACGGGTAAATTTTGTGAGTTGCGGGTTATTGCTTAATCTTATTGAAAATATTGATCCTGAAATGAAATTGAACCTGAGCCGGGCGCAGCAAGAATATTGGTTGGTTTTTGCGTTTTCGGCGGCTATTGTGTTTGGCAATGCCTACCTGATATTAGTAAACCACGATGCCAGTTTTTCGAGCGACGAAGCCAGTTACCTGGCGCTTGGCAATGGCAACTGGAATGTAAATATTACTCACCGCTACCGCGTTATTATTCCGTTTCTGGCCCGGGGTTTAGCTGAAATATTAGGCCTGCTAAGCGGGAAACCCGATGCGTTGCCTTTGGGTTTCTCTTTTTTTATAGTGAACAGCACGATCATGGCTTTGGCCGGAACGGTAATTTATTATCTGGCGAAAGTGGTTGGGGCAAATGTTGCGGGCCGTTTTATGGCAGTTTTGGCGGTGCTTAGCAGCGGCTATTGCAGTTACCTGAGCGGCATTGCGCTGGTAGATAGTTTATATTTTTTAATGCTGGTGCTGCTGTTTTACAGCCTGGTTGCAAAAAGCGAAGATGCTCTTTTCTGTTGTTTGATCATCGGTTCGCTGGCTAAAGAATCTTTCTGGTTATTCGTTCCTTTTATCTTGCTTTTCGGCCGGTTCATTACCTTGCATCGCCTGATTTTTTACATAATACTGGCCGGCTGCGTTTTTATAGCCACTAATAACCTCATCGATTCGCTGAGCGGTTTACCGGTAACTGCGCGGGCGGCAAATGCCGTGGAGCACATTCATAATGCCTGGCGCACCGTCCGGAAATTCTTTTCGCTTAGTGGTTTAATGAGCTGGTTCAGCGCCTTCGGGATCTTTAATTTTGTTGTGCTGGCCGGCTGGCTTACCAGAAATATCCGGTTAAAAATGAGTCAGCGGCTTACGCAAATGCAACTGTTATTTCTGCTGATAATTGCCGCACACGTGTTGCTTTCTGGCGATATCGGGCGCATGTGGTATTTAGCGGCTCCCGTTTTTGCCATTGCCGTAGCCCTTACTACCCACAGATTATTAGCGCCGGTTTTCCACCAACCGCAAAGTTCTTTAAAGGCAGCAGATCAATTAACGAAGCAGCAAAGCAGCTTGTGATCAAATATTTCAATTCTTTCAAAACGGTATCTATTTCAACCCAAAAACTCTAAAATTATGAAACGTGTAATCGGCATTGGCGGCGTATTTTTCAAAAGCAAAGATCCGGCAGCATTGCGGGCCTGGTATCAGAAACATTTAGGCATCGATTCTCAAACCTGGGGCGCCACTTTTAACTGGGATTCTCCGGAAATTAAAGCGCAAGGCAAAGACTTTCAAACCGCCTGGAACCCATTCCCAGAAAACACTACGTATTATGCGCCTTCCGAAAAACCATTCATGATCAACTATGTAGTAGCCGATCTGGTAGCACTGGTAAAAGCTTTAAAAGCCGAAGGGGTGGAAATGGTTGGCGAAATGGTAGAAGAAGAATTCGGAAAATTTGCCTGGATCATGGATCCGGAGGGAAATAAAATTGAGCTTTGGGAGCCAGCCTGAGATTTGAGTTAAAGCGGTTTTAAAACTATTTAACTCCGAAAAACGCTATCTTTTTGCGTATAAAAAGTCTGGCTCGAAGCCGGGCTTTTTTATTTTCCGGCTGTTTCGAAAACAAGGTCAATTATAAGCGATCTCCGTAATTTCCACGGTTTCCGTGTTCCGGCCCAGCTGCAGCGTGATCTGGTCGCCTTTTTTAGCGCCTTGCACCGCCCGGGCAATTGGCGCATTAAAAGCAATTTTCCCTTCCGGCACCGAAGCTTCATCTACGCCCACAATCGAAAACTTTCGGATCGTGCCAGGCTTGCCGCCGCTTTTGGTTTTCAGGGTTACAGTAGCGCCAAAACGAACTTCATCTGCCGGCTGATTTTTGGGATCTACCACTTTGGCGCTTGCAATGCGGGAAGTAAGGGCACTTATTTGGCCGTTAAAAATGCTGAGCTGGCGGGTGCGGTCGGTTTCATTTTCGCGGTTGGCTTCGGCTTTTGCCCTTTCAGTTTCCAGCGTTATAAGTTCTTCGCGCAGCAATTCCAGGCCGCGCGGCGTCACGTAATTCGGCACGCCGGCCGGCAACGCAGCCCGCGGCGGAATTATGGGCTGCTCCTGCGCATCTTCTTCTTTGGTAAAAGCTCTGCTCATCGTTCCGCTTTTAACGCAGGCTGAAAGATCAGGTTTTTCTCCAACGTACCGACGGACTAACCCATGCTTTTTTATCCGAAATCGCTACCGTTTTTTCTGAAAGCAATTTTTTGGGGTTATATTTTTCTATCTGGGTAAAGCAGTGGTTTTTAGGGATTTTCGGCTGAAAAGCAAAATTGAATCGGCCCGGCGTTAAACGCACATCAGAAATTTACGGATGAAATAAAATAGGGAAAGTTTTATTTTATAAAATATAGTGCAATTTGTTTTGAAGTGTTATATCTCATAATATATATTTAGCGATCTTTTAACTCACCTAAAAACCAACACATTATGAGAAAAAATCTTACCCGTATCTGGGTGTGCATGCTTTGCATACTCGGCATTTCCGTGGCTGCTCAGGCACAAAACCGTTTTCAACCCGAGCCGGCACAGTTAGAGGAAGTGCAGCAAGTAGTGAGAAACTCCCGCACTGTTTGGCAGAACATGTTTCCCGCAGAGGAACTGCCCGATTATGGTTTCCGGAATGCTGCGGAAATGAATCAGGCGCTGCCCGGCAAACCCATTGAAGTGTATGCCATGTACCGCGATTTTAACGGCGTAATTCAGGCGCATCCTTCCGGCGAATTTCTGGTGCCGCTGCTGCTCGATGGCAAGCCCCGAGTTTTTCTTACGGTAGCGCATTTCGAGAACCGCTGGCAGGTGGTGGCCGTGGGCGAAATGCATCTGGCGCAGGAAACCGCGCCGTACCTGAGCCGGGCCAAAGAAACGAGCCGCTTTGTATGGCTGAAAAACCTGAACCACTCCGCCGACTTTATTGCAGAAGCCAACCCGGCTTTAAGCGAAGCCAGGATCGAGTTTGCGCCGCTTTCTACTGCACAACGTGCCTTGTTTCAGCAACCTTTGGCTTACCGCGAGCTCGAAACCCGCATCAGCAAAATGATCGTGCAGTTCGATTAACCCAGGTTTTCCCATTCAAGCATTTCTAAAAAGAAACCGATATGAAAAGAACATTTACTTTTATACTGGGCGCTTTGCTGTGCCTTTCTGCTTCCTTGGCTTCGGCTCAAAGCTATACCTTAAACCTTACGGCCTACAAACAGGAACAAACGCAATGGTGCTGGGCCGCTACTACCCGCATGGTAGACTGGGCTTACAGCTCCACTACGCCGCCTTCACAGTGCTCTATTGTAAATGCGGCCAACAATACCTGCGATGGTTGGTTCAATGTGTGCTGCAATACCCTGAATGGTTCGCGCCCAAGCGCCTGCACCGATCCGCTGGGTTCTAATTTCCCGAACAGTATGTATGGTTGCAACGGTTCTTTAAGCTGGCTGCTGAACAATTATGCTGGCTCTAATACTTCGTATTCCAGTTCTCTGGCTTACAGTACGGTACGCAGCAACCTGGGTAATAAAAGAATGATGGTAGCGCGCTGGGGCTGGACTTCGGGCGGCGGACATTTTGTGGTGATCTATGGAAATTATACTTCGCTGAGCACCGATTATGTACGCTACGCTAATCCGGCCAGTGGTTCCAAAACTTCCGAATCGTACGCGTATTTCAAATCGAACTCGAGCCGCACCTGGACGCACTCTATTGCCATGAACGGAGGATCTACGCAGCGCACTGCCGGCCCAACAACTTCTAACCCGGTTATAACCAACGATCCGGTAATAGCCCAAAACGTAAGCATTTACCCGAACCCAACCGACGGTGTTTTTCAATTGCTGCGTAAGGATGATGCTACAACCGCCGCCAAAATAACCATTACCAACGCTTTAGGCGACATAGTATATGAAACCGAAATGCCGGAAGGCCAGCGTGAAGCTGCTTTGGAACTGAAAGGAAAACTCAGTTCCGGGCTTTATCTGGTAAATCTGGTTTCCAACGGCGAACGCACCGTGGAGAAACTGGTAATCCGGTAAAGCGCTTTTGCTGCTAAATGAAAAGAGACTGTCCGTTTGGAGAGCCTCTTTTTGTTTTTTAATAGTTTTTCAGTGCTTTTTAGTAGCGTTTTAAGCTTTGTGCTTCTGAGGTATGATGTTTTTAAAAGTGCCTTGTTACTAAACATGGGGTAATTTTCTATCTTTGGAAAAACATCATATTCCTATGATATCATCTTGCTTCCTGTTCCTGGCTATTTGTGCAGTTTTAGGTTTTAGCAGCTGCTCCGATAACGATTCAAAAGATCCGGAACCTGAAGCGAAGAAAACGTTTACCGGATGTAGATTGGTTAAGATAGTAAATCCAGCTACTAATAGTTTGACGGAATATTTTTATAATAGCAATAACAATATTGTAAAAGAAACTTCAGGGGAAATTTCTGGTGGAATTGGAACGTATAAGCTTTATAATTATGATGTAAAAGGGCGAATAATCTCAAGCAGATATCATATCCATCTGGGTAGTCCTGATACATCTTCTCAGCTATCCATATATCAGTATAATAATGCGGATATGCTTATTTCTAAGCGTACCTATAACGGGCCCAACTATGCTGCACTAAGCACTGAAAATAAATACTTTTATGATGCAAGCGGCAAAGTTGATTCTTCTTGGGCATTTGTTGTTCTAAATGGTGTTGCAAAGCCACAATGGCTTTATACCTACGATTATGACAATAAAGGTAATTTAACTAAGAAGCATCATGTCAGTGTGAAATCAGACAATGGTCTGATGTTTACTTTACAGGGAACAGAACAATATCTGAATCATGACAACTTTAAAACCCCTTTAGGTCAGAAATATTTTACTTTAAGGCAATTAAATCCGGAACGCCTCTTTACCCTAAATAGTCCTACTATTATGATTTCGCCATCCGAGGATCAGGAAATCTTAACTCATACTTACCGTGCAGATAGCTTGTTGGCGGAGACAAAATATGCGAACCATAATTATTCTATTGAATATATTTACGACTGTAACTAACGCTATCCTTTTCAACTAAAAAATTGCCTCAAACCTCATCCTTTTCCAGTGTCCGTTCAATGCGTTTATCCGGAATAAGCCACATTAGCGCTACAAAAATGTAAATGCAACCTGAAATTATGGGATGTATAAAAGCGCTCGGAACTGCCACCAGGTAAAGCGCCAGCGAAGCATAACCTTTCAAATCTTTGCCAACAGCCCGGGCCAGTAAATTATGGTGGTCGTGTTTAGCAATTAAGGTTCGTTGGAGGATCGTATAAGCTACCGCGGACATAAACAGCACTACACCATATAATGCCATTGGCGCGGCTTCAAAATGGTTTTCGCCCATCCAGCCCGTAGTAAACGGAATTAGCGATAGCCAGAAAAGCAGGTGCATGTTGGCCCAAAGAATGCTGCCGCTCACCCTCTCTATAGTATGGAACATGTGGTGGTGGTTATTCCAGTAAATGGCCAGGTAAATAAAGCTTAAAACGTAACTTAAAACAATCGGCAAAAGCGGCTTTAGCGCCTGAAAATCCTGGCCGTGCGGCACTTTAATTTCCAGCACCATAATGGTAATAATAATGGCTATTACCCCGTCGCTGAATGCTTCTAGTCTGTGTTTGGTCATAATTACTGGCCTGGGAATTTCTTCGCGATTAAACCCCCGATGGGTGTAAATGTAATGAATACTACTTATAGCGCATTGAATTGCCACTTAAGAAACAAGCTGCCCGCTTAAATTGCCCGCCTTAAAAACGCTATCCTTTTCACCTCAAAAACCCTAAAAGCAAGATCGCCGGCCAGCCTTGGTTTTAATCCCATTTCCAACCGGCGAAAACGCTATGCTTTTAACCTGAAAAACTAGGCGTGCTTGAACCGCTTATAAGCTTCAGCTTCCAGGCGTTCGCGGTGGTCTGGGTGGGCAATATTAATAAGCGCCGTTGCCCGCTGACGCAGATTTTTGCCGTATAAATAAGCTACGCCATATTCGGTAACCACGTAATGCACGTGCGCGCGGGTAGTTGTTACGGCAGCGCCTTCGTTTATAAAGGGCGTAATTCTGGAAATACCTTTGTTGGTAGTAGAAGGCAGCGCAATAATGGGTTTACCGCCTTCAGATAAAGCCGCACCGCGCATAAAATCCATCTGTCCGCCAATACCCGAAAACTGCATGGTGCCAATCGTATCGGCAACAATTTGCCCGGTCAGGTCTATTTCTATGGCGCTATTTATGGCTGTTACTTTCGGGTTAGAGCTGATGATGCGCACATCGTTCACATAATCGGTGCGTTGCATTAAGATCAGCGGATTGTCGTCTATAAAATCGTAGAGTTTGCGGTTGCCCACAATAAAACCGGTAGCAATGCGGCCCGGATGGCGGTATTTATGTTCGTTCGTAATTACGCCTTGTTCTACCAGCGGCATCACTCCATTCGAAAACATTTCCGTATGAATGCCCAGTTCTTTATGGCTGCCCAGGCAACTCAGTACCGCATCCGGAATGCCGCCAATGCCCATTTGCAACGTAGCGCCGTCCTCGATCATTTCAGCAATGTAGCGGCCAATGGTTTTTTCTTTTTCCGTCATCCGCAGGCTGTAATCCACTTCTGGTATCGCTTCATCAACTTCCACCAATACATCGAAACGGTTTGCCTGGATCAGGCCGTCGCCGTGGGTGCGGGGCATTTGCGGGTTTACCTGCGCAATTACGTGTTTGGCGCTCAAAACTGCCTCGCGGGCAATATCTACACTAACGCCTAAAGAGCAGAAACCATGTTTATCGGGCGGCGAAACGTGTACAATGGCAACATCTATGGGAAGAATACCGGAGCGGAAAAGATGAGGAATTTCGCTCAGAAAAACCGGCACATAATCGCCGCGGCCGCTATTTACCGCCTCGCGCACATTAGCCGAAACAAACAGCGAATTAATAAAGAACGAATCTTTGTATTGTTCTTCAGCCAGCGGCATTTCGCCGTAGGTACTTATGCTTACAATTTCTACGTTACGGAGTTCAGGAGCGCGTTCGGCCAGTTTTTTCACCAGGTATTGCGGCGTGCCGGCGCTGCCTTGCACAAAAACCCGGTCGCCCGATTTTATGATACTTAAGGCTTCTTCGGCGGTTCTGTAATTTGGCATAAAGCTTAATGTATTTTGGTTGCTCTAAGATACAAATTTCTGAACCGGCGTGCCTTTTTCCGGCATATTTAAGCCTAAAAATTTAACTCCTGATTTTTTTTTGTTTCTTTTTTTAAGCTGCTTCACCTTCCTTCGGAAGTAAAAATTAAATTTCTTTATTCGTGGCGCTTATAACTGAAAACGCTATGGTTTTAGCGATAAAAACTGCTTTCTGTGCATGTAATCGCATATTTTTTATGCTTAAAATAGCACTATCTTTTTGCCTTTTTCTACGTATGAAGCCTTGTTGGTAAAAGGAAATAAATTTCTGGCACACCAATTGCAAGATGGGTATTATCAATGTTAAAATTTGGAAATTAAAATAAAATTGTTATGAAAAAGGTAAATTATATCTTCACGTTAGTGCTTATTTTAAGCGTAGGTTTAAGCAGCATGCTGCAAGCCCAGGATCAGCCAAAAAAGAAATGGAGCCCGGTTGCTAAAGGCGCCGTAATTGGAGCCGGTACAGGTGCTGCTGCGGGTGCTATTATTAACAAGAAAAACCGTGCGGCCGGTGCCGTAGTAGGTGGTGTGGTTGGTGGTGCCGTAGGTGCCGGTGTTGGTAAAGTGGTTCAGAACAAGCAAGAGAAGAAAGCTGCCGAAGAAAGACAGCGTATGGAACAGCTGAACCAGGTAGCCGCGAATAATCCGGAGCCAACGTATACCAGCAGCGACGCTCGTACTTACCGTTCTACTACTAAAAAGAGCTACGCCGCTAAAAAATCTACTGCTAAAGTAGCTGCCCCGGTAGAAGAAGTATCCGCCGTGCAACCTGCTTATATGCAAATGGGCTGGATACTGAACGATGGCGAAGGCGACCCGACCGTAGCGTATGCAAACTCAGAATACAAACGTAAAAGCTGGTAAATAACCCTTCCGGGAATTACTTCCGGTTCTGCTGAAATAATAAAAAGCCCAGGCCCGTAAGCCTGGGTTTCTTATAAAATCCAACTATTTTTTGGTTAAAGCAGTATTAGTGCGGAGGAAAATAAATATTAAACGAAATTTATATTTTATGAAAACTATATTCTCATTTTTAATTGCGCTTTTCGTGTTCACTTCGTGTACCAAAACCGAAGAGAAACCAACCGTAAACGCGGCGCAGCTGAATAGTAAATTCATCGGTTTCTGGAACGCCAAACAACAGGACTCTGTAATTGCCCTGCTCGCCGAAGATGCCCATTTCCTGCAAGGCAATGTACATTATAACGGCAAAAGCCAGGTAGCTGATAATTGGGTAAGAAAAACCATGGGCACGATCAATAATCTGAAAACCAGTACGGTAAGTTCTGGTTCTGATGTAAATATGGCTTACGAAGCCGGAACGTTCTCGGTAGATGTGCCTGCCCAAAGCCCCGACGAACCAAATGCTTACGGAGAAGGTAATTTTATACTGCTCTGGAAAAAAGGGACCGACGGCAAATGGAAATTAAGCTATGCCCAACTGGAAGACCATAACTTGCAGGTGAAACAATAATTTTCGCCACCTGAATAACTGCCAAGCGGCCCACATTTTAATTAATGCGGGCCGTTTTTATTTCAATATCTTATAAAGTATTACTCTGTAAAAACGCTATGGTTATAAGGCTGAAAACTAAAGAAGCCTGAAAATGTTGTTCAGCAGGAAGTCTTTTGATGTGACAGAAATAGTTTTGCCTGAAAATCTGTTGCATAGCTGGATCAGAGGAATAATATTATTCGTATTTTAATATCTATAAAATAGCAGCCATATCAAAACTCCTGAATTTCAAACGGCTAAAAAGCCCAGCCCAATGCTAAGCATCAATACTACCCTGCAAGCAGCCATAGACCTGCTTCCCGATGCCGTAATCGTGGTAAATAAAGATATTAAAATAGTGGCCGCCAATCCGCAGGTTTTCGAAATTTTTGGTTATCACCCTCAGGAACTAGAGCAGCAAAATTTAAATCTGCTTATTCCCGAAAGGTTTCGCGTGCGCCACGATATGCACTTCCGGCATTATTTCGAAGCGCCTGCCAAACGCCGTATGGGTTCCGGTTTCGATCTTTTCGGGCTCCGGAAAAACGGCAAAGAACTGGATGTTGATATTGCCCTGGCGCCGGTAAATATAAGCGGGCAGCTCATGGTTATGGCTATCATCCGCGATATAACTCCCCTGAAAGAACTGGACCGGCAGCTGCTTAAAAAGAATGAAGAATTAAGCCTGACAAATACTAAGCTCGAGCGCCAGGGTTATGTAATTGCGCACGATCTGAAATCGCCGCTTCTAAACCTGCAGGCGCTTATTAGCTTGCTTAAACGGGAATTGGGTAACGATCTGCCACCCAAAGTTGCCGGTTATGCCAAATTGCTCGACGTGGTAACTATTTCTATGATGAACCTGATAAACGGTGTTACCCAATATTCCACCACCAGTTTTAAAGATACCAGCGAAGAAGACGTAAACCTGAACGATATTGTAAACGAAGTGCGGCAGCTGGTTAATTTCCCTCCCGGTTTTAAGATGGAAGTCAAAGGTAAGCTACCCATTATCCGGGGCAACAAAACCAAAATTCTGCAGGTATTTCTGAACCTGGTAAATAATGCCGTAAAGTATAACGACAAACCCGAAGGCCTGGTCGAGATCGGGGCGAAAGCCAGCGATAAAGTATGCCTGATAAACGTAGCCGATAACGGCCCCGGTGTATTGCCCGAATTGAGGGGTAAAGTTTTTGAGCTTTTCCGGAAAGGCGCCATCGAAAAAGAAGGTTCGCAGGGAATTGGGCTGGCCGTAGTAAAGAAAATAATAGAAGACCGCGGCGGGCATATCATGGTAGATTCCAGTCCGTTAGGCGGCGCCAATTTCGTTTTCAGCTGGCCTGCCCAAGGCGAAGAAAGTTGACCGGAAATAACGGCAAAACCGCATGTATAAAGTCCGGCTTAAAACCACCGGAAACGCTATGCTTTAAGTATTAAAACTACCGCAGGCAATCTGTAAAAAGAAGTTCCGGTACACAGAAAATTCAGGCAAAAAACGCTATGCTTTCGGGTTGAAAAAGTCGGGTTTTAAAATCCGGGAATAAATGGAGTTTTGCCAAACATTTTGCCGCTATTTCCCGATTTAAGCATAATTCGCTAACTTCACGGCCTATGATTTTGCGCGCAGAACATCTTTTTAAAAAATATAAATCCCGCACGGTGGTAAACGACGTGAGCGTGGAAGTTAATCAGGGCGAAATTGTGGGTTTACTGGGCCCGAACGGTGCCGGTAAAACCACTTCTTTTTACATGATAGTAGGTTTGGTAAAACCCAATTCCGGCCAGATTTACCTCGATTCCGAAGACATTACTACCTTGCCGATGTACCGCCGGGCGCAGCGTGGTGTAGGTTACCTGGCGCAGGAAGCATCTGTTTTTCGGAATCTGAGCGTAGAAGAAAACATTCTGGCAGTGCTGGAAATGACGGGTAAAACTGCCCAGCAGCAAAAAGAGAAAGTGGAAGAACTGCTCGAAGAATTCAGCTTAACGCACGTGCGCAAAAATAAAGGCATGGTACTTTCCGGGGGCGAACGCCGCAGAACGGAAATTGCCCGCGCGCTGGCTGTAGATCCAAGTTTTGTATTGCTGGATGAACCTTTTGCCGGCGTAGACCCTATTGCCGTAGAAGAAATTCAGAGCATTGTAGCCAAGCTCAAAACCAAAAATATCGGCATTCTCATCACCGACCACAACGTAAACGAAACCCTTTCCATTGTAGACCGCGCTTATTTGCTTTTTGAAGGTAAGATCCTGAAAAGCGGTTCTGCCGAAGATCTGGCCGCCGATGAACAGGTGCGCCGCGTGTACCTGGGCAAGCATTTTGAATTGAAACGGAAGATTTAAGGGTTTTTGAACGCTTTATGCCAAAGGTGCTTCAGGTAAGTGTTGTGGAAAATGCAGTTATTGGTAATATCTTGAAGCCTACTTATTTTCCCGGGCTAAGTGGTTTGCGGGCAATTGCGGCGGCAACAGTTCTGTTTGTGCATGTGGAGCTGTATAAAATGATGAATGGCTTCCCTAACTTCTGGAACGATGTTGCTATTGTAATGGCGCAGCGGGCCGTTACTTTTTTCTTTGTGTTGAGTGGTTTTCTTATAACCTATTTATTATTTCAGGAGCACCAAAAAGGAGAAATAAGTATTAAGAAGTTTTATTCCAGGCGGGTTTTAAGAATCTGGCCTTTATATTTCCTCTTCTTTCTTATAGGCGTATTTTCTGTGGAGATCTACGATAAGTATATGCTTCGGACTATATTCTTATATGCTTTATTTTTGCCGAATCTGTCTTTGGCGCTTGGGTTTGGGTTGCCCAATGCCTTTATGATGTGGTCTGTTGGGGTGGAAGAACAATTTTATCTGGTATGGCCCTGGATCATGAAAATAAAGGAAGAATTCATTGGTCTTAGCGTAGCCGTTGTATTTGCTTTTGCTTTGCTCAGAAACGGAAGCCAGTATATTTCTGGTTATTTCGGGAATCCGATAATTGATCAATATTTACGGCACGCAGCCGAATTCTTCGAAATGACCAGTCTTGGCGCGATGGCAATTGGGGGTTTGGGAGCTTACTGTTTATTTTTTAGGAAAGAGTTTGTCCTGCGGTTTTTAATCAATAGCTGGAGTTTTCTGGCTGCGGTAATTATTATTTGCTTGCTGTTTTATTTTGCTGTTAAAATTCCATATTTCAATACAGAGGTTTATTCGGTGCTGTTTATTATTTTAATAGCCAATATTGGAATGGGCAAAGCAAATTTGTTACTTGAAAATAAGCTTTGCAGGTTTTTAGGGAATATTTCCTATGGTATTTATATGTACAATCTTCTTGTAATAAAGCTGTGCATGCATGTGTATAAAGACGTATTGCACCTGAAATTCAATACTGGTTTTCATCACCTGCTTTTTTCGATCGTTAATTTTTGTGCAACCGTATTGGTAGCCTGGCTTTCTTACCAGTTAATAGAAAAAAGATTTTTAAACCTTAAAGCGCGATTGCAGCTGCAACCTGCCGTGTAAAAACCGTATTAAGCTCATTCTTGCAAATCAACAATTAACTCTTGGAAATTCTCAACAGCATATTATCCTGGGCTATGCGCAAGCGGATCGATCAGATAGACCGGTTCCGGCAAAATCCGCTTGAAGTGCAGACCGAAACATTCCGGAATTTGCTGGCTACGGCCAAGCATACCGAATGGGGAAAACGCTATGGTTTTGAGGAAATAAAGTCGTGGGAAACGTTTAAGGGGCGCGTGCCGGTTTCGAGCTACGAAGAAATCTTCCCGGAAATAGACCGCATGATGAAGGGCGAGCAGAATATTCTGTGGCCCAGCAAAGTAACCTGGTTCGCCAAATCTTCCGGCACCACCAACGCCCGCAGCAAATTCATTCCCGTTTCGCCCGAATCGCTGGAAGATTGCCATTACAAAGGCGGTAAAGATATGCTGTCTATTTACGTGAATAACTACCCGGAAACCAAACTTTTTACCGGCAAAGGGTTAAGCATTGGCGGTAGTTTTCAGGTAAACGAACAGAACAGCAATTCCTTTTACGGCGACGTTTCGGCGGTAATTATGCAGAATCTGCCTTTCTGGGCCGAATACATCAGAGCACCGAAACTGAAAACTGCTCTGATGGATAAATGGGAAGAAAAAATAGAGCGCATTGCCGAAGAAACCATTTCCGAAAATATTACCAGTCTAGCCGGCGTACCTACCTGGACGTATGTGTTGTTGCAGCGCATTATGGAAAAAACCGGCAAAACTATTCCCGAAGTCTGGCCGAACCTCGAATTGTTCGGGCACGGCGCGGTAGCTTTCGGGCCTTACCGCGAACTCTTCAAAGCCATTATTCCTTCAGCAAAAATGAATTACCTGGAACTATACAATGCCTCGGAAGGTTTCTTCGGCATTCAGGATCAGGCCGATTCGGAAGATTTGCTGTTAATGCTTGATTACGGGGTGTATTATGAATTTATTCCGGCCGGCCATTTCGACGATGAAAACCCGGTAACCATTCCGCTTTCGGATGTGGAAGTCGGGAAAAATTATGCTATGGTTATTTCAACCAATGGCGGTTTATGGCGCTATAAAATTGGCGATACGGTTAAGTTTTCGAGCACAAAACCATACCGTTTCCGGATAAGCGGGCGCACGAAACATTACATAAATGCCTTTGGCGAAGAAGTGATTATTGAAAATGCGGAAGTGGCTTTAACCGAGGCTTGCAAGCAAACGAATGCAAAACTGTCCAATTTTACGGCGGCGCCTGTTTACTTTCAGCGCCAAAAACAAGGCGGCCACGAGTGGATAATAGAATTTAACCAAAAACCGGATAACTTATCCAAGTTTAGCGCTATATTAGATGCGAAACTTCGGGAAATAAATTCCGATTACGATGCCAAGCGCTACCAGGATATTGCTTTGGTTGCCCCGAAAGTTCACGTGGCACCAACCGGCACTTTTGTGG
Source organism: Adhaeribacter terreus (assembly GCF_042657365.1). Classification (NCBI taxonomy): domain Bacteria; kingdom Pseudomonadati; phylum Bacteroidota; class Cytophagia; order Cytophagales; family Hymenobacteraceae; genus Adhaeribacter; species Adhaeribacter terreus. Next base: position 48,654 of record NZ_JBHSKT010000005.1, on the reverse strand, counting down.
AATGGCTACGGCGGAAAAATAAGCTGGGAGGCCAGAACAAAGTGCCTCGTTTATCGAATACTAGAGAATACTTAGAAGAACTTCTGGTGCTATGCCAGGAAAACTACCATGCAAGCTGAACTACTAAACCAGGATTTCTCGGACGGCGTACGGAAGACGCATCGCGTTCGGGTAAAAAAGAGAATGCGCGTGCGCATTAAGATCGATACCAGAAAAGAAAAGGCCCGAAAGAAACGAAAGGAGCGCATTGTTCTATTTTTCCTGATCATGCTGGTGCTGGCTTTTATTGCGGTATTGTTGTTCCTGAAGTACGGTGGGGTAGAAGCGCCTGCACCGGAACAAGTTCCTTATCCGGTTTAATTTCAGAAGCACATTTTTATAAAAATATAAAAGGCGGCCTTTGCAAAAAGGCCGCCTTTCCTGTTTCTGGTTAAGGGAATAGAATCCGAAAACGCTATGCTTTTACTCTAAAAAACTGCTCATAAAGCCGCCTTCCTTGTTTTGGTTGCCGCCTGTTGGCATCAGCGCCTGGATCAGTTTCTTCACCGGCATACTCTGGATCCAAACCCGGCCGGTGCCGCGCAAAGTAGCCAGAAACAACCCTTCGCCGCCAAAGATCATCGATTTTAAGCCGCCGGAACGCTGAATGTCGAAGTCGATGCCTTGTTCAAAAGCAACTACGCAACCAGTATCTACGCGCAGCGTTTCGTTGTTCAGTTGTTTTTCAATTACGGTGCCGCCAGCGTGAATAAAAGCCAGCCCATCGCCCTGCAAACGCTGCAAAATAAAACCTTCGCCCCCTAAAAAGCCCGAACCCAAACGCTGGTTGAAGTGAATATTCATTTTAGTGCCAAGCGCTGCTGCCAGAAAACCATCTTTCTGCACAATTAAACCCTGCGGAATAGTAGCCAGATCTATGGGAATAATGGTGCCGGGATAAGGCGCCGAAAACGCTACGCGGCTTTTCATGTTGCGGCCGCGGTGTGTAAAGTGCGTCATAAACAACGATTCGCCGGTAAGCATGCGGGTGCCTGCGGAAAACAGTTTGCCTAAAACGCTTTGGTTCGCGTCGGAGCCGTCGCCCATTTTAGTTTCGAACTGAATGCCATCTTCCATGTAAACCATGGCGCCGGCTTCAGCTATTACGGTTTCGTTCTGGTCCAGCTCTACTTCCAGAACCTGGATATCGTTGCCAAAAATTTTATAATCAATTTCGTGCGATCGCATAAAAATAAGGGTTGGTTAGCGTAGCCAAATTGCAAAAATTCCGGCAAAAAACGGTAGGGTTTCGGCCTTAAAAAGTCGCAGATGGGTTATCTTTTCTTCGGACGGCTTTCCTCGTCATCGTCCAGATCATCCAGATCGTCTTCGTCCTCGTCTGTTTCATCTTCCTCGTCGTCTTCGCTTTTTGCTGGAGTTTTACCGTTTTTGGCGCGCGGCGCAGAAGCAATAAAATCTTCCGGATTCTCTTCTTCTTCCTGCGTTTCTTCTACATGGTAGTCATCATCTTCAGCAGCTTTGCCGCCCGGTTTTTCCAGCCCTTTATCGGTAAGTTTTTTATCGTACACGTTCTTGTCCAGAAACTCGTTGAGCTGGTCTATGCTGTAGCTGGAGGTAATTTCGCCCAGTGGGTTGATCTTTATTTCGAAGCCTTCGAGTTCTTTATGCACTTTGGCTTTTTTCTCGGCTTTGTCGGTTTTCTTTTTCTTTTTGCTCATGGCCGTATTGGGTTAAATAGCTTTAACCCAATACGCAAAAAAAGCGCAGCAAGGTTAGATCCTGCTGCGCTTCCTCTTACTTTTTCTACCCGAAAGGATAGCGTTTTATAAAGCGGAATTTAAAGTTTAATGTTTTTAACAATTAATTAAGCCCCAACTAAATCGTAAGAGAACTCATGGTAATTAGACTTTATGTAATTCTGCATTTTGTCTTTTCTCTTAATAGCCTGAACCGAAGGGTTTGAGCCAGGGTAGTTCTGGTCTGCTTCAAAGGCTAACGTAGAGGCATTGCCGGCCGCGCCAAGGTTGTTCTTTTCAAAAAGATCTACTTTTTCTTTCAGCTTCGCGAAATCGCCGGTAAGCATATAAGCAGCGCAAAGGTTTTCAATCAGGGCATTGGCCACTTTTTTGTTGATCGCGCCTTTGCCTTTCCAGTCGGCGGTGGCCAGGTGCTTTTCCCAAACGGCAATTTGTGCCTGAACAGCTTCCTTGCTTGGTGTTTTTTCAGAAGCGAGGGCGGCAAAATCGGTGCTGGCCTTATTGATTTCGGCAAATGCCGGCGAAGGACCCGTAACTGAATTCACGGCTACTCTTACTTCGAAGTTTTGTGCGGCAAAATCGTATTTAATGCGCTTGTTTATTTTGTCCAGAATATGCGCCTGCAGGTCGGTTTCCAGAGAATTTTTAAGATAAGTATTCAGTTCGGAAACAGTGTTAAAAGCAGGCGTGGTAAAAATGTCGTTCTTCTTTTTGAAAGCGTAAAGGGTTGTTCCCGATTTTTTATCGAGCAGGTCATATCCGTAATTGGCCATGTAATTCACAAGTGAATAGAATTTAGGTGGCTCCACAGGGCCTTCAGCTTTCTGCGGTTTGGTGCCCGGCCGGGCGGGAGCTTTAACAGTACCTTCGGTTTTCTGGGTTTTATCTACAATAAAAAGCTTGTTGAAGGTAATTTTCAGGTTCAGATCGCCGTCAGCTTCCTGTAATTTTAGATCCTGCAGTTCAGGCTTTTCTTTGGCCTGAACAGGCAAGGTACCAAAATCGTAGCTTACCGAATAGGTGTTGAATTCGGGCTTTAATTTCATGACCGGCGCTTTTTTTAAAGTAGACCAAACTTTATTGGCGTCAACTTTTTGCGCAATGCCGGCGAGCGGCGTGAGGGCACTTATGGCAAGCGCTAATAAAAACAACTTACTGCGTTTTGCGCTGGCAGTTTTGGCAAAGGGCAACTTCAGGTGCAACATGGCTTTTTTAGATTAAGTAGGAGATATATTCAGGTTAATTAAAACGCTGGTTTAAATATAATTAAATACCAATATTAATTAAGCTGAATATCCTGAAGATTGCAAATAATTTAAGCAAGTTCTGCGGAAATATCCGTAAGCGTTTTCCCTGAAGCGTTGGCTTACTCCACTACAATTTTCCGGGTGATGATCTGCTCGCCAACTTTAACCTGCAACAGATACATCCCTTTCGCATTTGGTAAATTCAGTTCTTCGGAAAGCTGGTTGTTGCTCACATTTAATTCCTGCTGTAAAACCACGCGGCCCAGCAGATCGGAAACGGTTACTTCGGCTTTTGGTGCGGTAAGGTTGCTGAGTTTTAAGATGAATTTGCCTTGGTTCGGGTTGGGGTATAATGAAATTTGCGTAAGAAGGGATTCATTAATTCCATTTGGACTTTCTCCAACTTTTATTACCCACTGGTCTGTCACTCCCCAACAAGCCTGAGATTTATCTCCGCTTAAACCAGACATTGATTCACCCGCTATTAAAAAACTGCCATTCGATTCCACATAAATATCAGTTGGCCAATCATTATCTGTCCCCCCATAAGTTTGATCCCAAATCTTTACGCCATTGATATCCAATTTTAATATCCAGATATCAGCGCCTCCCATAGCAGCTTGACTTTTATCTCCATTAATGCCTGATACAGTATAACCTGAAACAAGATACCCTCCAGTTGGATCCTCTACAAAATCTCCAATACCGTCATATAATGAAGTACCATATGTTTTGTCCCAAATTTTATTGCCAATAGGATCTAATTTTAAAAGCCAGAGGTCTTCAGCCCCTTTTGAGGGTTGGCTCTTGTCTCCATTTGCATCTGAGTTAGAATAGGCTCCAACAATATAGTTTCCTGCAGAGGTTTGCTTAATCCTCCATAAAAAATCATTATTAGTTCCTCCATAGGTTTTATCCCATTGTTTGCTTCCAAGTGAATCTAACTTTACAATCCAACAATCATAGTTTCCTTTAGCTGGCTGGCTTTTGTCTCCGCTCATTCCTGATTTTGAATACCCCCCAAGTATGGAGCCTCCATCTGCTGTAACAGCTAATTCTTTGAAAACTTCATTACCAGTACCTCCAATAGTTTTATCCCATAATTTATTTCCATTGGCATCAGTTTTTATTACCCAATAATCCCAAGTGGTTAAATTTCCTTTATTTGGTTGTGATTTGCTTCCGCCAATTCCGGAATTTGATACACCGGAAAGAATGTAGCCTCCATCAGAGGTTTGGCCTAAGGAACGAAAATGATCATCATGAGCCCCTCCATAGGTACGGTCCCATTGCTTAATACCATTTGAATCTAATTTAAGTATCCAGTAATCTTCTAATCCATAACCTGACTGAGTTTTATCGCCACTGATTGGTAAGTCATGTGTTGAGCCACCAATAATATAACCCCCATCTTTAGTTTGTTTAATGCACCATATTCCTTCGCTGTCTAAACTACCGTAAGTTTTATCCCATTGCTTATTACCAAACCTGTCCATTTTAACGATCCAGAAGTCGGAGTTTCCCCCAATATGAGGTTGGCTCTTATCACCACCAATACCTGAATTGGAACCTCCACCAATGATATAACCCCCATCTTTAGTTTGCTGCCCTGCATACAAATGGTCTATATCAGTACTGCCAAAAGTTTTATCCCATATTTTTGCTGGAGCAGTCTGCGCAAATGCATCCAATGAAAAAATACTTGCAAAAGCAGTAAGTAAGCCAAATCGCAGCCAATTCTTAAACATAAAAGTATAGCGTTTTTTCATAGGGTTTTATTGCGACAGAAAGATAACAATTTGCACTATCTACCTGACATAATAAATACCTGTTTCGCTGCTTTGTGCAAAATATTTTTCTAACTTCTTCCTATCCCAAATCCGCTAACCATAATTTTTTCACCATGCAACTAAGGGGCAGCCTTTTGCATCTTGTCTATAGTTTTGAAACCGCCGGAAAGCAGCTTGCCGCTAACTTCTGAATCCCGCTTTTCCGGCTTCCGCTGAACGTATTTTTTAACCTAATTTTTAAACTGTCGTGAAAAACAGCCTGGTATTGCTTTGCCTTTTATTGCTGATAAACGGTAGCGTTTTAGCCCAAAAAACTGCCGTACTGCGCGGCACCATCCGCGATGCCACCACCCACGAAACCCTGCCCGGCGTATCGGTTTATGTGCCGGAGCTGCAAACCGGCGCCATTACCAACGCCGAAGGAAAATACGAACTCAAAATTTCCGGCGAAAAAGTGAGAGTAGTTTGTGCGCTCATCGGGTTTCAGAAAGTAGAAAAAGAAGTAACGCTGACCGGAAATACCGAACTGAATATCGCGCTGCAACAGGATGCGAACACACTGCAGGAAGTGGAAATTTCGGCGAAGAAAAACGAGCTCCGCGACCAGGTTTTTATGCCGCAAATGAGCACGCTTAAGATTTCGCCGCAGCAGATCAAACACTTACCCAGCATGGGCGGCGAAGTGGATATTATAAAAGTGGCGCAACTCATGCCCGGCGTAAAACGCGGCGGCGAAGGCCAGACCGGCATGTACGTCCGTGGCGGCGGCGTAGATCAGAACTTAATTCTCTTAGACGATGCGCCGGTTTACAACGTGGGGCATTTATTCGGGTTTTTCTCGGTCTTCAACAACGATGCCCTGCAGGATGTCTCGCTGATAAAAGGTAGTTTCCCGGCGCAGTACGGCGGCCGCATTTCTTCGGTGCTCGACATTAAAACCCAGAACGGCGATGCAGAAAAAATAAAAGCGGAAGGCGGCATTGGTTTGCTTTCGTCGCGCGTAACCGTGCAAGGCCCCATTCAAAAAGATAAATTCACGTTCCTGGTTTCGGCGCGCCGTTCTTATTTAGATAAAGTGCTGGGCGTAGCCGGCCTGAAAATTCCGTATTATTTCTACGACACCAACCTGAAACTGCATTACAAGCTCTCCGACAAAGATAAAATTTCCTTCAGCAGCTATTACGGCAACGATGTTTTAAGCGAACCAAAACCCGGCAACGGCGAAGACCTGGGCATGGATTTCGGGTTTACGCTCGGCAATTTCACCAACACGCTCCGCTGGCAGCACCAGTATTCCGATAAATTATTTTCCAGCTTAACGCTTTTGCACACCCGCTTCCGCTACCAGGTAAACGGCCGTTTCGAGCAGAATAGCTTGTTCATCGGTTCGTACATCGAAGACCTCGGACTGAAACTCGACTACGATTATTACCATAATTCCCGGAACCAGTTGCGCTACGGTTTGTCGGTTACCAACCACCGTTTCCGGCCCAACATTGTAGCTACGCAAGGCGAAATTTCGGACTACGTAAAATCGCATGAAGGCCGCAAACTGAACCCGCAGGAAATGGCCGCTTACGCGCAAAACGAATTCAAAGCCACGTCGCGTTTAACCCTGAACTACGGCCTGCGCGCTTCCGGTTTGCTTACTTCCGGCAAAACCTACGCCGGCCTCGAACCCCGCGCTTCAGCCGTGTTGCAGCTCACCGAAAACAGTTCTTTAAAAGCCGGTTATTCGCGCATGTTCCAATATTTACATTTGGTTTCCAATTCCTCGCTCATGCTGCCCACCGACCTCTGGTACCCGGTTACCAAACATGTAAAACCGCAATACGCCGACCAGGTTGCGTTGGGCTACAACCATCATTTCCCGAAACGGAACACCCTTTTAAGTGCCGAGATCTACTACAAAAAACTCTACCGTTTAATGGAATACAAAGAAGGCGCGCAACTCATGCTGAACGACAATTACGAAACCGAACTTTTGCGCGGCAACGGCCAGGCCTACGGCGCCGAACTTTTCCTGCACAAAACCGAAGGCCGCTTCAACGGCTGGATCGGGTATTCCTTAAGCTGGGCCACCCGCCAGTTCGACGGGCTGAACAACGGCAAAACGTTCTACGCCAAATACGACCGCCGCCACGATATTTCTATTGTAACGAACTACGATATTTCAAAGCGTTTAAGCATTTCGGCAGTCTGGGTTTACGGCACCGGCCAGCGCTTAACCGGCCGCCTCGGCCAATACTTCACCCCGAAACCTTCTTATTCCGGAGTAGATGTTTTACCGGTTTACACCGATCGCAACGCCCTGAAATTCTCACCTTCGCACCGCCTGGATCTGAACCTGGTGCTGAAAAACAAGCCGCATAAGAAATGGCAAAGCGAATGGTGCTTCGGGGCTTACAATGTTTACAACCAAACCCAACCGTATCGGGTGAAAGTAGAGGATAACGGCAAAGGCGGCTACAAATATTCGCAGGTCGGTTTGTTCGGTTTCATTCCTGCTGTGGCTTATAATTTTAAGTTTTGATCAGCAGAAATTTCCTCCCCCTAACCCCCTCCGAAGGGGGACTTTTATCAGATAAATTAAACACCCCTATAATCCCCTCAAGGGGATAGTAATTACACTCGTACAGAAGGTCCCCCTTTGGAGGGGGTAGGGGGAGGACTTACACCTGCGAAGAAAAATATTCTCTCATCCCATCATTCAAAAATTCTATCATTCTCAATATGAAAACGCTATCCTTTTTAACCAAAAAACTCGGTTTCGGAATCATATGGCTGCTTTTAGGGCTTGGCTTGTTCAGCTGCGAACCCGACCCGATCGAAATTGAATTGCCCGCGCATGAACCGAAACTGGTAATTGCCACGCAGGTTTTTCCGGATAAATATCTGGCGGTGCAGGTTTCCAAAAGCTTCAGTTCACTGGCAGGAGAAGGCACCGATCTGAGCACCGATACCACATTTCTGAAAACGCTGGTGGTAGAGCATGCGTTGGTGCAAATTACCTTTAACGGGCAAACCGAAACGCTGAAACACCTGCGCAACGGTTTTTATGTAAGCCGGAATATCCCGCAGAACTTTCAGCAGCGCTATACTTTATTGGTGCGCGATTCGGTTTCGGGGCTGGAATGTTCGGCAGCTACGGAAATGCTGGCGCCGGTAAGGTTTGAAAAACTGGAACCGGAAGTGAAACGCACCGAAAAAGATACCACCGTAACGCTGCATTTTACTCTCGCCGATCCCGGCCCTAAACGCAATTTTTTCCTGATCAGCCTGGTAGGGGCGAACCGCAAAAATCTGCTGCCGAAAAACAGGATCGGGACTTTTAATGCGGTGCAGGAGCAGATCATTCTGGTAAACGACGCCACTTTTGAAAATGGCAGATACGAAGGAAAAGAAAAGCTTACGCTCGAAACCTCCGATACGCTCGTGGTTTCTTTATCGAATATCAGCGAACCGTATTACAATTACCTGCAACTCTACCAGAAATCGAACAGCCTCATGAACCAGCTCACCGGCGAACCGATCAACTTACCCACCAACATTCAGAACGGCTACGGTTTTTTCAGTGCACACAACCCTATGGTGCAGATTTTTAAGATCAGTGAACGCTAGGTTTGCCCCGATTTACTTTTTATGCCCGAAAGGGTAGCGTTTTTCTAAGGTCAGCTTTTATTCTACTACAATTTTCCGGGGAATGATTTGCTTGCCGGCTTTTATCTGCAACAGATACATTCCTTTTGCCTGCGGCAATGTCAGTTCTTCGGAAATTTGCTTGTTGCTTACGTTTAATGGCTGCTGCAAAACCACGCGGCCCAAAAGATCGGAAACGGTTACTTCGGCTTTTGGTGCGGTAAGGTTGTTGAGTTGTAAGGTGAATTTGCCTTGGTTTGGGTTTGGGGAAATGGAAACGGTGAAGCTGGCTTCGAATTCCTTTAGGCCGGTTACATCGGTGCCTAATTTTACGATCCAGTAATCTGACATTCCTTGGGAGGTTTGGCTTTTATCGCCACTAAAACTAGAGAGTGAATATCCGCCTAATATAAACCCGCCATCAACAGTCTGTTGAGCAGAAAAAATACCGTCATGATTGTCACCGCCAAAAGATTTATCCCAAGTCATAATACCGTTGTTATCTAACTTTGTTACCCAAAAATCAGCGCCACCCCGAGAAGGTTGTGTTTTATTGCCACTTAAGCCTGATTCAGAAAACCCACCTAATATATAGCTGCCGTTCAAGGTTTGCTGTATAGAATAAAGTTCATCCTCGCCATTACCACCTATTGTCTTGTCCCAGATTATTCCCCCACTGCTATTCAATTTTACTACCCAAAAGTCGTATCCCCCCTGGCAATTCTGGCTTTTGTCACCACTTATATTAGAACTAGAATAGCCTCCTAAAATATATCCACCATCGGCAGTTTGTTGGAGTGCTGTGATTGCATCTGCACTACTGCCGCCGATGGTTTTATCCCAAACTTTATTTCCGTTATTATCTAATTTAACAACCCAATAATCACTACTCCCTCTAGATGCCTGGGTTTTGTCACCGCTAATTCCGGAACTTGAAGTTCCGCCTAATATATAACCGCCATCTGAAGTTTGCTTTAGAGAACGAAGCAGGTCTCCATCATTACCTCCGTAAGTTTTGTCCCAAAGTTTATTTCCATTAGCATCGATCTTTATTACCCAGAAATCATTAAGACCTGAAGATGCTTGGCTTTTGTCACCACTTATTCCAGAATAAGATGTTCCACCTAAGATATAACCACCATCAGAGGTTTGCTCTAAAGAGTACAACTCATCTCTAGCACTTCCGCCAAAAGTCTTATCCCAGGTTTTAATTCCATTAGCATCAAGTTTTACTATCCAGTAATCAAAGCCTCCGTTTGTTGCCTGGCTTTTATCTCCACTAATACCAGAGTTGGATGAACCACCTAAAATAAAACCTCCATCTGAAGTTTGTTGTGCGCTGGAAAAGAGATCATCATTTCCAGCGCCGATGGTTTTATCCATCGTTTTAATGCCATTAGCAGTAAGCCTTATAAACCAATAATCAGATAGCCCATTAGATGCCTGAGATTTATCAGCGCTTGTACCTGAGTTTGAGTATCCACCAAGAAAATATCCACCATCGGTAGTTTGTCTTAATGATCTTAGATAATCATTGCCGCTACCACCAAAAGACTTATCCCACTGAATTGTTGGACCATTTTGTGCCGAAGTATTCAAAGATAAAGAAGCTACAATAGCCACACCCAAACCAACACGAAACCAGTTTTCAGGCAGAAAAGTATAGCGTTTTTTCATAGTTTTAATTGTGGAGTGATTTTCAAATATAGAGCTTTCTGCTTGAAAGACAAATGCTATGTTATCTTAATTGCTTTCAAAAAATATCGCATTTCACAAAATCTACTTTTCCTTCTTCCACAACGCTATCCTTTTCCCATTAAAAACTACTAAAACAAAATCTTCACCTCATAAAGCCTATAAGCCGCAAACACCCCGAAACCGCCCTGCACATTCGTATACAATTTTCCCGGACTGGTGAAGCTGTTATTGAGCTGGTATTGCCGCAACGAACGGTGGTATTTCAGGTAAGCGGCATCGGTGGTGAGTAAAAATGCATTGATCCGCAGCAGTGCATTCGTGTTTTTTAATTGCGCAAAATCAGTGATTGTCAGGCTGCGTTCTGCCCAAAGGCGGCCGTCTTCATCGGTGTCTTCAAAGAGCGGTTCGCTTTCAAATTCCAGGCTGCGGAAAGTGGTGTCGGAAGAACCGGGATTGGCCAGAAAAAACAGGTTGCCGTCAATTTTATAGTTGTCGCCAAGGCCGGGAAGATCCTGCCAGCGCATTTCGAGTTTGTAATTCCGACCGCCTTCTTCCAGGTTGCGTTCCGAAGAATCGAGGCGCGCGGTAAGCGTAGTATTTATTTTCTGCGGAACGGTGCAACTGGCTTCGGCCTGCAAACCATCTGAATTTTGCACGTGCAGCCAGTAGGTTTTTCCGGGCTGAACAGGTAATGATTTTGTGGTGTAAAGCTGTTTGGCAGCATCGTAAGCCAGCAAAACGGTATCAATTCCATCGGAAAAAGTAACCTGCGCATCAGGCACATAAACCGGCTGGCCGTTATTTTCGGCGCTCAGCAAAGGCACGGTTCGCGACACGGAAACCTGCACTTCTTCCGCTTCCGGCGAAATAAACGAAACCACCACCAGCTTCGGAGGAAGTTCCGGCAACGGCGGAATATCCACCACGCTTTCGCAGGCAGAAAACAGGAAAACTACGCACCAAAACGCTATGGTTTTCAGCTTAAAAAGTCGCGGGAAATATTTTCTGAAACCGGCCATCTTCCTAAAATTTAAGATTGTAACTGAACGACGGAATGAAACCAAAAATGGCAGTCTGCCGCAATTCGCGTTTCCCGTTTTTGGTAGCTAAGGTGTAGAAAAACGGGTTTTTGCGGTTATACAAGTTGTAAACGCTCAGATCCCAGGTGCGTTCGGCCCAGCTTAATTCTTTCCGGAACTGAATGCCCACATCCAAACGGTGGTAAGCCGGCATGCGGTAATTATTGCGTTCGCCGTATTCACCAATTATCGTGTTGCCGCCCAGTAATTCTTCCGGCGTGATCGCTTCGGAATCGGGGTTGTGGTACGGTACCGAATATTCGGCTAAAGGCAGCGTAATGGCATTCCCGGTACCGTAGATCCAGTTGGCCGAAAGCTTTATTTTCTCCGAAACGTCGTAAGCCAGAATTACCGAAACATCGTGGCGGCGGTCGTAGCGCGCATCGAACTTCCGGCCGCCGTTTATGGAATCGAACTGGTGCTGCGTGCGCGAAAGCGTGTAACCGAGCCAGCCGGTCAGGTTTCCGGTTTTCTTTTGCAGCAGAAATTCCAGCCCATAACTCCAGCCCTGCCCCGAAACTACGTTGCTTTCCCAGTCCATGCCTTCTTTGGCGGTCGGGTCGTTGAGGGTAAAGAAACTGGCGCCGTCGCGGTAGGTAATAATGCGGTCCATTTTTTTGTAATAGCCTTCCACTTCCAGCAGAATTTTCCGTTTAAAAAGATCCTGCGCCACGCCCAAAGCCACCTGGTGCGAAGCTTGCGGTTTCACTTTATTCGTGGCCGGCAACCAAAGGTCAATGCTCTGGCCCGTGCCGATGCTGCTCAGCAAATGCACGTACTGGTTCATGGCCGCGTACGAAGTTTTTAAAGTAGCATTCGGCGTGAAACGATACGCAGCGCTGAAACGCGGTTCCGGGTTGAAATAATGCTTGCCTTCCGAAAAGAAATGGCTCAGCCGCAAACCTGAATTCAGCAATATTTTAGGCGTAACCGTAAAATGATCTTCCAGGTAAACCGCGCTTTCCAGGTTCGAAATATTTTCGTGTTTTTCAAAATTCAGGTTGGTGTTAGAATCGGAAGCGCGCACGGAATTCGGCGTAAAATAATGGTGCGTGGAAATAAAACCGATCTTCAGAAAATGCGACGTGGAAAGGTAATAATCAAGATCGGTTTTTAAACTCAGGTCGCGGATGCCGGAAATGTACTGAAAGTTCGTTTGTACATCTGGCGTAGCAAAATCATAATCTATTCCGAAGCGATACTGGCTGAAAATGAACGAGGTATTGGCAAAAAGCCGGTCGGAGAGCAGGTGATTCCAGCGCAAGGTGGCCGTGCCGTTGCCCCAGGCCGTATTGAACTGGTCTTTGTTTTCGGAGTCTTTTAAATGCACGTAAAATTTATCGCGCCCGAAATAACCGCTCAGGTAAAGCTTGTCTTTCGGTCCCAGATCGTAGTTTATTTTGGCGTTCGCATCGTAAAAAAAGTACCCGAAACCGGTTCCTTCCTGCAAAAACGAATTCAGCAACAGATCCCAGTACGTGCGCCGCGCCGAAATTAAAAACGAAGCCTTGTCTTTTTTCAACGGACCTTCCACCACCATCCTCGAAGAGATCAGGCCAATGCCTGCTTCGCCCGCAAATTCCTCGCGGTTGCCTTCTTTCATGTTCATTTCCAGCACCGAAGAAAGCCGGCCGCCATAACGCGCCGGAAAACCGCCCTTCGTCAGGTCAATGCTTTTCAACGCGTCGCCGTTGAATAAAGACAAGTAACCAAGTGCATGATTGGCATTGTAAACCGTGGCATCGTCGAGCACAATTAAATTCTGATCGGGTCCGCCGCCGCGCACGTAAAGTCCGGTGCTGGCTTCGCCTCCTTTTTGCACGCCGGGCATCATCTGCACCGTTTTTATCACGTCCTTTTCCCCGAAAAGCGCCGGCATATCTTTCACCATTTCCACCGGAATATTTACCTGGCTCGTCTGGGTAGTTTGCGTGCTGCGAATTTCTTTTTCAGCCACAATTTCCACTTCCTGCAAAGCCGCTTCCGGTTGTAGAAATGCGTGCAAAGTCTGGTCTTCATTCAGGTTTATTTTCTGAATTTGGGATTTATAACCCACATATGAGAATTGCAATACAACCGAATCTGCAGGCAACGTAAGCGAATAAAACCCGTAATTATTGCTGCTGATGCCGGCTTTGAATTGCGGCGCATAAACCGTAACGCCAATAAGCGGCTCGCTGCTGCCGGCTTCGCGCACGTAACCGCTGATGGTAAATTTGCCACTTTTTGCGCCGGTTTTAGTATCGTTTTGGGCAGCAGGTTTTTTATCGAAAAGCAGAATTTGGTCTGAACGGTAAAGCCAGGCAATGGAAGTGCCTTTGAAAACGGTATGCAAAACGGCCTCTAAAGTCTGCTCGCGGCCGGTAAGGGTAATTTTTTTCTGCAGCGGCAGCGCCTCGTTGCTATACGAAAACGGGATTTTGGTTTGCGCTTCAAGTTCCTTCAGAATTTCTTCTACGGTGTACGTTTTAGCCGGAATTTTTACGGTTTGTTCGCCATGAGAAGCAGCAATTTGCGCACTTCCGGAAAACGGTAGCGAAAAGCACAGAAAAAGTAAAAAACAGAGAAGAATTTGCCGCACTAAAACCCGTTGGTTACGCTTTTAACAATGCGCAAAAATAATGAAAATCAGTGGTTTGTCAGCAGGTTTTAGCAAGCCGAGAAAAGTCCCCCTTTGGAGGGGGTAGGGGGAGGATTTTACATTATCTGATTTTCTGAAATGCGTGAAGTCCTCCCCTTGCCCCCTCCAAAGGGGGACTATAAAAACCCTTACATTCTTTAGCAGCCCGGGCCATCAATCCAAACGGTACCGTTTTCTTCCTCAAAAGTCAGGTTCAAAGTTAAGTGCAGCACTTCCTGAATTTCCGTTAACGTCTGCTTTTCAAATGTTCCGGTAAAGTGACAAGCCTCCAGTTTTTCGTTGCGGAAGCGGAATTTCTTGCCGTACACTTTTTCCAGATCGTGGGCTACAGTTTTCAGATCGGTGTTATGGAAGCGTAAAATGCGGGTTTGCCAAGCTAGGAAATTCAGGTCGGAAGTTGGTTCAGCAATTACGTTATGCGTTTCGGCGTTGAATTTTCCGGTTTGGTTGGGCGTGAGCAATACACGGTTTTCGGGTTTAGATTCTTCGCGCAATTCCACTTTCCCGGTTACCACCGAAACAATTACAGCTTTTTGTTCCGCGTACGCTTCTACGTTAAAACTCGTGCCTTTTACTTCGGTTACGGTTTCGGCGGCGCTGATCCGGAAAGGTTTGCTCGGGTCTTTGGCTACATCGAAAAAAGCTTCGCCGGCTAATTGTACTTCGCGGGAATTGGCGGCAAAGGTTTTTGGGTAACGCAGCGAGCTTCCGCCGTTCAGCCACACCGTAGAATTATCGGGCAACGTAATTTTGCTGCGTTGGCCGGTTTTGGTTTCGTATTTCACATACGCTACGCCCAGATCCTGCACGGCCGTTTTATTCCGGAAAATTGCGAAAACTACGCCCAGCGAAAGCACTAAAACAGCCGCCACTTTCCATACCCAGCTATAATCGGTTTTGGCTTCGATTTTCGGTAAAGTATATTCGGTTGGCTGGAAGTTGAGTTTGCGCGTGATTTCCTGCAAAGCCAGATCTACGTTGGTTTCCGGCGCTTCGGTTTGTGAGCCGGAGGCCTGCCAGATCTTGCGCAGCTGGCCTAGCTGCCGGCGGTTTGCTGCGCTCGAAGCCTCCCAAAGTTCCACCTCGCGGTTTTCTTCTTCGGTGGTTTCTCCGGCTAAATAGCGGGTAAGTACTTCCCAGTCAACGGTTGGTGGCAGCATGGTTCTAAAATTTATTCCCGTTTTTGGTAAGACAATTCACAGCGGCGCTACCCTTAGTGCTTCGTTTAATTTCTATAGTTTTTTGGCTGAAAAGCATATCGTTTTGGTTAGCGACTCAGGATTAAAATTAGCAAAACCAATGCTTCGCTCCAGCAGCTTCTTAAAAAAGTGCGCAGTTTTTTCAGCGCCGTGCCCATGTGCGCTTCCACGGTCTTTACTGAAATCTGTAATTCGTCGGCAATTTGCTGGTACGACATGCCTTCGTGGCGGCTCAACGTGAACACGATGCGGCATTTTTCCGGCAATTGTTCAATGCCTTCGGCCACCAGTTTTTCCAGCTCCTGCTGGTTCATTTCCTCTTCCGGTGTCTGCGCATTGGCGGCATAGGTTTCCGGCACTTCATCCGAAACCACGCTCATGCGCGCCACGCGGCTTTTCAGGTAATTGAAAGCCCGGTTGCGCGCCATGGTGTACAGATACGGTTTCACCGCCGAATTAATGGTCAGCGATTCGCGGTTTTCCCAGAGGTAAATGAAAATGTCCTGCGTGAGTTCTTCGGCAATTTCCTGGCTGCGCACAAATTTCCAGGTGAATTTGTAAAGATCGGAGTAATACGTTCTTATGAGCGCCTGCAGCGTAGCCTGGTCGCCGGCTGCGAGCTGGCGACAAACTTCTTCCGGGCTTAACGTGGCAGTGCTGGCAGACATAAATTGCTTTTCTGAAAGGTAAAATTACAATTTTTTCAGATTAATGTTATTAAAAGTGTTTTTGAAGCGAAATGTTTGTTTTTTTATGATTCTAAATTATTTGGTCATCTCGACGTCAGGAGAGATCTCATCAAGTTGGTAGAATATAAGCTACTGACTTTTTCTGCCTGAAAGCATATCGTTTTTTCATAGTTAGCTTTTTGCCTTTTATAAGATAGGTTTTCTGTTTCATAGTAAACTTTAGTGTTCTTTTTGTCTTGACACAAAAAGAACCAAAAAAGTTAAGTCAAGCGCAAACTCGCTGACCGCTCAAACAGTGCGCTTGACAAATAACCACCGTGGTAGATATCTTCTTCGTAGTGAGCTGAACAGTGCCTGGATAGTAAATGGTAGTGCTCTTGCAAACGGCCAAATCTTTCGCTGGTAGCGAAGATTTGACTGGTAATTCTTCGCTTTTGTTAATCGCACTCCGCTGCGCGTTCGAGTGAAAGGATTGAATAAAGCAGAAAGCAAGCTCCCCGCCTGGACAGGAGGGGTTGGGGGTGGTTGATTTTCAGAGCAGAAAAG
This sequence comes from Adhaeribacter terreus, assembly GCF_042657365.1. NCBI lineage: Bacteria > Pseudomonadati > Bacteroidota > Cytophagia > Cytophagales > Hymenobacteraceae > Adhaeribacter > Adhaeribacter terreus. Next base: position 32,369 of record NZ_JBHSKT010000005.1, on the reverse strand, counting down.
CTCTCTGAGAGAATGGAGATTATGAAACAGGGAAATCTTAAAATTCTGTCCATCCTAAAAATCCTGAAAATCGTGTTCAGACAATTTTTCCGAAAATCCTGATCAAAAAAAAAGCCCTCCCCTGAATCAGGAGAGGGCTTGAGGTTACTTTTTTAGCCTGAAACTATACCGTTTTCAAAACAAACGGCTGCAGTTTTTCAATAGCAGTTCCTAAGCGTTTCACGGTTTCTTCTTTGCCGATGATCTCGATGATGTCCATCAGATCCGGGCCGGCTTCTACGCCGGTTACGGCTAATCGAAGCGCTTGCATAACGGCACCTAATTTCACGCCGTTGCGTTCCAGAATGCTGTTGAGCAGGTTTTTAACTTCGGCGGCAATGAAAACTTCAATAGTTGGCAGCTCATTTTTGAACTGTTCGAAGATGTTTACGGCCTGGGCATTCCATTTCTTGGCTGCCACTTGTTCGTTATAGGTTTCCGGGGCAATGAACATGTATTGGGCTTCGCGCCAGAAATCCTGCGGGAACGTTACGCGCTCTTTCATTACCGAAGCAATCTTCGCAGCTTTCTCCGGCGAACAATCAATATTGTGTTCCTTCAGGGCATCAAGTAAATACACGGCCAGTTCTTCGTCGGGTTTGGCGCGCAGGTATTGCTCGTTGAACCACTTCACTTTGTTCTGGTCGAAACGGGTGCCGGATTTACCGATGCGCTCAATTGAGAACGCGTCGATCAGTTCGTCCATCGAGAAAATTTCCTGCTGCGTGCCCGGGTTCCAGCCTAAGAAAGCCAGGAAGTTTACAAATGCTTCCGGCAAATAACCGTTTTCGCGGTAGCCGCTCGATTTTTCGCTGGTAAAAGGATCAACCCAGTTCAGCGGGAAAACTGGGAAGCCTAACTTATCGCCGTCGCGTTTGCTGAGTTTGCCGTTGCCGTCGGGTTTCAGTAAAAGTGGCAAGTGGGCAAATTCCGGCATGGTGCTTTCCCAGCCTAAATATTTGTAAAGCAATACGTGCAGCGGCGCGCTTGGCAACCATTCTTCGCCGCGAATTACGTGCGTAATTTCCATTAAATGGTCGTCCACGATGTTCGCTAAATGGTAAGTCGGCATGCCGTCAGATTTCATTAGCACCTTATCGTCGATCGCCGAAGAATGTACCATCACCCAACCACGGATCATGTCTTTCAAACGAATCTCTTCTTTGCGCGGCACTTTCAAACGAATTACGTAGGGTTCACCACTTTCCAAACGGCGCTTTACTTCGTCTTCCGGAAGCGTCAGCGAGTTTTTCATGGTGTTGCGGGTAATGCTGTTGTACTGCGGCGTGGCTACTTTGGCAGCTTTCAGGCGCTCGCGCATGGCATCCAGTTCTTCGGCCGTATCGAACGCATAATAGGCATTGCCTTCGTTTACCAGTTTCATGGCGTAATCCATGTACATCGGTTTGCGTTCGCTCTGGCGGTAAGGCGCATGCGGACCACCTACTATCGGGCTTTCGTCCAGCTTAATGCCGCACCATTCCAAGGCTTCAAAAATGTAGTTTTCGGCGCCCGGAATAAAGCGGTTCTGATCAGTATCTTCAATGCGCAGCAGCATTTTGCCGCCCATTTTCTTCGCGAATAAATAATTATATAAAGCGGTGCGTACGCCGCCAATATGTAAAGGCCCGGTGGGGCTGGGAGCAAAGCGAACTCTAACTTCTCTTTCCATGAAATATGCTCTTATAAATACGGATTTGAAAAACGCCGCAAGTTACGAAAATCTGCGGCCAATGGCATTTTTAATTGCAGCAATTGAACAAAACGGTAGGGTTTTAAATCAAAAAACTACCGCTCCCGAAAGCTAACTTTTGCCTGAAGCTCTCGTTTTACCAAAGGCTTTCCTGATCCGGCAGCTTTACCGGTCTGAAAAACCGATGGAAGTTCGTTTATAAAATTGATGTTTAAGAAAATACTGCATAAGATCTGGTGCCTGTTTCGCGAATCGTGGCTGGAATTTATGGATGTGAACCCGTTTCAGATGGGCGCTGCCCTGGCTTACTATGCCGTTTTTGCTTTGCCCCCCATGATCATTATTATTCTGAATTCGGCCAGTCTTTTTTATGGCAAAAAAGCTGTGGAAGGCGAAATTTACGTTTTCATGCGCGAATACATAGGCGCCGACGGGGCGTTGGAGGTGCAGAAAATGGTAGAGAACATTAGCCAGAACCAAGGCCTTACGCTTGCCACTATTATTGGCGTGGGCGCTTTGCTGATCGCGGCTACCGGGGCATTTATTTCGCTGCAGGATTCGCTGAATTTTATCTGGGGCGTAAAGCCGAAACCTAAAAACGAATACCTAAAACTGCTCCGCGACCGCCTTCGTTCGTTTGCCATGATTTTGGGTATTGCGCCGCTTTTGCTTACTACCGTGCTGGTGCAAGGCGCATTGTCGTGGCTCGGAAATCAGATCTTCGCCGATGGTTCGGCACATGATATTTTTTTAGCGAGCGTCATAAATCTGGTAGTTTCTACGCTGGTAATTGCGTTTTTATTTGCGGCAGTTTATAAATTCTTACCCGATGCCCACATTCACTGGCGCGATGTGCGGGTTGGCGCCGGCGTTACGGCTGCGCTATTCACCATCGGTAAAATTGTGATTGCCGCTTACGTTACCAACAGCAACATTGCTTCGGTTTACGGCGCGGCCGGGGTTATTGCTATTTTGCTGGTATGGGTTTTTTATTCGTCGCAGATCCTGTTTTTCGGGGCGGTTTTCACGCTGGTTTATTCCCGGAAATACGGCGCCAATATTTATCCGCGCCGTTACGCCGTGCACGTGCGCCGCACCGAAGTAGAAGCCGGCCACACCGCCCTGAACACCGATAAAGGCAAATACGATCTGGAAGAAGAAGGTTACCGCCACCACAACGTCGATTAGTAGCAAACACCTTTTCACCCGTAAACGCTATCGTTTTTCCATCTAAAAGTCCGCAAACGGGTTTTTATTCGTTCGACCTGCAATGAAAAATGATAGGGTTTTCAGCGCAAAAAGTCCATAAAAAACCTCACAGGTTTCCGAAACCTGTGAGGTTAAAATCTTGATACTTACGTCTTACTTCACCGCAATAGCTGAAATTTCCACATTCACATCTTTTGGTAAGCGGCTTACTTCCACGGTTTCGCGGGCGGGCGGGTTGAAGGAAAAATAGCTACCGTAAATTTCGTTGATACGGGCGAAATTGTTCATGTCTTTCACGAAAATGGTGCATTTGGCTACATCGGCAAAACCCATTTCGGCAGTAGCTAAAATGGCCTGCATGTTTTTCATTACCTGGTGCGTTTCGGCTTCAATGCTTTCATTTATCAGGTTGCCGGTTTCGGCATCGAGCGCAATTTGTCCGGAAATATAAAGCGTGTTGCCGGCCATTACGGCGTGGCTGTAAGGCCCGATCGGAGCCGGTGCATTAGGCGAATTTACAATGATATTGGCCATAAATTATATGTTTTTAGCGTTGAATTTCAGGACTTAAATTTCAGTTTTGATGTGAATGGAAGATAATTTTCAAATTTTCAAATCTCCAAATTTCCACATTTAAGCTATCTTTACGGCCAAATATAAGCAGAAATATGCAGGTACTCGTTTTAAGCACGCCGGAAATTGCCGCCGAATTCAAACAAAAATTCACTTCCGAAAATCAATACGTTTTCATTCAGAATTACGACGAACTGGAAAAGCATCTGCCGCAAACCGAAGTCGTTTTCGATTTTTTGCTGCAGGATGAACCGCTGCGCTTGGCCCATTACGCCCATAAAAGTCGCCTGACTGTATTCTGCCACGCCGTTAAAAAGCAACTCGCCGAACTCGCCTCAACTGTCGAAAATGTAGCTTGTAACTTAGTTGGTTTCAACGGCTTGCCAACCATGATCAACCGCCAATACCTGGAAGTTTCGTTGTTGCACGCTCATGCCGTAACCAAACTGGAAGAAGTCTGCAAAGCCCTCGGCACCGAATATCTAGTTGTAGAAGACCGGGTTGGTTTGGTAACGCCGCGCATCGTTTGCATGATCATTAACGAAGCCTGCTATACTTTACAGGAAGGCACGGCCACCGTTCGAGACATTGACTTAGGCATGAAACTCGGCACCAACTATCCGCACGGCCCGTTTGAGTGGGCTGCCAAGATCGGTACTCAAAACGTGTACGAAACCCTGCAAGCCATCTACGAAGACACCATAGACGAACGCTACAAGATCTGCCCGCTGCTCAAAACCATGTACCTGAAAAACGAAACGTTTGCGTAGTTTTTGACCTGAAAAGCATATCGTTTTTTAGTTATTCTGAATAGGAGAGAGTCCCAAAACCATCCCGCAAGTTTAGGCGTAGCCGTAACTTGTGGGTAAGAATCCAGTCAGTTTGTAACTTACCTTGCCTACAAGGCAACCTAAATGCCTGCTATAAAAACGGTAGGAAATAACCTAATAAAAGTCGCAATAGGAATGTTGCAAACCTTCTGCAAGTTGCAAACTTGCTATGTGTATAAAGTTACAAGTTACGCTAGGCCTAAACTTGCGACATATTTGTTGATTTTTTCCGCTTCAAACCCTAGCGTTTTTCATTCTAATACGAATTCAAATTCCTCTGAAAAGAAAAAAGGCCTTCGAATTGCTTCGGAGGCCTTTACTTTTTATGCTTGAAACGATATCGTTTTTATTCTACTGTTACCGATTTTGCCAGGTTACGCGGCTGATCTACGTTGCAACCGCGCATTACAGCAATGTGGTAAGAAAGTAACTGCAATGGAATAACCGATACCAATGGAACCAGGGCTTCGTCTGCGGCTGGTACTTCAATTACGAATTCAGCCATTTCCGGAATTACGTCGTCACCTTCGGTTACAATAGCAATGATCCGGCCTTTACGGGCTTTTACTTCCTGAATGTTCGATACAATTTTCTCGTAAGAGCTGTCTTTGGTAGCAATAACCACCACTGGCATGTTTTCATCGATCAGCGCAATTGGGCCGTGCTTCATTTCTGCTGCCGGGTAACCTTCTGCGTGGATGTACGAAATTTCTTTCAGTTTAAGCGCGCCTTCCAAAGCAACCGGGAAGTTGTAACCGCGGCCTAAATACAGGAAGTTTGGCACATCTTTGAAAACATCGGCAATGTGCTGGATCTGGGCATCTAATTTCAGCGCCTGCTCCACTTTAGCCGGAATGTTTTCCATTTCCACCATTAACTGGCGCAGTTTGCTGTTTTCAATGGTGCCGCGTTTTTCAGCAACCATCAAAGCCATTAAGGTAAGAACGGTAACCTGCGCCGTGAAAGCTTTGGTAGAAGCCACGCCAATTTCCGGACCAGCGTGCGTGTAAGCACCGGCATCAGAAGCTCGCGCAATAGAAGAACCTACCACGTTGCAAACCCCGAAAATAGTAGCGCCTTTCGATTTAGCCAGTTCAATTGCTGCCAAAGTATCTGCCGTTTCGCCTGATTGAGAGATAGCAATTACGATATCGGTTTCGCGGATAACCGGGTTCCGGTAACGGAATTCTGAAGCATATTCTACTTCTACCGGTATGCGTGCAAATTCTTCAAATAAATATTCAGCTACCAGACCAGCGTGCCACGAAGTACCACAAGCTACGATCAGAATACGATCGGCTGCTACAAATTTGTTAGCATACTCCCGAATCCCGCCCATCATCAAGTGATTCTGGTCGGCAATTAAACGGCCGCGCATGCTATCCATGATAGAACGTGGCTGCTCAAAAATTTCTTTCAGCATGAAGTGCTCATAACCACCTTTTTCAATGGCATCGAGTTTCAGCTCCAGTTTCTGGATGTAAGGTGTGGTGCGAACGGCTTCTTTCGTCTGAATATCGAGTTTACCGTCCTTAATAACCACGATCTCGTAATCGTTTACATAGATCACTTCGTTCGTGTACTCAATGATCGGAGTAGCATCGGAAGCCAGGAAAAATTCGTTCTCGCCAACGCCAATTACCATTGGGCTGCCTTTACGGGCTGCAATCAACTGATTCGGGTCATCTTCTGAAAGCACCACAATTGCATAAGCACCTACTACTTCGTGTAACGCCAGGCGAACAGCTTCTTCCAGCGAGCAGTTATTATTCGTATGAATGTCTTCGATCAGGTTGATGAAAACTTCAGAATCGGTATCGCTGTGGAATTCGTAGCCGCGGCTCAGTAAAACTGTTTTTAGAGCGGCGTAATTCTCTATAATGCCGTTATGAATAATGGCAATGCGCTTGGAAGTTGAATAATGCGGGTGCGCGTTCGAGTCGTTTGGTTCGCCGTGGGTTGCCCAACGCGTATGGCCCATGCCAACATGTGAATGGGTTGCCTGGTCGCCAATGAAATTTTCGAGGTCGCTAACTTTGCCTTTCTTTTTATAAACTTTCAGGTCGCCGTTCAGCAACGCGATACCGGCGCTGTCGTAGCCACGGTACTCTAATCTTTTAAGTCCTTTTAAAATGATCGGACACGCTTCGCGGTGACCGATATATGCTACAATTCCGCACATAGTTTTTCGTGTTTAAACGATACCGTTTTTCAGGTATTGATTATGAAATGTGTTAAAGGTTATTTTAACTGTGAGTAATAGATCCGGAGTTTTATTTTGCCGGCGCCGGCATCTATAATCGCTCGGTTGGCAGTAATAGTTCCCGGAAAGGTAAGACCTGATGCGGTGGCAGTAAAAGCATCTTCGGCTACCGGAGAAACAAGAATGCCGTGATTTGCTTTTTTACCGTCGAGCAGGGCTTGTACGTGAGAAGTAATGTTTACTTTATAAAAACCGCTGTCGGCTTCGTAAAGGGCACGGGCCGGGCGGGAAATGCCAAAGGCAGAAGCATCGCCGCGTTGCACGGTGTAAGATACGCCGGCGGCAGTTTTTGCTACGCGTTTATTTTTGGTGCTTTCGTAAAGAATAATGCTTTCCGGGGCTTTTGCAATTTTACCGGCAGGGTCTATTGTTCCTGCTTTTACCGGAATTACCAACTCTGCATGGTTAATGTAAATATTGCCTTTGCCGTTCTTGAAAGTTTCAATTTCCGGGAAAGTGATCAGGGTTTTTACGCCGGTGAATTCCTGGATGTAAACTTCGTTGTTGCTGTCGGTGCTTTTCAATTCCTGGCCTTTAGCTAAAGCCGGTAACTTGCCCGGTCCTTCAGCTTTCATGGCGTTGAAATAGTAGTTGCCGCTTAAAGAGAAGTTGTGAAATTTAGATTCGCCTTTTTTGTCTTTATAATAAAGATTAATGCCCGCTACTCTAACTACCGGAGTGCCCGCAGTATCTGGTTTGGTAAAGAACCCTACCAAGCTGCCGGTTGCGGAATTCGAAGCTGGTACAATGGCAATGCCCGGCCAGAATTTTCTGAATTCTTCCTGCGTGCTTAAATCATTCTGACCTGATTTGGCTAATACCTGAGAAGCAAAATTCTGGTCCAGCTTAATGCGCAACAGGCGGCTGCTGGGTTTGCCTTTCAGTTTGGTGCGGTGGTAGCGCGGCTTAAAATCAAGGCTGCCTAAAACAGTGTTGCCAGGAATAGTGCTTGTGGTGAAGTAAGTTTGTGCGTCTTTGAAATTCTCATCCAGTTTAAGCACGTTTACCTTCATGGTAGTGGTGGTGTCGCCGTAGTAATAGCCGGTATAAGCCAGAACCAGAACCATAGAATCGGCTGGAGTATTGGGGGCAATGTCGAAAGAAACGCCGGTGCCGTTCAGGCCAACTTCGGTATAATGCGCGGCGGAAATCGTTCCAAATTCACCGTCGGCAGCTTTACCTACCAGAACCGGGTTGTTTTTGAAAGCCACAATAGAATCTGGTTGCACAACCGTGCTGGCTTCCACGTTCATCTTTTCGAACGTGGTGCCAAGCAGATTGCTTTCGCCTTGCAGGCCTAAGCCGATATCAGAAGGTTTTTCGCAGGAAACTAAAGTAAGTAGAAAAAAAAAGCTTAAATACAGGGAATTAGTTCGCAAGCTCATTATACAGGTTGTAGTAAGAATCGAGCTGGCTTTCGTTCTGCCCGATATCATTGATCTTTTTAGTTAGCTGGAATTCGTTGAAAAGAGCGTTCATGTTATCGCTGAAATCATCGTCCGATTTTAATACCGTGTCCGCATATTCCATACCAATCTTCACGAAAGCATCGCAGTCGGCCGATTGCAGGTTGCCCAGCATGCTGTCTTCAATATCCAGCATTTTTACTTTTTCCAGCAAATCGCCCTCAAATTTATGAGAAAATTCGTTGTTGCAAACCGTAAATACAGATTTCGCATCTTTAAAGATCGGGTCTTTTTTGTAAGTCGATTTTAAGTACATCGGAATCAGGCCTGTCATCCAGTCATAGCAATGTACAATGTCCGGCGACCAGCCCAGCTTTTTGACGGTTTCGAGTACGCCTTTGCAGAAGAAAATAGCGCGTTCGTCGTTATCGGCGTGGAATTTATTGTCTTTATCTACCAGCGCAGATTTGCGGTGGAAATAATCGTCGTTATCAATAAAATAAACCTGTAATTTGGCATTCGGAATAGAAGCCACTTTAATTACAAGCGGTTTTTCTTCTTCACCTACGGCAATGTTGATCCCGGAAAGACGCACTACTTCGTGCAAACGGTTCTTACGCTCGTTGATTACCCCGAAACGTGGCACAAAAATCCGGATTTCCATTCCTCTTTCCTGCATGGCCTGCGGCAACATTCTCAGAAAGTCTGCTACTTTTGTAGTCTGTAAGAACGGATTGATTTCTGTAGCGACGTAAAGGATTCTAAGTTTCGACATAGGCTTTGAAAGGTTAAATTACTTTTGGGCAATAGTATTGGTAAGGCAAAATTACAAAAAAAATCTCTGAAATTCAAATTTTGGTATTCTTAACAGTGTAGATATGACTTTTTATGCAGTTTTAGGTACCGTTTTATCTTAAATGAAACAAATTACTACCATTAATGAAATGCGCGCCGAGGCAGAAAAGTTGCGTTTGGCGGGTAAAACAATTGGCTTTGTACCCACCATGGGCGCGCTGCACGAAGGCCACCTGGAACTGATCCGGGCTTCGGTAGCAGAAAACGATGTAACGGTTTGCAGTATTTTCGTGAACCCCACTCAATTCAACAACGCAGAAGATTTCCGGCTTTACCCCAGAATTGAGCAGGAAGATGCCGCTTTGCTGGAAAATGCCAATTGCACTTATTTGTTTTTGCCCTCTGCCGCTGAAATGTACCCCGCGCCTGCCAAAACCAATTTTAATTTCGGCGAGCTGGAAACCGTAATGGAAGGTGCGCACCGGCCGGGCCATTTTAACGGCGTGGCTTTAATTGTGAGCAAACTTTTTCATGTGGTGCAACCGCACAAGGCGTATTTCGGACAGAAAGACCTGCAGCAGTACGCAATAATCAGGCAATTGGTTACAGATCTGAATTTTAACCTGAAGTTGGTCCGTTTTCCGATCGTGCGCGAAGCAAGCGGATTGGCCATGAGCAGCCGCAACCGCCGTTTAACTCCGGAACAATTGCAAATTGCGCCGCAACTTTATAAAACGCTATGCTTAGCTGCCGAAAAACTGCAAAATGGTAGTCTTTCGGAAGCAAAAAGTGCCGCGGAAGCGCATCTGCAAAATTACCCGGAAGTAAAGCTGGAATACTTTGAAATTGCCGATGCCAATACGCTGCAACCGTTAACCGAACTGAAGCTGGAACAGGAAGTAGCTTTGTGTCTGGCGGCATTTCTGGGTGAAGTGCGGTTGATCGATAATCTGGTGCTGGTTTTGAAATAAGAGATTGTGTCTGAGGAATATCTGCAAATCAAATAGCTGGAATATAATCTATGAAAAGACTATTCATCATTGTTTTGCTGGTATTTCTGCACTTCACCGTTCAGGCGCAGCATTACCAATCCATTTTTGGAAAGCAAACCACTTCTTGGGAGATAGCCTCGAACAATTTATGGGGATGGACACAAAGTACTATTATGGTGCAAAAGGATACCATAGTAAACGGCTTACTATATAAGAAAGTTCTTTCGAATAATTGGACTTATAAAGGCGGATTGTTGAGAGAAGATACTATTACCGGCAAAGTCTGGTTTAAAAGTATATTCCCAAGAAATCCAATGTTTCCTGATACTACAGAATTCCTGGCGTTCGATTATAGCTTGGCCGTTGGGGATGCCTTTGATATTTCTGGTGCAGGCTACGGATTGAATGTAAGTTTTCAAGACTCCTTTAACGTGGTGAAACGGGTATATTACCAGAATGACCAAAAGCACATTGAATTTAAGGGGCCGCTAATAGAGCCATTTACGATGATAGAAGGAATTGGTGGGACATATGGCGTGATCTGGAAGCAATATAATGGAGCCTTAACGAATCAATATTTGCTTTGCTCTTATAAGGATGGAGTCAAAACGTCTTACGACAATAAAGCTTTTCAGGGAAATTGTTCAGTTACTGGAATTTCAGAAGATGTACCCGATGGTCGCATTTCAATTTACCCAAATCCTGCTCAAAATCAGCTTTGCTTCAAATTAGCTTCCAAAACAAAAGTCCAAACCTGCCAGATTATGAATGCTCTCGGGAAAGTAGTTGCGGAGCCGGAAATTCAAATTAATAATTCGATCGATATTGGTGCATTGTCGGCCGGGTTGTACGTTTTGCAGCTTCAGGTCAATAACGGGAAAGTGTTTCGGCAAAAGTTTGTAAAGCAACATTAAAACCTGTTTATCCGGTCTTACTCACTGAAAATTCCACTAAAACGGGGTTTCTTTTAAAATAATTATCTTTGTAAGTTTTTAACCAGAAAAGCGTTCTGAGTTTTTCGGGCTGAAAGCCTACCGTTTTATTACTTTGCCTTTTGCATGAAGAAGCTGCTTAACATTATTAAATACTTTCTGCTTTTTGCTTTATCCATGTTTCTGATGTGGTACGCGCTCAAAGGCATCAATTTTCAGCTGGTTCTGGTTCAGTTAAAACAGGCTAATTATTTCTGGATCGGTATTTCTTTAGCAATTGCAACGTTGGGTTATTTCAGCCGGGCGCACCGCTGGAAAATGCAGATCGAGCCTACCGGGCATAAAGTTGGTTTCTGGTCGGTTTATAATGCCATGATGGTTGGTTACCTGGCCAATTTGGTTTTGCCGCGCGCCGGAGAAGTAGTGCGTTGCAGCGTTTTAAAACGTACCGACGAAATTCCGGTAAAAGTTTCTTTGGGCACCGTAATTACCGAGCGCGTTATTGACCTGGTGATTTTGCTGAGCTTGGTTACGCTTACATTTTTCGTGGAATTCGATAAGCTGCACGATTTTTTCCTGAACTACTTCAACGATAAATATGCCTCTTTCGAGCAAAACAGCTTCCTGATCTACAGTATTTTAGGAATTATGCTGCTGCTTACGTTGGTGGCTGTAGTGTTACTGATCCTTTATTTAAACCGCCTGCGCCAGAATGTTTTCTTTATGAAAATGGTAACGTTTGTGCGTGGAATTCTGGAAGGCGTATTCAGCATTGCTAAACTCAAAAACAAAGGCGAATTTGTATTCCATACGCTTTTTGTATGGTTTACCTATTATATAATGGGTTACATCGCTTTCTTTGCCCTCGATGCTACCAACGGTCTGGGTATGAATGTGGCGCTGGCGCTCTTTGTGATCGGTGGTCTGGGTATGGCGGCGCCGGTGCAGGGCGGTATCGGGATTTTTCACCTGATGGTACAATCTACGTTGCTGCTTTATGGCATTGGAAAAGAAGCCGGTATGGCATATGCTCTGATTGTACATACTTCGCAAACGCTGCTGGTAGTAATAATGGGCGGCATTAGTTTTGTAATGAGCATGCTGAAAAGCCGGCGGCAGCCGCAGGAAACTTTAGAAACCGATGCAAACGAACTCAATATTGCTCATGAATTCCGCGGATAAAATTTATACAACTGAAACGCTGGAGCCGGTACTGCAAAAATGGCGGGCCGAAAACCAGAAAATTGTGTTTACCAATGGTTGTTTCGATCTTTTGCATCTTGGCCATGTAGATTACCTGGAAAAAGCCCGGGCTTTAGGCGATAAACTGATCTTAGGCCTCAATACTGACAGGTCTATCCGTTGCCTGAAAGGGGAGGAGCGGCCGTTACAAGACGAAATGGCACGTGCCCGCATCATGGCAAGCTTGTTGTTCGTAGATGCAGTAATACTCTTCGACGAGGAAACGCCTTACAACCTGATAAAACTGGTGCAGCCCGATATTTTAGTAAAAGGCGATGATTATGCTCCGGAAAATATTGTGGGTTACGACATCGTTAAAGCGAAAGGCGGAGACGTAAAAACCGTTTCACTCGTAAAAGGGTATTCAACCAGCAACATTGTTGCGAAGATCAAAAAACAGGTAAACAATTAATTTCAGAACATGGCAATTATTTTAATGATCGTAATTTTTGGTGCCAGCGCCCTGGTTCAGTGGCGTTTGCGTTCCAAATTTGCTCAATACTCCGAAGTGGGGCTTCAGAATGGCATGAGCGGTAAAGAAATAGCCGAACACATGCTTGCCGATAATGGCATTACCGATGTGCGCGTAATTTCCACCGAAGGCCAACTTACCGACCATTACAACCCCGCCGATAAAACGGTAAATTTAAGTGAAGGCGTTTATGCTTCCAGAAGTGTAGCTGCCGCTGCCGTTGCTGCCCACGAATGCGGCCACGCCGTGCAGCACGCTACGGCTTACGGTATGCTGAAATTCCGTTCGGCAATGGTTCCGGCTTTAAGTGTGGCTTCGCGTTACATGCAATGGATCATCCTGATTGGTATCTTTATGCTGCAAACCACCCCAATTCCGTTGGCAATTGGTGTAGCGTTATTCGCAATGACTACATTATTCAGCTTTATAACCCTGCCGGTAGAATTTGATGCCAGCCGCCGCGCGTTGGCTTGGATCGATCAGAAAGGCATCGTAACGACGCAGGAACACGGCATGGCCAAAGATGCTTTGAAATGGGCAGCTTTAACCTACGTAGTTGCGGCTTTAGGTTCGTTGGCAACGCTGCTTTATTATGCTTCTATGCTCTTAGGCGGTCGCCGCGATTAAGACTTTTTCGGCCCGAAACCATAGCGTTTTCTGGCTGTTAACCTTACAGATTTTTCCTTTGTAGAGACGCAATACGTTGCGTCTCTTTTTTTTTTGCGGTATATTTTCTGCGTCTCATTTTCATCTTTCTGTAATGCTTCTTGTGGGTTTGGGAATTTTCTGCCCAGATGGAGACGCAACGTATTGCGTCTCTACAATTTTTTGTCGTTGAGATTCCCTGTCCAAAACGCTATGGTTTTGGTCTTAAAAAGTCGTGATTTCGGCAAATGCATTTAATCGGGTTTCTTCTGAAGAAAATTTCTATTTTTGCACATCGAATTTATTCTGAAAATTTTATAAGCATCTGAATATGAATTTTGACTTAACCGAAGAGCAATTGGCGGTACAGGCTGCGGCCCGCGATTTTGCCCAGACCGAATTGCTGCCGGGCGTAATTGAGCGCGATGAGCACCAGAAATTTCCGGCCGAACAAATCAAGAAATTAGGCGAGCTGGGTTTCCTGGGCATGATGGTAGACCCGAAATACGGCGGCAGCGGCATGGATACCGTTTCTTATGTGCTGGCCATGGAAGAAATTTCCAAAGTAGATGCTTCGGCTTCGGTGGTAATGAGCGTGAATAACTCGCTGGTTTGCTGGGGTCTGGAAAAATACGGTAACGAAGAGCAAAAACAGAAATACCTGACTAAACTTGCTACCGGCGAGATCATCGGTGCGTTCTGTCTTTCTGAGCCGGAAGCCGGTTCTGATGCTACGAGCCAGCGCACCACTGCCGAAGACAAAGGCGACTATTACCTGCTGAACGGTACCAAAAACTGGATCACCAATGGTAGCACTGCTTCTGTGTATTTGGTAATTGCGCAAACCGACGTAGCCAAAGGTCACCGTGGCATTAATGCCCTGATTGTAGAGCGCGGCATGGAAGGTTTTGTGGTTGGTCCGAAAGAAAACAAATTGGGTATTCGTGGTTCTGATACGCACTCATTAATGTTTACCGACGTGAAAGTGCCGAAAGAAAACCGCATCGGCGAAGATGGCTTCGGTTTCAAATTTGCGATGAGCACGCTTTCTGGCGGTAGAATTGGTATTGCTGCGCAAGCGTTGGGTATTGCTTCCGGTGCTTTTGAACTGGCTTTGAAATATTCGAAAGAGCGTAAAGCGTTCGGTAAAGAGATTTCGCAGCACCAGGCTATTCAGTTCAAACTGGCGGATATGGCTACTAATATCGATGCGGCGCGTTTGCTTTGCTTGCAGGCTGCCGACGATAAAGACAACCACCGCGATTACGGTAAATCTGGCGCGATGGCGAAGTTATTTGCTTCTAAAACCGCGATGGACACTACCGTTGAAGCTGTTCAGATCCACGGTGGTTACGGTTTTGTGAAAGAGTACCATGTAGAGCGTTTAATGCGCGATGCTAAAATAACACAAATTTATGAAGGTACTTCCGAGATACAGAAAATAGTAATTTCGAGAGAGCTTTTGAAAGCTTAATTGCGGCTTTAGGGCTTAAAATCCTGTAAATCTGCCTTGAAGCAGTTATATTGTTAATTTGCAATTATAATTATTTTTTAATAGTTTTTGCATTGTTAACGAAATATAATTAGTTTTAGGGCAGATTTTTACATTTGCAGACGTTCTACTTAATTCTTCAGAATCATGGAAGATTACAATAAGGTAATTGAATCGCTCGGCGTTCGTTACATCAAAGCCAAAAATCAGGTATTGCAGCAACCGTTTGGTGTGCGCAATTTTTACGATGTTGGCAATAATATCATTTTACTTCACAACGGTAAATTAGCGTTCGGCGATGACCAGCAGGTAGTAGAGGAAGGCGAATTACTTTTCATTCCGGGTGGCCGCAGCACCAAAATTTATTACGGTAACGCAGAAACTACGAAGCCGATCTCCAATGATGACCTGATCAATAACCGCGATAAATTCTTCCGCAACAACAACGATCTGGATGCCATTGGCGAAGCTGACGAAAGCCACAGTTTTGTAAGTTTCGAAGCCAAAGTTTTTGATTCTGTTAACTTCTTTGCTTCCCTGGATGTTCCGGCGTTCCTGATCTCGAACAACTCGAAACTGGCGAACCTGATCATTAAAGTGGTGGAAGAAACCATGCAGGACCTGCCGGGCAAAGAGCGTGTAATTACGCTTTACACCGAGCAGATCGTGGTTGAAATTATCCGCTACATCTTAAAGAACAAGATGTTTGTGGAGCAGCTGGCAACCAACTCTACTTACTTCAAAGATCCGCGTTTGATCGATCTGTTCAACTACATTAAAGAAAACCTGGGCGGCGATCTGTCGAACAAGGTGCTTTCTAACGTAGCGAACGTTTCGGAAGATTACGTTGGCCAGTATTTCAAAATGCTGACTGGTATCAACCCGCAGGATTATATCGAATACCAGCGTATGGAGCGTGCTGTATTCTTGCTAAGAACTACCAAGAAAAGCATCCGCGAAATTGGTAAAGATGTGGGTTACAAAGATACTGCTTACTTCTGCCGTCGTTTCAAAATGATGTTCGGTATTCCGGCCGGTAAAATGCGCCGCCGCGAATCTGCTCAGAACAGCTAAGCAAACTTATAATGAAATTAAAAAAGCCCTGATTTCGGAAGAAGTCAGGGTTTTTTGTTTTGTAAAAACGGTAGGGTTCCGGGCTGAAAAGTCGTGATGATGTGTGGGTGGGTGGGTAAAAATTGTTACAGTAAGTCTTAGAATTAGAAAATTATTTATAACTTCCTCCTATGTTAATCACTGGGCTGTGAATAAGTTTTACGGTATTATATCTGCAGTTTTAGGCTGTATGCTTCTTCTTTCATGTGATAAAGAGAGAGAGCCAAAAGTTGATCCGAAGTTAGGAATATACTTGCCTGTCGGCTCAACATCGCGGGATTCGTATTATAACGAGATCACCGATTCTACTAGGCATGTTTATGACAATAGCGGGAAATTGGTTCAGTTCATTCGTTCCGATGGAACTTCTCCGGGCTATCCTATAGATTTAGTTTACGATAATCTGGGTAGGGTTTTTAAAATTATGACTGCTCAAAGGGTTTTAGAACAAAGGGAGTATAATGTGCAAGGGCAACTTTATAAAATTCACCTGTATTATAATCCGGATGATGTTAATTTTAAAAGCGGTGAAGAGATATTTGGATATGACGCTGCCGGGAAACTAATTAAAATCCATAGTATTCGATTCGATAATCGTTTTGGAAATCCTCCTTACCATACCCTTAATACATTCACTTATTATGCAGCAGGTCTGATCGCTATAGATAGCTCGTTTATAGCAGCTGAAAGTACTGGCAATGGCAAGCCTTGGTATGGAGGGAAAATAGAATATGAATACGATGCTAAGAAGGGGGTGAATGAATTTGGTCTTAGCCGTGACTGGAGGACTGGTTATGTGTATTTATTTTCTCCTTTAAAACACAATATTACTTCAATAAAAGAAACAAAAAACAACGGCTCAGTATTACAAGTTACATATCAGTATGAATACAACGCCCATGATTACCCAATTAAAATATCTGCTTTCTCAGACGGAAGATTGGGTCAGACTACCAGGATCACTTATCAGTATTTTTAAGCTGGTTCCAGATTTCTATAAAAAGCGTATACAGTTTTAAGCACTTAAAACCTATTGCTCCAGGTGCTGGATTTCTGTCACGGCAAAACTTCTCACCACTTCCGAAACTTCAGCTAAGAAATTTGAATCCTTCTCGATTTGGTTACCAATTACAATTACATCGGCGCCGGCTTTTAAAGCAGCTTCCGCTTTTTCTTTAGTATTGATGCCGCCACCAATTATTAACGGAATTTCGATGGATTTCTTTACCGCAGCAATCATTTCGGGGCTTACGGGTTTTTGTGCACCGCTGCCGCCGTCTATGTAAATGAATTTCATGCCCAGCAATTCGCCGGCCATGGCAGTGCAGGCGGCAATAGCAGGTTTATCGTAAGGCAAAGGCGTGGTGCCGCTCATATAACTGGCGGTGGTTTGGCGACCGGTATCTACCAGCATATAACCGGTAGGAATAACTTCCAGCGGGCTTTCTTTTAAAAGCGGCGCGGCTAAAACATGCTGACCAATTAAAAACTCCGGATTACGGCCTGAAATAAGCGAAAGCAGTAAAATGCCGTCGGCCTGGTGATCTATGTGCAGGCTGTTGCTCGGGAAAAGGATGACCGGAATCTGCGAATTTTCTTTGATAAGCTGAATGAGCGCGGCCTGGTTTTGCGTGGTAACCAGACTGCCGCCTATGAAAAAATAATCTACCGCGTGCGCTTCGCTCAAAGCCAGAATTTCCAGACAGCTTTCGCGGGTCAGGTTATCGGGATCGAGCAAAACGGCAAAGGCCTTTTGGTTGCTTTCGGTTTTTAACAGCTGGTTCTTATAAATGCGTGCCTGCATCGGAGTTCAGGTCGGTATAGTCAACATCCTGGGCGTATTTACCCTTTTCCGTAGCAATATCGACATTTTTAAGCACAAATTCTTCGGCTTTTTTACTCAGATACACCAAAAGAAAAGCCATAGCCTGCGTAGCCAGCGATTTTACAAAATCAGATTCCAAGAAAGAGCCGGATTTCTCCCCGTTTCCGTTGGGAGCGTGGTAATGCTGGTGCAGCGCATAATGCGAAGGCATGCTCTGCTTGTTCGGGTCGAAGTATTTAGCCGATGTATTGTATAATGTGCTGTCGCCTTCGTCGGTAACGGGTTGGTTGAAATCTAAGGGCGAGCCAAAATTCACTTCATCGTCAGGCTGCTGAAACGTTTGCGGGGCGGGATTTTCTAAATAAAAACCGGAACGCGGGTTGTGGCTCTGGCTTTGCAACAGTTTTATAGCGGCTTTCTTTTTCTTCTTTTTTTTCTTTTTGCTGCCGCCGGAAATTAATTTACTGATCATCCAGACGCCGGCCACCGCGCCACCCAGCAGCAGCGCACCTTTTCCAAGTTGCGTAGTTTGTTCTTTTAAGCCTTCTACATCGTTCAGCAACGCATTTTTATATTCCTGCTTCTGGCGTTCCAGAAATTCTTTTTCATCATCAAAGATCGGATTCTGCAAATCGCTCATATTTATTTTGCGGTTTTATCGTTTTTGTAAATGGTATTTTCGAAAGTTTTATCGGCCACGCCCTGGAACGTTTTTTTATCGAGCCCGAAGAAAAAGATCAGGAACAGAATGATGTAAAAAGCGGTTAATATGCCAAAGCCCCAGAACTGGCTGTCGAGGAGATCGTTCAGGAGCAGACCCAGAAAAATGTTGAGGAAGATCAGGGCCATGAATGCGGTAAAACCCAGCATTAAGGCGTGCAGAATTCCCACAAAGCCCGCTTTCATTTTATTCTGAATATCGAGCCGTATCAGATCGATGCGGGTATCAATATACCCCATCAGGTTGCTGATCATATCGGCCGGGCGACCAGATCTGGAATTATCGTTCGGGTTATCGGTGTTGGTCATAAAAAAGCTTCATAGTTTTGGTTGAGCAAAGTATACGGTTCCGGAAAGAAAAATGATAACCTTAAATGGCGGCTTCGGAAGGAATTACGAAGTTTAAGTTTTTAGGGCTGAAACGATACCATTTTTTGTTAATTTTAAAGCTTAATAAAGGGAAACCTGGTGCAACTGAATTACTATTCCATACTTGGCCTGAAACGAACGGCAACGCTGCCGGAAATAAAGTCGGCCTATAAAAAACTGGCTATTCAGTACCATCCCGATAAGCACCAGGGCAACACTTATTTCGAAGAGCAGTTCAAGCAGGTTAGCGAAGCCTACCAGATATTAAGCAATCCGCAGAAACGCCGCCTTTACGATCTGAAACTGGAATACGTGGTGCAACAGCAACGCGTGCAGCAACAGCAGCGGGCCTATCATACGCAGCAGCGCCGGCCGGCTTCAGTAAACGAACGCTATTACCGCACCATTTCTAAAAAACGCCGGTTTTCGCGCCGCGACTGGCAGATCACCATTGGTTTTTTTGTGGCTTTAATTCTTTTTAGCCTGGCCGTAAAATTTACCATGGATTTTATAACCGCAAAAACCCGTTACCGCAAAGCGGAGGCTTTTATGGAGCAAGCGCAATGGTCTGGAGCGCATAGTTTACTTACAGAGGCAATTGAATTTGAACCCGAATTTGCGGAAGCGTACGCCAAACGCGGCTTTATAAACCAGAATGTGTACCGCGATTACGAAGCTGCTATTTATGATTACAGCGCAGCTTTACGATTCGGGGATGCTCCACAGGCCGAAACTTATTTTATGCGCGGACAATGCCATTCCAGTCTGCATCGTTTCCGGCAGGCCGAAGCTGATTTTACCACCGCCATTGGTTTAGATAAAAATTACCAGGCTGCTTATTTTAGCCGCGGAGAATTGCGTTTACTGGAGCTGAATGCCTGGCAAAAAGCCGTAACCGATCTGACCGTTTTCCTGAATAGACCAGCTGAAAAAGACGCAAAGAACAAAGCGCTTTTATACCGTGGTTTCGCTTTCTACCTGCTCGATGATTACAATGCCGCCATTCAGGATTATGATGCAGCTTTAAAAACCGATGCGGCCAACGGGCGTTTGTATTATTTATTAGGGAAAGCAAAATTTTCGCAGCACGATGAGGTTTCGGCGTGTTCTAGTTTTATGCAGGCGTATAAATTAGGGTATGAACCGGCGATTTTAGATTGGGAGACTTTGTGCAGGGGAAAATAGTTTTTACCTGAATTTTTTTCGTCCTTAGTTCGTCATCTCGATAGGTGAGATATCTTCAAGTTGGTAATCTTATTTGCTATTGACTTTTTGAGCCTGAAAGGATAGCGTTTTTATGTCTTTCTGAGCACTAGCGAAGGACCTTGTCGGCGGGAAGTAGTTTTTCAACTAAAAAGGATACCGTTTTTTGAAACACCTTTTCTGCTAAACATCTGACTTTTTTACTTCCATCGGCAATTTATTCCCTCAAGCCGGGCGGCTTCAGTTTCTGCGTTCGCGGCTGCACCCTTTCCTTTGCTTACGCAATTTTGCTAAAGCAAAAGTCGGAAAGTGCGGAGGCCGCTCTCACAGAAACTGGTATGGCTTTCCTCCGTAGCGGGCTTTTTATCTTTTGTAGCGTTTCAATGGACGCTGCGCTGGCGGAATGCGTGAAATCATAGTTTAGGAAATCACAAGAATCAAATAAATCACAGTTCAGACTAATTTCATTGCCGTTTGCTTTAGCTAACGGTTTTAAAGCTTCCCGCCTTGATAAGGAGGGGTTGGGGTGGTTGAACAGCTGTATAGCTTGCTTTAAGAATGAAACCTGATTGAAAATCAAATCCTGTCCATCCCAAAAATCATATAAATCCTGTTCAAGACATCCCCAAATCGGACGAATCCCAATTCAGACAATCCGTTTAAGGGTGCATACTTTTTCTATGCCAAACCCTACCATTTTTCCTGCAAAGGCAAGATCCAATCGTAATGCTTTAAGCTTCTTTCCTGCGCGGCTAAATCCGTTTGCGGGCTTATGAGTGGTTGGGCGGCGCGGCCGTTCAAACTGCATTGGCTGCCTACGTACACTTCCGGATTTTTATAGCCTTTTTTCTCGTATTCGGCTTTCAGGAAATGAGCGAACTGCAGGATAAGGTCCGGCTGGTCGGCCATTTTGTTGATCTGGTTTTGGGTTAGATAATCTTCCGGATGAATGGAAAAACGTGTTTCTTCCTGGCCTTCGGTTTTTGGCGCTTTTACCTGAAAATTGACCATGCCGTCTTTGGCGCGCAGCATCATGTGCCACGAAAATTTATGTCCTTCTTCGGTCCAGTTCACGTTGCCGGGGTAGAGGAAATGCCGGAATGGAATGAGTATCTGCAAGGCTGCGTAAGTAAGCACGGAATACATAACGAGTTTTTGATGCCGATTTGATACCGTTTCTGCAGCTGCTTTTTCGGGAACAAATGCCGGAATGAAACGGCGGAAAAAAGGAAGTTTGCGCGGCCAGCCGGGGTTGAAATAAAGGCTCGTAAGCGTAAGCGAAAACCACGGAAAAGTAGCCAGCCCGAAGATGAAAACGTTCGATAAATGGAACATTGCCGCCAGCGCGAAGCCCAGCCAGCGCGTGCGGCGGTAAAGTAACAGCGGTGCAAAAAGCAGGTCGAAAAGCAGGCCGGCGTAACTCATGATCCAAGGCGTAAATGCATTCCCTAAAATTCCCCCGATAACCGGTTTGGAAGCTTTGTAGCTCATCCAGATCTTCAGGGGTTTGGCTAAAAGCCAGTCTGTGTGAAGTTTGGCTAAACCCGCATAAAAATAAACGAGGCTGATCTGGAAAACGAACAAATAAACCGTCCAGGCTGGCGTGTAGCTGCGTTTTAGTTCAGGTTTGCGCCATACATCTACTGAAAAAGCCCGGTGCGCCGGAACAAATATGAGCCAGAAACAAAGCAGGCAATAGAGGTAAAAATGGTTCACAAATTCGGTTTCCTCCATTAAGAACAGGAGCGAATATCCGAGGAAAAGAGCCGTAGCGGAAATGCGGTAAAATGCGCCGGCTGCCACCAGCAAACCAGCCAGGATCGTTGCCGCCCAGAGCACATACATGCCGGTTTCCGGAAACGGTTTGAGCCAGGGAAAGAACAGGTACGAGAAATGGAATTTGGGCTGAATATAATTCAGATAATCGCCGGTAAGGAACTGGTTTATCTGTTCACCTGCCAGCAAAATGCCCGCCACGATCCGGAAAAAGACCAGCGAAGCAATATCGATCGGTTTGAAAAGTTGTTGTTTCAGGCGCTGCATACGCGGCCTAAGTTACCAGTTTTCGATCAGGATTTTAAAGATTCAAAGATTTTCAGGACAATTGTTTTTTATGGATTGCGCTGAAAATGGTATGTGCCGAAGCCGGAAAAGTCAGGTCTTTAGAGAATCAGGAATTCAGGAAACTACTGCGCCAGAACCTGCGCCTGCTTCAATGCTTTGGTCGCTGCTTCGGGTTTTTGGGTACCGAGGAGGAGTTTTTTGCCGCTTTTGAATACGATCTGAATGCCCTGGTTGCCGGAAATGTTGTAAGCCATGCCACCGAAGCCATAACGTAAACCCCAACCGCCGAATTCTTTCAACGGACTGTATTCGCGCACGTACACGTCCTCAATTTCGGGCCAGGAATAATGCCGCCATTTTAAATGCAACGGATATAAGCGCGCCGAAATGCCGTCTTCGCTGATCTGCGTTTCGAGTTTAATCAGGGCAAACAAGAGCATTACGGGCACCATAATTACAACCAGCAAAACAATCGCGGTGTTCTTTTCCGGATCGGTGAAAGGCGCGGGTTCCTGGAGTTGCTCATACATGAGATAAGATGGCATGGCGAAAGTGCTCAGCAAAATAAGCCAGAGCCACCATTGCGTAAAGCGTTGCTTTTCGGAGAAGAGGATATTGTTTGCCATAGTTGTAAGGTTTAGAGGACGGAAAAATTGCTTTCAGTTGAAGATACGAAAATTGCCGGATAAATAAAGCTTGTTACCGGCGTTTATTAGGTGCTTTGCCGCAAGGTTACTTCCAGGACTTTCGAGCCGCCTTGGTCATCGTCGGTAAGGCAAAGCGCTTTTAAATTGCCGTTATTTTCGAGCTGCAGAAATTCTACGCTTTCTACTTTTTCTATAACCGGTTCGCCGTTTTTATTGGTTAATAAAGCTACGTTTTCCAACGGATCTTCAGCAAGTTTTTCTACGTCTAAAATACCGATAAAGCTGCCCAGTATTTCACCGTCTTCTATCCAGTTTTTCGTGTTTTCTACCGAAGCCGTGAACAGGATTTTGTTGTCGTTGCCTAGCCGGCAGGCACCGGAAAAACCGGGGGCGATGCCGTTTATTTGCGGTAGCCGTACGCGGTAAGTTTTTATTTCCGGTTCCGCGGCTTTTTGAGTTAAAAACAATAGCGTTTTTGGCCAGTTGGTTTGCACCAGCACATTTTGCCCGCGGTTAAAAAGGTAAAGTTCTTCGCCAATTATCGCGCTGCCTTCCATGTTTAGTTCGGCACTGGGCAGGTTGGCTTGCTGCTTTATGAGGTCGTAAAGCGGTTTCAGGGAATACGTTTGCGGGCTTTTCAGATCGTTTAAATTTATCAGCAACAGCGAATCGCGCTCCGGCGATTTAGAGCCCGAACCAAAAGCCAGTAAATATTCCTGTCCGTTCATTTCGCCGGTTGCGGCGCTCTCGTAATCGGGTTTGATGGCTTTCTGAATGCGGTAATCCTGACTTTTTTGGTAATGGGGGATAGCGTTTTTTTCGAGCAAATTGAATTTAGAATCGAGCCTGAAAAAGTATGGCGAATCATCGGAAATGAGGTAGAAGTTTTCGCCTGTTTTAACCAGGCCGGAGCCGGAAGGAATGGAATCGAGTTCGATGGCCTTTTCTACGATAGCTTTCATTTTTCCGGATGCAGTTGTGGCTGTTGCCGCAGATTTGGTTTCGCGGGATTTATTTTCGGACTGGCAACTTAAAAACGCTAGGGTAATGGCCGCAAAAAGTAAATGTTTCGGGTTCATGGAAAAGCTAACGCCATTTTCTGAAACGGGTTTTGCCACGGCTCTAAGCTATAAAACAAAAAGTGCCGCCGGAAACCATGGGAAACCACAGGCACCAGCAGCACTTTTAAGGTGAGAGCAAAAACTTACATCAGGTTAATAAAACCTTTTACTACAGCCGTTAAACGAATGGCATCGTAAATGCGGGCTTCAGTGGCGCCGTGTTTCAGCACCGATTCTTCGTGAGCATTTACGCACATTTCGCAACCGTTTACCGCGCTGATTGCCAGGCTTGCCAGCTCAAAAAATTCCTTGCCTAAAACCGGATTCATCATGATGCTCATTTTGATACCGGCCGGCGTGTTGTTGTAATATTCTTTATTGGTGAAATGACGGAAACGGTAAAAAATATTGTTCACGTTCATTAAAGAAACGAGCGCATGAAGCTCCGTAATTTCTTCCGGCGTAGCGCCTTCGGTAGCGGCCAGTTGCGTGAAAGCCAGTTTTACGTTTTCGTGTTTTTCGTTTATAGCTACGGCCAAAGCCAGCAAATAACTTTCCTTTCTGGTTAAATTCTGGTAAGCAAGCGCGTTGTTTAAGTTAATGCGCAGGTCTTTCAGGTAGCGGTGGTCTTTATCGGCGAGCAGTTGCAGGCCCTCGCTCAGTGGCGCTTCAGTTAAATTGTAATCGGTCAGCAACCGATCCAGCGTTTCGTTTTTTATTTCTAACATTTTTTTCAGATTTGAAGATTTGGAAATTTGAAGATGATAAAATCCTCCCCCTACCCCCCTCCAAAGGAGGACAATCGCAAAATGCGTTATTTGATAAAAGTCCCCCTTTGGAGGGGGGTAGGGGGAGGATAAGTTCAAGTTGAAGCTAAAATTTGCTTTGAAATCAGGAGATGTGAAGAATCATTTTCAAATCTTCACATCTCCAAATCTTCAAATTGAATTAAACTTCAATCGTCGCTTCGCCTTTTTGCCAGTTGCAAGGGCAAAGCTCATCGGTTTGTAAAGCATCCAGAATGCGGATCACTTCGTTCACGTTGCGGCCTACATTCAGGTCGTTTACAGATACCCAACGGATAATACCTTGCGGATCAACAATGAAGGTGGCGCGCAAAGCTACTTTTTCGTTCTGCTCTAAAATACCCAGTTCTTCAGCTAAGCTTTTAGAAGTATCGGCCAGCATCGGGAAACGCAGGTCGCGCAGGTCGTCGTGGTTTTTACGCCAGGCTACGTGCACAAATTCGTTGTCGGTAGAAGTCCCAATTAATTGTGCATCGCGATCTACGAAGTCCAGATAATGCTTGTTGAATTCGGCAATTTCGGTTGGGCAAACAAACGTAAAGTCTTTCGGCCACCAGAACATCACGAGCCATTTGCCGGAAGCTTTAATTTCTTCGGAATTCAGTTCGTAAAATTCTTTGCCCTTCTCGATAGAAACTGCTGCCGTTTTTTTGAAATCCGGAAAAGTTGAGCCGATAGATAAGATTCTGTTTTGCATGGTTTATATATGTTTTTTGGTTTCTGATGATGCAAAGTTGCGGCGATTACGTTTATCAATCAAACTGATATTTTCTATCTTTGTATAGATGAAATTTATTAGACCCAATCGGAATATGTAAAATAACCACCCCCGGCCCCTCCTTGAAAAAAGGAGGGGAGCTTTTCTTTTCTGCTGTATTTGAGTTTTTGAGCCTGTAGGTATAGCGTTTTAGAAAGCTTGCTATTAACAACTAAAGCTAAAAATGAGCAATGCAGCAGCTCCCCTCCTTTTTTCAAGGAGGGGTTGGGGTGGTTATTTCAAGCATTCCCGATTAAAATATCTGGTCTGAGTTTAACCAACAACCAAAAACCAAAACATGAACCTGCAGCAATTAGAATACATCGTAGCAGTAGAAAAACACCGGCATTTTGCGCGCGCCGCCGATGCCAGTTTTGTAACCCAGCCTACGCTCAGCATGATGATCCAGAAGCTGGAAGATGAACTGGGCGTGAAAATTTTCGATCGAAAAAAGCAACCCGTAGAACCAACCAGAGAAGGAGAGGAAATTATTCTGCGCGCGAAACAGGTGTTGGCCGAAGTTGGGTATTTGAAAGAATATGCGGTCGAACTGAAAGGTGAAATTACCGGCGAACTGCATTTGGGAATTATCCCCACGCTGGCGCCCTATTTACTGCCGCTTTTCCTGAAACCGTTCTCACAGAAATACCCAAACCTGAAGATCTACATCAAGGAAATGGTAACGAATGATATTATTGCGAAGTTGAAAACCGGCGACTTGGATATGGGAATTTTAGCCACACCAATCCACGAACCTCAACTTGCCGAACACCCGCTTTTTTACGAAGAATTCTTTGCTTATGCCTCTAAAAGCGAGAAACTAGGTAAGAAAAAATACCTCGCGCCAAAAGAAATAAACCTCGAACATTTGTGGCTTTTGGAAGAAGGGCATTGTCTGCGTAACCAGGTTTTTAACCTTTGCGAACTCAAGAAACAGGAGGCTGTAGCCGATAATTTACACTACGAAGCCGGCAGCATCGAAACCCTTATAAACTTGGTAGATAGATACGAAGGTCTGACCATTATTCCGCATTTTGCCACGCTCAATTTAACGCCGCTTCAGAAAGAAAACATCCATGAATTTGCCGACCCAAAACCGGTGCGCGAGATCAGTTTGGTAGTAGCCAGATCGTATCCGCGCAAGAAAATGCTTCAGAACCTGAAAACCGAAATCATGGCCGTAATTCCGTTTGAACTGGACCGTAAAAAGAAAAGTGTACTGGAGATTTAGCGAATGATTGAACGACTGAATTAGAGAATAATTTCAACATTTTCATTCTCGCATTCAGTCAGTCTCACATTCAATCATTAAAAAAAACGCTATGCTTTTTGCCCTGAAAACTCAAATTCAGATTACAGGTCATTCGCTTGTAAAAGCAGGGCGGCGCAGGCGTTGGCTAATAAAAATTTTTCTGCGGGCGGTACTTCACTCATATAAACCATGCCTTTGTTGATGGTTGAAATGGCGGCTACGGGTTGCCCCTGCATGTTGCGGAACTCAAAACCAACGGCGCCGAAAGGTAACGCAACTGGTCCGTTTTTGCCTTGCAGTTTATTTATGGGCACAATGGTGTAGTAATTATCGGGGCTTTGAACCAGCGAGCCGGCATAGGTTTTGGAACGTTGCGCCGCCATGTTGTCGAAGAAAAGCTCCCAGGGTTGGGTGTTGGTTTCCGGAATAATTTTGGCGTAGAACTGATTGTCGGTTTCAATGCCAATGCTGAGCAGATCTAAAACCTGGTTGAAGCCGGAATTGCTGTTTCCTAAAACCAGGTCTTTGGCTTTAATATTGGTGGCGCAATAAGCTTCAGAAATCTGTGAACCATCCTGCAGCTTAAACCGGAACGTTTGTTTTTTGGTTAAATGATCTACGTAAATGCTGGCGCCGCCCACACTAAAACCGCTCGAACCTTTGGTGCCTTTCGTCCAGGACCGTTTTACTTCCTGCGTTTTATATTGGGCAAAAGCCAGCGATTGCTGTTTGAATAAAGGTTTCTGGTTTACAACGGCATATTCCTTTTTCTGCTGCCACTGGCTTTCGTTCAGAGCCATTTTAACGGAAGAAGTGCAGCTGCAAACCGCAAGCGAAACCAACAGATAAAGCGTTACTTTTTTCATACAAAAGGCTACCGTTTTTAGTAGTAGTAATTGTAAGACAACGCGCCGCAGCTTTACCCTTAGCCGGCAGCGCGTTTTTCTGACGAATAAACAACGCCGCCGGAAGTTTTTAGCTGAAAAAACGGTAGGGTTTCGGGCGTAAAAAGTAGCGTTAATCTTGCAGGTAAAAATCTACTTTGCCGGTTTCTACATCGTACACGCCGCCAATGATCCGGATCTCGCCGTTGCGTTCCATTTCGGCTAAGATCGGGCTTTCTTTACGTACGCGCGCCATGGTAAGGTGCACGTTATTTGCCGTTACCCGGTTTACAAAAGGCGTATTGCTGCCGGTGCGGTTCTCGGTGGTTTGGGTTTCGAGCGCAATGGCGGGGTTTACTTTGTGCAGCAGCGTGGTAATATTGCCGATCTCTACGTTATTGCAGGCTCCTATAATGGCGCCGCAATTAGTATGGCCCAGCACCACCACCAGCTTGGAGCCAGCTACTTTACAGGCATATTCCATGCTGCCCAGAATATCTTCGTTCAGAATATTGCCTGCAATCCGAATGCTGAAAATATCGCCCAGGCCCTGGTCGAAAATTAATTCGGCAGAAGTGCGCGAATCGATGCAGCTTAAAATGGCGGCGAAAGGAAATTGGCCGGCGGCGGTTTCGTTTACCTGCTGCAGCAAATTGCGGTTCGCCTTCAGGTTATTTACAAAGCGTTCGTTGCCTTCCTGCAAAAAAGTAATAGCCATTTCAGGCGTTAAGCTGCTTTGCGATTCCAGGGTATGTGTTCTCATTAAGATTAGTTTTTTGCTGGTTTTCGAAGATTTGATTTGACAAATTTGGGGTTTTTATTTTAAATAAAAATCTTCCGGCGTTATCGGTTCCGGCACATCAGGCTCTTCCAGAAGTTGTTTTATATTGATTTCGATGGTGCGCGCAATGGCGGTTACCGGCGTATCGGTGGGCATATTCACGAAAGGATCCTGCAAATAAGTAGCTGTTTTCTCAATTAAAAAGAAGGTAGAAGCAATCACGATCAGGATCGGAATTTCCAGCGGGCCCAACGTTTCTACCAGGCCAAGCGATAAAATAATGAGGAACAGATAAATGAAAAAATGCACGAAAACGCGGTACGTAACCGGAAAAACGGTGCTGTTTATACGTTCGGCCATGCCCATATAACCCACAAGCCGCGAAACCGTGCTATCGAGTTGCACCTGTTGAAAAGGATTCAGGGCTTGCTTGTTAAGTAGCTCTTTAAAGTCGCGCATGTGTAGTGCGAGAATGGCGTATGGCTTATTATTTTGCGGCAACACATAACCGGCTTCGGCGGGAATTAAATACTGGTGTATCGTAGCCTGATTGTCCAGGCCCCGGAGCGATTCGCCCAGCGCGTAGCACCAGCCAATTTGCCGGTTTGCCATTTTCTGAATAAACTTTCCCGTTTCATCATAACCCAGCACATCGGTCTGAATGTAAGTTTTCAACTGCAAAATTAACGTCCGCGAATCGTTTACAATGGAGCCCCAGATCTTGCGGGCTTCCCACCAGCGGTCGTAAGAGTGGTTCAGTTTAAAAGCCAGTACCAGCGAAATAGCCGTACCCAAAACCGTAGGCAGCTGCGCTGGCATAGAAGGCAGGTAGTCGCTGAAAAAGAACTTGAAAATGTTGAAGGTTATAGAAAAGAAAAACACCCGCACCACATCTACTTTTATCATGTTGAAGAGGTAGCTTAAGGGAAGTTTCTGTTTTACGAGCATAAAGGAGCTGGCTGGTTAATTTTGATCCGGATAGATAAAACGGTAGCCGGGAAAATATGTTGAACCAGATTTCTAATTGCTTCGCCTGAAGTTCCTCAGACTTTTCCTGAAAATACGGATATTGGTGAAATAAAGTATTTGAATAATTATATGGTTGAGCGGCTGCTTTCTTAGGTGTTATAATTTATAAAAGTTCTAAATAATTTGTGCTGAAATAGGCGACTTTTGCCGGTGTAAATTATAAGTGATTGATAAAGAAATGATTGATTTCCATAGTCAATGGGTTTGGTCATTACTATCAGTAAATAACTGCTATTTCTTGTTTTGACCTGTAATTTTTGATGTTTTAACAATAGTGTGGAAAAATATTTCTGGTTGTTAAGCGCAGTAAGCGCCTTTTAGAATTGGATAATATTTTATAACATTGAGACTCTAAATCATTCAAAAATCTCAACACAATGAAAAAAGTTCTTTACTCAAGTGCACTTGTAGTGCTGGTTGCTTTTAGCGCATGTAAAAAAGATTATACTTGCGAGTGTACTACTTCTGATGGACAAGGCGGCGATTACAAATCTTCTGTAACAATCCACTCTACTAAAAAAGATGCTGAAAGTGCTTGCTCTGGTAAATCTAGCGCTACTTCTGGCGGTACTACCGTAACTGCTTCTTGCAAAATTAAATAAGTAGGCTTACTTTAGTTGCAATTATTCCGGCAGGGCGACAAAATACTTGTCGCCCTGCTTTTTTATTATGATTTCTGAACAAAAAACTGCTATACCGGCTATAATTTTATCGGCAATATTAGGCCTTATCTTTCTTCTTTCGGCTTATACCAAACTTTACCCCATTGAGCCTTTCGAATACACGTTTGTGGAATTTGGTATTACCAACTGGCAATTTTCGGGTTTTGTGGCACGGCTGTTTATTGGGTTTGAGTTTGCCTGCGGCGTGCTGCTGCTTTTTAATCTGTGGCTCAAACGGTTTACCATTCCGCTGGTAGCTTTGGTGCTGGTGCTGTTTAATATTTACCTGCTTATTCAGATCTTTAAATTCGGGAACCAGGGTAATTGTGGTTGTTTCGGCGAATTTTTTAAGTTTACACCGCTCGAAGGCATTTTAAAAAATGTAGCGATGCTGGTTGCGGCCGCTTTTATTTATCGTTATCACCGGGGTTTTGTTTTCCGGAAAATTAAACTGGTTACCGGCGCTTTGGTAATTGTTTCGCTTGCATTGCCGTTTATTCTGAATCCTGTAGATCTGCAGGTCTCCGAGAATAACTACAGCGGCAAACTGCATTACAAACTTCCCCTGGAATTGCTTTACGAAGATGCTACAAATGAACCGCCAAAAGTTGCGTTGCGCGAAGGAAAGTGGATAATTGCTTATTTCAGCTTAACCTGCCCGCATTGTAAAATTGCCGCAAAAAAGCTGCACGTAATGAAACAGCAAAATCCAGGCCTGCCGGTACACATGATATTGAACGGCGACGATGAAAACCTGCAGCCATTCTTCGATAATACCCGCGCTTCCGATATTTCCTGGTCGATGTTTACCGGTGCTGATAAGTTTATGAAAATGGCCGGCGCCAGCCTTCCGCAGATCTTTTGGGTAAATAACTCAGTAGTAGAAAATAAAAGTTCTTACTTCACTCTGAACCAGACTAAGATCGAGGCCTGGTTAAAGAAACCCTGATCTGCTTTGCGAATATCTTAACTGCCACTTTTTGGACCTGAAATGCTACCGTTTTTTGCCCGAAAAAGAGAAGGGATTTTTAAACGGTATAGTTTTCAGCAGAAAAAGTCCTCCCCTAACCCCCTCCAAAGGGGTACTTTTATCAGATAATGTATTCCCGGAATTTAAAATACGCATTCCTGATTGTCCCCCTTTGGAGGGGGTAGGGGGAGGATCCACGTATTCTGATTCGATTTCCCCGATGAAAAACGCTATGCTTTTCGCCTGAAAAACTCACAGTTTAATAGAATCGGAAAGCACTTTTTTGCCGTCGGCGTAAGGTTTTAATTCCCGTTCGCAAAGCTTGATGATGCGGGCTAACCGTGCGGCCCGTAATTCCGGAGATTTTACTTTTTCAATTTGCCGGATGTAGGTGAACTGATTGGTATTACTCAAACTTCTAAAGAAAATCAAGGCTGCTTCGTTGGCTTCCAAAGCATCGTCCAGGTCTTTCGGAATTTCCTGTTTGGCGCTGAGTTGGTAAGCCGCATCCCATTGCCCGTTTTGCTTCGCAATTTCCACCAGTTTCAGTCCGGCTTCGGTCATTTTTCCGGCAGCCAACAGCTTTTCTACGCGGTCTTTGTTTACCACGCTCCACGTGCTTTTGGGTTTGCGCGGCGTAAAACGGTTCATGTAAGTTTCCTCGTCTATGCCTTTGCGCACGCCGTCTATCCAGCCAAAACAAAGCGCTTCTTCCACAGCTTCTTCGTAAGTAACCGTTGGCTTTTTAGTGCTGAGCTTGTAGAAAACCAGGTGAATTTCCGACGCGCTATCGTGGTTTTGTTCCAGCCAGTTGCGCCATTCCTGCCGGTTTTTAGCAAATACTTTTTCCATCAGTTAGCGGTAGTTTCGGGTTGGCTCATTTCAATTAATTTATTTACTGTGCGCCAATTGCGGGTGGTAGCAGCCACTTTCAGCTTCTTCTCGAAAAAAGCATTTTCCAGTTTGGTGTTGCCGTAACCATTAAAGCAATACACGTAAATTTCTTTGCCCGAAACGGTATACATTTCCGGCTCAAAAGTAAAGGCTTGCAATGCTTCGAGTTTTTCTGCGGAAGGCGTTTGCTGTAAGAAAGTAATGTAGAGTTTTTCGGGCTCAAACCCTACCATTTTTTCAAAAGGATTGCGCGCAATTACCTGTTTCATTTCAGCCGAAGTTCTGCAAATAACCGAAACCTCGAAGCCGAATTGTTCCTGAATTTTGGCCGATATTTTACTTTCCAGATCTTCCGAAGTTTCGCTTTCAAAAACTACGTTGCCGCTTTGGATGTAGGTTCGTACGTTCGTAAAACCGAGCTCTTCGAACATCGCTTTCAGTTCGGGCATTTTTATTTTTTTGTGGCCGCTCACGTTTATGCCGCGCAGCAAGGCAATATAAGTTTGCATAAATTCAGAACCATTTTTTTCGGTTTTGAAATTGCCGAAACAAAACCTGAAACGCAAATGCTGTCTTTTAAAAAGGCAAACCTTCCTTAGAAACTGTTTTAAAAGTGAATTATCGGGATAAAAAAAGTACCCACTTTGGTTAAGAAAGTTATTCGACCAACTATTCAAAACCTCGGTGAGTACCCATCAAAAGAAAGAAAAACGGAAGAGATATCCAAGCGATCTGAGCAAAAACGGCTG